>PKWY01000001.1 GCA_003132205.1 Acidimicrobiaceae bacterium
GTCACGTCGTCCCCTTCACGATCATCAATGCAGCTGCGGTCGTCGCGATTGCGATACCCGCAGTGCTCGTCTTCGTGCTCAACCGCTGGATAATCCAAGGGATCATCGCTGGAAGCGTGAAGTAGGTGTCAAACGACTTCCGCCAGCTTCACCGTGGCGAAGCGGATATATGCCTTGCCGAGATCAGGTCGGTTCTAGCCGCTCGCCGCTGTCGGGCGCGAAGAGATGCAGCTCGGTCTCGATAGGCGCGAGGTGGAGGACGGAGCCCTTCTCGGGGATCGGACCTTCGCGATGCTGGATGACCAGAGGCACATGGTGCCCGTCGATATCGGCTGTGCCATGGATGTAGGCATCCGATCCGAGTTCCTCGACAACGAGGACGTGAATTGTGAGGCCCTGCCCGGGTTCTACAGTTCGCCATTGCCCTGGACGGATCCCAATGATGAGCTTCTGTGATCCGGCCGAGGTCGCCCTAATCGCGAACGGCAGCTGGAGTTCGTATTCGCCGAGTGCGGCGGACGTGTCGCTGGTGAGGCGAACCTCGATCAAGTTCATCGGCGGAGATCCAACGAAGCCAGCGACAAATTCGTTGACGGGCCTCTCATAGATGGCCTTCGGCACGTCGATCTGTTGGAGGACGCCGTCGCGAAGGACAGCGACGCGGTCCCCCATGGTCATCGCCTCGACCTGGTCATGGGTCACGTAGAGAGTCGTGACGGCTAAGCGGTGCTGGAGCTCTGCGATTTGCGAGCGCGTCTGGACACGTAGTTTCGCGTCGAGATTCGACAGCGGCTCGTCCATGAGGAAGGCAAGGGGATTCCGGACGATGGCTCGACCCATTGCAACGCGCTGTCGCTGGCCCCCTGAGAGTGCGTTTGGCTTTCGGCTGAGAAACTCTGTGAGATCGAGCGTTCGTGCCGCTTCTTCGACGCGCTGGCGGATCTCCGCTTTTGGAACGTGGGCGATCTCGAGAGCGAACCCCATGTTCCGCGCAACAGTCAAGTGCGGGTAGAGCGCGTAGTTCTGGAAGACCATCGCGATGTTGCGTTCCTTCGGCGGCAGATCGGTCACATCCTTGCCACCGATATAGACACGACCACTGTCGACATCCTCAAGCCCGGCCAGAATCCGCAAGGCGGTCGTCTTCCCGCATCCAGACGGTCCGACGAGCACGAGGAACTCGCCGTCCGCGATGGTGAGTTCTAGGTGATCGATTGCTGGTCGCTCGTTTCCCGGATAGGTCAGGGTCGCTTTGTCGAATTGAATCTCAGCCACGAGGCTCCAGAGCACGTATATCCGGACCGCGGAGGAAGCCTCGGGCGAGACAACCCGCGAACTGGTTGCGATCGCTCGGCTTGCGAGCGTACGTGGTCATGCCACCGAGTCTACAAACCTGACTGCTCACGGCTGGAGGTCTTGGTAAACTGCCCGAGGCGCTTCGCGGAGTCGCTCGCGCGCTACTTGCGGCTCCCGTGGCGAGTGCTCAATCGACATCGCGAGCGTTTACCAGCCACTATCCGCTTCGATAGGGCGTGCAGTTCTCCCGGAATCAGAGGGCCAGTAGTCGTGTTGTCACCCGGAAGACCAGCTCGCGGGATGCTTGGCCGTGGGGGTTCGAGTCGGAGTGAGCTTGTTTCACACTGCTTGATTGCAATGCGCTTAACTTAAGCCACCTCTCGTGAAATGTTCAGAGTAATGCGGAAAGCTTTCATAAGACTTCTGGATCTTGATGAGCAAGTGAAGTCCCGCCTTGATTCTCTGGATGCAATTGATAGTGACGGATTCTTCTTGGGCGAAGAGGGCATCATCGTCGGCGACGTCGCCTCTTTGGCAGACCTTCCCAAGAACGGCCGTGGATATCCGAATCTGGTATTTGACGTTATGTATGAATCAGTCGAGATGCGAAACGGGGCATTGAGGTAAACGCACGTGTCCAGCCCACCCAGAACTGGTCCACTTGCTTTGTCAAAGAACTACCTGAGTCGCGACGGGAAAGGTGGAGGGAAGGTCATTTGAGATGACCGCTCCGTGTCGAGGTCAACTCCATGCTTCTCGCCGATCCGCAATGACTTCGAACGGTCGACGAGAGGCAAGCACGCTTGGCCAGTTCCAATTGCGTTTCTCGCTCCTCGGAAGGACAGAATGTGGGATTTGAGCGGCACGAATTCGTGAGAACTTCCCAAAGTCGTTGGTACTACTGGTGGGCCGCCTGGGTCTCGATCCCAGCGCCTGAGGATTAAAAGGAACTTGCGCATGGTTGTTGTATGTCGGTCTGGTCGAGAATTCCCTGTGTTTGAAAGGAAACGGTGTTGCCGCTTGTCGGTTTGGTTTCGTGGTGTTGCAGAAATATGAGGCCTACAATGAGGCCTGTGGAGATTCCGAAACGCCTCTCGCAACGAAATCGCCGGCGCTAGTCTGAAGCCCTTCATGACGAGGGGACCCGGCTCGATTGACGTCGTTACACTGAACTGAGGAGCGGCGCCACCATGCTCCTGAGTACGTGGACGTGACGTCCACGGTGTCGTGAAGTAAGTAGATCGATTGCTATAGCGTCGGCGGGTATGAGGGTTACTGACCCCCTGCCACAATTGAAAGAGGAGTTTCACCATGAGCCTGTACCAAGTCGTCAATCCCGCCACCGGCGAGACCGTGAGTGAATACCCGACTGCGACAGACGCCACGATTGCCGACGTCCTCGCTCGAGCTCACGAGAGCTACCAATCATGGCGCACAACGGCGAAGACGGAACGCGCGAAGGTATTGCATCGAGTGGCTGATCTCTATCGTGACCGGGCCGACGCGCTCGCCGCAGTCATCACGCGCGAAATGGGTAAGACGACCGCCGAAGCACTGGGCGAAATTAGTTTTGTGGTCGATATTTACCGGTACTACGCCGACCAGGGGCCGGCCCTGCTGGCCGACGCACCCCTCGCATCCAACACCGGCGGCACCGCGTGGGTTCGCAAAGCTCCAGTCGGCGCGCTACTGGGCATCATGCCGTGGAACTACCCGTACTACCAGGTTGCTCGGTTCGCTGCACCCAACATCATGATTGGTAACACCATCTTGCTCAAGCACGCGCCACAGTGTCCCGAGTCGGCGCTCGCGATGGAGCGGATCTTTCACGACGCTGGACTTCCCGCCGATGTGTACATCAATGTCTTCGCCACGAACGAACAAGTCGCCGAGATTATCGCCGACCCTCGTATTTGTGGCGTGTCCGTGACCGGAAGTGAACGCGCCGGAACGGCCGTCGCGGCCATCGCGGGAAAGAACTTGAAGAAGGTCGTCCTCGAGCTCGGTGGGTCAGATCCGTTCATTGTCCTCGACACTGACGATCTAGCAAAAGTAGTTGGTGAGGCGGTCGGCGCGCGTATGGAGAATGGCGGTCAGGCCTGTAACGCATCAAAGCGCTTCATCGTTGCCGACGCCATCTACGACGAGTTCGTCGAACAGTTCACCGCCGCGATGGCGTCCTGCAAGACCGGTGACCCGACTCACCCGGACACCTCGTACGGCCCACTGTCTTCCGAGCAGGCCGCGCGGAACTTGCAAGAGCAAGTTGAAGACGCCGTCAGCAAGGGCGCGACCGTGCGGACCGGCGGACGTCGGGTGAGCGGACCGGGTGCGTTCTTCGAACCGAGTGTGCTCACTGACGTAGTACCCGAGATGCGCGCGTTCCGCGAGGAACTTTTTGGACCAGTCGCAGTGGTTTACCGTGTCGCTAACGCCGACGAAGCCGTGGCCCTAGCGAACGACACGCCCTACGGCCTCGGCGCGAGTGTCTACAGCGCCAACGAGGAATTGGCGCTCGACGTGGCCGACCGCCTCGACACCGGCATGGTGTGGATCAACGCGCCCGAGGGCGGCGGCGCCGAGTTGCCCTTCGGTGGCACGAAGCGATCCGGCGTGGGTCGCGAGCTCGGTCCCTACGGCATCGAAGAGTTCGTGAACAAGAAGTTGATCCATACTCCGAGTACAACCAAGGATTGACACGGTCATCGACTTGGACGTGGTCGCGAGCCAGGTAAGTTGAAGAAGCGCTGCCGCCGCAAACCTAGTAAGTCAGCCGAATGCAAGTCTGCAGATTCACCCAGGCAGCCGTTGAAAAGGGCGAGAGGCGTGGGCAGTCCAACTCCAGGCACTATTTTCAGGGCCAGTAGCATCCTCACCTAAGTTCTACGATTCACTACGAATTCTCCATGTTTTTACACTGCGGTTATCCTGAAGGTCTGATGTCAGAGAGCGTATTCGAAGGTTCGAGGCCGACTCGCGACGGCGAGTGGGCAGCGGAGTCTCAGGGGATGGCTCCCATCCCGGAAGATGCGCGCTATGGCGCTTCGTGGCGTAATTTCACAGTGTGGTTCGCCCCGAACATGCAACTCTCCGGAGTATTCGTCGGAACGCTGGCGATCACGTTGGGCCTCGGATTCTGGTCCGGTTTCTTTGCGATCGTGATCGGCATCATCCTTGGGGCGCTTCCGGTTGCGTACCTGACGCTCTGGGGTCCCAAGACCGGGATGGGCCAGCTGCCGCTGGCTCGCCTGCCATTTGGCAAGACCATTTCAGTCCCCGCTGCGGTGCAGTGGCTCAGTTCCGTCGCCTGGGACGGGCTGGTGGGCCTGTTTGGAGGTGAAGCCGCACAGCTCTTCTTCCGTGTCCCGTTCTTTGTCGGTGTCCTCATCGTTCTCGCTCTCGAGGGTGCCATTGGCTTTCTCGGCTACGAAGTCATCCACCAGGCGCAGAAATGGGGAAGCCTCGTCCTAGGTGTGCTCTACGTTATTCTTTCGTGGAAAATTCTCGACAAGGGGAACCTCCCCATGCACGGCACAGTGCACGGGAATCTCGCAGTGGCAATGTTCGTTCTGATGTCAACCATCGCCTTCAGCGGTAGCTTCAGCTGGGCTAGTTACGCAGCCGACTACTCGCGTTACCAGAAGAAAGACACACCTTCTGTTCCGATCTTCCTTTGGACCCTCGGGGGACTTGCGATTTCCTACATCTGGATGTACACCATCGGACTAGCGGGAGCAAAGTGGCTAACCAACCAGACAGCGGCCGGCGTGCAGAAGCTGTTGGGTGGCGGTTTCCTCGGAGTCCTGGCCCTTCTCGCAATTGTGTTCGGAGCCGTCGTCAGCAACGCAATGAACGACTACTCCGGCTCACTCGCCATCCAGGCGGGCGGAATACGGATCAAGCGAAACTGGACCGCGCTCTATTCAACGATTCTGGCGTTCTTCCTGATTCTTTGGCTGCATCAAGGTGATACATCAGGACGATTCGAGAACATCCTTCTCTTCGCTTCTTACTGGATCGCCCCGTTCTGTGCAGTCCTCGTGATCGACTGGCTCTACGTGCGTAAGTCGCTCACCCACGAGCGACTTCTGCACCTCATGGACTTTCGCCGACTGGTCCAGGGATGGTCGGCCCTGGTTGCGCTGGTCGTTGGATTCTGCGCCATGATTCCGTTCATGGATACCTCTCTCGTGGTCGGACCAATTTCCAAGGCAATGGACGGCGCCGACATCTCGTTCTACGTTGGCTTCGTCGTCGGGGCCGTGGTCTACTGGTCCCTGCGAAAGATTGAATCCCGTGGCACGGTCACCCCAGCCTTCGAGGCGTCCATAGAGCCGGCGGATGTGAAAGCCACTTCCTCAGACGGGTCGTGATGGCTTCGGACAGGCTCTCGTCAAACGCTGAACCGGGACATTCGGAACGCGTCGATCTCATCCCGGCCGGTGGATGGGTTGTCGCCGTTCAATCGCAACGTCGGATTTTCGGTCAGGGTGTAGCGCGATGAGCAGTACTACCGAAGAGCCATCGAGCGTTCTCAACGAGGGACTGACTCATCCGTCCCGACGGAGAGTGCTTGGTCGTCAAGACCTCGTGTCCTTCATCTTCTTGACGATGGTCGGCGCCACCGTCACGTACTTCGCGGCCATGGGGGTATCGGTGGTCGGGTGGTGGGTCCTCGGGTGCGTGCTTTTCCTACTGCCCAGTTCGCTGATCATTCTCGAGCTGTCGACGGCCTACCCCTATCAAGGCGGGATCTACGACTGGGTGCATCGGGCATTCGGCCGGCGCATGGCGGCGCGCACGAGCTACTGGTACTGGGTGAACGTGGCGCTGTGGTTGCCGTCGGGATACTTACTGTGCACCGGGGGAATCGTCGCCCTCGGCTGGTCGAGCGCCACGCTCTTCCAGCAGTCCCTGGTCTGCATCGTCCTCGTGTGGCTCACCGTGGCGATCAGCCTCATGAATCTGAAGGTCGGAAAGCGGATTACCGATGTCAGCGCCGCCGCCGTGGCGCTGCTCCTGATCGTCACAATCGTCGGTTCCTTCGTGCTCTACTTTCATCGCGGAGTTGCCGCCAACCATTTTTCGGTTCGCGCGATGCTGCCGAACTTCGGCTCCGCCAAGGTCTACCTTCCGACCATCGTGTCGTCGTTCCTCGGCATGGAGCTCATCTCGTCACTGGCCGGTGAGAGTAAGAACCCCAAGAAGGACATGCTGTGGGCGGTCCCGGTGACCGGCGTGACGTTGTCGGTGGTCCAACTGCTCGCGATCGTCGGGCTCTTGCTGGTGATCCCGCTCAAGGTGCTCGGGCTCACGACGGGCATGGTCGTCATGTACCGGTCGATCTTTGGCGGCGTGAGCTTCATCATCCCATGGATACTGGGAATCATCCTGATCGGCACAATCTTTACCGCGATTCTTCCGTGGTCGCTCGGCACGAATCGCATGGCGGCGGAGGCCGCTCGCAACGGTGAACTCCCCGGGATCTTCATGAGGGAGAATTCGTCGGGCGCACCTGCGGGGGCCACGGTGCTGATGGGCATCGTTACGACCGGCGTGCTGCTCTTTGCCGGCATCTTCCTAAAGACCGAGAACAACCTCTTCTACGCGCTGTTCGCCGCCGCTTCCGCGGTGACGATCTTGCCCCGCCTGCTGATGTATCCGGCCATCGTGCGTTTGCGCCAGTTCGATCCAATCCTTGAGCGGCCTTTTCGGATTCCCGGGGGGCGCATCGGGCTATGGACCTGCGTGGTTCTCTCCACTGGCGGGCTCCTCTCCTCCCTGGTCCTTTTCCTCTGGACGCCCGGCTCCCCGATCGTCTGGGGCTACACCGGTCCACTCCTGGTCGTCTTCCTTGGAGCTGTTGGAGTTGGCGAAATCATCACTTCTTGGTGCGTGAAGAGAAGTGCTCTCTTGCCAGCTCCGACCGTAAGTGTCGACGAGGGATACGGTGCGATGTGAGGATTGATTCCAAAGGCTGGGCGCCCTTGCATGCCATGCGGTCGATTTCAGTTCGCTGACGTTCGTTGGTGACCGTATTTGGTTGCAATATTGGGGTTTTAGTTCGCCGGCGTTCAGGCGCGACCGCACGTAACCGCCGGCGTTGCTAAAGGCGTTGCTAAAGGAAATTATCGCCCAAAAGTTCGGTCTTG
>PKWY01000039.1 GCA_003132205.1 Acidimicrobiaceae bacterium
CACAAACCCCGTGTGTCATTCAACTGCCCACGACGTACGTCGGTCAGTTCGCCGGTTCGGGCTATCTTGCTCCGCTGAACAGCTACCTCTCAGGTTCATCGGCGCCGGCGTTCTGGACGGGCATGCCAAAAGGCGTCCAGGCGATGAGCACCATCGGTGGCAAGGTCTACGCAGTCAACGTTGGCAACAATGACTCGGGCCTCGTCTACAACAAGGTGATGCTGGCAANNACGTCATTGCGGTTGCTAAGAAGGTGCATAAGGCCGAGCCCAAAGTGTATGCATTGTGGATCGGTGCTGGTGTCGGTGCGGGCCCGACGAACATTTTGCAGGGTATTGGGAACCTTATCTATGGTTCGACGAATCCGACCATGTACGACACCAAGACTGGCAAGTGGGTCGTTGACAGCCCCGGTCTGACCGCAGCGTTGAAGTTCTACCAGACAGTCTTCAAGGATGGGCTCGGAGCTCCAACTTCAGAGCTCTTCCCGGCCGACTCGGTAGGCAACCCACCGCAGCTTCTGCAAGAGGGCAAGCTCGCCATCTCACTCGGTTCCAACTGGTACACGGGTGACTGGCTGAAAGGTTCAGGCGCACCGTGGCCTGCGGCGTCCAAAGATGTAGGCATCGCCCCGATCCCGACGGAAAACGGTCAGGCNNATGCGGTCACCAACGCGTGCCCGAATAAGGCTGCGGCGTGGAAGTTCATCACGCTCGCTGAGTCACCGTCCAACCAGCTCAGCACTGCCATCGGAGCGGGTTTCGTTCCGCCGGACACGAGCGTTGGCAAGCTGCCCGCATTCGTACAGTCGTCGTTGTACCAGCTGCAGTTCAGCCAGTACGCGGCCGAGGGCATTTCGCTGCCGAACAGCACGAACTTCCCGGTGTACGCGCGCGCACTCAACACCGTGACGGGCGACTTTGCTCAAAATCCGAACTCGGAAACTGTGGCGGCTGCGCTGTCGACGATATCGTCGCTCGTTTCTCAACAACTCGGAGCGAGCAGCGTCGAGAAGGTGAAGTAAGTAGCGGCAGCTTCCATACTCTGGTCAGTGCCGAAAGGTCGCCGTCTCCCCAAAGGCCTTTCGGCACTGACCGGTCGTAGTGAAGAAAACTCATCACCGCATTAATCACATCGGATCGCGCCAGTGTTGGGGCGCGAGTGTTCCCGCTACGCCCGCAGAATTGGATCCTTCCGCATGAAATCGCATCGCATGAGATTCGTCCTGGCGCCCGATTCCTTTAAAGAGTCGATGAGCGCACCGGTCGCTGTGGCCGCCATGAAACGAGGCATTTGCGCCGTCTTCGCGGACGCGCAGTGCATTGCAGTACCGATGGCGGACGGCGGTGAAGGAACTGTGGACGCGCTCGTCGAAGCGACGGGCGGTGAGCACGTCGTGGCGCAAGTGCACGACGGCCTCGGCCGCCCCGTGCGGGCTCGCTACGGGATGGTACTGGAAGAAGAACTTGCGATCATCGAGATCGCGTCTGCGGCGGGGTTCGACCTCATCGCCGAGGCCGATCGTGATCCTGGCGCGACGAGCACCTTCGGCGTCGGTGAACTCATTATTGACGCGCTCAATCGCGGCGCTCGCCACTTTGTTGTGGGACTCGGAAGTTCGGCGACAAACGACGGCGGGGCCGGGATGCTGCAGGCCCTCGGTGCGCGACTGCTCGACCGCCGCGGGAAGGACTTGCCGATGGGCGGCGCCGCTCTCTCACGTCTTGATCGAATCGACCTCTCCATGTTCGAACCGCGCCTCGCCACTGCGCAGTTCCAGATCGCCAGTGACGTGACGAACCCGCTCCTCGGAGCAAACGGAGCGAGCGCCGTCTTCGGACCGCAAAAAGGAGCCGATGATGCGACCGTCGCTGAACTCGATCTCGCTCTTTCAACGTGGGCTCACGTCATCACCTCCACCACCGGTCGAGACGTCGCGATGGTTCCCGGTTCGGGCGCGGCCGGCGGACTCGGGGCGGCGTTCCTCGCGTTCTTCAACGCCCAGATGCACCGCGGCGTTGACGTGGTGATGTCGGCAACCCACTTCGCCGACAAGATCGCGGGCGCCGACTACGTTTTCACTGGAGAGGGGAGTGTCGACGCACAGACCGCCAGCGGAAAAACTCTCCTTGGCGTGGCCGAGGTCTCTGCGCGACACGGGGTGCCGGTCATCGCGTTCGCCGGTCGTATTGGGGACGGTGCCGACGTGCTCTACCCTCTGGGATTCACCGCGCTGGTTCCTATCGTCCAAGGGGCCAGTGACCTCGCAAAAGCCCTCGCCGAGGGGCCGATGAACTTGGAACGAGCGGTCGCGACCACGTGTCGATTGCTGGCGCTATGCGGATGAGCCCCAACGAATTCCCAGCGTGCTCGGCATTACTCGCTCGATCGTGTATCGCGTGTGGTGTCGGATCTGATGGGTGGCGCCGATCGAGCCTCACTCACGGCCACCGAATTCCCGCGTCGACGGAGCTCCCAAAGTGAAAGTCGCCCTGTTTATCACGTGCGTGAATGACGGACTTTTCCCGGAGACGCCGAAAGCGGTCGTAAAGGTCCTCGAGCGTCTCGGTCACGAAGTGGTATTCCCAA
>PKWY01000044.1:0-74869 GCA_003132205.1 Acidimicrobiaceae bacterium
GCTCGGCGTCGATGTAGGCGCACACGCCGCCGTTACGCTGCGCTTCGGCGACCACGTGCATGGCGAGCGTCGACTTGCCCGAAGACTCGGGACCGTACAACTCGACGATGCGACCTCGTGGAAGACCACCGATTCCTAGGGCCATGTCGAGGGCGAGGGCGCCGGTCGGGATCGACTCGATGTTCATGTGCATGTTCTCACCCATGCGCATGATCGATCCCTTGCCGAACTGCTTCTCGATCTGCCCGAGGGCAGCTTCGAGGGCCTTTGCGCGATCGTCAGTTGCCATTGCTGTCTCCTTATTCTTTGTCATCGCTGGCACGCTATGTGCCTCGTGTGACATAGGTCGGTCTCCACCTCTCATTCAGGATATACGAACAAATGTTCGTAATGTGGAATTACTGACCGTCTTCTAATGATTAGTCCCAAATGGAGCGAATTGTGGGATTCTGAATGAAGCGGGTTGTCCGTTACGGTGGGGCGCCTGGACGGAGTGGTAGCTGGTCCGTTCATTCAATCGCCAGGTCACACTTCTCCTCCCGTTGCCCGGGCCGTACTGTTGGGTGCGAACCTTGGGGGTCAGCACGATGTTGCTCGTCATCATCCTCGTAGTCGCCATCGTTGTTGCTACGGTCCTGACCGCAATTGCGGCGAAGCACAAGCGCTTCGATGTTGTCCGCGTTCCGATAGCAAATTCATTCGGGCTCTTCCGTAACGTCAGAGTCAAGCGCATCCCCACCGACCAAGAGATCACAGCGCAAATAACCGCCAAGGGTGACGCGCACGACTCATCTGACGACCTCTTGGACCCCAAGAATCCCGATCATGCGAAGTGGTTGGCCGAGCATGAGGCGCCACCGACGGACGAACCGCATTCCAGCTAGAGGCGATGTCCGCGGACGCGGTGAGCGCCAGCGGCGGCCAAGGACGAGGCTGATCCCCCGAGTACTGGCGCGCACCGAATTGGGACCGGTACCCCTCGTCGCGCAAATGGAACTAGTCCGACAATGCCTGGTACACCAGGCGCTGCAGTTCCCGACGGATCGGATAAGTGCTGCTCGGTAGCAACTGCGTGAAGAAACCGACGGTCAGGTCCTCAACTGGATCGACCCAGAAGGCCGTCGACGCCGCGCCACCCCACGCGAAGCTCCCCTCGGAGGTGAGGCTCTTGTTCGCCACCCGGTCAGTCACCACCGAAAAGCCGAGTCCGAAACCAATGCCGGCGAAGTCCGTCTCGGCGAACAAGCCGGTCGCGTACTCCTCGAGGTCGACGTCTCCCGGGAGGTGGTTCTCCGTCATCAGCTCGAGCGTGCGGCTCGACACCAAACGAACGCCATCGAGTTCGCCGCCGCCGAGCAGCATCTTCATGAATCGGTTGTAGTCGTGCGCGGTGGAAAGCAGCCCTCCACCGCCGCTCAACAGTTGCGGTGGGTGCATCGCGCTCTCGGCCCAAATGTCATTTGCGATCGAGTCGCCCTTGTGCGGCGTGTACAGCATCGAGAGGCGGTCACGGTTCTCCTCGGAACACTCCCAGTCCGTCTCGTTCATGCCCAGTGGACCAAGGATTCGCTCTCGAAAGAAGACATCGAGGGACTGCCCGCTCCAGATCTCGACCAGTCGCCCGAGCACGTCGGTCGCCACCGAGTAGTTCCAGGCGCTTCCGGGTTGGAAGACCAACGGGCTCGTGCACGCGTCGTGGACGAGCTGCTCGAGGTTGGCGCCCTTCGGGTATCCCCATTCGTAGCCCTTGGCTCGGTAGATCGCGTCGACCGGGTGCGTGTTCTGGAAGCCGTAGGTCAGTCCGCTCGTGTGCGACAGCAGGTGGTGGATTCGAACCGGCTCGGTTGCGGGCACGGTCTTGGGGGAAATCGGGGGACCCGAGTCGTACACCCGCGGGTTTCGCAACTCCTCAATCCATTTTCCCGCGTCATCGTTGAGGTCGAAGAGGCCTTGCTCGTAGAGCATCATCGTGGCGATCGACGTGACCGGCTTGGTCATGGAGTACATGCGCCATATGGTGTCGTCGGTCACTTCGAGGTCCTTCTCGCGGTTGCGGTGTCCGGCCTTACCGGTCCAGGCGAGCTCGCCCCCGCGCGACACCGTCACGAGCCATCCCGCGAGGCGCCGATCGGCGACGTACTGGTCGAAGTGCGTCTGAATCCTCTCGAGTCGCTGGGGATCGAATCCCAGTGACGACGGATCCACTCGGATCTCCAGTGACGACATCGCTACCCCCTCGTGGCCCTGAATCGAGACTACGTGAGTGGGGAGGACTATCCCAGTCTGTCGAGGGCCCGACGAAGAGCGTCGAGCGCGCTGATGGCGCTGTAGCTGCGGATCCTCGGCCGGTCTCCCGGCAGGCGCAGCGCCACCTCTTCCACGTCATCGCCGATAGCGATTCCCACGAAGACCGTGCCAGCGGGTTGGCCGTCCTGCTCCTCGGGTCCCGCCACGCCGGTGACGCTGAGTCCAATGTCCGAACCGAGCACCCGGCGAACCCCCGTGGCCATGGCCTTGGCGGCGTCGCCGCTCACGACCGGTCCGGGCGCCACGCCTAGGAGATCGAACTTCACCTCGGAGGCGTAACTCACGATCCCACCGCGAAACCACTTCGAAGCGCCGGCGATGTTGACGAGGCGGCTCGCGATGAGCCCGCCGGTCACCGATTCGGCGACACCCAGGGTCAGGCCCCGCTCGAGCAGCCGCGTCGCGATCGCGTCCTCCATGGTTTCCTCGTCGACACCGAAGAGAATGTCGCCGAGCCGCTCGCTGATGAGCCTTCGCACGAGAAGCTCCTCGTCCTCGAGCAGCAACCGGGCGTGCTCGGCATCGTCGCCGCGTGCCGTGATGCGGACCTTGATTCCCTCGATGCCCGAGGCGAGGAAGGCGATCGTCACGCGGCCATCGTCGCTCAAGGCCTCGAATCGCTCGCCGATCGCCTCGGCGAGGGCCGATTCGCTCGCTCCCCACGTGCGAAGCACCCGACTGGTGATGACCGACGTCGTTCCACCGGCGCGTTCGCGCGCCAGCAGGTCGGGCAATATCGCGCGCTCGAACATGTCCGTCATCTCATAGGGAACGCCCGGCACCGCGTAGACGACTTTCAGGCCCACGGGGCAGATGAGTCCCGGAGCGGTTCCCCTGGTCTGGACGATGATGGAGGCTCCGCGGGGAACGTCGGCCTGGAGCAGGTTGTTGTCGGGCATGGTGCGGCCCCGGCTTTCGAACATCCTGCGGATACTCTCCACAATCTCCTCGTGGCGTTCGAGCGGAACGTTCATCACCTCGGCGAGCGCCGCGCGCGTGATGTCATCCTGGGTCGGTCCGAGCCCGCCGCAGACAATGACCGCGTCGCTTCGCGCGAGCGCAGTTCGAAAAGCCAGCACAATTCTCTCGTGGTTGTCGCCGACGTGCTGGTGGAAGTGCGATGCGATCCCGTTGGCGGCGAGCTGCTCGCCGAGCCACTGCGAGTTGGTGTCGGGGATCTGTCCGAGCAGCAACTCCGTTCCGACCGCGACTATTTCAACCCGCACTGGCGAGAACCTTCTTGCCGTCCACGTAGTAGCGCCATCCGGTATAGACCGTCATGACCGCGGCGACCCAGATCGTGGCGACGCCGATCCACTGGTGATGGGCGGTGACGGGCAGCACGCAAAAGGCGATGGCCCAGTCCTGGACGAAGGTCTTCCACTTCGCGATCCTGCTCGCAGGAATCGAGATGCCGCGCTTCGCGGCCCTCGAGCGGTAGACGCTCATCCAGATCTCTCGAAGGGTAATGATGATCGCGGGCACGATGAAGCTCTTCAGCCCGTGGGTACGCGAGATGATCAGCGCGTAGAGGCCGCCGAGCACGATCACCTTGTCGGCGAGCGGGTCGAGGAACGCTCCCGACGTCGTGGTGCCGTGGCGGCGCGCGACGATCCCGTCGAAGTAGTCGGAAGCCGCCGCGAGGAAACCCACCAGCGAGGTCCACCACGAGATGCGGTCGACGATGATCATGTAGATGAAGACAGGTGCGACGAGAAGGCGAAACGCCGTCATCAGATTCGCCGGGGTGAGCAGCGCGGATTCGCCGTAGGTGCGTTCTTCAGTTCTCATACGCGCACCCCCTCCAGATCCGTCCCGTGGCTCGCCACGATTTCACATTCAACCATTGTTCCGACGTCGAGCGACGCATCAACCATCACGATGCCGTCAATCTCTGGGCATTCTCGGACACTACGTCCAACTCCGGGGGAATCGATCAACAGGCGCTGTCGCGTGCCGACCAGTGCATCGCGGCGCTGGGCCGTGATGGAGTCCTGCAACTCACTCACCTCGCGCAGGCGCTCTAGCGCGAGTTCGTGCGCCACCTGACCCTCGAGGTCGTTGGCGAACGTGCCCTCTTCGCGCGAGAAGGTGAAGAATCCGGCCCAGTCGAGTTGCGCCTCTTCGATGAACTCCAACAGCTCCCTCTGGTCGTCCTCGGTCTCGCCCGGGTAACCCAGGATGAACGAGGACCTGAAGGTCGCGTTGGGATCAGCCGCACGGATTGCCTCGATGCGCTCGAGGAACCTGCCCGAGTCGCCCCATCGACGCATCGCGCGAAGCATTGAGCGCGAGGCGTGCTGCAGCGAGAGGTCGAAGTATGGAACGCCGGTCTCGAGAATCGTCTCGATGAGTCCGCCCGTCAGCCCCGACGGGTAGAGGTACAGCAGGCGGACCCGCTCTATCTCACGGCTCAGGGTCCTGGTGAGGTCGATGAGCGGCTGCGTGCCTCCCTCGTCGAGCACCTCGACCGCCTCGCCGCGGCCCGCGCGGCGACGGTCGTGGCCCCAGCTCGCGAGGTCCTGGGCGATCAGCACCAGCTCCTTGACGCCACCTTCGGCGAGCGCGCGGGCCTCACCGAGGATCTCCTCGGTGGAGCGTGAACGCTGATCACCGCGGAAGGTCGGGATGGCGCAGAAGCCGCAACGCCGGTCGCATCCCTCGGCGATCTTCACGTACGCCCACGGCGATGTCGTCTTTGGTCGCGGCAGATTCAAGAGGTCGAACGCCGGCGTCGGCCGCTTGCGCAGCGCCACCGGTGTCGACAGTGTCGACAGCGACTCGGTCAGGCTCTCGCCGAATCCAGCGACAAGGTCGACTTCGGGCAGCGCCGCGGACAACTCGTCGCCGTAGCGCTCGGCCATGCATCCGGTGACGACGAGTCGCGCGCCGCCCGGCTTGCGCTCGGCGAGTTCGAGGACCGTCTCGATGGACTCCTCGCGCGCGGCCTCAATGAACGCGCAGGTGTTGGCGACGACGAGATCGGCCTCTTCCGCCGAGGTCGCGGGGCCGTAGCCCTGGGACTCTAAGAGTCCCGCCAATTTATCGGAGTCCACGTGGTTCTTTGGGCACCCGAGTGTCTCGATCCAGTACCGCAAGAACGTCTCCTCTTTACGTGCCAACACCGAGCGCTGGGCGCTCGGTGTTGATGGCGGAGAGGGAGGGATTTGAACCCTCGGGCCCACTTTCGCAGGCCGCATTCTTAGCAGGAATGTGGTTTAAACCGNNAACTCACCCACCTCTCCCAGCAGATTTATCCTAGTAAACACGAGTTACCGAGGGAAATTCTTTCATTCGCTCAAGCAAGTTCTCGCGCGCGGCGCCCAGAAGGAGTCCCGGTGGTGAGACAAGCGGTTGACTGTGCCCCTGGCTGGGGACCGAGACGGTTCATCACCAAGGACTTGCGTGCCTTGACCGGTGGTCGTCTCAGACTGCCCAAAGACCCTCGGTCGAGCCCCCTGCTGAGCGAAATGAGTAGTTTTGGCGAAGAGTTACGGCTATTTCCTAGCGTTACACTAGGAAATGCCAAAATGGCTATCCACTTGGAAGGGAATCACATGCGTAACCTCCGACTCGCTCTTGCTGGTCTCATGGGTGCCTCTGTGCTCACAGTCGTCTCCCTAGCTACGGGAGTCGCTGCCAACGCCTCGACGCCGTCGCTCGCCTCGTGCAAGGCCTCCATCTCTTCAGAGGAATACACCAAGGGCAAGCTCACCGTCGCCACTGACAACCCGGTCTACACACCGTGGTTCGTCAACAACAAGCCGACCAACGGCAAGGGCTACGAGTCCGTCGTCGTGTACGCGCTCGCCAACGTGCTCGGCGTCTCCAAGAGCGACGTGAAGTGGGTCACCGAACCCTTCGACTCGAGTTACGCGCCCGGTCCCAAGTCGTTCGACTTCGACATCAACGAAATCTCATACACGCCCCCGCGCGCCAAGGCCGTGACGTTCTCGACCAGCTACTACGACGTCCAGCAGTCGGTCGTGGCGCTCAAGACCGACAAGATCGTGAAGAACCACTCGCCCGCTCAACTGAAGAGCTACCTGTACGGCGACCAGATCGGCACCACCGGCCTCGCCTACATCAACAACTACATCAAGCCCACGAAGCCCGCGCGCGTCTACAACACCCTCGACCAGGCCGTGCTCGCGCTGCAGACCGGCCAGATCGACGCGATCGTCATCGACACCCCGACTGGCCAGTACATGGCGTCGTCCCAGATCGTGAACACCAAGAAGAAGCTGGTCGCGACCCAGGTCGGCCAGTTCCCGAGCGTCGGCGAGCACTACGGGCTCCTGTTCACCAAGAGCAATCCCATCGTCGGCTGCATCAACGCGGGCATCGACGCCCTCAAGACGAACGGCACCCTCGCGTCGCTGCAGAAGAAGTGGCTGGGCATCTACACCAGCGTTCCCGTGATCAAGCCATAGGAATCGTGAAGCTCAAGACCGACGTTGATTCGTCGGACGCGACGCCCAATCTTTTCGCACCACGAAGGCGCCGACTGTTCGTTGGCAAGCGCGGGATCGCCGCGAGCAGCCTTTCAACCGCCATCGTCTTCGGGCTGATTGTCTCGGTCCTCTTCGTCACCCCCGGCGGGGCGACCGTCCGCTACGCCTTCTTCAATCCCCACGAGATGTGGGTGGCGTGGATCGGCAACCCCCGGATAGGACTGCTCGCGATTCGAGACGGCATCTTCACCAACGTGTGGATGTTCCTCGTGAGCGAGGTGCTGGTCCTATCGCTGGGCATCTCGATCGCCTGGATCCGCTTCAGCCAGTCGCCGGTGTTCCTGCCCTTCCGGCTCCTCGCGACCCTCTACACCGATATCCTGCGGGGCGTCCCGACCCTGCTCGTGGTCATGATCGTCGGCTACGGTCTGCCAACCCTCAACTTCGGGTTCCTCTCGCATCAGTCCCCCGCGGTCTACGGGGTGATCGCCCTGACCCTCAACTACAGCGCGTACGTCTCCGAGGTGATCCGCGCCGGGATCTTCTCGGTGCCCCACGGCCAACTGCTCGCCGCCCGCTCGCTCGGACTCACCCAGACCTCGACGATGCGCCGGGTCATCTTGCCCCAGGCGATCCGCACGGTCATACCGCCGCTGCTCAACGACTTCATCTCGCTGCAAAAGGACACGGCACTGGTGTCGATCCTCGGAGCCATCGAGGTGACCAGGGCAGCTCAGATCTTCTCGGCGACCGTGTTCAACGAGAGCGGCCTCACCGTCGCGGCGTTGTTCTTCCTCGCGCTCACCATCCCCATGACCCGCTACACGGACCGGCTGATGGCCCGCGACCGGGCTCGCAGATTGGCGAGCTCGTGAGCGAGGTGGTCCTCGAACTCGACGGGGTCGTAAAGCGCTTCGCCGACAACGAGGTTCTTCGCGGCGTCTCGCTGAAGCTGCACCGCCACGAGGTCGCGTGCCTGATCGGCGCCTCGGGATCGGGCAAGTCGACGCTGCTGCGCTGCGCGAATCTGCTCGAGACGATCGACGGCGGCTCGATCTCGCTCTTCGGCCAGCCACTCGGCGACAAGCGAATCGACCCGGATCTGGTGCGCCGCCACATCGGCATGGTGTTCCAGTCTTTCAACCTCTTCCCCCACTTGAGCGTGATCGACAACATCCTCCTCGGACCCGTGTACGCGCTGAAGCGCAAGCGCGCCGACGCGTATGACGAGGCCCTCGCTCTCCTCGACCGGATCGGCCTGCGCGACCGCGCCGACGAGTACCCCGAACGGCTGTCGGGCGGCCAGCAGCAGCGGGTGGCGATCGTCCGCTCGCTCGCCATGCAGCCGTCGCTGTTGCTGCTCGACGAGGTCACGAGCGCGCTCGATCCCACGTTGGTGGGCGAGGTGCTCGACCTGCTCACCGATCTCGCGCACAACGGGACGACGATGCTGATTGCGACCCACGAGATGAATTTCGCCCGCGACGTCGCCCAGCAGATCGTCTTCCTGGAGAAGGGCGTGCTGGTCGAGCAGGGCACACCCGATCAGATCTTCAATCATCCCCGCGAGGTAGCGACGAGGAAGTTCCTGGAGCGGGTTCGCTAGGACGCCTGGGCGCGAAGCTCAGGCAACTGCAGCACGAGATCGAAGAGCTCCTGGTCGCGGTCCCACGTGAGATGGGCGCGCACCTGCTCGAGGGGCAGCCACACCAGTTCGTCCACTTCAGCGTTGGGCTCGAAGTCCCCTTCGCTCACCGTCATGAGGTAGTAGGCGACGATCTTGGGCTTGCCCTTGCGGTGCGTGTAGTTCGTGGTGCCGACGAACCGGACGACTTCGCAGAGCATGTTGGTCTCTTCGACGACCTCACGCAGCGCGGCCTGCTCGAACGTCTCGCCCGGGTCGAGCTTGCCCTTGGGAAACGTCCAGTCGCCGCGCGCTTCGCGGTAGATGCACGCGATCTCGACGCGACCCCCGGGCACGAAACGGTGAACAATCCCGCCCGCTGCTCGAATGAGGTCATTCGGGGCGTCCCTCGGGATAATCAGTTCGCCGCTCAAGAGGTACACGTCGCTAACCGTAGAGGAAAAATCATGGCACCAAATGTCATACCACGAAGAGTTCGCCAAGATTTCACCTACGTAGAGTAGTAACAATGTTTGGCGCAGCCCTCCCGCTCTTCTGGCGACTCCTTGTCTTTCTAATCGCCGGCATCGGGGCCGGCGCCGCGAACGGCATCGCCGGGGGTGGAACCTTCATCACCTTCCCCACCCTGCTGGCGACGGGAATCCAGGCGCTGCAGGCCAATGTCTCGACGTCGGTCGGCGTGCTGCCGAGCTACGTGGGCGGCATACGGGGGTTTCGCCACCAGATCAGCGACCACACGAAACTCATACGTGCACTGCTACCTTCGTGCCTGCTGGGCGCGTCGCTTGGCTGTGTCCTCCTGCTCAGCGCCTCACCGGGAACGTTCCGCGCGGTCGTACCCTGGCTCATCGGCGCCGCAACACTGCTCTTCGCCCTCGCCCCGCGCATCACCAAGCGCCTCGCCCACATCGACCATTCGCATCCCGGGAGGCGCTGGACCCTCTACATCGGGGTCTTCGTCGCCTCGATCTACGGCGGCTACTTCGGCGCCGGCCTCGGCATCGTGCTGCTCGCCGTCATGGCGATCAGCTTGCCCTTCGACATGGCCGAGCTTCAAGGGCTGCGCAACCTCCTGTCGCTGATTATCAACAGCTGCGCCGCGATCATCTTCATCTTCCGTGGTCACCTGGCCGTTGACGCGGTGTATATGCTGCTCATCGGCACGTTGATCGGGGGCTGGCTCGGCACGCTACTCATTCAGCGCCTTTCCCCGAAAGTGGTGCGTATCCTGATAATTCTCATCGGCGCCGCCACCACAATCCGCCTCGCCTGAAAGTAGTGGCGGAATCTCGATAATTTCACTAAGATTTATGGAATGAAGAAGCTATTCTCTTTCCCGAACCCGGTCAACGACGCATCGGCACGAACCGTCGCCCTCGGTGTGGTCACGATGTCCGTGGTCGCCTTCGCCACGAATCAGGCGTGGGTCCTCATCCCCCTCACGTACGGTTTCCTCGCTCGTCTCGCGGCGGGGCCGACTCTTTCGCCGCTGGGCCAGTTCGCGGTGCGCGTGTCGGGCCCGCGGATCAAGGCGTGGCAGAAGTTCGTGCCGGGCCCGCCCAAGCGTTTCGCCCAGGGCATCGGCGCCGTCTTGACGCTCACCACGACCAGCGTCTGGCTGCTCGACAGCTGGTCGATGGCTCGCTGGATCCTGCTGCCGCTGATCGCCGCCGCATCGCTCGAGGGATTCCTCGGGTACTGCCTCGGGTGCACCATCTTCGGCTGGCTCATTCGCGCCGGAATCGTCCCCGACTCGATCTGCGCCGAATGCGGAGACCTCTCCGCCCGTTACGCCGCTGCGGGATATCCCCAGAGTTAAGAGTTATCTAACAGTTGTGTGAAGTTTCCTCTTCACTCAGCTGCGATGGTGAACTCTTTCCTAGGCTGGAAGCATGCGACGCCAATCTCGACTCACCCACCTCGCCTTCGTTGGACTCAGTCTGACGCTGGCCGCCTTCACGCTCGCCGTGACGCCAGCGATCGCGAGCGAGCCCCGGGTCGTTGTCGCGAAGGTCTCCCCGGTTCCCGCAGCGGACAGCGTCGTCAAACGAACTATCACGACGTCCTTTGACATCCTGCTTCGCCAATCCGATCCGACGGGTCTCACTTCCTATGTCGCGAGCCTTTCCGACACCGCGTCGCCCAACTACCGCCGATTCCTCACCCCCGCCGAATTCGCGAAGGACTTCGGCGCGACGTCTACGTCCGTCTCCGCGGTGCGCTCGTATCTCTCGACGTACGGCCTCAGGGTCGGGGGCCTCAGCAAGGGCCACGTCTTGCTGCACGTCACCGGGTCCACCTCGGACATCGCCCGGGCCTTCGACGCCCCGGTCGAGACCGTTCGCACGAGCAGCGGAGCGTTAGCCGCCCAGTTCGCGACCAGGGCGACGCTTCCCTCTTCGATCGCCCGCGACGTGAAAGGCGTGGTCGGCCTCTCGTCGGTCGCGACCCCGACCCCCTCGCTCGCTTCGAAGGCCACATCCATGGCCACGTCGAAGGCCGCCGCACCGATATCGTGCCCCGCAGCGAACAACGCGCAGACTTCCTCGGGCGGCTTCACCGCCCAGCAGCAAGCCCAGCTCTACGGCCTCAACACCGCTTACGCGAGCGGCGACACCGGCGTCGGCCAGACGATCGCCGTCTACGAGCTCGGGCTCTACGGCCAGAGCGACCTGGCCACGTACTTCTCCTGCTACGGACTCACCTCCTCGATCACCCAGACCATCGTCGACGGAGGAATCTCGTCGGGCTACAACGTGGGTTCCGCCTCCGAGGAGGCGACGCTTGACATCGAAGAGACCGCGGCCCTGGCGCCGGGCGCTGCGATCAAGGTCTACGAGGGACCGAACAACAACTCCGGTCCAACCGACATCTACCAGCAGATCGCGGACGACAACACCGCGACCATCGTCACGACGTCCTGGGGCATCTGCGAGCCCGACCCCAACGGCGCCGTCGTCGCCGAGCAGGCCATCTTCGAGCAGATGGCCGCCCAGGGACAGACGGTCATCGCGGCGGCCGGCGACAGCGGGTCCTCGGACTGCGCCGCCAACAGTGACGGCTACGCGCCCAAGAGCCTGGCGGTCGATGATCCGGCGTCCCAGCCCTACGTCACGGGCGTGGGCGGCCTCTCCGTCTCGAGCATCAGCCCGCTCCTCGAAACCGTATGGAACACCGGCGCGGGCGCCAACAGCGGTTCCGGTGGCGGCGGGGTATCGACGCTCTGGTCACGCCCTTCGTGGCAGAGCGCGCCGGGGATCACGACGTCCGAGACCATGCGGCTCGTGCCGGACCTCTCGGTGATGGCCGACCCCGCGACCGGCTTCATCGAGTACTACACCGGGTCGGGAACTGGGATATGCCACCGGAACTGTACCAATGGGTGGGGGATCATCGGTGGCACGTCCATTGGCGCGCCGATCGTGAGCTCGCTCGTCGCGGTCGCGGCCCAGTCGTGCTCGGTCAGCCGGATCGGTTTCATCAACCCGTCCCTGTACGCCATGGCGAGCGCCGGCGTCGGATTCAACGACGTGACGACCGGCAACAATGAGATCGCCAGCGTCGCGGGGTACAGCGCCGGCGTCGGTTACGACATGGCGTCGGGTCTCGGCAGCCCGAGCGGGATCGCGTTCATCAACGGTCTCTGCCCGGCAAAGCTCGACGCCACGAAGAGCTTGTTCTCAACGTCGAACCAGAGCCCGCGCGTCAACACCTCGGCGACCGTTACCGCGGAGCTCAAGAACTCGAGCTCCGCTCCGGTCGCCAACGCGCTCGTCCACGTCAGCGCGACGGCGGCCTCGGGGACGATTCTCATCAACGGTGACTCCTCGAGCACCACGAGCCCAGGCAAGGCCGCCTACGACGTCAACTCCGATTCGACGGGCTCCGCGAGCTTCTCGGTGACGTCGAACACCGCAGGCCCCGTCGTCGCCGCCATCACCTACGCGGGCCAGACCCTCTACACCACGACGTTGAACTTCACCGCGGCCAAGGCGAACACGGCGGCACCGGGCAAGCCAGCCATCAAGCGCGTCACGGCACTCGTCGGCGGATTCAAACTCGTCGTTGCGCCACCAGCCTCAAGCGGCGCAAGCACCATCACCCTGTACCAGTACTCAATCGATTCCGGTAAGACCTGGCACAACATCTCGAAGCTCACGCGCGCGGTGACGGTGGGCCATCTGACCAAGGCCCGCACGTATGTCGTCGTGGTGCGTGCGCGCAATGCGAAGGGAACCAGCGCGAGTTCCGTGGCGTCGCGCGTGAAGACGCTTGGCTAGCTTCGTGAGCGTTCGCGCCGGCGCCGAGCTGGGACCACTTATGCGAGTAGCGACCGCCTCTAGACTTTCGTGAAGAGCACACCCACAATCTTGCGGGGTCCCAACCTCTACAAAGGACGCGTGTGAAGTTCCGGCGGGCCGCATTGGTGGCGAACATAGTGCTAGTCGGGTCGACCCTTCCCGTCGTCATGCTGCCGGTCGCGACGCCCAACGCCGCGGGCGCGCTGCCGCTCTACCAGTTCGTCAACTCCGGCACCGGCCCCTTGCCTTGGAACGCGGTCTCGTTCGAAAGCGCGATCAACAACACCAAGATGCTGGGCAGTCCCCACGCCGCGAGCGAGACCGGGGAAGCGGCCCTCGCCTACCGCATGGCCAACTCGCAGTTGGGCCTCTACGTGAGCAGCACCAACCGCGCTTCGACGTGGGCCGACGTCTCCACGGTCGTCGACACGCCCACCCCGGGTTCTGATCCGATCCCCTTCTTCGACCCCATGGGAATGCTCGACATCCTCTACGTGAGCACGTCGAACCACCTCATCTTGCTATCGACCAACGGGACACGGGCTCCGCTCAGCGCGCGCATAACGCAGTCGACCCCGTGGAGCCCCTGGGTCTCCACCGACCTCACCGTCGAAGCAGGCGTCGGCGCCGCCTCGGGCCAGCCGAGCGTGCACGTGAGCGGCTTCAACGGCTTCATCGCCTTTCGCTCGCTCGCCAACAACGCCGAGGTGATCCCGCTCAGCTGGCTGTTCGGCCAGAGGATTCCCTCGCTCAACTCCGGAGCCATCAATGTTTCGAGTGCCGCGTCGGTGGGCGCGATCGCGAACGACCCCGTCGCCCTGCCCGAATCCGTGGACGTCTTCGCGGCGACGACGACCGCCGGGAGCCTCGAGATCTTCACCAATACCGGATCATCGCTCAGTTCGTGGAGCGCCCAGAATCTGACCGCGTTGACGTCGACGCCTCTGAGCGCGGGCGCCCTCGCCGCGACGGGCACGTCGACGACCTCATACCTGGCTGCTCTCAGCACGAGTGGCAACGTCGAGCTCTACTCCGCCCCCGTCTCGACGTTCACATCGTTGGCGATCACGCTGCACGCGTCGTCCACCGCCTCGGGCTGGACCGCGCTCGCGGTCACCGCCGCCGCGGCGGGCTCGCCGCCGCTCGACGGATCCATCTACATGTACGCGTCGACCACCCAGGTGACGATCGCGGGCCAAGCCCTCAACTGGGGCGACCTCTTCGTCCTGACCAACGGCGTCGGCACGTCAACGTGGACCTCGACCGACGTCTCGGTGACCGGTGGCAGCTCGGCGCGCAGCGTGGGCCCCGGTGTCACCGGCATGACGATCGGCACGAGCCTCTCGCTGTTCGCCGCCGGCGTGAGCTCGCCTCCGCCCCAGGGCGTCGGGCTCTACGCGATACCTTCCAGCGACTGGGGCAAGGCCATCTCGAATGGCTGGCCCATCATCAGCGGCACCGGCGGGCTCGGCACGCAGAGCGCGCCGTGGGTCGGCTTCACGAGCGCCAAGAGCGTCGTGACGTCGCCGGACTTCCTCATGGGCCAGAGTATCTACAACGCGCACAAGCGGGTCACGTGGCTCTCCTTCTGGACCACCAGCGGGCCGCTCGCCAACGAGCAGCAGACGCTCGCGACCTACTACAGCCACGGGTTCGCCTCGGGCGCGTGGGTCGCCACGCAGATCGACCAGTACCGCAACCTCGGGGTCGGGCTGAAGCCCGACTGGGTGATCTTCGACCCCGAGGGCTACCCCGACAACCACTCCGGGCTCGACGCCCCTGGTGGCTCGTCGAAGGCCACCATGGCCCTGTACGCCACGTACTGGACCTCGATGCTGAACGGCTGGGCGAGCGGCATCGCCTCGGTCGACCCCTCCTTGAGGGCCGGCGTCTACGCCTCGCAGTCCGAGTACCGCAACTACGGGCTCACCAGCCAGACAATGCCGGTCTTCATGGCCGTGGCATTCGCCGGCGGAGGGCCCGTACAGATCGCCGGGGCGAGCGGCAGCAACATCCGTGGCTTCATTGCCTTCGACGCGACCTGCACCCCGACGTCGACGCTGAAGTCCCAGGAGGCGACGCTGCTGAACCCGCCGTGGTCGGGCCAGTTCAACACCCTCCAGTTCAACGCCGGCGTGTACTGCCCTCCGGCGTAGACGTAGGCTCGCAGCGTGAGCGACTCCAACGAAACCAACGCCAGTAAGTCCCAGGATCTGCGGTCACGCTTGAAGCAGTTCACCCAGCCGCTGGTCGATTCGATCGACACCAAACTTCGTGACCAGGTCGATCATCGGGTGGACGAGCGAGTGGAGGTCTCTCTTTCGGCCCGACTCTCGGTCATCGAGCGAGCCATCGCCGACCTCGACCGCGAGATCCGCGAGATCAAGGAGCGGCTCGACTCCTAGGGTCGGTCGTTGACGCCGCCGCGGCGCTCGCGGTCGCGTCGGATGACGAAGCGCACCGTCAACACGGTGAGCACCACCATGGCGATGATGAAGATGGAGAAGACCGCGGCAAACACAGTGCCACGCTAGGTCGTGTCACAGGTCTGCGCAAAAGTTGTTCCATGGCCACATTGACTGATTCATCACCCCGTTTCGTGGTCGACGCCCTGCGCGGCGAGCGCCAGACCCGTCCTCCCGTCGATACGACAAGCGCACCCGGACTTCGCTCGGTGCTCGAGGACGGGATCTTCGAGGTTCTCGGCGCCGAGAAGCCGGACTCGCCTCTCGTCATCCGCTCCTCGTCGCTGCGTCAACTCGCCCAAAGCACCGACATCTCCCTCTCGCCCCACGGCAGGGTTCGCGGAATACTCGTCAATCAGGTTCTTCGGCTTCTGAGCGTGGGCACGTCGGTCAACAGCCCCTTCGACGACGCGCTTCAGGCGTGGCGCCTCGAGTCCGGAGCCGGCGAACTGCTCGGATACGTGGACCAGCTCGGTAGCGACGAGCGGGCGCGGCTCGAGACTGACGTGACCGCCCACTCGATAACGCTGATCCGTTCGCTCGGTCCGGTGCCTAGCCGGTGGCTTCCGCGCAGCGCCGTGCGCGCGACCCAGCAGCTTTGCGCTGGGGCTGTCCTGCTGCGCGACGTAATCGACCTCATGGTCGGCACCACCGCCAACGACGTCGCGAGCGTGGCGCTCTTTGACGTCACGACCTCGCCGCTCGGAGAAGGAAACGAACGCACGATGCGCTATCACGCGCTCGTCGAGACCCTTCGCACGTCGATCGTGCCGCTTCGCACGTCGACGTTCTCGACGGCGACGGGAGAGATGTGGTCGCTCGACGTCGACACCGAACTCCTGATGCGCAGCGCCGAGGAGGTTCTGGCGGCCATTGCGAATCAATGGAGGAAGCCGTGAGCACCCTCATCCACCGACGGCTCACCCGCAACGAACTCAACGCGCTGATCGACTCCGCGCCGACGACCCCGGTGAGCTTGAGCGATGATCACCGGCGCTCGCTCAGCGCCCGTTTCCGCGCCGTGCCGGGAACCGACCACCGCCGCCTGGACGCCTGGACCGTCGAGCAGGCCGGGAGGGCCCAGAGGGGGTTTCGCTGGTCGCCAACGACCGCGCGACGAGTTCTCGGAAGTGGTGCCCTTCGACGGATCGCCTCTGCTCCAGCGTTGTCGATCGGCGAGGCCGTCAGTGACGAGATCACCGATCAGCTGCTTCGAGCGGCGTCGGGCTACGCCCGGGGAGGATCGCTCGGCTACTGGCTCGCGAACGCGTCGGTGCCCGAGCTCGGACTGATCACCGCCGAAGCGCTCAACTGGGCCACCCAGGTCACCGAAATCGCGGAGGGCCTCGAGAATGACTGGCGGATCGCCCCGAGCGACGCCTTTTACGACGTGGCGACGGCGAGGACGACGCTTCGGGGACGACGCGACCTCGTGGTTGCCTCCGACGAGCACCGCGTCATCATCCGTGTCCGTGCGGGAACTCCCGGCAAAAGCGCTGGTCCAGGCCTGCGCAGTGACCTCACTATCGAAACGCTGGCCCACCCCGGCGGCCTCGCGCCCGCCAGGTTCATCGGCGTGTGGCCCGAAGCGGGGGTAGTCCTCAGCGTGGACGCCACAATGGCCGATCTTCGAAGAGGAGCGCGTGATTTGGTGCGAACCGCGGTCGCACAGCAACGAATCCGTGCTTTAATAGCGGCTTAGGATTTAGCCACCGGCCGCGCCTACTAGCGTGGTTCAGTCATGACACTACGTACTTCCCTTCGAAATATCGCTATCATCGCGCACGTTGACCATGGAAAAACCACCCTGGTTGACAAGATGCTGCGTCAAACCGGCTCATTCACCGCCCACGAGGAGATGACCGACCGGGTCATGGACTCGGGCGACCTCGAGCGCGAAAAAGGCATCACCATCCTCGCGAAGAACACCGCCGTGAAGTGGAATGACCTCACGATCAACATCATCGACACGCCTGGTCACGCTGACTTTGGCGGGGAAGTCGAACGCGGCCTCTCGATGGTCGACGCCGTGATCCTGCTCGTCGACGCCGCCGAGGGTCCCCTTCCCCAGACGCGTTTCGTCTTGCGCAAGACCCTCGAGAAGCGCCTGCCCGTCGTGCTGGTCATCAACAAGGTCGACCGTCCCGACGCGAGGATCGCCGAGGTCGTCGAGGAGGTGGAGAACCTGTTTCTCGACCTCGACGCCGACGAGCACCAGATCTCCTTCCCGATCCTCTACGCGAGCGCACGTCAGGGCTGGGCCTCGAAGAACCCCGAAGACACCGGCGGTGACCTGACGCCCCTCTTCCAGACCATCGCGGACTTCGTACCCGCTCCCGAGTACGAGGAGGGCCACGGCCTCCAGGCGCTCGTCTGCAACCTCGACGCGTCGCCCTACCTCGGACGACTCGCCCTGTGCCGCGTGATCAACGGAACCCTCGAGCGCGGACAGCGCGTCGCGTGGTGCCGCATCGACGGGACCATCGAGCACGCCAAGATCACCGAACTCTTCATCACCGAGGCGCTCGAGCGCATCCCGGCCCAGAGCGCGGGTCCCGGCGACATCGTCGCCGTGGCCGGCTTTGAGGACATCTTCATCGGCGAGACCCTGGCCGACCCCGAGAACCCGATCGCCCTCGAGCCGCTGCATGTCGACGAGCCGAGCTTGTCGATGACCATCGGCATCAACACCTCGCCCCTCGCCGGAACCGAAGGCAGGCTCCTTACCGCGCGCATGGTGAAGGACCGCCTCGACAAGGAGCTCGTCGGTAACGTGTCGCTTCGCGTTCTGCCGACCGAGCGTCCCGACGCCTGGGAGGTCCAGGGCCGTGGCGAACTCCAGCTGGCGATCCTCATCGAGACCATGCGCCGCGAAGGGTTCGAGCTCACCGTCGGAAAGCCCCAGGTCGTCACGAAGATGGTCGACGGCAAGCTGCACGAGCCGCTCGAGCACGTCACGATCGACGTCCACGAGGAGTTCGTGGGCGCGGTGACGACGCTGCTCGCAACCCGCAAGGGCAGCATGATCGACATGGTCAACCACGGCACCGGCTGGGTTCGACTCGAATGGCGCATTCCCGCCCGGGGACTGGTCGGAATCCGCACCGAGTTCATGACCGAGACCCGCGGTGGCGGCATGATGCACACCAATTTCGACGGCTACGCCCCTTGGTACGGCGACATCCGCCTGCGCCAGAACGGCGTGCTCGTCTCGGACCGCCGTGGCGACACAACGGCGAACGCCCTCATCGACCTCGAGAGCCGCGGGACGTTGTTCGTCGGTCCGGGCACCGAGGTGTACGAAGGCATGATCGTGGGCGAGAACTCGCGTTCCGAAGAGATGAACGTGAACCCCACGAAGGAAAAGAAGCTCACGAACATGCGCGCCTCGGGCAGCGACCACACCGAGCGGATCACGCCGGCGACGATCCTGTCCTTGGAGCAGGCCCTCGAGTTCATCGCCGACGACGAAGCCGTCGAGGTCACCCCCAAGTCGGTTCGACTCCGCAAGGTCATCCTCGACCAGCCCTCGCGCGCACGCGCGCGCAAGAAGGGTTAAGGGCCTTTCAACTAGAATCGTCTACGGAGGGATGACAGAGCGGACGAATGTACCGGTCTTGAAAACCGGCGTGGGCTTGCCCACCGTGGGTTCAAATCCCACTCCCTCCGCCATAGTGAATTTGCCGTGAAGCGAGATGTTAAGGACCGGTGTCGCAACCGACACCGGTCCTTAACTTTCCACTCGTACTGTGACACTGTGCCAACGATGCTCTCCCCCGCGGCGTTGGCCCGTCACCTGCAGCCCGAGAGCCCCGTCCTCGTTCGATCAACGTACGCGGACGACACCGAGGGGCGCCCGGCGTGAAGGCACCAGCGACCGTCGAGGAGCTGTTCGCCCTCTACGAGGCGAAGGGGCACTTGCACTACGGCGAGCTCGTGACGGGATTGGAGCACGGCCTGCAGTGCGCGGCCCTCGCCCGAGCGCAGGGCGCCACCGACGCGCTGATCGCCGCGGCGCTCTTTCACGACGTTGGCTGGCTGGTGACCGACGTGGGGGGCGACGAAGGATTCGCACCCATCGATGACGATCACGCGGCACTCGGCGCCCGCGTCCTTTCGCCGATTTTCGGTCCCGCGGTCGCCCAGCCGGTCGCATTGCACGTCACGGCGAAGCGATGGCGATGCACCATTGACCCGGACTACTTCGACGAGCTTTCGCCGGCGTCGCAAGAGACGTTCATAGTCCAGGGCGGGTCCTTGAACCACGACGAGCGCATGCATTTCGAATCACACCCCGGCTTCGAGGCGGCCTTGGCGCTTCGTTCCTGGGACGACACCGCCAAGACCCTCGAGCTCGAGACGGGCGTTCTTCGCGACTACGAGGCCCTCGTACGAGGATTGGCCACCTGGTCGGCACCGCCCCCTCGAGACCTGGCGTTCCCGGCGCTCTGGCTGCGCGACAACTGCCCGTGCGATTGTTGCCGCGACCCGCGAAGTAGCCAAAAGCTCTTCCAGATCACCGAGTTGCCCGAAGGGCTCTCCCTCGCGGACGTCCAAGTGACCGGCGATCAGGTCGTCGTGAGGTTCTCTCCGGACGATCACCGCTCGGTGTTCTCGCGCGCTTGGCTC
The DNA here is from genome assembly GCA_003132205.1 of Acidimicrobiaceae bacterium. Lineage (GTDB taxonomy): Bacteria > Actinomycetota > Acidimicrobiia > Acidimicrobiales > RAAP-2 > RAAP-2. Next base: position 19,802 of record PKWY01000044.1, read on the forward strand.
GCGGCGCAGTCCCCGGGTGGGCGCGGCGACGGCCGCACCGAGCAGGACAAGCAGCTCTGGCGCGCCGGTGACCTGGACCCGGACGCGCAGCGCTCCGATTGGCCGACGTACTGCAACGATGACAACGAGCGTCTCCGCATCCTTCGCGGGATCGAGCGCCTCGGATTCGCGGTCATCCACAACACGCCGACCGTCGATGGAACGGTGTTGGAGGTCGTGAGAACGTTCGGGTTCGTGCGGGCAACGAACTACGGCGAACTGTTTGAGGTGCGCGTGGAAGCGAACCCGAACAATCTGGCCTTTACCGGACTGGCCATTTCCCCGCACACGGATAACCCGTACCGAGATCCCGTGCCGACAATGCAGTTGCTCCACTGCCTGTCAAGCAACGTCGACGGTGGTGAGTCGGGTCTCGTCGATGGTTTTCTGGCGTCCGCGATCTTGCGCGACGAGTGTCCGAAGTACTTCGACGTGCTGGCGAGCACGCCAGTGACGTTCGCCTGGAGTGACGAGCACAACTACCTGCGCGCGCAGCGCCCCATCATCGAAGTTGACCCGCTCGGTCGCATACGCGGCGTGCGCTTTAACAACCGATCGATGCAGGCGTTACGGCTCGACTTTGACAACGTGGCTGAGTACTACGACGCCTACCGGTACTTCGCTGACATCATTGCTCGACCTGACCTTCTACTGACGTTTCGCCTCGAGCCGGGCGACTGTCTGATCTTTGACAACACTCGGCTCCTCCACGCCCGTACGGCGTTCGTAGAGTCGAGTGCGGGCAGGCGCCATTTGCAGGGTTGCTACACCGATCTGGATGGACTAGCGAGCGCTATCGCTGTTCTTGATCGCGTCAACTCAGTCCGTAACCGCTCAAATATCTCCATGGCCCGAGAGGTCGATCATCACCAAAGAACCAACCGCATTTAGTTCCTGATCAAATCGAGTTTCAGTCGACCGGCGCGTCGAGAATGTCCGAACTTCCGGAGAACCGCGACGCGTTTGTGAAACGGCGCACGAGACGTTGCACCCGTCGCGCCCCTCGATCGACAAGGTTTCTCGGACCACGAACCGTCGTCAACTTACCGCTGCGAACCTAGACTGAAGGGGCGCTGAACAAAGACGTGTCCCCAAGTTTCGCTTCGCGGGTCAACGGCGCGATTGAGGACAGCATGAATAGAGAAGTCGGCACTCCGTGGCTCATTCAAGGCGGAATGGGAATCGCAATCTCTGGCTGGCCGCTGGCGCGGGCTGTTTCGAGCGCGGGTCAGCTCGGCGTCGTATCGGGCACCGCCATCGACAACGTCTTCATCCGACGGCTTCAGGACCAAGGGGTGGACGAGTCTTTGCGAGCGGCCCTGGACCGGTTCCCCTTGCCGACTGTCGTCAGCGAGGTCGTTGAACGATTCGCCTCCTCACGACGAGAAGAATCCGAACCGTATCAGACAATCCAGATGTTGACGCATCGGAATGTGCAGCGATCGATCGACCTGCTGGTTCTCGCCGCCTTCGTCGAAGTCTCAATGGCGAAGCAAGGACACGACGGCGTCGTTGGGATCAACCTGCTGACCAAGGTGCAGATACCAACTGTGCCGACGCTGTTCGGAGCGATCCTCGCAGGGGTGGACTATGTCCTCATGGGCGCGGGAGTTCCCACCCATATTCCCGGACTGCTCGAGCAGCTCGCTCTCGGACAGCGGATCAGCCTTCCACTCGATATCGCTGGGAGTGTCGAACCGAGTCAGATCCCGATGCTCGAATTTGACCCATCGCCCTACCTCCCCTCGAACAGCCTTCGACGGCCGAAGTTCCTCGGCATCGTTTCATCCCACGTGCTCGCAACGGCACTCGCGAAGCGCAGCAATGGTCCGGTGGATGGCTTCGTTGTCGAGCGCCCCAACGCCGGAGGGCACAATGCACCCCCGAGGGGCAAGTTTACACTGGACAGCGACGGCAACCCGGAATACGGGGAGCGCGATCGCGTCGACTTCGATGCCCTGGGGGCCTTGGGAGCGCCGTTCTGGATCGGCGGAGGAATCACGTCGGCCCGAGATGTCCAGCACGCGTTCGATGTCGGGGCGGCCGGAGTCCAAGTCGGCACCCTCTTTGCGTACTGTCGAGAGTCAGGAATGGAAACCTCTCTGCGTCAACGCGTCCTCGCCTCAATCGTCCATGATTCAGTGAAGGTCTCTACTTCAGTCCGGGCCTCCTCCACGGGATACCCGTTCAAGGTCGCATCAATTGAAGGAACGATGGCGGAGACCTCGGTCCAAGAGGCCAGAGAGCGCATTTGCGATCTGGGCTACCTCAGGGAACCATTCGTCAAGTCAAACGGAGCAGTCGGATATCGCTGTCCCGGAGAGCCGGTGGAGATGTATCTCAGGAAAGGTGGCCAGATAGAAGAGACCACCGGACGAGATTGCCTCTGCAATGGGCTGATGGCGACGTGCGGGTTGGGGCAACTTCGCGAGGATGGTGTCAAAGAGCCACCGATCGTGACGAGCGGCGACTGCATCAACGAGATTCGCACCCTTCTGGTCGAAAGGGCAGACTACAGCGCCTTGGACGTCATTGCCCATTTGGCAGGAGCGAAGGTAGAGTTGGTCGCAGCCGACTGATCGGATGATTGCTCCGCCCATTTCAGAGCACGGAATTCCTCGCTGCAACTTCGAGGCAGGGATACAAGAGATGTGACGCACGTGAATCTTGCGAAATGGTCTTGGGCCCCTCCAAGAGGCCAACGAGGAGAGTGAGTGAAATCCCTGCACGCACTTCTTGGCATGCAGATTCATTGAACACAACCACATTCGCCCCTCATCCAAGTACTCGGTGCCGCGTTCGCACGAGTGACAGGGATTGCAACGGTGAGACGCGACGTCGGGAGCGTGTCCGCGATCGACGTCGGGCATGAACGGCCGAATCGGTGACCGAAGCCAGGAGTACGATCAGAACCAGCGAGTCCAAACGATGAACGTGCGAATTCGCATCGAGCACAAGCACAACGGAGCACCCAATGGATAACGAGCCCGCTGAGATCATTCATCCGAAGTTCCGAATGTGGCTCCGGCCTGACGGCATCGTTCAACTCGTCTGGGTCACGGCAGCGGTGATGAGCCTCGAGGACGCGCTTGCGGCCACTGAAGCGATGACCAGACTCACTGGTGGACGACGATGCCCCCTGCTGGTGGACGCACACGATGCCGGACCGCAGGACCGGCTGGCGCGCGCAGAATTCGTCCACCGGGGAGATCTCGTATCGGCCGTCGGCGTGATTGTGGCCACTCCACTCAGCCGGTTGACGGGTAACTTCTTCATTGTCGTAAGTAAACCGATGCCGCCGACACGGCTCTTCGACGATGAGTCCTCCGCGATCGCCTGGCTCGGGGAGTTCCCCGCGTGACCACGGCATCCGGACCGCCAGACGTAGCTTCTTCACGAATCGCGGACGAGCCAAGCCCAGTTGCCCCCGAACCGGCACCGACCCAAGACGACATTCAAATCCACGATGCTGAGCGATTGGAGGACATCACCAGCACAATCCAGGAGTTCTCATCTCTGCGCTTCGACGCTCGCGCCCACGTCAGTTCCCGGGGGGACATCATTGATGCCGTCGCAGCCGGCGTGAACTTCCTTGGCGAGGAACTTCAAGCGTCGTACAGCGAGATTGAGCGCAAGGTCGCGGACCGAACCGCCGAACTCGGCATCATCGCGGAGCAGCTCGCCCTTCGAGTGCTGCATGACGAGCTGACCGGGCTGCCAAACCGCACGCTGTTCTGGGACCGCTTGTCTCATCGGATCAGCCTCGCCGACCGACACAGAACGGGTTTTGCCGTAATTCTCGTCGATCTCGACAAGTTCAAAGAGATCAACGACACCTTGGGCCATGCCGTTGGCGATCGACTGCTCGTCGACGTAGCGTCGCGCATTCGCGGCGTGCTGCGTGCCGGCGACAGCGCCGCACGAATGGGTGGAGATGAGTTCCTCGTCCTCATTGACGATGCGCCAACGAAGGACGCGGCGTTGACCGTCGCGAACCGCCTCAGCGAGGCTCTCGCGGCACCTTACCAACTGGAGACCGTCCGGCGAATCGTTACGGCCAGCATTGGCGTCGCTATGGGACCCGAGGGATTCGAGAGCGCGGACCAGGTGGTCGCCGCAGCCGACACTGCGATGTACGACGCGAAGCAGCACGGGCGAGGTCTGTGCGTGATCTACGGCGAGAATGGCAGAGATCGCGAAGCGGTTCTCCAAGTCGAGAATGACGATGGCGCTTCGCATTGGGAGGCCATTCGCGGCGGCGGCAAACTGCCTCCTCTGTGACGCAGGGTGCAGCGGGTGCTCCACGTAGCGATCCTCTACAAGCCGCAATCCACGATCCAACGACTGAGGAGGGGCCGGGACTAATAGTCCCGGACATTGTTGGTGTCGGGGCCCGGCGTGACCAGTCTGGAATCGCGAACCGATGGTTGCCACCTGGATCATTGGTGTCTTGATGGGCTGGCTCCCATCATGTTCAGCGGGCGAATCGAGAATTCTCGCCAACGTCAGTTTCTTCACAACTTCCAGTGCCTTCGTCGCGACAGATTGGCACACTGATTGGGCTAGGGTAGCGTCCATTCCACCAGCAACAGGATCGGAGGTGCGGTGTGGGACTCCTTGAAGACCGCTCAGCTCCCATTCGTGAAGTGCTCGATTTGATGCCCAGCGGAATCGCCTTCCTGGACCAAGACAGCAGGATTCTCGACATCAATCGTGCCCTTGAGATCTTGACTGGTTACGAGCGAGATGAACTCATTGGGCAAAACGCCACAATTCTTGTGCCGAAGTGGAACCAGGATAAATATGCGACCGCCAGTCGCGAAGTCGCGAGAGATCCGGGTACCTGGCAGAAGTGGCGCAATCGGAGCCTTTCGATCAAGTGCAAGGACGACAGCGAACTCTCGGTTGATTTCGCACTTTCACCACTCATTTTGGATGGCCAACAATTGGTTCTGGCGGTGATCCGCGACAACAGCGCACAAAGGGATGCCGAATCCGCCCGCATCATTGCTTTGGACCACGCCAGCACTGTCCAAGCCGCTGCCTCCAGCGCCTTAGCCGAAAGCGAACAGCGCTTCCGCCTCGCGTTTGAAGACAACATGGCGCCGATGGTCTTTAGCGACGGCAACGGGCTGATCCAAGCGGTGAATGATGCGTTCTGCGAGATAGTCGGACGCAATAGAAATGAACTCATCGGACATGACTCATCGATCTTCACGCTCCCTGACGACGTGGGTATCAGTGAAGAGGTCTACCGCCGCATCAATTCGGGCGAGATTGATCACCTTCGCTACATCAAACACCTCCTCCACCAGAACGGGCGCGTGGTCGACGTCGAAGTGTCGATATCTCCTGCCCGAAATGAGAACGGACAGACGCTCTACTTCGTCTCGTCCGTGCGTGATTGCACCGATCAAATCCGAAACAACCGCATCTTTTCCGTCTTGGGAGCGGTCAATCGACATGCGATAGCTGCCTCGGATGAGGTTGAAATCCTCCAACAACTCTGCAACGCCCTGGTGGATGAGGGCGGCTATGCGCTTGCTTGGATTGGAACAACTTCCAGTGACCGGGAAGGGGACGTCAACATATTGTGTGCCGCGGGAGCCACCGATTACCTTTTCGATGGCATCGTTTCAACAACGGCATCCGAGCCGAGTGGTGTTGGTCCGACTGGGACAGCGCTGAGAACCGGCGAGACACAGGCCGTCAACGATCTGTCCAATGATGAATTGTACGGCTCTTGGCGTGAACGGGCGACCCAATTCAGATTTGGTTCCTCGATAGCGATTCCAAACAGGCTGGATTCGCCGTCAGGCGTCTTAAGCGTCTACTCGCACGACCGCTTCGCGTTCGAGGATTTGGTAACCGAAGGACTTAAGGAGATTGTCCTGCAGACCAAGATGGCGATAGCACACGTCCAGTCGGTTCGAGAGACCAAGAGGTCCTTGGAAGAGACCGCTGTCGCAATCAATGCTTTGAGAGAAACGGAACAGCGCTTCCGCCTCGCGTTCGAGGACAACATGGCCCCCATGATCTTCAGCGATCTCGAGGACCGGGCCATCGCCGTCAACGACGCTTTCTGCCAAATGGTCGGATTCACCAGAGAAGAACTCCTCGGTCACGGTTCAACACAGTTCACCTATCCCGACGACGTGGGCATCACCGAAGAGTCCCACCTTCGTCTGGCCTCCGGCGAGATAGATCAGGTTCGCTACGTGAAGCGCTATCTGCGAAAGGACAGTCGAGTGGTGGTCTCCGAGGTGTCGAGGTCCGCAGCGCGCGACGACACCGGAAAGGTGCTGTACTTCGTCGCGTCGGAACGCGACATCACCGAAGAGCGCACGCTTGCCACCCAGCTCTCCCACCAGGCTCTCCACGATCCGCTCACGGGGCTCGCCAACCGGACACTCTTTGAGGACCGTCTCTTCCAAGCGCACGCAAGGGCCGTTCGCCAAGGCGGGATGGGCGCGGTGCTGTTGTTGGATCTGGATGACTTCAAGGGTGTAAACGACACTCACGGCCACCTCGTTGGCGACCAGTTGTTAGTGGGAATCGCGCGCCGCTTCGAACTGGTGACTCGTTCCTCGGACACGCTCTGTCGCTTTGGGGGCGATGAGTTCCTTTACCTGGCCGAGGGGCTGAGGTCGCCAGATGAGGCCGAGGACGTTGCGAAACGTCTTCTCGACGTACTCGCCGAGCCTTTTACTTTCGGTGGGCTGCACCTCGAGCAACACGCGAGCATCGGCGTCGTGATCTGGGACGGGACCAGCGTAGACAGCAACGAAATCGTCCAAAATGCTGACGTTGCGCAGTACGAGGCCAAGCGCCAGAACAAGGGCAGCTACGCAGTCTTTACTCCGAGCATGCACCAGCAGGCAACCAGCCGCTTCGCTCTCGCTCAAGAGCTGCGCCACGCTCTCCAATCAGGTGAGCTCTCCATGCACTATCAGCCCATTGTCGATCTCGCGACCACCGAGGTAGTTGGTTTCGAGGCACTAATGCGCTGGAACCACCCCGAGCGGGGATGGGTTCCTCCCAGCGTATTCATACCGCTAGCCGAAATGAGCACACTCATCGTAGAGCTGGGCTCTTTCGCGCTGCACGAGGCCGTCAAGGCGGCAAGTTCGTGGAAACAGGCAAGAGGTCGCAGCAGTCGGCCCTACGTCACGGTTAATCTCTCCGCGCACCAGTTCCGCGAAGCAGGCTTGGTGTCGATGATCGAGGAGGCACTCGCGCAGAGCGCGCTCGCACCAGAGCGGCTCGTTGTCGAGATCACCGAAGGCGTTGCGCTTCTCGACATCGCCGAAACAATCAGCGTGATGGATCGCCTCAATCGACTTGGGGTCGGCATTGCGCTCGATGACTTCGGTACCGGATTCTCTTCGCTCTCCTACCTCGCGGCTTTGGACCCGAGAATCATCAAAATCGACCAGTCCTTCGTGCGCCCTAACCACGAAAGTGTTCGCAACGACACGCTTCTCGAGACAATCATCTCTCTCGGCAACAAGCTCGACGTGACCATGCTCGCCGAGGGCATCGAAACCCAGGCACAGCTCGATCTCCTGCGCCACTTCGGTTGCGGACTCGGTCAGGGCTTCCTCTTCTCACCCGCGGTGCCGGCCGACGAAGCGGCAGCCATGGTCGGGCGGGTCTTTGGAAACTGAGGAATGGTCTCTTCCCGCCACCCTCCACTGAACTCCGCTGATAGCACGCACGTCTCGGCCACACCGAGACTGCATCAGCCTGGGGTCCGAAGCCGGACATCCCGAGTCTGCTCCCAGTCACTTAAGGTCAGACTGGCAACCGACGCGCACCTGTGATCGCTTGGCGAATGAACCATTTCGCCGATTGGTCTGAGCGCACGATTGAAGATCAGGTCTTCCTCGAATTCTGTTTGGCCAGGTACATCGCCTCGTCGGCCCGTCGGAACAAGTCCGCAGCAGTTTCGGCTCGGTCCCAAGTGGCCGCACCAATCGAGCACCTTACGTCGTCGGGCGAAATCCCATGGAGCCGACCGACAATAGTCTGTAGGCCGGCATCGTCTGAGCCAGGTGCCAGCAGCCCGAACTCGTCGCCGCCGAGCCGTGCCACGAAGTCACCACTCCCACGAACTATGCCAACCCACCCGTCGGCAAACTTGCGCAGGAGCCGATCGCCAGCCAGATGGCCATCGCGATCGTTCACGGCCTTGAAGTTGTCGATATCAATGACCGCAAGCGACAGAGGAAGACGGCTGCGTCGGGCTCTCTCCATCTCTTCATCGATTCGCTCTTCCCAAGCCCGCCGGTTCGCCAGACGGGTCAAAGGGTCCTCGCGGCTACTCCGGCGAAGCAGGCTCACCAAGCCGAATACCACGGCGCTCAGTACCGCTGCCGTGCCGAATATCGAGATCCACGTCACGAGTAATGTCCGCAAACTTGTGTGGTCGGTGAGTAGCACGACCACGTAGGCAATTCCAGCGAACGAGATCTGGAGAGCCACGGCGACGGGCCGGAAGTACAGGGAGGCGTACACGGCGGCCCAGACATACAGCACTGCGAAGTTGACCCGTGCACTTGGTCCGATAGCAGCGGCAACACTGACAATCACTATTGAGACGACCAGGGACACTTGAAGACCCCAAGCCGGAATCCGGTCACCAAACGCCCACCATATGCCCGCTCCGGCCAAGGTGCTAGTGATGAGGATGAGCAAGACGACAAGGGAGCGATGCGACCCGTGCCAGCCGGGCAGTACGCCGAGACCCGCAATGGCGCCGGCAAGAAAGAAGACAACGGCAGATCTTCTCGGGCTAAGGAGAACAGATTCGATGAGTACACGGCGTTCGTCTCTCATTACTGTCGCTCCAGTACATCGAGACCCCACAAGGGAATCATCCTCTCATGAGGTGTCCTGCACGCCCGGTTGTGGAGCATCAGACACAAGAGCATGGTGGTCTCGGTTCACGAATCATCCTCCACCAGATTTACCACCAAGCTAGGGGCGTTTCCATAATGCCGAAGCGGTGCCGCAGGCCCGACGTGGTAGTTCTGCCGCCAAGCATTAGAGATTCGAGCGGCGACGGCACTGACTCTCCGCTCCCTTCTTGAGCGATCAAGGCACTCTCGAAGATCATTCCCATGAGCGCGGAGCCGGGCAAGTCCACTCTCGGCGCTTCGGGCGCCTCGCTCTCTTCCAGTTCGGATCTGCTGGCAGCAGGAGATGCGGCCGGGGCTATTCGCCCCGATGGTCGATGTCCACGGGCGGCAGGTCCTGCACTTGCTGTTTGGTGATGCCGATTCGGATCTCGGATCCAAAATCAACCACGGCGCTGATCGGGATTGCCACTTCTTTGCGGCCCCACAGATGCCCTTCCTGGAGCAGGACGTGGGTGACGTGATGGTCGCTAGGATCAATGACGAGCCCTTCGACACTTCCGATCTCGCCGTCCTTGGCGAGGACGGGATCGCCTCGCCGCACGGCCACCTCACCAATCGGAAGCTTGTCATACGTGACGGGCAACGTCGTACTGCCCGAGGCCAAGGGAATGTAGGGCAATGGTAAGACGAACTGTCCGTCGTGACCCTCGTAGTCGGTGGTTCCCGGCAGGAAGTCAGTCTCTTCGGCCACGTCAAACCCCTCGAACTCGTCCACGGTGCAGCGAAGCATGACTTCGCCATTCGAGGATTCGACAAAGTCGAGGGGCACCAGTCTGCCCAGACCCTGCCGATGCTTCGGTTCGACCACGATGTGGGTGACTTTCCGAGCGACGGGGTCGACAACCACCCGAATAACCTCGCCACACTCCCCATCACTGCAACGTACGGAAACGCCGAATGTGAATTGCGGCTGAGCCATGGTCACTTCCCCTCCCCTTCTCAAACCATAAACCCTCAGTCTCAACAACGGTTAGGGTACGGCAGGCGACACGTTGACGGTCCGACGGAACAGATCTGCGACCAGACACCGGCGATTGCCCCCGCGAGGCCTACGTTGTTCGAAAGGCGGGCTCCTTCAGACTCTGATTCGCGACCGACCTCGATTGAAACCCAGCCGCGCGAGGTCGTTCAGAGTCACAACTCACCCTCGCCCGGACCCACGTTCTGCGAAAGACTCTCGCCGGTATCAAGTTTCGCCAACTTGTCAACCGCATTTGTCTCTCGAGTGAGAAAGGCCCCCATCTCTTGAATGGTGCTCATAAGCGGTCCGGGGAACACTACCGTCGTGTTCTTGTCGACGCCAATCTCGATCAAAGTCTGAAGGTTGCGCAACTGGAGGGCGAGCGGGTGCTCCATCATGATGTCCGATGCTTCCCCCAGCGCGGTGGCTGCGAGAGATTCACCTTCGGCAGCAATAATCTTGGCCCGCTTCTCTCTCTCCGCTTCCGCTTGGCGTGCCATCGCCCTTTTCATGGTGTCTGGCAATTGGATATCTTTCAGCTCGACCAGCGTCACGAGCACACCCCAGTCAGCGGTCTGGACATCAAGGATCTCTCTGATGTCGACGTTTATACGATCAGTTTCGGCGAGCATCTCGTCGAGAGTGTGCTGACCGACAACTTTGCGGAGCGTGGTCTGTGCGATTTGATTGATTGCCTCTTGGACATTCTCGATGGCGATGACCGACTTCGTTGCGTCGACGACGCGATAGTACGAAACGGCCGAAACGTCAACGCTCACGTTGTCGCGCGTAATGATCCCTTGCGACTGGATCGGCATCGTCACAATACGAAACGAAACCTTGCGCAATACGTTGATGACCGGCAAGATGAAGACGAGACCTGGCTCTTTCTCGGCAACGACCTTCCCGAAGTGGAATACCACTCCCTTCTCGTACTGGTGGACCACGTGCAGAGTCAAGGCTAGGAAGGCAATCACCACAACGACAATGACGAGCACAATAACGGGCGTAGTCATACGGACTCTCCTTTGAAACCCTCATGTATTCCGAGAACTGGGATGCGAACACGGGGTAACCGCGTTTCACGGCTCTCCACCCCGGCCGGCTTTCGCATCGCTGATTGAATGCTCATCATCACCCAACTTCTCCATGGTGGCTCGGTACGGTCAACTGCTCCACCGTTCAATTGTCACGATAGTCACTTCATCGAAGCCTGGCACCGGGGAGATCTGGAACCGACTGGTGGCACAGAGTCATCCGGCCCGACTGAGGCCAATGACTGGCGATTATTCTCAAAGAACATCTGATTTGCGTCGGAGGCCCCACGCAACAGACACCACCAAGCACAGCCGTCTGAATGAACAAGCATGGTCAACGTAGGCTCAAGTCGTGAAGGCCTCGAGCCGCTTTGGGTCAGTGGTGCTCGTGCTTCTTTCTGGCGCTCTTCTCGCTGACTGCTCATCTCGAGTTTCGATCCCTCCTCCCACCGAACATGGACCGCCGGGGCACCATTTCTCCATTTCATTCCTGAAGCGGCCAAGGGAATTGATCGTCGTCCACGGCATGTCGGCGCAGCCTCAGTATGGAACTGGCGCCGACAAGAGATGGGCCTGGTCAGGCGGCGGCGTGAATGTATTCATTGACGCTCTGACCAACCCGGTTCCTCCTCGCCGTGTCAATCCATTCTTGCGCAGTTACCTGCCAGCAACGCACGGAGGCCGCATCATTACAAGACTTGGCCTTCGAGCGGCAACAGAAACTGTCCCATGCTCCACCCCCGCCGGATCGTGCGCGGGCACCATAGAGAGTCTTGTGATTCTCGACGACACCACGGTTTACGACGTCTTCGTGGGCAACTCCGATCCGTCAGTTACCAGTGCAGTGGTCGACTCCTTTCGGCTCATCAATTAGTCGGATGACAGTTTCCGGAGTTGAACCCGCACCTCGCTCCGAAATTAGAAGTCGAAATCCTTGTTGGGACGAATGACGATCTCAGGAATGTGAACTCGACCCGGCCGGGTCACGGCGAAATAGACCGCGTCTGCGACGTCATCGGGCTTTATCATGAAGTCGGTCAGCGCTTCTTGAGCTCCCTCGAGCACGTCGTCTGGGAGACGCTCCCCGGGGACCACTTCGGCTTCAATTCCCGACATCGCAACCACCCCTTCGAGGATCGCCGGGTCGACGTTCCGGCCAATGTTGGTGGCGACGAGGCCGGGCATGATGCTCGTGACCTGGATAGGGTCCTCCAAGAGCTCCTGGCGAAGCGTGTTGGTGATCACGTTGACGGCGTGCTTGGTGGCTCCGTAGACGCCGGAGTCCGGGTTGAGCGCGGCGACCGACGAGATGTTCACGATATTCCCATGGTTCCCCTTGGCCCTCATCGCCCGCACCGCCGCCCGGCATCCCACCAGCAGCGCCAACACGTTGGTCTCGAGCATCAATCGCCAGTCCTCCACGTCACCTTCAGCCACGGTTCCGAGAAATGAAACCCCGGCGTTGTTGACGAAGATGTCCAACTGACCGGTCTCGTTGACCGCGGAATCGACGAGCTTCTGCACCGAGTCGGCGTCCCTGATATCCGCGACGATAACGGCGGCCTTTCCTCCGGCGGCGGTGATCCGCGCCGCGCTCTCCTCCAGCGCCAGCTGCTCGCGACCGGTGAGCACGACGAAGACGCCCTCGGCCCCAAGTCGCTCCGCGATCGCACGCCCGATTCCGCTCGACGCTCCGGTGACGACGGCGCTCTTGCCTCGAAGTCCTGGTTCATTCGACATGATGCTCTCCAAGTTCCAGCGGGCCCCGACAACCCAACGTTGTCGCAGACTACACACGACCGGGGCGATTGGGTGCGCCGTTGTCGGTGAAGACCATTGGTGGAACTCAAGCCGCCACGAACCAGTTCACCCCAGCGAGTGGAGGAAGTCCAACATGGCGGCGTTGGTCTGCTCCGGCCGCTCCTGCTGCACCCAATGCCCGGCCCCCTCGATAACGGTCGTCCCACGGAAGTCCGGGAGCGCCGACGCCATCGCCTCGGCCCCGCCGGGCATCATCGACCTCACGGGATCGAGAGAACCGGTGAGGAACCCCGCGGGCATCGAGATGGTCGAGACCGGGATGTCCTTGCCCCGCTCCCAGTTGGCGTCCAGATTGCGGTAGTAGCTCAAGGGGCCAAAGAAGCCACCATCGGCGAAGGCGTTCGCGTACACGTCGACGTCGTGCTCGCTGATCCACTGCGGTAGCTGCTCGGGCGCTGCTCGCAGGACGTCAAGCATGCCGGTCCCGTCGCGCGAGGCGAGGGGCGACGACCCCTCGGCCATTCCCTCGCCCCCGGCGGAGTAGAGCATATTGCGCAGGAAAGTCCGCGGAGCTGCTTCGAGCTCGATCTCCGCGGGTCCCACGGGCTGGAAATACAGGATGTAGAAGAACTTGTCGGCGAAGATCGACTCGAATACTCCGATGGGCGGGGCGGGAGACTGCATCAAAGGAACGCTCATGTTGTAGATCGACGACACCCGATCGGAATGGAGCTTGCCCATCTCCCAGACCACGATGGCGCCCCAGTCGTGGCCAACGAACGCGGCCTGGCGGTAGCCGTAGTGATCGAGCAGGCCGCACAGGTCGGCCGTGAGCTGGTCCGACCCGTACTCGGCGACATCACCCTGGGGCCTGCTGCTCAGGCCGTAGCCACGAAGATCGGGTGCCAGCGCGCGAAATCCGGCGTTGGCCAAGGCCTCGAGTTGGTGCCGCCACGAGTACCAGAGCTCGGGGAATCCGTGGCAGAGGACAACCGGCGGGCCATCGACCGGGCCGCAGCTCGCGACGTGAAGGGTGATCCCGTTGCTCGCGACCTGCTCGTGAATGAACTCAGGCATCGGTCGTCCTGTCCTGGGTATCTTGCCGGTTTCTTTCGATGGCGGGCCTTCCACGAAGCTGCGAGGGGGCAACTTCGCTGACAATACCATCCTCGATTCAGGCTCAATACCGGAGATCTTGCTACGGCCGACCGCTCACTGCTCTTCGCCCTGGCGAGACGCCACGCCGGGACCGAGGGACGTCGTTCGTACCGGACGCGGGTCAGGGACGAACGCGGGCGCGGATGGATTCAATCCATTCACTGGCCGACCTGCGCGCCTCACTCGCCTCTTCGCGACGATCCTCGGCATCGTCGCCGGTCACGGGATACGAGCCGAGGAACTTCACGCGCGTCAAGTGGGCTTGGAGATCGGCCAGGCAGTCCGCTACCAAATCATCCGCCACGTGACCGTCGAACTCGATGACGAAGCAGTAGTCGCCAAGCCCCAGTTTGGTCGGGCGACTCTCCAGCTTGGTCAGGTTGATGTCACGGGCGGCGAACCGTCCGAGAATCCCGTACAGCGACCCCGGCCGATCGGCGTCCTGGAAGCAGACGATCGTGGTCCGGTCGTGCCCCGTGGGCGCCGCAACCGCTTCTCTTCCGACGACGACGAACCGGGTGGCGTTTCCTGGATGGTCCTCAATGTCGCTCGCGACCTGATCGAGACCGAAGATCTTTCCCGCTATCGACGAGCCCACCGCCGCCCACGGCTCGTCGGACTCGGCGACCTCGCGCGCCGCCTGCGACGTAGACGTCGTCTGCTCGCTCGCCACGCCCTGCAGCTTCTCGAGGAATCCCCGGCACTGGGCGAGCGCGTGGACGTAGCTCGAGACCTTGGTGATCTCCTCGAGCTTGACGCCGCGCCGCGCCAGGAGATGGAGGTGGATCGGCAGGACAATCTCGCGTTCGATCAGCAGATCGTGATCGAACACCAGTCCGTCGATGGTCGCCGAGACCGTGCCCTCGATCGCGTTCTCGAGGGGCACCAAACCCTGATCGAGCGTTCCGTTCGCGACCAGCGCCAGGACTTCAGGGATCGAAGCGCACGCCACCGTCTCCACATTCTCCAGCGTGGCGGCGGCTTCGTGCGAGAAAGTGCCTTCCGGTCCGAGGTAGCCAACTCGCGCTTGTGCCATTAAGGAATGTTACTTCGCCCGTATGTGGCCCTCGAAGCCGCCCCGTTCTGCCGAGAGGTCCTTTCGCACCTACGATGGCAAGGGACCAAAATGAAGGGTTGGCGCAATGGGGCACCAAATGTTTGAGTACGACGGCAAGCTCGCGAACGAGGTGTACGAGTACTGCCGTGACCGGCTGACCCACCCAGTGCCGCTCGACTTCGGCAGCCTCTCGACGGACCCCCTGCCGAGCCTCGAAGGACTCATCCGTCCCGAGGGCAACGACGCCGAGGAGATCCTCGAATTCTTCAAGCACCGCCTCGCCCAGCACGTCGTCTCGATCGACTCGCCCGGCTTTCTCGCTTTCATCCCGAACGCCCCGACGAAGAACTCTTTGTTCTTCGACATGGTGGTGGCGTGCTCGGGCCTCAACGGAACGAGCTGGCTCGAATCGGCCGGCGTCGTCATCGCCGAGAACCAGGCGCTTGAATTCCTCGCAGACATGGCCGGCATGCCCAAGGGGTCGGGTGGAGCGTTCGTTTCGGGGGGATCGATGGGCAACCTCTCGAGCCTGACCGTCGGGCGCGATCTAGGTCGCGCGAAGCACCCCGAGCTGCTACCGCACGAGGTGCGCTTCGCCATATCCGACGACGCCCACTCGAGCATTGGCAAGGCCCTGCACGTGCTCGGCATCGAAGCGTTGATCGTCGAGGCCGACGACCACCGCTTCACGCGGGCGAACCTCGAGTCGGCGCTTGCGAACGACCCCCATCCCGACAGCGTCGTCGGCGTCGTTGCGACATCGGGGACGACCAACGCCGGAATCATCGACGACGTGGAGGGGCTTGGGAGTTTTGCGCGCGAGCACGACCTCTGGTTCCACGTCGACGGCGCCTACGGTGGCGCCGCGCTGTTCTCGCCCACCCACCGCCACCTGCTCGCGGGCATCCGACACGCCGACAGCTTCATCGTCGATCCGCACAAGTGGCTGTTCGCCCCGCTCGACTGCTGCGCGCTCGTGTACCGCAACCCGGCCGTCGCGCGCAAGGTGCTCGCCCAGCAGGCGAGCTACCTCGACGTCCTGCACGGCAGCGACGACGAGAACTACGAGTGGAACCCCTCGGACTTCGCGATCCACCTCTCGAGGCGCGCCCGCGGCCTCCCCTTCTGGTTCTCGCTGGTGACCAACGGGGTGCGGGCCTACGAGTCCGCGGTCCAGGCGGCGATCGACCTCGCCGCGCGCACGGTCACGATAATCGACGAGATGGACCACGTGGAGCTCGTGCGCGAGAGCAGCCTCTCCATCGTCCTGTACCGGCGCATTGGCTGGGAGCCCTACCAGTACAACGCGTGGAGCCAGAAGTTGCTGCGCGACCAGATCGCCTTCGTGACCCCGACCAAGTGGGAAGGCGAGACTGTGGCGCGCCTCGCGTTCCTGCACCCGGACACCTCCGAGGCCCTGGTCCGCCAGATCCTCGAATCAATGCGCGACTAGCGATCCTTCAGCAGGGGATCAGCCGGGTTTCTCGTCGTCTCGCCGCGCAGGCTCTTGCGGCGCCACGCGATGCCGCCGAGCGCCTCCAGGACAACGCGGTTCGCGAGGTACGCGGTGATCTCGGCGTGGTCGTAAGGGGGCGAGACCTCCACCACGTCGACCCCGCCGAGCGGGGTCTCCATGGCGATCCTTCGAACGGCGTCGAGCAGCTGACGGCTCGTGAGGCCACCGGGCTCCGGGGTTCCGGTTCCCGGAGCCGATCCGGGGTCGACGACGTCGACGTCCACCGAGAGGAACACCGCGTCGCAGTCCGTCATCGCGATCGTCATCGCTTCGTCGAGCACGGCGTCGAGACCGCGGCTCACGATCTCGGTCATCTCGAACGAGCGCATGCCCTGCTCGGCCATCCATTGGAGGGTCTCAGGTTCGGGCCAGTAGCCGCGAAGCCCGATCTGCAGGAAGCGGTCGCCGCGACAGGCGCCGGATTCGATGAGCCGACGCATCGGCGTGCCGTGTCCGTACAGCGATCCCATTTGCGTGTCGCCGGTGTCGGCGTGGGCGTCGAAGTGGATCACCGACACCCGCCCCCAGCCCACGTGGTGCGCGATTCCGGTGACGTCGGGAAGGGCGATGGTGTGGTCGCCGCCCAGGATGATCGGGATCACGCCGGCGCTGGCGACGGAGGTGACGAGCGTCTCCAACGCGGCGAGCGACTTCAAGGTGTCGCCCGACGGCATCTCCACGTCGCCGAGATCGACGACGCCGAGCTCGGTCAACGGGTCGACGCCGAGGGCCAGGCTCGGGCGCATGCCGTCGTGCGGCAGGTAGTCGGTGGTGCGGATGGCCTGGGGCCCGAAACGGCATCCCGAGCGGTGCGACGTGCCGCCGTCAAAAGGGGCGCCGATGATGACCGCTCCCGCGCCGCTCCACTCGGAGGCGATGGCGGGATCGCCGGCGGGCACGCCGAGAAACGTGGCGTCGGGTCCGTACATGTTGCCAATTCGCATTGCTGTCCTTCTAAGGGGTTCCCTTCATTATCGCCCACGGCAACGCGCGGCGCGCGCCGGCTCAACTCTTGATTGAGACCATCAACGACTCCAAGCCGCGCAGCACGATGTTCGGACGGTAGCGCAACTCCTCGTCGTGGAGTGTTATCGAGCGGGTGACGTTCAGCAGTTCGCGAATGGCGACGCTCGACTCCAACCGGGCGAGCGGCGCCCCGAGGCAGTGGTGGAGACCGAACCCGAAACCCAAATGGGGATTGAGCTCGCGGCGGACGTTGAGCTCGGTCGGGCGCGCAAAGACGCCGGGGTCGCGGTTCGCCGCGCCCAGCAGAATGAAGACGAACGAACCCTTCTCGAGCACGTGACCGTCGATCTCGACGTCGTTGAGCATGGAGCGACCGGTGAGCTGCACCGGGGACACCATCCGCAGCATCTCCTCGGTGACCATCCGGTCGATCGAGGGATCGCTGCGAAGTTCACGTTGGGCGGCCTCGTTCTGGGCGAGGAGCAGCAGCGAACCCGAGATGAGGTTCATCGTCGTCTCGTGGCCCGCGACCGCGATCAGGATCGCGGTTGAAAGCAACTCACCTTCACTGAGTTGGTCCTCGCTGTCGCGCGCGGCGATCAACGCGCTCAACAGGTCGCCGCCGGGTTGGCGGCGTCGTTCGGCGAAGAGCTCGTGGAAGTAGACGCCGAAGTAGAGGATCGCGGCGTCGCGCGCGGCGCGATCGTCGTCGTTCAGGAGAAAATCCGGGTCGAGCCCGCGCGCCAGCATCGCCGACTGCGCCTGGAACTTCTGATGATCTTCGCGCGGAATTGCGAGCATCTCGCAGATCACCGATACCGGCAGCGACCACGCCAGCTCCTCGACCGCGTCGAAGGGGCCGTTACTCAGGTGGCGCTCGATCACCTGGCGGGCCTGGCGCTCGATGAACGAAGTGAGCTCGTTGACGCGCTTGGGGGTGAAGGCGCGCTGCACCAATCCTCGTAGGCGGGTGTGGTCGGGCGGGTCCCTGAACAGGAACGGCCGCGTGTCGTTGCCCGTGGCTCGAATCTCTTCGAGCTGGTTGTCGCGCCGCGTGCCTCGAAGCTTCGGTCGTTTCCCCTCCAAGAGATTGAGCGAATCCGCCGAGGCGTCGCGGCTGCGCAGCAAGGCCAGGCAGTCGGCGTGTCGAGCAACCACCCAGTAGCCACCGGGCGTGAAGTGGACCGGGGCCGCCTCCCTGATCTCGTCGAAGAGCGGACCCGGATTGGTTGACCATCGAGGGTCCGAGGGGTCGTAATGGACCATTGGGGTATGGTACCGACGGCCAACGCCGACGGACGACTAACCAAAGGCCTTCTTGAACCCGGCGGCGAGCTCGTCGAGATGATTCGTGACGATCGAGATATGGCCCTCTTGCGCCTTGTGGGTGACCGTGATGTCGGGCACGTTGCCTGCGAGCCACGCGCCGTGCGTCGGCGGCACCATGAGGTCCTCGTCGCCGTACCAGACGGCAGCCGGGACTTCAATGTCCGCGACGTCGAAGCCCCACGGGCTGAAGAAGACACGGTCGTCGTCGTAGAAACCGAAGTAGCCGTGCGCGAATCCGTGCCGACACGATTTCGCCAGACTCTCCCTCGAGGCCTCGCTCGCCAGCGCCCCCTTGTCGACGTCGGGCAGCAGGCCGCCGAAGAGCTCGATGATGTTCTCCGCGTTCGCCTTCGAGAACTCCTCGCCCGCCTTGGCCATGTGGGCATCGAAGAGCGGACCCCCGGACAAGGAGAGGGCGAACTCCTCGAGGTTCTCGGGTCCCATCCCCGCGGTCCAGTCGAAGTCCACGTCGATCGGCACGACCCCGGCGAGCGACCAGACGGCGAGGCAGCGTGGCGCGTCGAGGGCTGCGCACGCGAGGGCGTGGGGCCCGCCGCCCGACCAGCCCACTGAGACGTAACGATCGCGACCGAGCGCGTCAAGCACCGAACGCACGTCATCGACGACCGACGCGACGGTTCTTCCCTCGCGCCGGGTCGAATGGCCGTAGCCGGCCCGCGACATCGTGACGAGGAAGAGCCCCGACGCCTCGACGACGTCCTCGAACGACGAGGCGGTGAAGATCGACCCCGGCGTGCCGTGATGGAAGAAGACGGTGTCTCCCGAGGCATCGCCGAAGGTGGCCACTTCGAGGACGCGGCCGTCAGGGCAGGTTACCGATGATTCGTGGAAACTCATGATCACTCCGTTCACCAAATCGTCTCACACCCTACGCTGAAGTGCGTGAATCAAAAACGGACCGTCAGCGCGACTCGATTCATCCCCGCTCCCCCGAAGGCGATCTTCGACCTCCTGGCCGATCCTCGCCAGCACTACGCGTTCGACGGGTCGGGCAGCGTCGTGAAGGTGCGAAAGGCCCCCGAGCGCCTCGTCCTCGACGCGAAGTTCTCCATGGACATGAAGATCGGGATCGGGTACTTCGTGAGCAACAAGGTCGTCGCCTTCGAGGAGAACAAGTGCATCGCGTGGCACCACTTCGCCCAGTTCATCTGGCGCTACGACCTCGAGGAGGTCCCCGGCGGTACCCAGGTCACCGAGTCGTTCAACTACGACAAGCCGTGGGGCTTGGGAATCGAACTCGTGCACAAGCCCGAAGCGAACCTCCGCGACATGGAAGCGACGCTCGAGCGGATCGAGAAGATCGTTACGGCGTGACCGTCAGCGGGACTCCGTCGTTCAGGAGTTCCACCCATGTCTGACCCGGACTCAACTCGACGGTCTTGCCGTTCAGCGTCTTATATGTCACCACGTCGGCCTTCGATGCTCCGCGCGACCACGTGCCGTGGACCTCTTTGCCGTCGATGAAGAAGGCGGCCTGGCCCGATCCCTGCAGGTTCGCGTAGGAGGCCTCGGTGCCGATGCCGTTCACGTAGTTGACCCACATGACGACGACGTTCTTCGGCGACTCACGAACGCCGGTGCCCGTCACGTCGGGCTGGCCGAACAGGGTGCGGTCCCATGAGGAGGTGGTCGCGTTCCAGGTCCAGGTGACCGGATAGATGCTCGGGAACGGGACGACGAAGCGCGCGACCGCCGCGCCGACGATCTTCTTGGCCGTGTCCCGGTACGAGAAGAGCTTCGGCGGCGGCGTCGGGGTGCCCTTGAAATTGAACAATAAGGGCGCGATCGCGTAGAGGTTGTGCGGGGCTTGGCGCGAGGGATCGCGGAACATCGCGGCGCCGGCGCTCGATTCGTCAATCAGCTTCACCGGAGCGGTCGAAATGCTCGCCACCGCGTAGGCAGCCCCTCCGGAGTAGGCGAAGATCCCGCCTAGCGGCCACACCACTTGGGTGTCGGTGGGTCGAACCGAGCGAACGGGCCCGACCTTGTTCGGTGCGGTCGAGTTGAAGACCGCGGCCAATCGGGTGATTCCGCCGTTCACGATCTCCTCGTAGACGGCGTCGGCTTGGTCAACACCCCACTGGGGCAGCGCCTCGGGGGTGTTCTCGATCTTCACCGTGAGAGCAGACCGCCTGAGGGCGGCACCACCGGGGTCGGGAAGCCCGGTAAGGGGGGCAATGGGGATCGGGACCGTCGTCGTCGTGGTGCTGGTGGTCGTCGACGTAGTGGTGGTGCTCCCCTTCAGGTGCAGCCACGCCACGAGTGCGGCTCCGACGAGGACAATTGCGATGGCGAGGCTTAGTAACTTACGCATACGTACAAACTAGTAAGGACGGGCCGGGCACTTCTTCATGCCGCGAGGCCGCTACAGAATTTTGAAAATTGCGGTGTGGGGCAGTTGGGTTTCGGGGCTCACATACTCCGAACCCTCAACGGTCTGCCAACCCGTCGCCTTGTAGAAGCCGAGCGCGCTGTCTCGCCCGTTGGCCCACACCAGCTGCGCGCCGAGGGCTCGCAGCTGGGCTTCGGCGAATTCGAGAAGCAGCGCTCCGTAGCCCGAACCCTGCACGTCGAAGTCGGTCGCCATGTAGCGCAGCTGGTACGTTCGCAACTCCGCGTGCACCGGCGGCGTCGAGGAATAGAACGAGGCGCTCACCACGAGTCGGTCCCCCAGGAACCCTCCGAAGTGCAGCGACGTCCCCTCCTCGTCTCGGGGGTCCGCCACCGAGATGTCGGGGTTGTTCGATCGCAGCACCCGACGACGAAGCGAGTGCAGCCCGTGAGGATCGACCCGCTCGACGCGAAAGCTGTTTGGGGCGTCAGTCAAGGTTTCGCACCATCGTGACCAGGGTCATCGAACGGTCGCGGTCCATCTTGATGGACTCTCCGTTGAGTCGAAATCCCATCTTCTCGTAGAATGCTCGGGCTCGGGTGACGCTTTCAGTGACGTGCAGGTAGAGGCTCTTCGCCCCTTCGCCTCGCGCCCACTCGCTCACTGCTTCGACGAGTTGACCGGCCACGCCGGTCCCTCGGGCGCTCGGGGTCACGTACATGCCAAAGAGCCAATGCGTTCCGGGATGCGAATCGTTGAAGCCCCCAGAAGCCATGCCAACGACCTCGCCGTCGCGCTCCCCGAAGAAGTAGTTCCACTTCGCGGCGGCGATCCTCCACTTCAGGCGGGACCACTTCACGGAGTCCTCGTAGGTCGAGCCGTAGGCCTCGGGGGTGTCGGCCAGCGATTCGAGGCGGATGGCGCGCAGTTTCTGCGCGTCCTTGGCGTTGGCCCGTCGAACGAGAAAAGGCGACTCATCCATTGTCGGCCATTCGCCGCGCGACGATCTGCTCGGCGAGCGATCCCTTCGCCAGATGTTCGCGGACGCTGTCGTGGTCGATCAAGGGACGATTCTGCGAGAGCTTGGCCTTGCCCTCGATCGAGAGGACCTCGATCTCGATGCCGACGATGGCCTTCAACTGCTGTTCGATGTACTGCGTCGGCGAGTCCTCGACTCGCCACTCGGGGTCCCGACCCGCTTCGAAGGTTCCGGTGACTGATCGAACCTGGCGCGCCTTCCACTGCGGATCATCGCGCAGGGTGAGTCGGCCGCGCACCTCGGCGGCGACGTAGTTCCACGTCGGAACGACGCCCGGGCTCTCAGCCCGACTCGGATAGTACGACGGCGTCACGTACGCGCTCGCCGCCAGAAAGAGGCCGAGGACCTCAATACCTTCGGTCGCCGATCTCCACCACGGATTGGCCCTCGCGACATGGGACGTCAGCGTCCGGCGGTCTTCGCTCGCGACTACGGGAACGAAGACGCTCGCAAGCCCCTCGGGCGTGGTGATAACGAGCATGCCCGCTCCGGCGTCTTTCACGACCTGCCAGGCAAGGTCGTCGTCGATCGAGAACTTGGGCGGGACGTACATGCGTCCATTGTTTCACGGTTGGGTGCGAACCCTTCGCCCTCATCTGGAGCCAAGCAAAGCGTCAATCTTTTCGAGACTCTCGCCCCAGCCGACTTCCCCGCCCATGGAGATCATGGTGTCGCGGTCTTCGATCACCGGATACGTGGCGAGAACCTCGACAACGGTCGAGTCGGCATCTCGCGAGAACGAGATCTCGTAGAACCACTCCACCGGTACGTCCTCGAGCGCCGTGCCCGTCGGGCGAAGAAGCGCGATCCACTCGTCGGGGTGTTCAGACAGCTTGACCTCCAGCGAGTAACGGTCGGGAGCGGCGACGTCATGGACCGCTCCGAACATCGGGTAGTTCTGCCCATCGGGCATCTGCATGACTATTCGATACGAGCCTCCCTCTCGCAGGTCCATCTCGCACTCCACCACTTCGACGACGTGCGGACCCCACCACTGCCTCAGGATCTCGGTCGTCGTTCACGCGTTGAACACCTCTTCCAGTGGGGCAGCGAACGAGCGGCGAACGAGCGTCTGGGGGAGCCCTCGATGATTTGAATCTTGGTTCCTTGATCCATCGCGACCTCCAACTGGGTCAGAACGAGATTAGTCCCGGCCCACTAGACCGGGCTGTCGCCGGGAAGGCGCGCGGAGTAGATGGAGTAGCCGTCGATGTGGCGTACGAGGAACGTGGCGATCAAGGTCGCGCACATCATGGGAATCATGATCGAAAAGCCGCTGTGGGTGAGCTCTGCGACGAGCACCAGTCCCGCGAGGGGCGCCTGCATCGAGGCGCCGATCATTGCGGCGGCGCCGATGAGGGCGAACGCCCCAACCGGGGTTCCCGGCCACACGTGAATCCAAAGTGCTCCCAAGAACGCTCCGAGCGCCGCGCCGGTGCTGAGAAATGGCGTGAAGACGCCTCCCGCGGCGCCACTGCCGAGCGTGAGCGCGGTCACGAACGGCTTGAGCGCGAAGAGCGCGAAGAGCAACCACAAGCCGCCGATGCCCAGGAACGCCTCGTGCGCCATGTCCTTGCCGTTGCCGAAGAGCTGGGGATACCAGATGCCGATGATCCCGACCGCGAGAAACGCGAGCGGCATGGCCCAGAAGATCGAGGCGCCCTTCGCTCGAAAATGTGACGCCCACCCGATGAGACGGACGTAGAAGACCGCGAGCAGGCCGATCACGACGCCCGCGAGCAACGACCACACCATGAGCGAGGCGCTGAATCGGTACGCCGGGATGTCGACATACGTGGCGCTGCTGGGCAGGTAGATCCACGCGACCATGGTCGCGATGAGTGAGCAGGCGAGGGCCGGGAGCACGGTCGGCAGCGCGAAGCTTCCGAGCAGGACCTCCGCGGTGAATATCGCCCCGCCGAGGGGCACGTTGTAGACGGCGGCGAGTCCCGCTCCCCCTCCGCAGGCCACGAGCAGCCGTTTCTGCGCCGGCGTCAGACGCATCCAGTGCGAGAGCACGCTGCCCGACGCGCCGCCCATGAGCTTCGGGGCGGCCTCCCGGCCCACCGATGCCCCGAGGCCAATCACCACCTCCGAGACGACGGACGTCAGGAAACTACGCCGAAGTCCCAGTTCGCCGTCGCCATTCCACAGTGCGTCGTCGATCTCGGACTTCTCGTGCTTCAGATACCGGCGGATCAGGAACCAACAGACCGCGCCGATGACGCCCGCCACGAGGAGTGACGCCACCCGATGGATGTCTGAGGTCGCGGCGACCGCACCCTCGTAGCTGCCCGAGCGGTAGTTGAACGCGGCACGTTCGGCGAGCTTGAGCAGCCACATCAGAAGGACACCAAAGAGCCCCGTCGCGATGCCGGTGATGACGATCGCGACCCAGAATGTCGGAGTGAGGGCGGCCTCTCCGTCGTTGGTGACGTTGGGCTGCTCCATCGCGCCGCGGCCCGAGGCGATGCGATGCTTTATCAGTGGAGGGGGGACTCGCAGCCGCTCGCTCTCGCCATCGTGCTTGCGCTCCATAAGCCTCTCGTTGCTAAAAGTAAGTCAATGGTAGTCCTGAGCTATTTCGCCACCGCACGGGCGACGCGACTTTCACCGTTACAGAAGGAAGGGCACGATCGCCTTCACGCGCCTGCGGTATTCCAAGTATTGCGATGGAAATTGTTGGGACATGAGTCTCTCCTCGACGCGGATCTTGTAGCCAAACACCACGCCGATAAAAGCGAGAAGCACGATTCCGTAGGCTTCGCCATACAGAAGTACCGACCCGACAGCCATGAGAAGTATCCCGGAATAGATCGGATGGCGCACGAATCGGTAGGGGCCGCTCTGGATGAGTTGGTGGTCTTCCTTGAGCGTCACGACACCGCTCCAGTTCCTGCCGAGCGCCACCCGGGCCCAGACCGCGACGACCGTTCCGCCGCCCGTGAGCAGTACCGCTATTGCGCCGACCCATGGCGACCTCGCCCACAGCAAGCGGTGAATCCACGACGCGTGCCAGTAACTGTTGGTGATGACGATGGCGAGGTAGGCAACGAGCGCCACACCAACTGTCGCGCCCCGACGCTCGACTGTTCGCTTGGTTCGAAAGGCGAGCGCCAACCACAGAACGGCCAGTAGTACCCACAGTGCCTTGATGAGAATCACTTCGTCATTGATCACTTTGCCCATCATGACAGGTGCGGATTTCATGTTGACTCCTCGGCGCCTCTGGTCCAGGAATGCTTCGTCGACGAGGCGTGGCGGGTTCGTGAAATGGCGTGCAGGGTATCGGCCCGTTGCGCGCTCGATGAAACGCTGGAGGGGCCCGCTCGGTTACGCAGCGACCCGGTTCCGCGAGTGCGCAGGAGCGCCGAACGCGCCGCCATCGCACTCATCGAATCCGGCGCATGAACGAACGCTCGCGGGCAACTCGGCTTTAGGAGGCTCCACACTCGTCAGACCGGTGCTCGGCGCCGAGCACGGCTCCGCAGGTCGGACAGAGGAGGTGAGCCCAGCACACGGGGTCGCCTCCCTCGATCTCCTCCTCCAGCTCCAGGAGCTGGCGCGGGTCTCGGACGATGAACTCGGCGCCGCCCGCCATCAACTCGTCGCGAGATCCGTATCCCCAGAGAACCCCGATCGGTACCAACCCGTGAAACTTCGCCGCGAGCACGTCGTACTCGCGATCGCCCACCATCCAGATCTCGCGCATCTGCGTTGCTTGGAAGTGGGAAAGGACCTCCCCAACGATGTCTGTCTTCAAGGTCAACGTGCGATCCATGCTCGCGCCGGAGACCGTTTCGAAGTAGTGGCGCACCCCGAGCGAGTCCAGCATCTCATGCGCGAAATCAACTCGCTTCGAAGTGGCGACGCCCATTCGTACGCCGCTCCTGCTCAGCCCTTCGAGCATCTCGGCGACTCCGCCGTAGAGCTCGCAGAGCCGAACCCCGGTCTCGGCGTAGAAGTCCCGGTAGCGGTCGACGACCGCGGCGAGGTGCTGCTCATCGATTCCCAACTGCGCGAAGGAGTCCTCGAGCGGAGGCCCGATCAGACTCTTGAGCCGCTCGTCAGTGGGATTGAGCCCGAGTTCATCCAACGTCGACCGGAACGACCTGAGGATGCCCATCTGGGAGTCCGCCAGGGTTCCATCGAGGTCGAAGATCGCAAAGACTGGAAGAGAAGTCATGCCACCATCATTGCGCGACGCGGTCCCGCTCTGACGCCGAAGACGCTCTCATTGGATCTCAAAGCATTGACTCACGAGCCACGGGCCACCGAAGCCAGCTGCTCTGCGATTATTTCGCGATCCTCCTCGTCGGCGATACGCGCCACGAGCTTCTCGGCCTTCTCGCACCACTCCCGGCATTGGACCTGATCGCCGGCAGCGGCGAAGGCCCGCGCCATGCCCTCGGCGGTCGAAGCCACGAGCCAGTCAGAGGTTGAAGGCTCCTGCGCGGCGTCGTACGCGCGGCGAGCGAACCTCAGCGCGATGTCCGACTCGCCCAGGGCTTGGGCGGCGCGCGAAACCATCCAATCGCTGGTGATCGCCTTCTCGCGTCCGCCGACGATAGCCCAGTGGTACCTCGAGGTGAAGGCCGCGGTCAGCAACTCGTCATCCTCTTCCGCGCTGCGACCCTGGGTCTCGAGCAACTCCCAGCAGCGGTTGTACGCAGCCGCCGCGATGCTTCGGTGTACGTCGGTTTCCATGCTGAGAGACTACGAGATGAAGCGCGGAATCACCGAAGGAACACCCTCAGAGCCCGAGCAGGGCCGCCAGTTCATCGAGCACCTTTTCGAACATGACGTTCGCGTTCTTCACCGACCCCACGTAGTGGCCGTACAACTCGAAGCTCAAGAAGCCGAAGATCATGTTCCACGCCATGAGCGCGCGAACGTACATCTCCCTCGGAACATCGACGAGCACCTCTTCCAGGGCGTCGACCTCGAGGAATTGGTCGACGTCACGGGCCGCTTCGACGTTCAGCGGGAATGGATGGACTCCCTGTGCGTTGGACAGGATCTTCGAGAGCACGCGCGGGACCCGGGTCGCCGCCTCGATCGTGGTGACGGGCGCCACGTAGTTGGGCACCGGCGTGCCGTAGATGAGGCTGTATTCGTGGGGATGACGCTTCGCCCACCTGCGAACGGCTCTCGCGGCGATTCGAAACCGGTCACCCGCACTCTCGGACGAGGCTTTGGCGTCAGCGCGCTCCACGCTGGCGCCGAGGTCGTTGTAGGCGTCGAAGATGAGCGCGGTCAATAGATCGTCGCGCGTGGCGAAGTATCGGTAGAGGGCCGACGACACCACTCTCATCTCGCGCGCGACCTCGCGCAGCGAGAGTCCGCTGACGCCCTTGCTCGCAATGAGCGCCCTCGACACCTTCTTGATGGTCGCGATCTGAGCCGTTCGGGCCTCAGCGCGCGACAGATTCCTACCCGTCACCCGGCCAGTATCGCACCATCGCGCGGCTCCGGCAATTAAGAGAGCGGTGCTCTTGCAAGTCACGCCGCCCTATGCCATACTCGTTGAAAGCGAGAGCGATGCTCTCTCAAGAAATGAGGTCACATGTCCGAGTACCTAGTGGTCGGAGCAGGTTCCATCGGCAGCGCGGTCGCCGCTCGCCTGGCGGCGCAGGGGCACACCGTCACCGTGGCGTCGCGGCGCGCAAGGGGGCCCGAGCACGAGCTCGTCACCCGCATCGGCGCCGACGCCTCGGACGCGCAACGCCTCGGCGAACTGGCCACTGGCTGCGACGCGATCTTCAACTGTCTGAACCCCCAGTACCACCGCTGGCTCACCGACTGGCCACCCATGGCGAACGCGCTGCTCGCGAGCGCGGAGAAATCGCAAGCAGTCCTCGTCACCCTGAGCAACCTCTACCCCTACGGGCCGCCAACTGGTCCCATGACCCCCGAGTCACCGTTTCTCGCGAAGTTCGAAAAGGCACTGGTTCGCGCCACGATGTGGCAGGACGCCCTCGATGCGCACAACACCGGCCGCATTCGCGCCACCGAAGTGAGGGCGTCCGACTTCCTTGGCGCGCGCGACCAGAGCATGCTCGGCGACCGGATCATCCCGCGGGTCCTGCAGGGGAAGTCCTGCCGGGTCATCGGTGAACCCGACGTGCTCCACAGTTGGACGTTCACCGATGACGTGGCAAGAACGCTGATCACCTGCGCGCAGGTTCCGAGCGCGTGGGGTCGCGCGTGGCACGTACCCACCAATCCCCCGAGGACCCAGCGCGAAGCCATCAACGACGTCGCCGACGTCGCCGGCTGCCATCACGTGAAGGTCGCGGGCATGCCGAGGGCGGCAATCCGCCTCTTCGGACTGGTCAACCCGACAGTTCGCGAGCTTCCAAAGACCATGTACCAGTTCACGATGCCCTTCGTCATCGACGACCAAGCGACGCGCACCGAGTTCGGACTCGAGCCAACGCCGTGGCGAGACGGCCTGGACGCGATCGTCCGAAGCTACCGGTAACGGCCTTCTAATCGCTAACGCCTGGCGAGAACCTCGACGTTGACCACGATGAAGACGCCGTCTTCATCGTCCGACCAATCGATGAACGCGTTCGATATCGCCTGGAGCTCGTCGCTGGTGGTGAACCCGTACGAGAGAGCCTGCTTGGCGAAATCACTGTAAAGGACCCGGTCGGCCCAGATCTGACCCCACCATCGGCGTTCTTCCACCGTGAAGTACGTCCAATTGGACGACGAGACTTCGAGCGAACGAAAGCCGGCTTCTCTCACCCAGCTAGGAAGATGACGTCCCGCGTCCGCCTCGGCGCCATTGGCGCGAGTCACCTGGTGGTAGATCTCCATCCACCTGGTCAGCCGCTCATCGGCGGGCGACCAGGCGAACGCGGCGAAGTCCGCGTCACGAACGGCGAGAAGCCCGGTTTCGCGAAGCACACGACGCATTTCTCGCAGCGCCATGACTGGATCGCCCAGATGCTGGAGGACCTGATGGGCGTACACGACGTCGAAGCTCGAGTCCTCGAAGGACAGCCCGTGCACATTGCCCACATTGAAGTTGAGGTTGTCGAGGCCCTGGTCCTGATGAATCGACCGAGCCGCCTCGATGACGTCGGAAGAAATATCGATCGCCTCCACTAGGCCCGGTGCCACGAGTCTCGCGAGGTCGGCGCTGATCGTCCCGGGCCCGCAACCGACGTCCAGAAGTTGAAGACCGGGTTCCAGACGACCCAGAAGGAATCCGGCGGAGTTCTCGGCGGTCCTCCACCGATGGCTTCGTAGCACCGATTCATGGTGCCCGTGCGTGTACTGATCGTTCTGCGAGTTCATGCTTCCTCGTTGAGCCATCGTGCGAGCACCGTGGTCTGGGCGTCCTCGTACCCGAGTCGTCGGTAGAAACTAGCAACCTGTTCGTTCGTGTTTCGAACCATCAACTGCACTTTCACCGCTCCACAACTGCGAAGCCAGTTCTCGCCTGCGTTCACGAGGGCTCTCCCGAGACCTTCCCCGCGATACCCCCTCGCGACCGCGAGGTAGTACATCCAACCTCGGTGCCCATCGTCGCCCACCATGACAGTTCCCACGAGTTCCCCGTCGGTGAATGCACCCAGTACCCCAGAGTTCTCGCCTTTCAGCGCTCGCCGGAAATCCTCATCCGGATCATTCCACGGTCGGGTGAGGTCCGCTTCGCTCCAGATGGCGGTGGCGTTCGCCAAGGCGGTGTGGTCGAGCTCTTCGATCTTCATCACGACATCGTAGGTGTTGAAGGATTCCACGGATCTGGAGTCGTTGCGTCTTCGTCGCCAAGCATGTGGGCGAAATCTAACTCCCACCTGCTGTCAAGTTTATTTGACAGTTGACATGTTGTCAATTACAATTGACAACATGAAAGACTCTGAAATCAATGACTCGGTTCATGCGATCGACCCCGCCCAGGGGTTGCGTGCCTCGCAGGCTCTCCATGGGTTGGGAGAGCGGGTTGAAACGAGATACGTGGCCCTCGCGCGTGAACAGGGGTGGTCCTGGCAGCAAGTTGGTAATGCACTCGGACTCACGCGCCAGTCGGTTCATCTCAAGCACGGAAAGGATGCAAAGTGACTGCCACCCAGAAGACACCCGAGGCCTATCACCCTTGGGCCACCTACGTCGCAGCGTGCGAGGAAGCGCGACGGCGCGGAGACCGCCGCGTCGGTACCGAACACCTGCTACTCGCGTTGCTGCGAGACCCGTCAATCGAAGCGGCGCTCAACGTCAGCAACGACGAGGCACGCTCGAAGCTCATTGCGCTCGATGACGAGGCGTTGCTCGCCGTTGGCATGCCCCGCGAGGTCAGTTCGCCTCTGCTGTCAGAACGTCCGCTCCCCGCGCGGCCCACTATCAAGAACGTGATGAAGAATCGCATCAAGTTGACGCCGGCGGCGAAGAGAGCCATGCAGGATGCCGGCAAGCCCATGCGTCGGGGAAGGCGAATCTCACCCCAGCAGGTTCTCCTGGCCTTGCTCGAGGGTCGACCGCCGGACCCGGCCGCAACGCTCCTCGAAGCCCTCGGGATAGACACCGTCAATGTTCGAGAGCGCCTCGAAGAGGGGCTTACGTCCTGAACCTTGGGTTGGTCGACTGCTACGGACGGAATCGCTCGTACTCCATTCGCCGGGCCACCTGGTCGGCCAAGTCGCGCGAGAACTCCCGTTCGACAACCCAAAGCGCCAAGTCGATGCCGCTCGTCACTCCACCGCTCGTCACGAGGTCGCCGTCATCGACCACCCTCTCGTCGACCACCTTGACCCCGAGGTCGCACAGGTCGACTTGCGCAGACCTGTGCGTGCCCGCCCGGCGACCCTCGACCAGGCTCGCGTGAGCCAGCACCAACGTCCCGGTGCAGACGCCGCCGATCAACGAACACGTCGAGCGCGACGCTCGGAGAAGCGGCAGCCAGTCCCCCCGCTGGACCTCGCCCCAGGCGCCTATTTCGTTTCTCGCCGCCCGTCCCCCTCCGGGACAATCAATACGTCCGCTTCCCCGGGTTCGAAGACACCGTCGGGGCGAAACCTGAGGCCGTAGGCCGCGCGAATCTCCGAGGTCGGAACCCGCGAAACAAGTCGGGCATCGATCCGGCCGCCGAGGTTCGCCGCCGAGCGGAACACCTCGTGGGGCCCGATGACGTCGAGCTCGTCAACTCCATCGAACATCGTAATGTCAATGCGCATCCCTTCACGGTAGCAACGGCCCTTTCAACGCCTCGGCAGTTTCGCAGTCCTCGTGATCTTCGTCCTTCCCCCGACAGGGCCCTCTTTCGCGGCGGGCCACCCTTTGCTAAGAAGAGTCCATGAGTGAATCCCTCGAAGGCCTCCGGACGGTCATCTATCCGAGCGAAAACCCCGACCAGTCGAAATCGTGGTGGTCCTCGTTTCTCGGCATTGAACCGTATTTCGACCAGCCCTTCTACGTGGGGTATTCGGTGGGCGGCTACGAGCTCGGGCTTCTTCCCGCCGCTGACCAGTCTGATGGGGCGCTCGCGTACTGGGGCGTCGCGGACGTCCAGAAGGCCATCGACACCGCCCTCGCTTCTGGGGCTTCCGAGCATTCGCCCGCTGCGGACGTTGGTGACGGGATCGTGACCGGGTCCGTGCGCACTCCCGATGGTTCAGTTCTTGGCTTCATCTTCAATCCGCACTTCGCACTCGATTGAGAGGCGCTGACGGCAGTTGCTAGTGGACCATGGCCGCGACGATCAGAATGATCACGGTCGGAATCAGCACCAGCAGCCAGCCCTGCCAGGTCTGGGGCCGCACGCCGTAACCAATCCTTTTCGGACCGAACCAACCGCGCCTCTTGTCGTCATTCTCCACAATCACGGATCCACTTCCTTTGCGACGGCGCCTTCATTCATGATGCCACGATCTCACCGGTATTCCCTGAGCCTCGATGTCCTTGGCCTCGATGCCTCTTCGCATCTTGTCCTCGGCGTGGTGGCCGGGATTCATGCAACCTCTGGAAGTCATCGTGCCCTGCTGGTGAAGAGCTGGGTCACGATTCGACGATCCGTCATTTAAGTTCGGGTCCATCACAGAGGGGGATCCATGCGCGTACTCATCACCGGCGCCGGACGCGCCATTGGCGCCGCCACCGCCACTGAACTCGCCCATGCGGGCCACGAAGTCATAGCCACCGCACGGGACGTTTCACTGCTCGATTCACTCGACGTCGCGATGCGGCTCAGGCTCGACGTGACCAGTGAGGCGTCCATTGGCGAGGCCCTGTCGAGCGCGGGCGAACTCGACGCCATTGTCAACAATGCCGCGAGCCACGGACAGGGGCCGCTCGAGGACTACCCCTTCGACCGGTTGCGCGAGGTCTTCGAGGCGAACGCCTTCGGGCCCGTTCGACTGTTGCAGCACGTCCTTCCGTCGTGGCGGGTGAGGGGCCACGGCGTCATCGTCAACGTCAGTTCGGTGCAGGGTCGAGTTTCCTCCCCGCTCGAAGGCGTGTACTCGGGCTCCAAGTACGCGCTCGAAGCCTTCTCCGAGGCGCTGCACTACGAGGTTCGCCACTTTGGAATCCGAACGGTGATCATCGAGCCCGGATACATAGCGCCGGGAATGAAGCCGGTGCCAGCGCGTGAACGCAATCCCGCCTACGAGGGTCTCTGGAACGACTGGGAGGGTACCGACGCCAAGCTGAACGGACCGGCTGGTCGACCTGGTCCCGAGCTCGTTGGACGGGCAATACTTCGCGCCATCGAGGATGATTCCACCCCGCTGCGCGTTCCCGTCGGAGCCGATGCCGAATTAATCTTGACCACGCGCAGTCAGTTGAGCGACGGCGAGTTCGAAGCGACCATGCGCCAGGCCCTCGGCCTCACGTGGTGAGCTGACGGCTGATCGCGCCGATCAGTAGCCGAGCTCGAGGTCAACGACGCCAACCAGCTGTTCGCCGCGGAGATAGCGGCGCAGGTTCGAGACGAACAACTCCATTGCCCCGGTGAGGAATGGGATCCCCGTCCACGACGCGTGCGGAGTGAGTAACACCTTTTCGTGAGAGTAGAGCCAATGCCCCGCGGGGAGCGGCTCTGGCACGCAGACGTCCAGGGACGCCCGGGCGATCCGGCCGTCGTCGAGAGCGACCCGCAGCGCATCTTGGTCAATGAGCGATCCGCGCGCGATGTTGACGAGGTGCAGTCCGGGCTTCGCCAGAGCCAGCGTTTCCTCGTTCAAGATGTTCACCGTGGTGCTCGTCGCTGGAACGCAGAGCACCAGATGATCGACGTCGGGGAGCATCTCCTCGATGCGGCCGACGAGCTGCACGCCAGGATTCTCGCTCGGGGTGTTCGAGCGCCGCATCGCGACGACCCGCATGTCGAATGCCTGGGCCAGGCGGGCCACCCTCTGGCCGATGCCGCCGAAGCCCACCAGGCCCAACTTCTGGC
Source organism: Acidimicrobiaceae bacterium (assembly GCA_003132205.1). Lineage (GTDB taxonomy): Bacteria > Actinomycetota > Acidimicrobiia > Acidimicrobiales > RAAP-2 > RAAP-2. The sequence goes on from PKWY01000044.1 coordinate 53,343, forward strand.
CTGACAGGCACAGCGTTCGTTGGAAGTTCCAGATCTCGGGCGCCTCCTTGATCCAGAGTTCCGGAAAACGGCGGCTGTGGGCGAGCATCGTCGCCATGACGTACTCGGATATGGGCACCGCCCCAGCGCCCTTCGCGCACGTGACGATCGGAGCCTGCAGGAGAGCCGGATTGACGTGATCGATCCCGGTTCCGGCGAGCTGGATCCAGGCGACCCCGGAGATGGCGGCGTCGATGGACTTCTGATCGAAGCCCGAGAAGAGAATCGCGTCGGGCGGGATCGGCCCCTCGTACGTCGCCAGGTCCACGACATCGACCTCGGGGAACTCAGTGCGAAGGCGCTCAACGCATTGGCTCACGCCACAGAGCACGGTCGTCATCGGGTCCTCCAGTCGCGGGAGGGAAGATCCTCTCGCCAGGTTTCGCTCACCGACTTTAACGTGGCGCGATCACCACGGATCCGGCCATCAACGCATCTCCCCCGGCTCGGGCGCCAGGCGGCCGGCCGTCAGCCGGCATCGGAAACAAAATAGAGATTTCCATCGGGGTCACTGAAACGCGCGCCGTATCCGCCCCACGGCATGGGTTCAGGTTCCTGACTGAACACGACGCCAAGGGTGCTCAAGCGTTTGAAGTCGGCCCTGACGTCATCACTTGCCAGGTAGATGTCCGTGTTGATGGGCGCCTCGGGAGTCGGAGCCGGTCGCCCGTGGATGTGGGCGGGTCCGAGGACGATTCCCGAAGTGTGTCCGGGCGGCGCGACGGCCAAGAAGCGGTAGTCGGCGCTCATCTGGTTGTCTTGTCGAACCTCCCAACCCAGAACATCCCGGTAGAAACCAAGCGCGACATCCTGATCGCTCACGACGACCACTGTTGCGTAGACGTGCATAGCCCTCCCCTCGCTACGAGCCTTGGGACCCAGACGGCGACCATGAGAAGCATCTGCACTGCCCTAGTCAGGAATCTCAGTCGTCAGGCAGAATGGGTGGCCTGCCGGGTCCAGCAGAACAACGAAGCGGTCCGGAGCGGACTGGAATCTCGCCCGAGTCGCGCCCAGGCGGATCGCTTCGGCTTCGGACCCTTCGAGGTCGCCAACCGCCAGGTCCAGATGGATCTGCTTGGCGACGTCACCTTCGGGCCACGTTGGTTCCTTGTAGTTTTCGACTCTCACCGTGGAGAGCCATATTCCCTGGAGTTTTACCGCCGCGAAATCATCGCTGGAGAAGGCAATCTCTCCTCCGAGAAGGCTGGCCCAGAATGTCGCGAGGTCGGCCGGATCGGCGCAGTCAAGGGAGATTGAGGCAAGTCGAATGTTCGTCATTTCTTGAACATAGTCCTCGGCATTGCCGCGTTGCCAGAACTGCTCCCGAGGAGATTCGCGCCCCGCCAATGCGGGCATCCGATGCGAACGAGCCCGTCAGCGAAGCTTGAGTTGAAGCCTTGCCCGTACGACCGGCCATTCGGAGTCGAGCACCGAGTACATGGCGGTGTCGCGGTACATGTCTTCCTCGCCGACGACCATCGAGGGTTGCCAGTGGCGAAGCACCCCCTCGAACGAGGCGTCGATTCGAAGTATCGCCGCCCTTGACCGCTCGTTTCGGGCATCGCTCTTGAAGTCAACCCTGGTGACCTTCCAGACATCAAATGCCTGCGTCATGAGGAGAAGCTTCGCCTCGGTGTTGACCGGGGAACGCTGCGCCGACGCGGCCAGCCACGTCCCGCCAATCTCCACCGCGAAAGGCCGAGTCCCGCCGCCTGGCAACCGAAATGTCATGAAACGGGTCACGCCCACCGCGCGACCGTCGGAGACGTCCACCTGCGCGAAGGGGATAATCAGCCCGGCGTCGCGGTCTGCGAGCAGACCCTCGACGTACTTGTTCATCGAGGCCAGGTCCTTCGGCACGGGCGTGAATCGATACGTCTGGCGATCTTCATCGGCGGCGCTGGCCAATGCGCTCGCGTGCGAAGTGGCCAACGGCTCCAGACGGAGTCGAGTCCCTTCCAGGGTTGGGACGTTCAATGGATCAGTCATTGCATCCAGTCTCACACGCTGACCTGGTCCCGCGGCCATCAACACTGAGCACGAGGCATTCTCTGGGTTCCCCTCGCGGCCGAGGCTCCATGGCGATGCCACGGGCCTAGGTTTCCGACGAGAGCGCCAGCACCCTTTCGAGCGTCCTTGACCCGACGAGGGCGTAGGGGGGCTGGGGCCATCGACTCCAATCTCGGTGAACATTATCCCGAAGAGGGTGGCCCAACCAAGGGCGCGGGCCACGAGCGAAGGGTCGGTGTGCTGATACCAACCTAGGAACGTTTGCACGACTTCGGGTGCGAGGAACATCCATGCGCACGCCACGTCCGTCGCCGGGTCCCCCGCGCACAGATCCCCGAAATCGATCACGGCGCTGAGTTCGCCCTTATCGATCAGAAGATTCAGGGGATGAAGGTCGCCGTGGATCAAGACCGCCGGTCCCTCCCAGGGACGAGCCCTCAACGCAAACTCCCAGACTTCGCGCAAGGCGGATTCCTCGACCGCGCCCTTCAACGAAGCCACCCTCGATTCAAACGTCTCGATTCGCGCGGCGAGCGGCGTGTCTCGAAACGAATTGGAGGGGGCATCGTCGGGCGCTGGCTGATGCAGCGCGGTCATGAAATTGGCGAGGAGTTCCGCCGTGCCTCGGGGATCTATCAGTTCCGCCTCGTGCGCCGGGGCGCCGTCAAACCACTTCGTAATCGACCAGGGATGCGGGTAGATGGGACTCTCCCGTCCCACGAGCACCGGCTCGGAGATGGGGAGCGGAAGCGTCGGGGCGAGCACCGGCAGCCATTTGAGTTCCTTCTCCATCCAGGCCACGGCGACTTCCCGGCGCGGGAGACGGACTACCAACTCGTCGCTAACTCGTCGCAGCGAATTGTCGAAACCGTCCGCGGCGTGACCAAGTTCCAGCCCCGAGAGATCCGAGAACTGTTCAGCGAGAAGCGCTCGGACCATCACTTCATCAACATGAATGTCGGGATAGGGCACGGGCACGTCCCAACGGTAACGGTCGTCGAGAATCCACGCCGGAGGATCCCGGCAGCGTCAGGGGTTGATCAGCACCGACGAATCGAGGTCCTTCACGTCGGTGATCCCGGTCAGTCCGAGCGTCACCATCATCTCCTCGCGCATGATGTGGAAGATGTCGTCGACGCCCGTTTCGCCGCGCGCGGCGGCGGCGAACGCCCACGGCCTGCCCACGAGGCACGCCTTGGCGCCCAGCGACAGCGCCTTCACCACGTCGAGGCCGCTCCTCACCCCGCCGTCCATCAGGACATCGCATGCATCGCCAACTGCCTTGACGATCTCCGGAAGGGCGCTGATGGTCGAAGGGACATCATCGAGCTGGCGACCACCGTGATTGGAGACAATGACGGCATCGGCGCCGCGGCTGACCGCCTCTCGGGCGTCGTCGACGTCCAGTATCCCCTTCAACGCGATCTTGCCCTTCCAATGCGAGCGCAACCACGCAATCTCGTCCCACGTGACGCTCGGATCGAACTGGCTGGCGATCCAGCCTTGGAAGTCAGCGGGCACCTTGGCGAGCGGCAGAAACTGCTCGAGGTTCCCGAAGGTGAGCGGCTTCCCGCCCAGGGCGACGTCGCGGACCCACCTTGGATGACGGGCGATGTCAAGTCCCCGCCGCAGCCCGCTGAACTTCACGGGCGTGCCGCTGATGCCGTTTCGTACGTCACGGTAACGCTGCCCCACGACCGCCAGGTCGACGGTCAAGATCAGCGTCGTGCAACCCGCAGCAGCCGCCCGCACCATCAGCTCCTCGGCGTAGGAACGGTCCTTCATGACGTACAGCTGAAACCACGGGGGGCTCTTCACCGCCTTCGCGACCTCTTCAATGCTGCAGATCGAAAGGGTCGACTCGCAGAACGGGACCCCCGCCCGCTGCGCGGCCCTCGCCGCTTGAACCTCGGCGCGTTTCGCAAACATGCCGGCGAACCCGACGGGGGCGAGAATCAACGGCAAGGCGATTTCCTGTCCGAGCACCGTGGTCGAGAGGTTGCGCACTGAAACGTCGCGCAGAACGCGTTGGCGAAGCTGGATTCGACGCAGGTCGTCGCGGTTCGCCTTCATCGATGTTTCGGCGAATGCGCCCCCGTCGATGTAATCGAAGATCTGGCGGGGCAACTTCCTTCGCGCCAGCTCCCGGTAGTCCTCGACCGAGGCAGGCGCGAGATTGAGGCTTCGATCAGGTCTATTCAAAGGCACGAACCTCATTATGCACCAAGTCAGAGTTCGAGAGGCCGGGACCTCCCGGCCGCCACGGCGCTTGAAGCAAAGTGCCGAGGGTCAGGACAATGCTTGCGCTAGGTCTCGAATCAGATCGTCCACGTCTTCGATGCCGACGCTCAAGCGAACGAGGCTCGCCGGCGGTTCGAGTGTCGAACCCGCGGTCGAGGCATGCGTCATGACGGCCGGGAGTTCGATGAGGCTCTCCACGCCACCGAGGGACTCGGCCAGCGTGAAGACCGACGTCATTTCGCAGACGTTGCGCGCCTTCGCGGCTCCGCCCTTCAGTGTGAAACTGACCATGCCCCCGAAGTCGCTCATTTGGGAAGCGGCGACCTCGTGACTGGGATGGGTCGCAAGACCCGGGTAGTAGACCCTCTCAACCGCGTCGTGACCCGAAAGGTACTCGGCGACGGCTCGCGCGTTCGAGCAGTGACGCTCCATGCGGATGCCGAGGGTCTTCAACCCCCGGATGAGCAGGTAGCAGTCGAGAGGTCCGGGCACGGCCCCGATGGCGTACTGGTGGAACTTCAGTTTCGTCGCGAGCTCGTCGCTGTTCGTCGCGACGAATCCTCCGATCACGTCGGAGTGCCCGCCCACGTACTTCGTCGTCGAGTGAACGACCACGTCCGCGCCGAGGGTGAGGGGTCGCTGCAGGAACGGGGTCGCGAACGTGTTGTCAACCACCAGGAGCGCATCGTGCTCGTGTGCGATGGCGGCCAGGTCCTTGATTGAAACCACGTTCAACAAAGGATTGCTCGGCGTCTCGACCCAGAGCATCTTGGTCGACTTGGCGAAGGACGCTCGTACGGCATCCAGGTCGCTCAGGTCAACGCACGAGATGGTGACACCCCAATCGCCGAAGATCTTGGTGAGCAGCCGGTAGGTACCGCCGTAGGCGTCATTGCCGAGGATGACGTGGTCACCGGGCGCGAGCGTGCGCAACAACGCGTCCTCGCCGGCGAGTCCCGATGCGAACGCTATTCCATGGCTTGCGCCTTCAAGATCGGCGAGGCACGTTTCGAGTGCCGCCCTCGTGGGGTTGTCGACCCGCGAATAGTCGCTGAACCTCGGGATCCCGACGCCGTCCTGGGCGTAGGTCGAAGTGAGGTACACCGGCGGATTCACCGCGCCGGTTACGGGGTCGGGCTCGGAGCCCACGTGAATCGCACGAGTATTGAATCCGGCCATTACTTACTCCTCTGTTCCAAGTAACCGAGCAGGTCGCTGCGCGTAAGCACGCCGACCGGATGACCACCGTCGAGCACGAGCAGGCTGGCGGTGGAACTGAGACGCCGGGTGAGCTCGGTGACGCTCATGCCGACTCCGATCATCGGCATTGGAGGATCGGCGACATCCTTCGCGCGCAGATCGAGCACCGCAGCGTCGCGCATGGTCGCCTCGAGAAGTCCCAGTTCGCTGAGGGATCCCGACACTTCCTTCGCCGCCAGCGGCAACTCGTTGGTGACCGTCACCAGCAACTGGGAGACGTCGTTCTTTCGCATGACCGAAATCGCGTCACGCACCAGCACGTCTTCGGTGACGAGCACCAGGTCGGCGAGCCCGTGCGACTGGCGCTTCGCCTTGGCCGCCAAGACGTCGCCGGCGTCCATCTCGTTGTGGGGACGCAGGAACCCGTAGTCGGTCATCCAGGTGTCGTTGAAGATCTTGGAAAGATACCCTCGCCCGGAGTCGGGGATCAGCACGACGATGACAGCGTCCGCGGGCTGGGCGGACGCAACCTTCAACGCGGCGGCGACCGCGGTCCCTCCGGAGCCACCGATCAGGATTCCCTCGCGCTGAGTGACCAGCCGGGCCATGGCGAACGCGTCGGCGTCGCTGATGGCGATGACTTCGTCCACGATCGACGGGTCGTAGTTGCCAGGCCAGAAGTCCTCTCCCACGCCTTCAGTGAGATACGGTCTTCCGGCTCCCCCCGAGTACACCGATCCTTCTGGATCGGCGGCGATGATTTTGATGTCGGAGTTCTTTTCCTTGAGGTATCGCCCGACTCCCGTAATCGTTCCCCCGGTCCCCGCGCCGGCGACGAAGTGGGTCACGTGGCCGTTGGTCTGGCGCCAGATCTCAGGACCAGTGCTCTCGTAGTGAGACCTCGGATTGTTCGGATTCGAATACTGGTCCGGTCGAAACGAATTCGGCGTCTCTTTGGTCAACCGCTCGGCGGTCGAATAGTACGAGTCGGGGTGTTCGGGCGCCACGGCGGTCGGGCAGACGACCACTTGGGCCCCGTACGCGCGAAGCACGTCGATCTTCTCCGGAGCCATCTTGTCGCTCATGACGAAAATGCACTTGTACCCCCGCTGGGCTGCGACTATCGCGAGCCCCACGCCGGTGTTGCCGCTCGTCGGCTCGATGATCGTGGAGCCCGGGCCGAGGAGGCCGTCGCGCTCGGCGGCTTCAACCATGGTGAGCGCGGGTCGGTCCTTCGAGCTTCCGCCCGGATTCGTTGTTTCCAACTTCGCGATGAGGTCGCTCTTGAGTCCGGCGCCGATCTTGCCCAGTCGAACCATCGGGGTGTTGCCAATGAGCTCGAGTGGACTACCAGCCACGTCCATGTCGGGAAAAGGCATGCGTCGTCGTTTCTACTAGATCAACTCAACTATCGAGAGAGGTCTTGCCCCCTCGCAATAACTCTAAAGGACATGGGTTGCCGCGATCGGGGTCAGGAGTCTCATCCCGGATCTAGCCGTCAAGAGTTGAATTCTTTCCAATTCGCCGGTCATTCGTGCCAAAATCTGGGATGGACGAGAGTCAAGAGAAGGCGGCCTTGCCGGTCATCGATGTGCGGCGCGCCGTGGTGGAGGGGTCAGTCGACGTCCCCGCGGTGATCGGTCGAATCAACGCTCTTCTCGAGCAGGCGCGCGAAAAGGATGCCCCGATAATTTTCGTTCAACACGAAGAGGCCGACGATCCCGCTCTGTCCAATGGGAGCCCCGGATGGCAGCTCGCCGATGGGCTTGATTACCGGCCGACGGACACGGTGGTCGCCAAGAGGTACCGCGACAGCTTCGCCGACACGACTTTGGAAGAGCTCCTCGAGCAGTCCGGCGCGTCACGCTTGGTGGTGACCGGCTCGCAGTCGGACTACTGCGTCCAGACGACGGCGCTCTCAGCCCTCCCGCACGGCTACGACGTCACTCTCGTGAGCGACGCCCACACCACGTGCGCGACCGGACCCGGCGACGGCGATATCGATGGCGCCTCGGTTATCGAATTCGTGAACGGCCACTTCGCCACCTTGCGCCACCCGGGTCGGCGCGTCGAAGTGAGGGCTGCGTCCGAAATCTCCTTCTGACCGATTCAGCCGCGGACATCAACCCTGCAACACTTCGTGATGAAGGTTCCTTCAGTTTGGACGGCTGGGTGATAGCCAATAACTACTTGCGACGGCACCGGTCGTGTCCCCCGCTGACGTGTTCGGACGTCCGCTTGGCGGATGCGCACATTCGGGCGCGTTGGTGTACGTTGAGCGTTATTACACTTTTGGCGTGTCGTGGACCCGATGAAGGACCAAATGGACGAATCTGAGACAACTGCGATCAACTCCTCCGCGTTGAACGACGAGGAGTTGGCGGACCTGGCGCTCGCGGCCGATCCGAACGAGCCCCTCGACAACGACGCGGTTCCCTGGTATGGAAACTCGAACTTCCATGGGGGCCTGCTGCCCGATTGGTACATGCCGCGGCCGGTCGCGACGACGCGCGGCCGCGCGACGAAGATCGTCATTGTCTCCATCGTCGCGGCCTTTCTGATCATCGACGCCTTCGGCCTCTGCATCACGTCGGGGTTCCTCTCCCTCGCGTGACCCGGCACGTTCCGCGGCGTCGAGATGTCGCGGAGGTCGCGAACGAGCGAGCGCTTCAGGCTTGGAAGTTGGTGAACTGCCAATAGTCATCGTGGTCGAGGGTGCGCCCCGACCAACGATCGAACCAGTCCACCTTGGTCGTCACCGGGTCCCAGTCGAGGGGACCCGACCACGTCGTTCCCACGTACGGCAGCGCCACGTCGAGCACCTGACGCCACGGCAACTCGTCCGGCACCCGCACGCCCTCGCGCGGCGAGCGAAGCAGCCAGTCGATCGCGCCGAGAATCGACGCGGCGACCTGCACGGTCGTGGCGCTCTGGTGCGGAGCGGCTTCGCGGGCCTCTTCAATGGTCGTGAGCATCCCGGTCCACCACGACTTGTAGGGGTGGCCCATCAAGAGCACGCCCAACTCGTCGCTCCCGGCGATGATCTCGTCGCTCATGATCCGCTGGTTCTCGGGATAGTCGTACTGGTTGCCTTCGAGTTCTACGAAGCTGGCCCACGCCGAGTCGCTCGGGCAATAGGCGTAGTGGACGGTTGGCCGGTACACCGGCACGTCGCCTTCCCATACCGTCAGGTGGTCGCAGATCGTGAAGGCCTCCCCGTGTCGAATGACCATGCCAATGATCTGACCCGACGGCACGCGCGAGCGGACCAACGTCTTGTGCGCCATCTGGGCGAGGCAGATCTGGTTGCGAGGACCGGCACCTTCGTGCGAGTACGCCAGTTCCGGAAGGCGCTTCTCGTGGGTGCCCCATCCCATCTCCGCGGGAGCGACCCCTTCTTCATAGAACCCGTCGACGCTCCAGGTATTCACGAACTCGCCGGGGAGCTTCGGACGATCGGTGATCTGCGTGTCGCGCTCGGCGACATGGATCACCTTCACGTCCAAGAGCTGGGCCAGGACATTGAAGCGCCCATTCTCGAGCGCCTCGACAATGAGCGGGTGGCGTTCGCTCAGCAAGCCATCGCTCAGCACCCGCTGGGCGATCTCGACCAGCGCCTGCTTCGTGAAATGACTGACCAGACCCGGATTCGCCCCGTGCTCGACCACCGCAGATGGTCCATCGTTGCGGCCCCACTTCGCGAGTTGGCGGCGAAGCTCCATGTGGCGCCAGTACAGGGTCCTCCCCTGGGGCGACGTGGACGCAGGATCGTGGTACGGATTCCACACTTCCACCGACGTATTGAGGTAGCGCACGTTGTGGTCGCGGCACCAGTCGAGCAGCTCGCTCAGGCCGATGTTCCAAGCCAGGTCGATGAGGAGATCACCGTCGCCAAGGAAGGTCGAGAGCGTCTCCTCGAGGCCCTCCTGTGTTATCTCCAACTGCCGATACTGAACGCCCTTGTCGATGGAAGAAGAGATCCTCTCTCGACTATCACGACTCTCGATCACGGTGACCGCAGAGGGATCAAATCCGAATCTTTCCAGGAGGAGGGGTAGCAGGCACTGCGCCACCGAACCGCATCCAAGAATCAGCACTCGGCCGGGCATGTGGTATTGGGACAATTAGATCTCCTCGAGGATTGCTTGGTCGAAACGAATTCCGCCTGTCAATCCTAATGAATTACGAGGAGACGCAACTGAGCGGTTCACTCGATGCAGAAACGGGCCGGCGCCTCCACGTCATACGGCGGCCTGACGCGCGCGGCGAATGACCGGCGCGGATTCGCTCACCGCTTGCCGTTGTCGGCCCGTCACCACTTCAACCTGCTCGAAAGAGGAATCTGGAGAGCGCAACGCCTCATCCTCGGCGACGGTCATCGTCACGAAGGATGAGGCGTTGAGTCCCGGTGCACTTGGCCGCTAGACCAGGTTCAGTGTCGTTCAACCCACCCGGTGGAGCGTGTTGTGGTCGGTGTGAGCAAAGGGCTCGTCGAATTCTTTCATGCGCAGCATCGTCACCTCGTCGTACGACCAGGTGTCATCGCCAATGGTGATGGTGATCGCGTAGCTCAGCGAGCTGGCGTTCGTCGACAGGTACTTGTTCTCTCCGATGTTGTAGTGGGGATCGCCGAGCGATGCCTCCATCGTGAACAAGACCGAGTCGGCGTCGGTGACTCCGCCCGCGAGCACCGTGATGCCCCGAGGAACCACGAAGCCCTTCATGATCTCGCCGGTCGCGGCGTCCCACAGCCAGTAACCGACTTCGGTGTGGAACGGATTGCTCTCGTCGCCGCGCCACATCGCGCTCTTGTAGTCAAGCCCGTACAGGCTCTGCTTGCCGTTGTCGACCGGTCCAAAGGGCTTCATCGTGCACTTCTCGCGGTACGGGCTGCCAAGCACCTCACCCTTCGAGTGTGAATACGCGGTATCGAGACCGCCCTTCTCGCCTTCCCATTCTCCGGCCAGTCTTCCGAGAGGTCCCCATTCGTTTGCCATCGCCAATTCCTACCCTTCTAGATTTCGTACTCGTTGATTTTACTTACCGAGTTCAACTTAGTGACCTTGGCGTCATCGCCACAATCCACGACTACGGGTTCCAAGGCGTGCCAAATCCACCTACCTCACTAGGAAATTGGTGCAGCCCCTCGCACGCATGGTGAGCCACGTGCTCGCGACGGCGAGCCGGAACTCTTCGGTCTTTTGGCGCCCTGGCGCTTGACCTGGACCACGTCGAGCGGTTGGGGGATATCTCACTCGACCCATCGCCTGATTCGAATCCTGGCGCGCTCGCGACACGCGCTTCGCATCGGTCGCCCGGCCCCGCCCACCGTCGAGCTATTCCTTGACGTAAATCAGGGCGAACCCGTCGTAGCCCTTGCTCCCGACGGTTTGGACCGCGGTGCCCTCCACGCGCGGCTCGCCCGCCACGAGTTCGAGGAATCTGCGAACTCCCAGGACTCGCTCGTCCGAGCTCGTCGAATCGACCACGGCCCCGTTGCGAACAACATTGTCGGCGACAATCACGGTTCCTGGGCGAGAAAGTTCCAATGAGAGCGCGAAGTACGCGGGATAACCCTCTTTGTCGGCGTCGATGAAGATGAAGTCAAAGGGGGCGGCCCCTTCCGCGATAAGTCCGCGGAGGGTTTCAACCGCCGGTCCGACCCGGATCTCCACCATCGCGCCGAGCCCTGCTCGGTTGATGTTGGCACGGGCAACGTCGGCGTGATGGGGTTCCAATTCGAGGGAGATCAATCCGCCGTCAGCCGGAAGCGACCGGGCCAGCCAGATCGTGCTGTAGCCGCCGAGCGTTCCGATCTCCAGGATCCGCTTCGCCCCCCGCACTCTCGCCAGCAACTCCAGGAGCTTGCCCTGATTGGGCGCGACGTTGATCTCGGGCAGACCGGCCGCGGAACTGTCGCCGAGAGTGGCGTCGAGCGCGGCGTCCGAGGGTGCGAGGAGCGAAACAAGATAGTCATCCACTCTCGTCCAAAGTTCTTCGCTCATCTCGTAAGCCTCCCAGACGTCTGACGGGTAGTCTCCCTCACAGAAGGTTCGTCAATCAACCATCGCCTCCAACGTCGAGACGAGCGATGGCCCGTTCCGCTTCGCCACCGCCACGTGCACGTCCATGAGATCCAGGAGTTGGGCGACTTGCTGCTGGCCAACGGCAAGAGGATTGGATTCGTGAAAACTGCGCACTTCAGTGGCGAGCGCCGGGTCTTTGACAAACGTCAGCACGCCCGCGACCGTCGCCACCGGCGAGCCCACCGGAAAACGCTCGACGGCTTCGGCCCAACGCTCGGTAACGGCCCTCCATACCCGCGGTCCGGCCACTCGATTGCGGATGAGCGCTCCGATGAGGTAGGGCGCGTCCTGCGTGCGCACCTCCGTGAAGGCCCGCTCGAGGGTTCTGAGCACCACCTCGGGATCACGCGAACCCGCCGGAGCGAAGAGATAGCGCTGCTGATCCTGTGGCGTCGTCGCGTCCTGGCAGCGCTGCCGACAGACTTCCTCGTCACCGGGCCGACTCTGATGCATGGTGATCGCGACGATGGCGTTGGCCAGGTCGCCGCTGACCTCGCCGGCGTCGAATCGCGACGTCGCCTCCGCAATTATTCCCGCGTCGCGACCCAACATACCAAGGACGTCGATGACCCTCGCCCGCAGTTCGCGCGCCTGGGTTGATTCTCCCTCTACCGGCCCCCATCCCAACCGGTCGAATACCGGTCCGAAAAGACCCTGCGCCGCGGGGACGAGGGCGTCTCGTCCCGCATCATCCACAATTCGGTTGACGAGAGCGACCGCCTTGATGACGACGTCCCAGGTCGCGGGCTCATCGAGGTCGACGAGACCCTTCGCGAGTGTGAACACGTCAGCGAACGATGATCGGCCCACCAGTACCGAGGCCCAGGTGTCCGAGAACAGCACGGCTCGCTCGATCTCATCGAGTTCCCCGAGTCGCGCCGCGATGGCGGCCAGATGACCGGACGCGTACGCGGTCCGGTAGAAGCCCGAGCCGCCCGCGTTCACGACGGAACTCTCGTCAAGGGGCATGGTCGCGCTCGCACCTTCGAGGAGATGCGCGGTCGGCGCCCCGCCGTCGAGAGAGCGCACCAGGACTGGGACCTTCCAGTTCGATCCGATGTTGGACGCGCCGACGGCCTCGGCGTACTCGAAGGGCTCCTGGGAAATCGTGGAGCCCTCGACCGAGACGAGCGGGAATCCACCTTGCAGGATCCACGTGTCCATGATGGCTGCGACCGGCTCGCGGGAGGCGGCTTCGAGTGCCGACCAGAGATCCGAGGTCACGGTGTTCGAGTACGAATGGCCCTCCAGATAGATCCGGACGCCGTCACGGAAGGTCTCCTCACCCAGGTACTGCTCGAGCATGCGCAGCACGGCGCAGCCCTTTATGTAGGTCAGGACGTCGAACATTCCACGGCACTCGTCAGGCGAGACGACTTCGTACTCGATTGGCCGGGTCGAGTGCTGGCCGTCAATGGTGAAGGCCGTGTCGCGGCTCGTGTTGAACGTGACCCACTTCTTCCATTCGGGTTGAAAATCATTGGTGCAGATCGACTCCATGAAGGTCGCGAAAGCCTCGTTCAGCCAGATCCCCTCCCACCAGTCCATGGTCACGAGGTCCCCGAACCACATGTGGGCGAGTTCATGGTTCACGACCAAGGCGACCCTCTCCAGCTCGGGATGCGACGCGGTCGCGGGGTCGACGAGCAGATCCGCCTCACGGAAGGTCACGCAGCCAAGGTTCTCCATGGCTCCTGCGGCGAAATCCGGGATCGCGACCAGGTCGATCTTGCCCCCCGGATAGTCGATCGCGAAGTATTCCGTGAAGAACTCAAGGGCGTGGACGGCCGTCTCCATCGCCCAAGCGGTGAGGTGGCCCTTGCCGACCGGATAGACGATTCGCACCGGCGTACCCGCTGCCATCGTGACCGGGGATGCTTCGAAAGGGCCAACCACGAAGGCCACCAGGTACGTCGACATGATCATCGTCGGCGCGAAGCGGACTTCCCGGCGACCCCCTTCGAGGAGACCGGAGGACAGCTGGGCGGTGTTGGAGAACGCTGCGAGCCCTTCGGGCACGACCAACGTCACCTGGAACGTGGCCTTGGACGCGGGGTCGTCCCAACAGGGAAAGGCCCTGCGGGCGTCGGTGACCGCAAACTGGGTCGTCGCGATCGTGCGGGTGATGCCATCGCCATCAACGAAGCTCGAACGGTAGAAGCCGCGGAGCTGGTCGTTCAGGATGCCGGTGAAACTGAGCGATAGAGTCGCCTTCCCGACCGGCAGCGCGTCGTCGAAGGCGAACCAGGCGGTTTCGAACTCCTCGTCAAGGCTGGGCGGGCCCGAGCGGAACTCGCGGTCACCCGAACGAACCACGGCCGGCGATACGTCCAGCTCAATCGCGTTGACGGCGAAGGTGTTGACACCCTCGGCAACGTCGACATCGATCTCAACGGTGCCAACGAAGGTGGCGGCATCCATGTCGGGCTCAAACCTAAGTCGGTACGCCGAGGGAACGACGTGCGTCGGTAGTCGATAAGGATTGGCTTTGGCTTCTGGGTTTCTGCTCACCCGATGAATGCTATTGGGCGACCCTGGCGAACCTCGCCGACGAGATCAAGGCCCTTCCCCGCCGGTCTTCAATGAACCGCCAACGTCTCGCGCCCGTTCCGATCCTCCGCAAGGCGCTGGCGCGCTCAACCGCTCGCCACAGTGCGGAGGACGTCTCGTTCAGCGCTCGGGCGATGACTCGACCACGGCCGTGATCGCAGACCTGGCTACGACTCCCGGAGGTGTTGCACCCATTCACCTTGAGTCCCACGACGCATCGCCCGGCTCATAATCGTTCCAGTCTTAGACAGGACGAAAGCCGACCTCGTAGCCTCGCTTCATGCACGACTCAGGAAGTCAATCTTTTGATGCGAAGCGTCGTCTGCGTTGGGGGACGACCCTCGAGGTCATCACCCTTGGCTGGAATGTCGCGGGCGTGGTCGTTCTGGGAATCTTGGCCGTTCAGGCGCACTCGATCGCCCTCTTCGGCTTCGGTCTGGACTCGCTGGTCGAGATCGGCGCCAGTGCCGTGGTTCTTTGGGAGCTTCAAGGAGTCGGAGTTGAGCGCGAGCGTCGCGCCCTGATGCTCATCGCCATATCCTTCGTGTTGATCTCCGGGTACCTCGCCGTGCAGTCGACGCTCTCGCTGGCCTCTCGCTCGCACGCGCACCACAGCCCGTTAGGCATCGCCTGGACCGCAACGACCGCCATGGCAATGTTCATCCTGGCCTGGCAGAAGGGCCGAGTAGGAAGAGAACTGCAACGAGAAGTCCTGATAAAGGAGAGTCGGGTCACGTTCATAGACGGGCTCCTCGCGGTCGCGATACTGCTCGGCCTCAGCCTCAACGCGTTCGCCGGCTGGTGGTGGGCCGATCCCGCCGCCACCTTCGTCATCGTTGGTTACGGGGTTCGTGAGGCGCTGGAGGTATCACATGGGTTGCGATCAGCCGGTTGATCCGACGTCGGCCTCGAAGAGACGGCGACGCAGTTACGGCGATGCAGTGAGTCATTGACTTGAACTGCCGACCCGATAGCCGTTCAGCACGAGTCTGCAGATCGGCGGCGGCGTCTGGTGGCAGTGATGCTGGAGGGTTGGAATCTACAGGACTGTTCTCAACCATGTCGCAGGACTATGGCGGCGCGACGGTCAGTTCTCCAGACCGAGACCGAACTCATCTTCAATGAAACAACGATAGACATCTGTCTACGGTGAGTTGGTGGAGCCTCACTTCAGGGTCACGGAGATCGCGGCTGGTTTGGGTGTGCCCGCGGGCAAGCCGAGCGTGAAAACGGAAGTGTGATACTTCCCCTTCGGCAACGACGGCACTCCGGATTCTGTACAGCGCGGAAAACCGTCTCCACCGCATTGCTGGTACTTCGTGCTCACCGTTATCGAGAAGGCGCCTTCGGCAAACAGTGAAGATGTTGAGCGGTAGGTTGACGCGAGTCTGACTTCTCGGCAAACTGACGCACCCGATGTGCTGTCCTGCCTGAGATGAGTCGCCTCGCGTCGACCTACCGCCTGGTCCGGGATGACTTGACCGGGCGGGACGTGACTTCATAGGACCCTGCCACAGCCGTGTCTCTTCACTGTTATGTCCGCCCGGACCGGTTTGGTCATCCTCCTAAAACAACGAAGGAGACACATCAAGGAAATCGCATCGGCGTTCGCCACGCAGGCTAGCGCAACGACCTAACTCGCAATTAGGACGGAACTCAGAAGTTTCAGCCTCATGAACCCAACTTAGGCGCGCCGAGCCGGCACGCTGGAGAAGCTTTCTGTTGACGTTCGTCTACAGATTCTTCGTGGGAGTCAGGTCGTCAGAGTCGACGACACGTTCTATTCTGGGCGCCACGCTCGAATGAACGCATTCGCTACCGCTCCGTCGTACTCGCCAAGAGCGCGCTCCTGGTCGAAACCATCAGGTAGAGCGATTGAAGCGGCGAGGCGCTCCACTGCAGCACGGTCGTGAACGAGCGTAGGCACAATCTCCGCGTTCACAAAGCCAGCGGCAGCGAGTTTGTCGCGATAGTCATCTACGACTAGCGCCCCCGCAATGCACCCGGTCCACAATGCCATCAGTCCTCGGAGGTCTTCTGGGAGTTGCCGCTGAAGGACAACGTCCGAAATCGCGAAGAGCCCACCGGGCTTGAGAACGCGGAAGGCCTCTCGCAGAACGACGTCCTTGTCGGCGGCGAGATTGATAACGCAGTTGGAAATAATGACATCGACCGATTGGTTTTGCAGCGGAATGCTCTCAATGGTGCCGAGGAGGAATTCGGCATTCTCGATACCTGCTTCCACCTGGTTCTTTCGCGCGAGGTCGACCATCTCCGGTGTCATGTCAAGTCCGTACACCTTTCCTGTTGGCCCTACGCGACGAGCTGAAAGGAACACGTCAATACCTCCGCCAGAGCCGAGGTCGAGCACGACTTGTCCGGGAAACAAGGTTGCGAGAGCTGTTGGATTGCCGCAGCCGAGCGACGCCAGTACGGCCGCTGGCGGTAGGTCGCCGGTTTGATCAATGGCGTAAAGCTCTGAGCCGAACCCCTCGCCGACGCCAGTTTCTGGACCGCAGCACGATGATGTTGATGCCGTCACCGCGAGGGCTGCAGAGGCATAGCGCTCCTTCACGGCGTTGCGGATGGTGTCTGCTTGGTTCGTCATACGTTCCCCTCTAGCTGATTGGTGATGCACTTGCGAGACTTGATAGGAGCTGAATCGGCTCATTGACGGCATCACAACAGATTGAATAGCGATTCGAACGCCCTTCGGGTGTCGCCGCGATCAAGCCCACCTCACGCAGGGCCTTGAGGTGATGGCTTACCAGTGGCTGTGCGATACCCAATTGGTCGGTGAGTTCGACAACCGTCTTTGATGCTTCCGACAAGGTCAAGAGGATCGCGAGTCGGTAGTCATCGCTAAGGGCCTTCAGCACTGGCACAAGCGAGTGCGCAACTTGAAGTGGCGTAGCCCGAGTACCCACGGTTGATGTCATAGAAACATTCTAGCATCAATAATTATTGATGTCAACAAGATCTATTATTGTGTTCGCGGCTCAACTTTCCAAGGAAAGCCTGTAGACATTCGTCTGCCGATTCTTGGTAGAAGTGATTCCATCTCTCTAGCAAGGACGGCTAGCCAGGGGTCCCGAAGTAGTAGCTGAGAGGCATCGGTGGATCGGATCCCGATTCTCCCGGGAGGATCGGATGTGCCGCGAAGGCCCCGCACCAGTAGAAGCCGTTGGCGTGAAGTGGCTGGACGACGATCGAGCTCAACGAACCCGGGAGCCAGACCAACATCTTGTACGAAATGATGCACCGACTCGGCGGGATCCCGTGGGGTTCATCAGTGCCGGCGAGCCAGAACGATGCCAGACCCCCGCTTGGATGGAGCGTCACCGTTGGAATCGAAAGCCCCTTCTTGAGGCCTCCGATGTCATTACCGTTGCGCCCGTACGAGCGCACCTCACTAACCGTCAGCCTGTGGGGATCTTTGTAAGGAGTCCCAATGCCGTACACACCCACATAGGCGACTCGGGCGTAACCATGTAGTGAGCACGCTTGACGACTCACGTTCTTGATCCAGAAGAGGTCATTGACGCTCCCAGCGCCGACGACAGTGTTGTAGTCGGTGATTCGCACCGAAGCCGTCGTGCACGATGGCGCAGCTGCCGCAGTAGAAGGAGAGCTGCCTATCACAACTAAACACCCTGTGATGAGGACAACAACCGTTGGCAGGAAGAGTAAACCGCGTCGCACGACGTCAGTATGTCACCGAACAAGGTCAACTATTCGAGCTGGAGCCTATGCACATTCGTCTGGCGCCTCTTCACCCGAGTGGCATCAGCTATGTCGAAGGACCCCTAGAACGTTCGACGCGACTGACTAACGCCTTCAGGACCGCGATCTCCTGGCGAAGAGCAACCTTGCCAACCCTTGTGATGGAGACCCATGTTCGAGGTCGACGACCTTCGGCCCCTTTGTGAACACTGATAAGACCTGCTTCTTCCAAGACTCGAATGTGTTGAGAGAGGTTACCCGCTGTTAATCCCATGGTCACTTGCAGAAATCGAAACTCCACCTTGCGTGACTCATTGGCAATGGTCAGAATGCCGAGTCGTACTCGCTGGTGCACGGTGTCATCCAGATCTTCGGTCGGGCTCGTCTCCTGGGTTGTTGGATCCTTTGACTCACTGACCATCGCTGATCCTTCGTCGAGCAATGTGGAACGTCACACCGCGGCGGCGCAAGACGTAGAACACCACCCCGCCAACGAGCAGATACAGACCTGGCAAAATCAGATTCGGTAACGCCTCAACATTTCCGTTCCAGGTGGAACCTATTCCCAGGCGCACAAAGAGGTTACTGACGTCATAGAGACAAGAAAGCACCGCAATTCCAAGGAACCCAGCGACGTAAAGCAGGAACGCTCGACTTCGTTCAGTGATCGCGAGCGCTACGAGGCCAATCGCGATGACCAGCAGAGGCTGCATACCGCGTATCCAGAAGTCTCCCGGAATCTGGAACGTGATCCAACCTCGGCTCGCTACGGCCAGCACGAGCACACCCACACCTACGGTGGCGAAGGGCCAAATGCGCCCGGCAACTCCCGACGAACGCGCCCGCATCCAATAGAAGCCGACCACCGTGGCGATGCCAACAAAAATGCTCACCACCCAATAGGTCGTCGCCCACGGGCTCACGTGATTGATGGACGGTGACGTGGACGATCCCAGACCCGATCCAAACACGCCTCGCGAGACGACTGAGACCGACGTGCATACGAACCCGTTGGCGAATGTCTGGCACCCCGGCGATGAAGCAGTAAGACCCGGGTAATGGTAAAAGACCATCGCGGACAGGACGACGAGGCCAAAGACAACGAGGGCGAACCAACTGCCGTCGCGCGCCACTCGAGTTCTCCATCGCAGTTGGCTGGCGTACGCAAGGTCTCCGTCAGGCTGTTCCGGTGTGTCTGTCATGCCAACTACTTTGCCATACAAACCTAATGATGTCAAGGTGCCGGCCCCTGCATTTAGTCACTCTGAAAGGAAGTCCCTTTCTAGCTTCCTATGAGAAAACGATAGACATTTGTCTCGCGCGGTTCAAAGCCCAACTTCACATAGAGCGCGTTCGCCGCCTCTCGAGACGGTCGACTCGTCAGGTCAACGGTTCTGGCTCCGTGGCTGGCAGCAACATCAACCGCGGCCATCGTCAGTGCGGCACCCACTCCGAGACCGCGCGTGTCCTTGTCAACAACGACATCTTCAATCCATGCCCGAATCCCGGTTGGAATTGGGAAGATGACGAGCGTAAGTGTCCCCACTATCACGCCTTCGTTCTCTGCGACCATAAGGGTCACCGAATCAGCGGTGATCAGTCGCTCCAGATCCTCGATCGTGAGAGGAGGCGCGGACGAGGACAACTGTGGCAATAGGTGATTGAGCCCGTCAAGCAGTTCGTTTGTCGGGTTCTTGGCGATCCCGACGGTGAAGCTCATTCCTCGCCTCGCCACACCGGACGTCGCAGATCGTCATAAAAAACGTCGCGACTCTCGCCATCGATCGCCGCGAAGATGAAATCCGCCCAGCGCTCCGCGCCGAGCGTCGGCGAAGGCAGGTTGTCGCGCGTGAACCATCCCGCGTCGATGCATTCGAGCGGGTGGATGTTCAACTCCCCACCCACCGCGCGACAGAAGAACAGGAGCGAGTACAGCGGGATTCGAGAGGCACCGAGTCGCATTCCATCGAGTACTCCAATGAGTCGGATCGGCTCGACCTCGATACCGGTCTCTTCCTGGACTTCCTTCACGACCACCTCGGGCGCGGAATAGCCAACGTCGCACCATCCGGTCGGGTAGAGCCAGACGCCGGAGTCCGCACGCTGGATAAGGAGGAGTTCGCCCTTCTCGTTGGTGACAGCGGCCCCGACCGCGACCTTCGGCGTCGCGTACCCGGGAACGCCGCTACCGACCTGCTTCATCCACTCAATGACGTGGCCGTCGGCGTCGAGCACGCCTTCGAGTCCCTCTTCGGCGGCCACTTTGATGTCGCCCGCGATCTTCAGGACTTCCTCGTAGCGCTCGCGCTCGAACTGGCTCTGGGTGAAGCCAATCCCGGTCTTGGCGACGCCGGCGAGCGACTCGGCCCAGCGCAACAGGGTCTTTTCGGGTACGAACTCATCCACGATTTCGACGCTACCAACAACGACTACGCCGTGGTGGCGTCGAGCACTTCGTCGACCGTACCGACGAGTCCGGTGTAGAAGGCACCGAATTCTCCATAGAGGGTGGAGGCCTCGTCGTAGCGCATGGTGTAGACGCACTCCTTGAGGTCGTCGACGTGCCTGCCGAAGAGGGTGACGCCCCACTCCCAGTCATCGAGGCCGGTCGAACCGGTGACCACCTGGAGGATTCGCCCCTTGAATGCGCGCCCCGACGCGCCGTGCTGGCGCATCAGCTGCTCGCGCTGCTCGTAGGGAAGGGCGTACCAGTTGTTCTTCTCGCCGCGGCGCTTGGACATCGGATAGAAGCAGAAGGCGCGCAGACCCTCTGGAGGAAGGACCGGGAAGAGGCGGTCCTGGAGGATCTTCTCGGGCGTGGCGCCCGCGTACTCGCTGACCTCGGTCACCGAGACGTAGCTATCGGCGACCTTGAATCCGCCCGCCTGGACCTTCGACTGGAACTTGCGTAGGTCCCAGAGGTCCTCGCCGAGCACCATGAAGCACGTGTCCGCCTTCGCGCCCATGATCGCGGCGGTCACCACCTGCAGACCGGCTTCGACGGCGTCGTCGACGGCCTTGCGCACGGCGCCCGCGTCGAGCACGCCTTCGGGGTGGCAGAAGAGGTGAAGAACATTGAGGCCACGTGATGGAACGAGAGGCGAGGGTGAAGTCATGGCTCCATGCTACGGCGAAAGCCCTGCACGCCGACGGCCCCGCAATGCGAGAACCGCGGGGCCTTCGCCCCGCGGTTCTCGCGATAACTCCGACTGAAACGGCTTAGTAGTCGTCCATCCCGCCACCAGGCATCGATGGAGCCTTCTCTTCGGGCTTGTCGACGACAACGCACTCGGTCGTAAGGAACAGAGCGGCGATTGAGGCTGCGTTCTGCAACGCGGAACGGGTCACCTTGGCGGCGTCAATGACGCCGGCCTTGATGAGGTCCTCGTACTCGTTGGTCGCAGCGTTCAGACCCTCGGTCGGCGAGGCGAGATTACGCACCTTGTCGACAATGACGCCACCTTCAAGGCCGGCGTTCACCGCGATCTGGTTCAGCGGGGCCTCGACGGCCTTCGCCACAATGCGGGCTCCGGTCGCTTCGTCGCCGATCAACTTGTCAGCGAGCTCGAGGATGCGCGCCTGGCTGCGCAACAAGGCAACCCCACCGCCGGGGACAACGCCCTCTTCAATGGCGGCCTTGGTCGTTGACACGGCATCTTCGATGCGGTGCTTCTT
>PKWY01000044.1:74881-124736 GCA_003132205.1 Acidimicrobiaceae bacterium
CGACGATGGTGGTCTCATCCTTCGTGACCACAATCTTGCGAGCTGAACCGAGAAGTTCCGTCGTGGCGCTTTCGAGCTTCAGACCGACTTCCTCGGCAATCACGGTGGCGCCGGTCAGGATGGCGATGTCCTGCAGCATGGCCTTGCGACGCTCCCCGAAGCCCGGGGCCTTCACGGCCACTGACTTGAAGGTTCCGCGGATCTTGTTGACGACAAGCGTGGCGAGCGCTTCGCCGTCGACGTCCTCAGCGATGATCAACAGCGGGCGGCCCGACTGCATGACCTGCTCGAGGACGGGCAGCACGTCGCGTACCGAAGAAATCTTTCCTCCGACGATCAGCACGTAGGCGTTCTCAAGAACCGCTTCCATGCGCTCGGTGTCGGTGGAGAAGTAGGGCGAAATGTAGCCCTTGTCAAAACGCATACCCTCGACGAGGTCCATGTCCATTCCGAAGGACTGGCTCTCCTCAACGGTAATGACCCCGTCCTTGCCGACCTTGTCGATCGCGTCAGCGATCATCTCGCCGATCTCGGTGTCGGCTGCGGAGATTGAAGCCACCTGGGCAATCTGCTCCTTGGTGTCAGCGGGCTTGGCGAGCTCGTGCAGCGAGGCGACAGCCGTCTCGACGGCAGCTTCGATGCCCTTCTTCAACGACATGGGGTTCGCGCCCGCGGCGACGTTCCTCAGGCCTTCGTGGACCATGGCCCAGGCGAGCACGGTTGCGGTGGTCGTGCCGTCTCCGGCGACGTCGTCAGTCTTCTTCGCGACTTCCTTGACCAACTCGGCACCAATCTTCTCGAACGGGTCCTCGAGGTCAATGTCCTTGGCGATCGAAACGCCGTCGTTCGTGATCGTGGGGGCTCCCCACTTCTTGTCAAGAACGACGTTGCGGCCCTTGGGTCCAAGGGTCACGCGGACAGCGTCGGCCAACTTGTTCATGCCACGCTCTAAAGACCGGCGGGCCTCTTCATCGAAAGCGATCAGTTTCGCCACTGTGAATCCTCCTAGTTGCGACTTCGCACCTTTTGGTGCAAAGCAATATTAGCAGTCTAGGGGGAAGAGTGCTAACGCGGGCTAGCCGCCCGCAACTGCGGGGACCAGGGAAACCGTCTGGCCGGGATCGAGCACCGTATCGAGGCCGTCGAGGAACCGGATGTCCTCGTCGGCGACGAAGACATTCACGAATCGGCGCAGCGCCCCGCGGTCGTCGAGCACCCGAAAGGCAATGCCCGGATAGGCCTCGTCAACGGCGTTGATGGCTTCGCGCACGGTCGTCGCCTCGACGGGAACCTCCCCGGCGCCGCCTACGAGCGCGCGCAGCTGGCTGGGCAGGCGGACTATGACGCTCATGACGCCGACGACACTAACTGGTGGAAGCGCAGTGCTTCTTCGGCGTCAGCGAGCGACGGCGAAATGGTCGACGAGAAGGTCGCGGTGTCCACGACGGCGTCGAGCGTCTTGAGGCCGTGGCCGGAGATGATCGCCACGATCGACTTGTCGGGGTCAATGGTGCCGCGGTTGATCATCTGGCGCAGCGAGGCAATGGTGACGCCTCCCGCGGTCTCGGCGAACACACCCTCGGTCCTGGCGAGCAGGCCAATGCACTCGAGAATCTCGGAGTCGGGCACCGATCCGCAGTCGCCACCATTGGCGCGCAGTTCGTCAAGCACGTACGGGCCGTCCGCGGGGTTGCCAATCGCGAGCGAGCGGGCAATGGTGTTCGGACGCTGAGGGGTCACGACGTCGGCGCCCTCGGCGAAGGCCGTCGCGATCGGCGAGCAGCCCGTCGCCTGAGCCCCGAAGAGAACCGGTGCATCGCCGTCGACGAGACCCAGTTGGATGAACTCGTGAAAACCCTTGGCGACCTTGGTCAACTGGCTGCCTGACGCCACCGGCACGACCACCTGGTCGGGCGTGCGCCATCCCAGCTGCTCGCAGATCTCGAACGCCAGGGTCTTGGAGCCTTCGGCGTAATAGGGACGCAGATTCACGTTGGCGAAGGCCCAGTCGGGGTGCTCGGCGACCAGCTCGACGCAGAGGCGGTTGACGTCGTCGTAGTTTCCCTCGACGCCGAGGACCGTTCCGCCGAAGATCGCGGTCATCGCGACCTTCGACTTCTCCAGGTCCGACGGGATGATCGCCACGCTCGGCCAACCAATGAAGGCGGCGTGCGCGGCGACCGACGTGGCAAGGTTCCCCGTCGAGGCGCACGCCGCGGTTGAGAAACCAAGCCGGCGAGCGCTCGAAAGGGCCACGGAGACCACGCGGTCCTTGAACGAACCGGTTGGGTTTCTCGTGTCGTCCTTCAGCCAGAGTTCCTTTACCCCGAGGACGTCCGCGAGGCGCGTGGCCCGACGCAGCGGCGTCCAGCCCGCCCCGAGGTCCACGGGCTCGACGCCCGGGTCCGGCAGCAGCGCGCCGTAGCGCCAGATCGAATTGGGGCCGTTCGCGATGGACTCGCGCGTGACCACGCCCTTGGCGCCCTCGAGGTCGTAGGAGACCTCAAGGGGACCGAAGCAGTACTCGCACGAGTAGCGAGCCTCAGCAGGGTACGCGGTACCGCACTCTCGACATAGAAGACCTGTAGCGAAACTCATAACTCCCTTTTTCATCGTTCGGGCTTTGGCACCTGGTGTGATGAGCGGGTAGCTCGTGTATCACACTGGTTGTCGCGACTTCTGCGGGCCCGCCCCTCAGTCGCTCTTGATGACTCTTCAATTCTTGCTGGTCCGCCGCCCTTTGTCAAGTGGGGATCCTCGGAGCATGCCCTAACCTCTAGCGCATGACGACTTCAGACGTGCCGTGGACCCTCAACCGAGAGGATTTCGATCTTGCGAGAGTGGCAATGCTCAAGCAGTCCACTTCCATCGCGGTCGTCATCCCGGCGAAGAACGAAGCCAACACGATTGGGGCGGTCCTCGACGCCGTTCGCCACTACCCCGAGTTCGTCGACGAACTCGTGGTGATCAACGATCACTCCAATGACGACACGACGACCGTAGCCGACCACCACGGCGCCCGGGTCATCGCGCTTCTCGGGCGAAGCGGCAAGGGTGAAGCCATGCAGGCCGGCCTTGAAGGGACCACGTCGGAGATTGTCGTGTTTCTCGACGCCGACGTCCTCAACACGACCCCTGAGTTCGTGCCCCGCCTCGTTCAGCCCCTGCTTGAACGGGGAGATATCGAGCTCGTCAAGGGTTACTACGAACGCCCGCTGCACAACATGCCCACCGGCGGAGGCCGGGTGAACGAACTCGCCGCCCGACCGATACTTTCGCTGCTCTATCCGGGCCTCGGCGAGATACGTCAACCCCTCGCCGGCGAAACCGCGGGACGACGCAGCGCCTTCGAGTCCATCACGTTCGAATCCGCCTACGGCGTCGAGATCGCGCTGCTCATCGACATTGCTCAACAGTACGGCGTGCACGGCCTAGCCCAAGTCGATCTTGGCGTTCGCCGTCATCGCAACCGGCCCTTGGAGGAACTGCGCCCAATGGCGGTCGACGTCCTACGAGCAGCGCTCGGCCGCTTTCGAGTCGCGCTGCCTCCGCAGATCTGACTAACCCTTGATTGCTACGTCGGGTCCCAGGATGATGATGACGTCGTCACCCGATGCGCCCTTTACCGGGCTGAGGCCATTGAGCGGTTGAATCGCCGAGGCGCCCACCTTGATCTCGTTGGCGAGTTGTTTCGCCGCCCACTCGTACCCGGGGTTGTAGTAGATGATCGTCTTGGAGACTGTTGACCCGTTCACTTCTGGAAGCGTGTCCCAGCCGAACGTCATCAACTGCTGGGTGTACGTGCGTGCGAGTCCGGTCGTGTGGGTGCCGTTCGCCACTTGAACGCGAACCTTTGACTTCGGCACCACCGTCGATGTCGTCGACGATGAGTTCGTCGTCGATTGGGCAGTCGTCGTTGTCGTGGGGCCCGGGCTCGAGGCATTGGTTGATCTCAGAGTGACGAAAGTTGCCCCCACAAAAAGGACCAGGATTATAAGGACCACAAGCAGAGACGGCTGGTAGTGCGATCCGTCGTCGTGCGATCCGTGTCGGGGGTGTGAGGTTTCACTCATTTCACCAACTCTAGAGCGATGCGTCAACTTTCACTAACCTAGATACTTCCGAGCCGGTGTGGCGCAGTCTGGCAGCGCAGGCGATTTGTAATCGTCAGGTCGGGGGTTCGAATCCCTCCACCGGCACCCAGAGGCAAATTTCCTCCCCGCCCATTGAAATTCGTCCCCTCAAGTGCATTCCCACCCACAAAAGTCGTTGGCGGGGCTTGCACGGAGGTCAAGGCGAGAGTTTCAGAACCCGTTGAGCGAGCGGAGCCCGCCGTTTCTACTTGACGAAGATTTCAACGCGGCGAAACATGGCGATTGTTGAGCCCTTGATGGCGCCTTCCCCCGCTGACCTCATGGTCACGCTCTTCGCGTGGATTGCGGCAAGTTGTTCGCGCAAGTAGAAGGCGACCGAAATCGCCCGCTTGGCACTGATCGTCATGTTGAGGGTCGGTGAACCGCTCCCGGTCGCGTAGCCGTAGAGGGACGCGGAATCGTATCTCTTCGACTTCATGGCCAACGCGATTCTTCGAATCTGGATCTTCAGAGCACCATTAAGCGCGGTAGAGCCATTGGCAAACGGTCCGATTGCACCGATGAGAAGAGACTGACCCTTGCCTAGTTTGTTCGCCGACCACTGGGCGTAAAGAGTCATCGTGCTGCTCAAAGTGAACTTCGCCCCGTTCGAGAATGAAGTCCCGCTCGCGTCCGTAGACGTATTCCACCCAGCGAAGGAATAGCCGGGGTAGGTGAACTTGCTGGCGATTGGAAGAGTCACCGTAATCCCCTCCAATCCAGTAACCGCTGCAATTGAACCAGCACCGTGATTGGAGGAAAACCGCAATGTCACCGTTGGATTGGCGGTCCACTGCGCATAGATGACGACGGACGAGGTTGGGACGAATGAAGCGCCGGCCAAACCCAAAAAGGTTCCACCGCTCGGCGCGCTGTACCAACCGCTGAACGTGTAGCCAGGCCTGGTGATTCCTTCAATCGAGGGCAGCAAGACAGACGATCCTGACGAAAGTGAAATTGGACTGAGGGAACCTGCTCCGCTGCCGCCGTTCAGCGTAATGACGATGGTGGAAGTTGAGGGCGGAGGAGTTGCGCCATTCGCCGTCCACTGGGCGTAGAGAGTCGGCGCGCTGTTCAGCACGAAGCTCGCTCCTGCACTGTACGAAGTACCTCCACCGTTAGCTGACGTGTTCCAACTGTTGAAAGTGTTATTGGCATAAGTCAGCGATCCAGCGCCAGGCAAGGTGATCGACGAGCCAGCTGAGCCCGAAATTGGAGAAGTCATGCCAGATCCACCGTTAGGAGAGAACGTCAACAACCCGGCGCTTACTGTCCATTGTGCATAAAGGATGACGTAGATGACGAATGAATAGGTCGCACCATCTGTGTAGGACGTTCCGCCACCGCCAGCCGACGTATTCCATCCGGTAAACGTGTGGTTTGGGTTTGAGAAGGAAGGAGTCAATCCGGCGAAGGCGGTTAAGGACATCGACGTATTCCCTGTCTGCTCCGCTGCGACGCTATCGGTCGGGCTGTCATTCTCAGCAAATGTCACCGCCCTGAATGGAGCCGTCCACTGAGCGTAGAGACTGATGTCACTTGCGAATGAATAGGTCGCACCATCTGTGTAGGACGTTCCGCCACCGCCAGCCGACGTATTCCAGCCCGCGAAGGTGAATCCCAGATCAGAAAATGAAGGGCTCAGGCTTGCGAATTGCGTCAATGACGCGGAAACCAGCGAGGTCTGTGAGGTAACAACTGGATCAGACCCACTGTCATTTTCATAAAACGTCACCGCGTGGTCAACATTTGCGAAAGCAAAGGTCGGTAGCGCCATTCCAACAATGAATGAGACCAAGAGTGCGGCCGTGAAACGGCGCGCGGCAGTTCGTAACCAATGACGCATCAACGTTCCTATTCGTAGAGGAATGTGCGTCTGGGCAAACAGCCGTACTTACAACATCTCCAAGACCGCGTTTAGCTTTCGTGCCACGGGGCGAGAGACGATTCGTTATCAACGCGAATCATAACCACATCGGTCGCGAGAACACGACCAACGAAACTATTTGTCGGCGTGCAAACTACGTTGACGAGCCACCTCGAACGCGGCGATTGAAACCGCCACACCGGCGTTCAGCGAGCTGATCTTCCCCAGTTGTGGAATTGAAACAACAGCGGTGCAACGCTTGCGCGTCAACGCTGCGAGACCCTTTTCCTCTCCCCCAACGATGAGGGCGACGGGAACTGAACCGAGATCGAGGTCGTAGAGAGAGTCCTTGGATTCTCCCGCGAGACCCACGGTCAAGACACCCGCCTTGTTCAATTGATCAATCGCGGCGGGAATTCCCCCGACGTCACAGAACGTCAAGTACTCAATGGCCCCTGCGGCAGTCTTGGTGACCGTCGGTGAGATGCGGGCCGACCGGTGGCGCGGAACCACGACTCCGGTCACGCCGGCCCCGTCGGCGCTGCGCAGCATGGCTCCGAGGTTGCGAGGGTCGGTCACGCCGTCGCATACGAGCAGGAAAGGGTGCTTCTTCTGGAGCAGCGACTCGAGGCTCACGGTCTCCAGCCGTGCGGCGATCGCCATGACTCCCTGGTGGCCCTCGGTGCGGGCTTCGCGGTCCAGGCGTGCCATCGAGATGACCTGAACGGGCACGCGCTGGCGCTGGGCCTCAAGTTCGATCGCGTCCAGGATGTCCGACGGATCCTGGGCTTCGGCGACGTAGATCTTCTGGATCTGGCGCCGTCGGGCCTTCAGCAGTTCCAGGACAGCGTGTCGCCCTTCGACCTGCTCGCCGCCCAACCCTTCCTTCTCGCGGCTGGGGGCGCGTCGCGGTCCGCCGACCTGGCCGCCGGTCATTGGGCGGCCACCCTGACGCGATGGACGTCCCTTAGGTGCTCCTCGGCGGGGTGCGGGGCGCGGACTCATGAATTCTCCTCTAGCAATACAACGGCGGTTGCGGCGATTCCCTCGACGTGGCCAAGCGACCCGAGGCCCTCGGCGGTGGTCGCCTTCACCGATACCACGGTGCCGACAACCGACGAGAGCTCGCTGCACATGGCCGGCATGAAGTCGGCCAGCCTCGGCCGTTCGGCAATGATCGTGATGTCGGCCGATAGCACCCGATAACCGGCGGCCCTGACGAGTTCGAGGGTCGCCTCGAGCAGTCTTCTTGATGGAGCGTCGGCGAACTCGGGGTCAGTGTCGGGGAAATGACGACCGATATCGCCGAGGTTGGCGGCGCCTAGCAAGGCATCACAGAGCGCGTGGGTCGCCGCGTCCGCGTCGGAGTGGCCAACGAGGCCGCGCGCTTCGGGAATCAGCACCATGCCCAGCCAGAGCTCACGCGTGACCTCGTGGCTGACCCGATGAACATCGATACCGTGCCCGATTCTCACTGACCGCTCCTCGCGAATGAAGTGACCTTCTTCAGATCACCGGGTTGGGTGATCTTGATGTTGTCGATCTCACCGGCGACGACTACGACCCGTCCACCCAGTGCCTCGACCAGGGCGGCGTCATCGGTCGCGTCATCGGAGTTGGCGTGGGCGCTCTCCAAGATGTCGCGGCGAAACGCCTGGGGCGTCTGCACAGTCACCAGATCACCCCGCGGGACGGTCTCGACGACGACGGTGGCTTCGTCATCCTTGCGGACACGCTTCACCGTGTCGGTGACGGCCAATCCAGGAATTGCGGCGTCCGCACCGGCGCTCACGGCGTTGACGACGGCGTGGAAGAGGGCGGAGGTCGCCAAGGGGCGGGCCGCGTCATGGACGACCACGATGTCCGCGTCCGCGCATGCAAGAAGTCCTGCGCGGACGGACTCTGCGCGGCTCGTACCACCGGTGACCACGACGTCCGCGCCTTCGCCGCCCCCGTCATACGACTCGGGAACAACGAGGACGACTCGCGACGCGACGCAGCGCGCCGTTCGCACGCTGCGTTCGGCGACCGTTTCGTCACCGAAGCCGGCGAACTGCTTTGGTCCGCCGAAACGAACCCCCTGGCCGCCGGCCACGACAACGGCGGCCACGGACATGACTACGGAAGAACCGAGGCGAGCTTTTCTTCAGCCGCTTCAGTGTCGACGTTCAGAGCGAAGGTCAACTCGGACACGAGGATTTGACGCGCGCGGGTGAGCATGCGCTTCTCGCCGGCGGAAAGACCCTTGTCCTTGTCGCGAATCGACAGGTTCCGGACCACCTCGGCGACTTGGTAGATGTCGCCCGAACGAAGCTTCTCGGAGTGGTTCTTGAAGCGGCGCGACCAGTTCGTGGGCATGCGCGCTTCCTTCTTGCGAAGCACCGCGAAGACCTCCTCGACCTCTTCGTCGTTGATCACGTCGCGCAGACCCACCGATTCGGCGTTGGCGACCGGGACCATCAGGACGAGGTCGGTGTAGGCCACCTTCAACTTGAGGTAGTCCTGCTTCACGTCGAACGCGGTCATCTTCTCGATCTTCTCCACGGTGCAAGCGCCGTGGTGGGGGTAGACGAGACGATCTCCCTTTTTGTACTTACGAGAGGTCATAAATCAGGTTCTCCTCAAAGGAAATCCGCCCGGAAGGGCGTTAGGGGGATTAGTAATTCTACCGCACTTTGCTCACAACGTGTCGCCACGGGCCACTTCGATCGCTTCGGCCAATGAACGGCAGCGGAACACGCGTAGTCCGGGCACGTCGTCGAGCTCACCCTGCGCGGGAACGATGACCGCGGTGGCGCCGAGGCGTTGGGCCTCGCGGACCCGCCGGGTGAGCCCCGAGACGCCCCGGAGTTCGCCGGCGAGGCCCACCTCACCCATGGCCGCGACGCTTCGCGGCACCGCGAAGCCGAGCGCCGCGGACGCCACGGCGAGCGCCAGGGCGACGTCGACCCCCGGCTCGTTCGCGGGCAGCCCGCCGGCGGTGGAGGCGAAGACGTCGGCCCCGCTCGTGTCGATGTCGCAGCGCGCCTCGAGGACGGCGAGCAGGAGCGAGAGCCGCTGCGACGAGACCTGGTGGGCCACGCGACGCGGTGAGCCCGAGCTCGACGCCACGAGTGCCTGCAGTTCGACGAGCAGCGAACGCGACCCGTCGTTGGTGACCGCGAAGACCACCCCGGGAACTTCCAGTTGCTGGCCCCGAAGCGCAAAACCCGCGTCGGGGAGCTCCCGCAGTCCCTCGTTCACCATTTCGAGCAGGCCGACTTCGCCCGTGGGTCCGAAGCGGTGCTTCAGCGCCCGGATGAAGCGAAGCGTGCCGTACCGGTCCCCTTCAATGCGCACGACCGTGTCCACCAGGTGTTCGAGCGTGCGCGGCCCCGCCAACTCCCCGTCCTTGGTCACGTGGCCGACGAGCACCAGCGCCGTTCCGGTCGATTTCGCGGCCGAGCAGAGGCGCTCGGCGGCGTGGCGCACCTGGGGCACCGAACCCGCCACGCTCGAGAGTGAGTCGTCGCTCATCGCCGAGATCGAGTCGATCACGCAGAGCGTCGGGCGCCGGGCGCGCAGGAGCTCCTCGGCGGCGTCGACGCTCGTCGTCGCGCCGACCTCCATACCCGAGGGCACCTCGCCCATGCGGCGAGCACGCTGGGCGACCTGGGACGCGGACTCCTCGGCGGCGATCAGGAGCACCGACGAACCTGAGAGGGCGAGTTGGCGAAGCGCCATCAACGCCAGCGTGGACTTGCCGACTCCGGGCTCTCCGAAGAGCAGCGTCGTCGATCCCGCGATGAACCCGCCGCCGAGCACCCGATCGAGCTCGCCGACACCGGTCGACGTCACCCTTTCGGTTCCGTCTCCCACGCCGTCGAGGGACGTCGTGGCGACCGCTGGCGTCGACGAGGGTCGCGCGTTCGCGCGTTCCTCGTCGAGGGTATTCCACTCACCACAGCCCGGACAGCGCCCAACCCACCGGGGCGAGTTGGTGCCGCATTCGCGACAGACGTGGATAGATCGAGTCTTCACCCTGGCGACACTAGAAGTGTGCTGTGACGTTTAGGCGTTCGGCGAAAGGTCTTCGAAGTCCACCGAGGGCGGCAGGCCCTCAACTCCTTCGAACGTCAGGTGCGGCCCTTCGGCGCCATCCGCGGCGTCGATGACGATCGTCTGGCCGGCGTGGAACTCCTTGAACAGGATCTTCTCGCTGAGCACGTCCTCGACGTAGGTCTGAATGGCGCGACGCAGCGGTCGAGCACCCAGCTCGGGGTCGTAGCCCTTGTCCGCGAGGAACGCCTGGGCGGCGGCCGACAGCTCCAGCCCGAGACCCTGCACGGCCAGCTGGTCACGCAGACGGGTGATGAACAGGTCGGCGATCAAGATGACCTCGGGCTTCGTGAGCTCGTGGAAGACAATCGTGTCGTCGATGCGGTTCAAGAACTCGGGACGGAAGTGGGCCTTCAGGGCCTGGTGGACCCTTTCCTTCATCCGCTCGTGCGACGCCACATCCGTGGCCTTCGTGAAGCCGATGGCGGCCTTTCGAAGGTCGGCGGTGCCGAGGTTCGAGGTCATGATCAGAATCGTGTTCTTGAAGTCGACGGCCCGGCCCTGCGAGTCGGTCAGACGACCGTCCTCGAGGATCTGCAGGAGCGTGTTGAAGACGTCGGGGTGGGCCTTTTCGACCTCGTCGAACAAGACCACCGAGAACGGCTTGCGCCGCACGGCCTCGGTCAGCTGACCACCCTCGTCGTAACCCACGTAGCCCGGAGGCGAGCCAACGAGTCGGCTCACCGAGTGCTTCTCCATGTACTCACTCATGTCGAGCTGGATCAGCGCGTCCTCATCGTCGAAGAGGAACTGGGCCAGGGTCTTGGCGAGCTCGGTCTTGCCGACCCCGGTCGGCCCGAGGAAGATGAACGATCCACCGGGGCGCTTCGGGTCCTTCAGACCGGCGCGGGTGCGTCGGATGGCCCGGCTGAGCGCGACGATCGCCTCGTCCTGGCCAATGATGCGCTTGTGGAGCTCGTCCTCCATGCGCAGCAACTTTGAGGTCTCCTCTTCGGTCAGGCGGTACACCGGGATTCCGGTCCACACGGCCAGGACCTCCGCGATGGTGTCCTCGTCGACCAGGTCGAAGGTTTCGCCGCCCGAGGCCTTCACGGTCACGTCCAGTACGTCCTTCTTCGCGATGAGCTCGCGCTCCTGCTCTTCGAGGGCCTTCGCCTGCTCGAGGGCGCCGCTCTCCATGGCCGACTCCTTGTCGGCCCTTACGCGAGCGATGTCCTCGTCAAACCTCTTCGCCGCCGGCGGGGCCGCCATGCGACGGATGCGCAGGCGACTGCCCGCTTCGTCGATGAGGTCGATCGCCTTGTCGGGCAAGAAGCGGTCGGCGATGTAGCGGTCGGCCAGGTTCGCCGCGGCGATGAGGGCCTGGTCGGTGATCTTGACGGCGTGGAACTCCTCGTAGACCTCTCGCAGGCCCTTCAGGATCTCGATGGTCATCGCGACCGAGGGCTGCTCCACCTTCACGGGCTGGAAGCGTCGCTCGAGCGCGGCGTCCTTTTCGATGTGCTTGCGGTACTCGTCGATGGTCGTGGCGCCAACGGTCTGGAGTTCACCGCGCGCGAGCATCGGCTTCAGTATCGAGGCGGCGTCGATGGCACCCTCGGCGGCGCCGGCGCCGACGAGGGTGTGGATCTCGTCGATGAACAAGATGATGTCGCCGCGGGTGCGGATCTCCTTCAGGACCTTCTTCAGGCGCTCCTCGAAATCGCCGCGGTAGCGGCTTCCGGCGACGAGCGCGCCGAGGTCGAGGGTGTAGAGCTGCTTGTCCGCCAGCGTCACCGGCACTTGGTTGGCCACGATCTTCTGGGCGAGACCTTCGACGATGGCGGTCTTGCCGACGCCGGGCTCTCCGATGAGGACCGGGTTGTTCTTGGTGCGCCGTGACAGGACCTGCATGACGCGCTCGACTTCCTTGTCGCGCCCGACCAACGGGTCGAGCTTGCCTTCGCGCGCGAGCTGGGTGAGGTTGCGGCCGAACTGGTCGAGTACCGCCGAGCCGCCTGTCGCCTCGGCGTCGCTCTTCTGGCCGGCGCCCGCTCCCGCGGGACCGGACTCCTTTCCGGCCTGGCCCGACATCATCTGGATGACCTGCGTGCGAACGCGGGCCATGTCGGCTCCGAGGTCGTTCAGGACCTGGGCGGCGACGCCGTCGCCCTCGCGGACCAGCCCGAGCAGCATGTGCTCGGTGCCGATGTAGGAGTGGCCGAGCTGGAGGGCCTCGCGTAGCGACAGCTCGAGGACCTTCTTCGCCCGGGGCGTAAAGGGGGGTGATCCGGGCGAGGGATTGGTGTTGGCCCCGATGGCCTCTTCCACCTTCTCACGCACGACGTCAAAGGTGACGCCCAGGGCGTCGAGGGCCTTGGCCGCGACCCCCTCACCTTCTCGGATCAGGCCCAGCAGAATGTGCTCGGTCCCGATGAAGGCGTGGTTCAGGTCGCGTGCTTCTTCCTGCGCAAGCACAAGTACACGGCGGGCACGGTCTGTAAATCGTTCGAACAAGGTTCATCCTTTACGCGGCAATAAATAGAAGTGTACCGGCGTGGGACGACATTCCGTTCCTTCCCTTCGGACCACCCAGAATGCTCATCTAAGGTGTAGGGGGTGAACCCCCTTGAGCGACTCCAGCTTGCCTCGGTTGAGGCCGATCTCCGGCGCCTGGAAGCGCTCTTGGCCGAGTCCGTCATCTTCGGCGACGAGTACCTCGACGGGGTGACCACCCACCTTATTTACGCTGGTGGCAAGCGCCTGCGCCCGATGCTGGCGATCGCCTCGGCGACCAGCGGGGCCCGCGAGGCGACCCGCGAAGACCTCCTCGGGGGTGTCGCCCTGGAGCTCTTGCACCTGGCGTCGCTCTACCACGACGACGTCATGGACGAGGCCGAGGTGCGGCGCAACGTGGACAGCGTCAACGCTCGCTACGGCAACCTCATCGCGATCGTCGCGGGCGACTACCTCATGGCGAGGTCCGCCGCAATCGCAGCGAGCCTGGGGGTGGAGATGGCGGGACTGCTCGCGCGCACGCTCGCCTGGCTGACGCGCGGACAGGTCTCCGAGGTGCGCACCGCGTTCTCGGTGGACCGCACCGAGGCTGACTACTACGAAGCCATCGAAGGAAAGACGGCGTCGCTCATGGCCACCAGTTGCCGCGCCGGGGCGATCACCGCTCAGCTCAGCGGCGAGGAGACCGAGGCCCTCACCGAGTTCGGCCGCTGCTTCGGGATGATCTACCAGCTTCGCGACGACATCCTCGACGTGATCGCCACCGACAACCAGTTGGGCAAGCCCGCCGGCCAGGACCTCGCCGAGGGCGTCTACAACCTGCCGACGCTCTTCGCCCTTCGAGACCCCGTCGTCGGCGACGAACTTCGAAGCATCCTTGGCGAGGTGCTGAACGACGCCGACCGCGAGCGCGCCCGCAAGCTCGTCGTCGCGACCGACGGGATCGACCGGACGATCCTCGCCGCCCAGTCCTTCCTCGCCAGGGCCCACGAGTCGCTCACCGTGCTGCCGAGCGAGGAGCTTAGAAACGGCTTCGGTTCGCTCATCGATTCACTGCTCGAGGACTTCCCCTCGCACTAGTCGCGAAGCGGCTTCAAGGTGGGAAAGGCGATCACCTCTCGGATGCTCGGCTCGTCCGCGATGAGCATCGCGAGCCGGTCCATGCCGACGCCGAGCCCCGCGGTGGGCGGAAGGCCCCACTCGAGCGCCTTGATGTAGTCCTCGTCGATCTGCATTGCCTCGTCGTCGCCGGCGGCGGCGAGGCGGGCCTGCTCATCGAACCTTGCGCGCTGGTCAACGGGATCGTTGAGCTCGCTGAAGCCGTTGGAGAGCTCGCGGCCGGCGGCGTAGGACTCGAAGCGCTCGGTGAGTTCCGGGTCGTCGCGGTGGCGCCTCGCGAGCGGCGACACCTCGACGGGGTACTCGGTCACGAAGATGGGCTCCCACAGATTCTCCTCGCAGGTCACCTCGAACAGCTCGGCGAGGCAGCGACCCGCGCCCCACGACGCGTGCACCTCGACGTCGCGCTCGGCGAGGAGCTTCGCGAGGTGCTCGCGGGGCGTGTGTACCGAGACGGCCTCGCCCACCGCCTCGCTCGCGAGCGAGGCCATGGTCCGCCGGGGCCAGGGGGCGGCGAAGGAGAAGGCTCGGCCCTGGTACTCGGTCTCGGTCGTACCGAGGACGTCCTGGGCGACCCCCGAGACGAGCTCTTCGACGAACGACATCATGTCCTCGTAGTCCCAGTACGCGGCGTAGAGCTCGAGCATCGTGAACTCGGGGTTGTGGCGCGGGCTCAAGCCCTCGTTTCGAAAGACGCGTCCGAGCTCGAACACGCGCTCGTAGCCGCCGACGACCAGGCGCTTCAGCCACAGCTCGGGGGCGATGCGCAGGAACAGCTCACTGTCGAGGGCGTGATGGAACGTCTTGAAGGGGCGAGCCGCGGCGCCGGTCGCGATGGCGTTGAGGATGGGGGTCTCCACCTCCATGAAGTTCGCCGCCCAGCAGCGCTCTCGGACGCTGCGCAGCATCTCGCTGCGCCGGGTGAGCGACTGGCGCGACACGGGATTCGCCCAGAGGTCGGCCTCGCGGTGGCGGTAGCGCAGGTCGAAGTCGCTGATGCCCGCCCACTTGTCGCCGAAGTTGTGCAGGGCCGCGGCGAGCAGGACCCACGACTTGACCTTCACCGAGAGCTCGCCGCGCTTGGTGCGCACGACCTCGCCGGTGACGCCCACCCAGTCGCCGAGGTGGAGCTTCACGAACTCGTCGAACTCGTCGCACAGGGCCGCGAGCGCGAAGAGTTGGATCTCCCCGGTCGAGTCGCGCATGGTCGCGAAGGCGAGCTTGCCCTGGGTGCGAAGCAGCATCACCCGGCCGGCCACGCTCACCGTGGTGCCCGACTCCTCGCCGTCGGTGAGGTGCGCGTACGCGGCCCGCAACGAGGCGGCGTAGGCGTTATGGTCGAATGAGTAAGGCGTGGTCACGAAGCGTCTCCCGAATGATTCCGTTCATGAACGATACGCAATCCGTGGAGGGTCAGCCACGGCTCGACGTGCTGGACGTGCTTGGTGTGGGGCGCGATCAGCCCCGCGAGGCCCCCGGTCGCGATCACCGTCGCCTCTCCGAGCTCGTCGAGGATGCGCTCGACGATGCCGTCGACCTGGGCGGCGAAGCCGTAGAGGACACCGGACTGGATCGATTCAACGGTCGAGCGGCCAATGACCGAACGGGGCCGCACCAGCTCGACCGAGCGAAGCGCCGACGCCTGGGTGTAGAGCGCCTCGAGCGAGACGGCGACCCCCGGGGCGATCGCCCCCCCGAGGTACTCGCCCTTGGCGCTCACCACGTCAAAGACGGTGGCCGTTCCCATGTCCACCACGATGGACGCCCCGGGATAGAGGTCGTACGCGCCGACGGCGTTGGCGATGCGGTCGGCGCCCACCTCGCGGGGATTGTCGTAGAGGATGGGCATGCCGGACTTCGTGCCTGGACCGATCACGGTGAGGTCGAGCTCGGAGAACCAACGGTTCGCCATCCGCCGCAGCTGGGTCGTCACCGCCGGCGCCGACGAGGAGATGGCCATCGCGCTGACGGCGGTGCGCAGGTCGAGTCCTTCGAGGTCGAGCAGTTGGGTGAGGACCATGGCGTGCTCGTCGGGCGTGCGATCGGCGATCGTCGAGATCCGCCAGTGAAACGCCAGCCCGCGCTCGCCCGACGCTCGCGCGAAGCCCATCGCGTCGGGCGCGTCGGGCGCCTCGGGACCGAAGAGCCCGATGACTGTCTCGGTGTTGCCAACGTCTATGGCCAACAGCATCAGGTTCCCCTCGCTTCCACAAAGACCGCCGCGTTATCGATGAGGCGCACGCCGTCAATGATTCCAGCGATCAGCGCCCGGCGCTCGCCCACCTCGTCGTCCCCGGTGGGCACCAGCGTGATCGGGTCGACGACTTCGGCGTACGCGACGTCGATGCCCGACTCCTCGAGCACCTCGCGCATCCGACGGCGCTGAACGCTCGCGCAACCGCGGGTCTTCTGCACGTCGCGCAGCGCGCGCGACAGGGCGACGCCACGGGCACGCGCCTCGGGGCTCAACAGCACGTTGCGGCTCGAGAACGCGAGGCCGTCGCCGTCTCGAACTATGGGGCAGCTCACGATCTCGACGTCAAGGGCGAGGTCGCGCACCATCTGGCGGATGACGGCGATCTGCTGGAAGTCCTTCTCGCCGAAGTACGCGCGGCACGGCCCCGTGACGGCAAACAGCTTCGCCACGACGCTCGCGACACCGTCGAAGTGGCCGGGACGGCCGGCGCCCTCCAAGGTGTCGCTGATTCCGCGCACCGAGACCGTTGTCGCGGTGGGGTTCGGGTAGTCCGGCCACATCTCTTCGAGCGTCGGCTCGACGAGGCAGCCGACGCCGTGCTGCTCGGCGCTGTGGTGGTCGAGTTCGGGCGTGCGCGGGTACTTCATCAGGTCGCCCGCGTCGTTGAACTGGCGGGGATTGACGAAGATCGTGGCGAGCACGAGGTCGCCGTTGGACCGGGCGGCCTCGAAGAGCGAGGAGTGCCCGGCGTGCAGCGCCCCCATGGTGGGGACCAACCCGATGCGGCGTCCCGAGGCGCGCTGAACCCTCGCGTACTCTCGCCACGCCCCGAGGGCGCTCAGCCGTTCCACGTCACGCCGGGGTTTGCGAGCGGCGGTGTTCGGAGAGTTCGAAGGCGGCGTTGGCCAGGGCGACGTAGGTGGAGCGCTCGGACTCGGGGATGGCGGCGAGGTGCGCGTCAATCGTCGCCATGTCACCCCTCGAAGCGGGACCGGTCAGCGCCGCTTGCGGTCCGAGACTGCGGACGTCGTCGAGGGCCTGCTCGGCGAGCCCGAGGAAGTCCTCAAGGCGCAGACCGGCGGCCTCGGCCAGCTTCTCGACGTGGCCCATGAGCGCCACGAGGTGGTTCGCCGCCACGACGGCGGTCGCGTGATAACGCGTCCGCTGGTCGTCGCTCAGCGTGATGGCCCGGCCCCTGAGCGACGCGACGGCAACGCCGACCAACTCGTCTCCGGCGACGCAGTAGGTGGCGCCCACGAGGCGCCGCTCGCCGATCTCCGGCGACGGCAACGCCGCCAGGGGGTGCATCGAGGCGACCCGCTTGTGCGCCCCGAGCACACCAAGGGTTCGCGATCCGGCGACGTGGGCCACCACGTACCGGTCGCTCACTGGGATGGATGCGGCGACCGGCGAGATCTCGCCGTCGGGCACGCAGAGAAGGATGAGATCGGGCGATCCGAGTTGATGGAGCTCGCCTCGACCAACGAGGCGAACGTCGTGACCGACGCCGCGAAGGGCGCGTTCGAATGAAGTGCCGGCACGACCAGTGCCCACGATGGAGATGTTCATCAATGCTCCTCTCCGTTCCGGCCCCGCGGGTGCCGTTCGGTGTTAGCGCAACATGTCGAGTGTACCTACTGCGGCGACCCTCCCGGCGCGCGCCATCAGCTGGTCCGCGCTGACGAGCGCCGGAGCAAGCTCTGCCAGGGGAATCAAGACGAAGAGACGCTCGTACATCCTGGGATGGGGGACCAGGATCTCGGGGTCGTTGCTCGTCTCGTCGCCGACCAGCAGCACGTCGACGTCGAGGGTTCTCGGCCCCCAGCGGACCTCACGGGTGCGCCCCGCGGCGGCTTCGGCGAGCCGGCAGCGCTCGAGGAGCTCGCGCGGGGTGGCCTCGGTCGTGATCTCAACCACCAGGTTCCAGAAGTCGTCCTGTTGAACCCCGCCGACCGGTTCGGTCTCGTAGACCTGGGACAGCCGGTACTCGTCGCCGGCCGCGACGATCTCAAGTCCCGCCGAGAGGTGCCCGGCGCGGTCGCCGACGTTCGAGCCGAGCGAGAGGTACGCCTGGCGCACTACGGACGATGAAGAGTGCAGCGCACGCCCACCGTGGCGACGTCTTCGGGAACTGGGGGACGGAGCTTTCGCACCGCCACGGTGACCGATTCGATCTCGTCGTCGAGGGCCAGTATCTCGCGCGCCACGCGGTACGCCAGGGACTCGAGCAGCAGGAAACGCCCTTCGACGGCGACCGAGATCGTGAGCGACAGCACCTCGGCGTAGTTCGTCGTCTCGGCGATGTCGTCGTTGAGCGCGGCCTCTTCGAAGGGACGCTCGAAGTCGATGTCGAACTCGATCGGCTGGGGACGGTCGCGTTCCTCGGCGAGCACGCCAACGATCGCGCTGCAGCGAAGCCGGCGCAGCTCGATCACGTCGCTCACTGCGGCGCCTCGGGGAGATCGAACAGGACACTTCGCCCGTCGGGTCCGATCGACCGCTTGAAGAGCCGCTCGACGAGGGCGACGGCCGTGGGGACGGTGGGGGCCTTCTTCGTCCACACCAGGTAACCCGCGATGACGCCGAGCAGGCGGTCCGACACCTCGTCGCTGTGCAGCAGCACCACGGTCTTGTTGTTCATGCAGTTCGCGATGTCCTTGTAGCAGGCCTCCAGGACTTCGCGCTGCTGGGGGCCGCCGCGAAGCGCGTAGTGGCTCGCCGTGAGGCCGTGCTCGAAGTACGCGCTGAGGTTCTGCATCACGGGAAGGATCGAGATCACGCGCCCGAAGCCCTGATGCTTCAGCCACAGGAGCTCCTCGTCGCGGCGCACCCTTCGATGCACCGTCGTCGACCCGCCTGGACGCTCGGACACGGCCAGGATCCCCTTGTACACCCAGGTGAAACTCCTTGGCTCGATGCCGGCTGCCCATTTGCCCCTCACGCGACTACCTCCTCGATGGGACGAACGAGCAACTCACGTAGCTGCACGGCGGCCACGGCGTCATGTACTCGAACCATACTGACACCTTCAGCCATGGCCCACGCCTCGGTGGCGATGGATCCCTCCAGTCGCTGATCCACGCCGAGGGCTTGCTCGCCCAGATGCTCCAAGAAACGCTTGCGGCTGGTGCCGATCAGCACCCCCGCGCCGTATTCGCGCGCCAGCACCACGAAGCGCTCGCAGTTCGCGAGCAGGGAGAGATTGTGTTCCACGGTCTTGCCGAAACCAATGCCCGGATCGAGCCAGAGCGGCGACACGTTGGCGGCGCTCGCCCTCTTGGCGGCGTCGCGCAGGAACTCGGCGACCTCGGCGACCACGTCGACGTACGTGGGGTTCAGCTGCATGGTCGAAGAGTCGCCCTGGCTGTGCATCGCCACGTAGCCAACGCCCAACTCGCCCGCGAGTTCCACCAACGTGCACGAGACGTCGTTGATGATGACCGCGCCGGCGGCGACCGCCGCGCGCGCGACCGCTTCCTTCTTCGTGTCCACCGACACCGGGCCGACATGGGAGAGGGCCTCGATGACCGGAAGCACCCGGGCCAGCTCCTCCTCGACCGAGACGGGCGTGGCGCCGGGCCGCGTGGACTCGCCCCCCACGTCCACCACGTCGCAGCCCTGCTCGAAGAGCTCGCGCCCGCGATTGACCGCCTGCTCGGAGACTTCGGTGCGCGATGCTGGAAAGAACGAATCGGGCGTCACGTTCACGATGCCCATGACCATCGGGCTCAGCGCCACGTGGACCTTCGCTGATGGATGTACTGCAGGGCCTCGGCCCGGTACGACGCGTCGTCGCGGAACACGCCGCGAACCGCCGAGGTGACCGTCGTCGCTCCCGCCTTCTTCACGCCGCGCATCGACATGCAGAAGTGCTCGGCTTCGATCACGACGATGGTGCCCTTGGGATGGAGCTCGCGCTCCATCGCATCGACGATCTCGGTGGTCATGCGCTCCTGAACCTGGAGACGACGCGCGTAGCCCTCGACGAGCCGGGCCATTTTCGAGAGCCCGGTGATGCGACCCTCGGGGCCGGGCAGGTACGCCACGTGCGCGAGGCCCATGAACGGTACGAGGTGATGCTCGCAGAGCGACGTGAAGGGGATGTCGCGAACCATCACCATCTCGTCGTGATCCGACTCGAACGTGACGCGCAGGTGCTCGCCGGGGTCCGCCTCGAGCCCCTCGAAGAGCTCCACGTACATGTCCGCCACCCGGCGCGGCGTGTCGAGAAGGCCGTCGCGCGTCGGATCCTCGCCAATCGCCTCGAGGAGCTCGCGGATGAGCCCCTGCACGCGAGCGTGGTCGACCACGGTCACACCTCGCCAGTGAAGGTGTAGATCGCGTCGAGGTTGCGGTAGCGCTGGTTGACGTCGAGGCCGTAACCGACGACGAAATCGGAAGGTATGGAGAATCCCACGTACTTGAGCGACTGTTCGACGCGCTGCTCGCCCTTCTTCAACAACAAGGCGCAGACCTCGAGGCTCTTGGGACTGCGCGCGCCCAGATACTGGCGCAGGTAGTTGAGGGTGAGTCCGGAGTCGACGACGTCCTCGACGATCAGCACGTCGCGGTCGAGCAGGTCGACGTCGAGGTCCTTCACGATGCGAACGACGCCGCTGGTCTTGGTGGCGGCCCCGTAGGACGACACTGCCATGAAATCGACCTCCACGGGCAGCTCGATCGCGCGCATCAGATCGGACATGAAGTTGATCGCGCCCTTAAGGACGCAGACGAGCAGGGGCGGATTGTTCGCGTAGTCGCGGGTGATCTGTTGGCCGAGTTCAATGACACGATCGTGCACCTCCTTGGCCGATACCACCACCTCGCCGAGATCGTGTGCTGCCCATTGTGCGGTGAAATCCTCAGAAGAGTGCTGACCCATGGTTCAAAAGCGTAGTTGAGGGCTACTCGAGCCTGAGCCGCTGGGCACTCCTCGAGAGGCGGGTTCCCCCGCCCAGCTCGGTGGCGACCGCTTCGCCGCGCACCACCCTGACGGCCCGCTCGACCTCGTCTGCCGACGGCGGATGGACGCCGTCGCCCTCGTCGTCGTGCGCCAGTCTCACCCGCAGCCAGCGCCGAAGACGGGCGGTGGGCCACTGCGCCAGTTCCCGGCAGTCCGCCTCCTCGAGCCCCAGGTCCTCATCCTCGGCGGTGAGCTCGTTCAGCCAACGTCGCTCCTCGTGCATCAGTGACGCCTGACGGGCGAGCAAGGGGACGACGTCGCGGCCAGCGACGTCGCAGAGCACGGGAATGAGTTCGTGGCGCACCCGGTTGCGTCGGAACTCCAGTCTCTCGTTGGTCTCGTCGTAGAGGGGAAAGAAACGCGACCCGCTCACGTAGAAGTGGAGATCATTGCGCCGGATGTTGCGAAGTGGCTTGGTCGGGTCTTCAACCATCGGGGTGAGTCCGTCGAAGCCCGCTCCCCGCATCATGTTGAGAAGGATCGTCTCGACGAGGTCGTCCATGGTGTGGCCCGTCAGCACCGAGCGGGGCATGGCGGCTCGCCGGGCGGCTCGCGCCCGGGACTCGAAATTCCCGCCGGGTGCGACGAGGACGTCGTGACGAATGAAGGGAACGTCCAGCTCGCCACAGATCACCTCCACGTGGTCGGCGTCGTCGGAGCTCGTGGGTCGCGCGTGGTGATCAACGTGATGCGCCCTGACATCGAGCCCTCGCTCGAGGGCGAGCAGCAAGAGCCCGAGCGAATCGGGCCCCCCCGACACGGCGAGGTCGACGGCCGTCCCGGGTTCGGGAAAGTCACTCGCGCTGAGCAGGCGTTCGGCGGTGTTCACGCCTGTAGGTTACGCAACGACGCGGCGGGCCCGGCGGGTCCGGGTGGCGTCGGTGGTGCGCGCCGCCAGGTACGCGAGCGACGCGAGCGCGGTTATCCAGAAGCTCACCGGCCCGCCGATCCACACGCCGAAGAATAGGCCGAGCCACGCGCTCGCGAGCGCGA
Source organism: Acidimicrobiaceae bacterium (assembly GCA_003132205.1). GTDB lineage: Bacteria > Actinomycetota > Acidimicrobiia > Acidimicrobiales > RAAP-2 > RAAP-2. The sequence goes on from PKWY01000044.1 coordinate 96,709, forward strand.
AGCCCATGGCGAGAAACATCGTACGCAACGGCCGGCTCGTCAGCACCTCGGCGGCCGCCGCGGGAGCGACCAGCAGCGAGAACACGAGCAGCACGCCGACGACCTGAATCGCGACGACGGTCGTGACCCCGAGCAGCGACATGAAGAGCAGCGACATCGCGCGCGTCGAAAGCCCCCGCGACGCCGCGGACTGCGCGTCCACCGACACGAACAGTAGGGGCCGGTACGTCAGGGATACGACGAGCAGCACCCCCATGGAGAGCGCCGCGACGAGGCCGACGTCGCTCCAGGTGACCCCGAGTATCTGGCCGAAGAGGATCGAGTACGTCGCGTTCGCGTAGCCGCTGTAGAGCGAGATGAAGAGCACGCCGAGACCGAGCGCGGCGGTGAGCGTCACCCCGACGACCGCGTCACGATCGTCGAGCTCCGCTCCCGCGAAGCCAATGAGCAGGCCCGCCCCGAGACAGAGGACCAGCAGACCGAAGATCGGCGACAGCCCCAGCAGCACGGCGCCGGCGGCGCCGGCGAAGCCCACGTGGCCAATGGCGTGCGCCGCGAACGCCTGGCGGCGAAGCACGACGAAGTAACCAACGGCCCCCGCGGCGAGCGCCACCGCGGTGACGGCGTAGAACGCGTGCTGGACGAACGACGTGGCGAGGAGTTCACGCAAGCTCATTCGGTCTCCTCCTCGTACACCTCGGCGAAGTGCTCGTGGACGCCCTCGTGCGAGTGGTCGTGGCCGTGAGGGTGCGGATGGGCGAACTCCTCCTCGAGCCCGACGATGACGCGACGGCCCCGCGGGGTGACGACGATCTCTATCGGGTGGCCGTAGAGCTGGCTCAGCACGTCCTCGTTGACGACCTCCTCGACGGTGCCGCTTCGCACCTGGCGCCGCGCGATCCACAGCACCTGGTCGATGATCGGGGCCAGCGGGTTGAGGTCGTGCGCGACCACCACGACCGCGGCGCCCGTGGTGTCACGGATCAGATTGATGAGATCGACGATCTCGGCCTGCGCGGCGAGGTCCAGCGCCGCCAGCGGCTCGTCCAGCAAGAGCAGCTGGGGCTTGAAGACGGTCGTGTGCGCGAGCGCGATGCGCTGGCGCTGGCCGCCCGACAGGCTGTGCAGTGGTTGATCGGCGAAGGAGGTGGTGCCCGTCAGCGCGAGTGCTTGACGCACCACCTCGCGCTTGGCCTTGTCGCGTCCCCAGCCGAAGCGTGGTCCGTCAAAACCGAGGCCCACGTAGTCGCGCCCCGTCATCGTGGCGACCGTGTCGGCCTGGCGCGTCTGGGCCATATAACCCACCCGGCGATTCCCGCGTCGGGGCGTCTCGCCCAGGACCTCCAGGGAGCCCTCCGCCAGAGGAACGAGACCCAGGATGATGTTCAGCAGGGTGGACTTTCCGGCTCCATTCGGACCGAGTATCGCGGTGATGGAACCAGACTCGAGTGAGAAAGTGGCGTCCTTCCAGATGGTGCGGCCCCCGAGCACCACAGCCCCGTTCTTCATGGTGAGCGCGTTCACGTGAGGCAACCCTCTTTCGTCAGGTCGGCGCGGATCTTGCCCACCACCGCGCTGATCCACGCCACGTAGTTCGTCCCCTTCATAGTCTCGGTCACCTTGATGACGGGCACGTTCGACGCCTTGGCCTGCGCCACCATCTCGTTGGTGAGCGGCGTCGCGGTTTGAACGTTATCCACCAGAAACGCCGGGTGCTCCTTCAGCTGGTGCAGGGCCTGCGCGAGGGCCTGCACCGACGGGTCGACGCTGTTGCCGATCGCGAGGCGCAGCGCCTCGGGCGTGACGACCCTCAGTCCCATGTCGCTCAGCAGGTACGTCGTCACGTCCTCGGTCGCCGCCACCTTCACGTTCGAGCACGACTGCTTGATCGCCGTCGCCTCGCCCTGGACCGTGTTCAACTTGGCGAGCAGCGCAGCCGAGCGGGCGTCGATGTCGGAGAACCCCTTGCGGTGTTCGAGCACCTTGGTGAGGGCCTTCACGAGGCGGATCGCGGCCACGGGGTTGTAGAAGAGGTGGGGGTTCCTACCCGGGGCGACGCCCATCAGCGTGCCGACGTCAATCGTCGAGAAGACTCCGGATCGGGCCTTCACCAACTGGGAGAACCACGTGTCGTAACCGGCGCCGTTGATCACGACGATCGAGGCGATCGAAACATACGCCGCGTCCGAGACCGTGGCCTCGTGGTCATGGGGATCGGCGTTCGGATCCGTGAGCAGCGAGACCACCTTCGCGTCGGTCCCGACGAGCTGGCGGGCAAGCGCCCCCCACTGCGAGACCCCCGCGACGATGAGCTGCTTGGACGCTGCGCGGGAATTGCAGGCACCGATTCCCACCGACGACAGCACGAGCGCCAACGTCAGGAGAACCTTTCTTAGAATCATTCCAATTACGTTACTCAGAACCATTCCAAAAAGCAAATAGAACCCGGTAGTCTGTTCGCGTGGCATCTACCCGAAACACCGCCCAGCGCCGAGAGGTCATCGGGGTCTTGAGCAGGGTGCAAGGCTTCGTGAGCGCCCAGGATCTGCACACCCTCATCGTGAAGAACGGCGGGCACATCGCCCTCGCGACCGTTTACACCCAGCTGAAAAAGTGGGTCGACACCGGCGACGTCGACGTGGTCATGACCGACCGGGGCGAAAGCCTCTACCGGCGATGCGTCGTCGACGTCCACCATCACCACCTCGCCTGTCGCAACTGCGGCGCGATCGTCGAGGTCGACACCCCCGAACTCGAATCGTGGGCGCAGGACATCGCCAAGAGATTCGGCTACCGCGATCTGCGCCACGTGCTGGAGTTGAACGGAATCTGCCCGAAGTGCCAAACCGCCTGACCCTGAGCCCCGAGGTCCGTGGGCCGCTCAGTGTGTACTGCATCGAAGAGTTTCGCGACTACGGCATCGACGCGTTCGTCACCGACCGTTACGGAGGGGTGAGCGGCCCGCCGTACGACTCGCTCAACCTGGGCAGCCACGTTGGCGACGACGCCGACCACGTGGCCGAGAACCGCCGTCGGGTCGCCGGCGCCATCGGCGTTCCGGTGGAGCGACTCGTCATTGTGCGACAGGTCCACGGCGACATCGTCCTCGACGCGTCGACCTCGCTTGGGGCGAGCGAGGGTGACGGCCTTTTCACGTCGTCCACCGAACTCGCCTTGGCCGTCCTCGTCGCGGACTGCGTTCCGGTCCTCATCATCGATGAATCGTCCCACGACTTCGCGGTCGTGCACGCGGGCTGGCGCGGACTGAGCTCGCAGATCCTGAAGCGATCGGTCCTCCGATTCAGAAGCCCCCAGACCCTGCACGCCTTCGTCGGCCCCTCCATCTCCTTCGAGGGCTACCAGGTGGGCCCCGAGGTCGCCGAACGGTTCGCCGACGTTGAAGGAGCCGTCGCCCCCGACGAGGGCGACCGCTCACGACTCGACCTTCGCCGCGTCGCCGCCAGCCAGCTCGTCGAACATGGCGTACGTGACGCCAACATCATCGTGAGCACGCAGAGCACCGACGGCGGAGGACTCTTCTTCAGCGACCGGGAGGTCCGTCCGTGCGGACGCTTCGCGTTGGTGGCGAAGAGGGCGTCCTAGCATGAGAAGTGCCATGACTAGGAAAATCGCGTGAAGACGCGAGCCGGACTCTTTCGCTACGGCCGACTCGACGTCACGAGCGACTCGCTCACCGGGAACTATGAACTCGACGGTCGCCCCTTTCGTGAGACCGTGACGTTCGAAGGCGTAGAGTCCCTCGACACCCCTGCGGTGCGCGCGATTGCTGAACTGTGGTTCCTCGTCGCGGGGCTCTCGTACTACAAGGCCGGGGCCGCGAAGAAGGTCGACCTCGGGTCGACCCCCGTCGGGGAGCACGGGCGACGGCTCTTCAAAGCCGCACTACGGAACGGACTCGGTGAGTTCGCCTACCGCAACGAGATCTTCCTCGACGACGTCGTCATCGTCGGCGGCGGGGAAACGAGTCAGTACTCGCCGCTCGTGGACACCTCGCGGGTGCTCACGCCCTTCGGAGGAGGTATCGACTCGGTCGTGACCGTCACCCAACTGAATCCCGACCTCGAACAGGCCCTCTTCATCGTGAGCCCCGCCAGTGGACGGTTCGAGCCGCTCGAAGCGACCGCCGCCGCCACGGGGCTGGCGATAGTTCGAGCGCGCCGCGAGCTCGACCCTCAGATTCTCAGTGGCGACGAAAGTTTCTTCAACGGCCACGTTCCCGTGACCACGATGGTGACCTTGCTCGCCGTGGTGGCGGGCGTGGCCTCGGGGCGAGGCGGGGTCGTCATGAGCAACGAGCACTCGTCGTCCGCGCCGAACATCCTCTGGTACGACCAGGAGATCAACCACCAATGGAGCAAGTCCTGGGTAGCCGAGGAGCTCATCGGCGACGCCGTACGCGAGAGGATCGGCGACGAGTTCGTGGTCGCCAGCTTCCTTCGCGACCGCAGCGAGCTCTGGGTCGCGAAGATCTTCGCCGGACAGCGAAAGTTCCACCACGTCTTTCGCAGCTGCAACCGGGCCTTCACGCAGGCGAGCGACGAGCGCGCGCGCAACTGGTGCGGCAAGTGCGACAAGTGCCTCTTCATTGACCTGATCCTCGCGCCCTTCCTCTCGCGGGCGGCGCTGCTCGAGATATTCGCCAGCGAGCCCGTCGCCGACCCGGCGTTGCACGACCAGCTGCGCGCGCTCGTGGGCGTCGGACTCGACCACAAGCCGTTCGAGTGTGTAGGCGACCCCGACGAGAGCGCGGTCGCGCTGCAGCGCATGAGCGAACTTGAGGAATGGGCTGACGTTGCGTTCATTGGCGAGCTCGCCACCCTGGCGAGTCCCGACCGGGAATTCGACGAGCTGCTCGAACGCGAAGGACCGAGCCGTGTTCCGGCCCACTGGTTTCGCTGACCTCGCCGGGAAACGCGTCGGCATCTTCGGCTACGGCATCGAGGGCCGGGCGAGTGCCGAGCGACTTCGCGGCGTCGCGTCGAGTCTGGTGCTCGTGGACGACGCGCCCGGAGCCGGACCCGACGTCCTCACGACCGCCGATAGTGGCCACCAGCAGCTCCTGACCTGCGACGTGGTGCTGAAGGGCCCAGGCATCCCGCGGCGTCGCGCGGACGTGCTCGACCTCGAGGCCCACGGCGTGTCGGTGACCTCGGCGCTCAACCTCTGGCTGCACGACGTCGACCGGGACCGGGTCATCGCGATCACGGGCACGAAGGGCAAGTCCACGACGACCGCGCTCGTGACCTTCTTCCTCGAGTGCCTCGGCGAGAAGGCCCTGCGCCTCGGCAACATCGGACAGCCCCCCTACGACCTGCGCGTCGACACCTCCGAGGGCTGGCTCGTGCTCGAGGTGTCGAGCTTCCAGTGCGCCGACATCGACGTGGCGCCTCGAATCGTCCTCGTCACCTCGCTCGGCGCCGACCATCTCGATTGGCACGGCTCGCTCGAGAGTTACCGCAACGACAAACTCTCGCTCACGCGCGCGGCCGGGACGCACGCGACGTTGGTCCCCGACACCGCGATCTTCCGCGACCTCGCGGGCCAGTTGGGCGGCGAGGTCTCGTTCATCCCCACCGATAAGGGCCATCTCGCTGGTTCGCTCGGGCTCCTGGGCGCCCACAGCGATAGCAACGTGGCGCTCGCGCTCGAAGCGGTGTCGAGGGCCACGCGAACCCCCGTCAACGACGTTCGCCGCAGTGTCGTGAAACGCGCGACGTCGTTCGTGCCGCTTCGCGGTCGACTCACGTTGGTGGCGAGCGAAGAGCGCCACGGCGCCACGGTGAGCTACGTGGATGACGGCCTCGCGACATCGGCGCTTCCCACCGTCGCCGCGCTCGAGGTGTTCGCCGACGACCCCGTCGTCCTCATCGCCGGTGGATTCGATCGGGGCGTCGACTATTCCCCGCTCGCCCTCGCGCTCGCGGCGCGCCACTCGCCCACGTACCTGCTCACCATGGGCGACGCGGGCAGACGGATCGGGCAGGCCACAGGCGTGGCCGATCCCTTTCTCGCCCAAGAGCGAGTCGCTTCCATGGACGAGGCGGTGCGAACGGCGCGCTCCCTGCTCGAGGCGGGCGGTGTCGTGCTGCTCTCTCCCGCCGCTCCCAGTTTCGATCAGTACCGCAACTGGGAGGAACGATCAGACGACTTCACGAACGTCGTGCTCGGCCTCACGCGGACCCACGGACCTTCCTGAGCCGCCACCTGGCGGGTCGAATGATCACGCGCTGACGACACCACGCTCCGAACTTTCAACAGGACAGGGAAATGGAGCCTGGGAGGAGATTCGAACTCCTGACCTACGCATTACGAATGCGTTGCTCTACCGACTGAGCTACCCAGGCGCGGATAGAAAGACTACCCGATGAAACGAGAATCAGGCTATCGGCCGTGGGCCTAAAGCTCCATGAGCGACAGCATGAGGTCGTTCAGAAGCAGGGTTTCGTCGATATTCGAAGAAAGCCGCTGGTTCGTCTTCACGATCACGTCGATGGCCTGGAGCGAGGCCCCGACCCGGTACTCGCTTCTCGAATCGCCCTGGTTGAGGCCATCGAGGCCCTGCGCCAGGCGCTCGCGGTACACGTTGGTGAGAGCGGTCAACCCGAAGCGAAGCTCGTCGATGCGAAAGCGGCGCTGCTCGCGCTTGAACTGCGCCTCGAGGTCCTTGCGGTTCGAGAGCGATCGCTGGCCCATTTCTCGCGCGTCCTGGATGCGGTGTTCGAGCTCCTCTTCCTGCAGCAGTTGCAGCGGCGCGATCGCGCGGTCGAGCGCGGCGGATATCTCCCCCGCCAACGCCGCCGAGGCGGCGGGCGTCCCGGTCAAACGCTCGGGCACCGTGCGCCACGTGGAGATCCTCTCGCCGAGCGCGGCGTCACGCACGAGCACCCGGGCCCTTCGCAGGTTGCCGCTCGCCGCGATGGCGGCCATGCGGGCCGATTCGACATCGGCCCCTTCCCTGGTGAGAATCGACTCGAGGTCGTCCTCGCTCAGGCCCTTCAGCCTCACCTCCACGCAGCGCGACTCGATCGTCTCGAGCGCATCGGGAACCTCTTCGGCGCTGAGGAGGAAGATCGTCCGCGTCGGCGGCTCCTCGAGCGACTTCAACAGGGCCGGCGCCGAGGGTGACGCCCCGGTCGTCGTCAGATCAACTTCTTCAATGACGATGATCTGATAGCCGGCGCCCAGGGGCCGGCGCCGGCTCACGCGGTCCGCCTCGCGAAGGTCATCCACTCGCCACGACACGCCCGCGCGTTCGGCGAAGTAGACGTCGGGGTCCTTCTCCTCGAGGACCAGACGGCAGGCCTCGCAGCAGCCGCAGCCGCGTTCGGGACACTGGAGCGCCGCGGCGAACGCGAGCACCGCGTCACGCAGGCTCGAGCCCACCGGTCCGGTGAAGAGGTAGGCGTGCACGGGGTTTTGAACGTGCTGGCGCATGGACGCGGCGGCCCGGTCCTGCCCGACGAGGGTATCGAAGACGTCAGCCATGCGACCAGTCGAGGGTGGCGAGCCGCTCGTCGATCACCCGGGCGACGTCCTCTTCGGAACCAGACCCGTCAACGACGAACCAGACGTCCGCGAACTCCCGCGCGAGCTCGAGGTAGCCCTCGCGCACGCGGGCGTGGAAGTCAAGGTCGGCCGATTCGAACCGGTCCTTCGCGTCGCGCGCGCGTCGCTCGTTCGCGACGTCGAGCTCGATATCGATGAGAATCGTGAGGTCGGGCAGGCACGTGCCGATCGCGAGGTCCGTCGCGGCCTTCAGTTCCGCGAGGTCCAGGCCACGTCCGTGGCCCTGGTACGCCAGCGTCGACGCGAAGTAGCGGTCGATCACGACGTCGCGGCCTTGGCGCAGGGCCGGTTCGATGACGGTGTGCACGTGATGCGAACGGTCCGAGAGCAACAGCAGAACCTCCGTCTCGGGACTCATGGGCGTCGACGCGTCCAGTATCCACCTGCGAAGATCGACGCCGAGCGGCGTGTCGCCCGGTTCGAAGGCGAAGTGCGCGTCGTGCAGTTCGGCGACCCGGCGGGCCTGCGTGCTCTTGCCGCTCGCGTCGATACCTTCGAAGGCGAGGAAGAGTCCTCGTCCCATTTAGTTTTCGTCCGCTAGCTGGGCCTTCGCCGCCAAAGCGGCATTGACCTTGGCTCCCTTGGAAACGGCGGCGCGCTTCGTGGCTCCCGGCGACTTCTTCGCGGCGGACTTCTTCGCCGCCGCCTTCGCCGTCTTCTTCACGGCCTTTCGTGGCCGCGTCGACGGCTCGGCGTTGCGGCGCTCGGCGAGCAGTTCGCAGGCGCGGTCGAGCGAGATCGTCTCGGGCGTGTCGCCGAGTCGGAGGGTCGCGTTCGTCTCGCCGTCGGTGACGTAGAGCCCGAAGCGCCCGCTCTTCACGACCACGTTCTTCTTGGTGACCGGGTCCTCGCCGAGGTCCTTCAGCGGTCCCGCCGCCGCACGGCGTCCGCTTTGCTTCGGCGCGGCGAGCAGGGCCAGCGCCGCTGGAAGGCCAATCGTGAAGATCTGGTCCTCGTTCTCGAGCGACCTGGTCTCTTTGCCCCACGTGAGGTACGGGCCGTAGCGGCCGTTCTGGGCGAGGATCGCACCGCCGCCCTCGGGGTGTTCGCCGACCGCGCGCGGCAGCGACAGCAGTTTTCGCGCGTCCTCGATGGTGACGGTTTCGGGCGTCATGGTGGAGAACAGCGACGCGGTCTTGGGCTTCTCCTTCGGGTCGGTCATCTCGCCGACCTGCACGTAGGGGCCGTAGCGTCCGGCCTTCAGGAAGATCGGCAGGCCCGTCGCCTCGTCGACGCCCAGTTCGCGGTCGTTCGAGGGGGCCGACAGCAGCTCGAGCGCCTTCTCGACGCTGAGCGAGTCGGGCTCGGTCGCCTCGGGGATCGAGACGCGGTCTTCGCCATGGATGAGGTAGGGGCCGTACCTTCCCGAGCGCACCAGGACCGGCTGTCCGTCGGGGGCGGTGCCGAGGGGGATCGAGTTGATCGCGGCGAAGTCGAACTCGAGGTCGCCGTGGGTCATGTGCTCGAGGCCGCTCTTCGCGAGCTCGGTCTTGGCGTCGGGATCGCCGAAGTAGAACTTGTGCAGCCACGGCTCAAGGTCCTGCTTGCCCTCGGCGATCTCGTCGAGCTGGCTCTCCATGGCGGCCGTGAACTGGTAGTCGACGAGGTCCGCGAAGTAGTGCTCGAGCAGGTTCACGACGGCGAAGGCCCGGAACGCCGGCACCAGCGACTTGCCCTTCTTCCACACGTAGCCGCGACGGTCGATCGTCTTCATCACCGACGCGTAGGTCGACGGGCGGCCGATGCCCAGGTCCTCGAGCTTCTTGATGAGCGTCGCCTCCGAGTAGCGGTCGGGCGGCTGGGTGTCGTGGCCCTTCGCCTCGGCGCTCTGGACCGGGACGACCTCGCCCTCGCTGAGCGGGGGCAGGATGCGCTCCTGATCGGCGAGTTCGGCCTCGGGGTCGTCGGTACCTTCGACGTAGGCGCGGCGGAATCCGGGGAACTCGATGCGAAGGCCGGTCGCGCTGAGGCCCGCTTCGACGTCACCGGTGAAGCCTTCGACCTGGGCCAACGTCGCGGCGAGGCGGACCTTCTCCTGGGTGAGGCGGGCGTCGACCATCTGCGAGGCGATGGTGCGCTTCCACACGAGGTCGTAGACGGCCATCTCATCGCCGCCGAGCGTCGAGTGGGCTTCGTCGAGGGTGCGGAACGTCTCACCCGCGGGGCGGATCGCCTCGTGCGCCTCCTGGGCGTTCTTCACCTTGCGGTCGTAGCGGCGCGGCGTCTCCGAGACGTAGTCGTCGCCGAACATCGAAGCCGCCATCGAACGCGCCGCCTTGATGGCCTCGTCGGACAGCGTCGTCGAGTCGGTTCGCATGTAGGTGATCCAGCCCTGCTCGTACAGGCGTTGGGCGGCGCGCATCGTGCGCTCGGGGTCGAAGCGGAGCTTGCGGCTCGCCTCGATCTGCAGCGACGACGTCATGAAGGGAGGCTGGGGGCGCTGGGTGCGCGGCGTCGACGCGATCGACGTGATGCGAACCTCGGCCCCGATGAGTTTCGCGGAAATGGCGTTCGCCGACGCCTCGCTCAGTACCTCGACCGAGGCCTTGGCGTCCAGGTGTCCCGCGGCGTCGAAGTTCTTCCCGGTCGCGAGGCTTCGCCCGTCGACCGTCTCGAGCGTGGCGTCGAAGGTCGCGCTCTTCGCGCGCAAGACGGCGGTGACGTCGAACCAGGTCGCCGACGTGAAGGCCATGCGCTCGCGCTCGCGCTCGCAGACCAGGCGGATGGCGACCGACTGGACTCGCCCCGCGGACCTCGCCTTGTCAACGGCCCGCCAGAGGACCGGCGAGACCTCGTAGCCCACGAGGCGGTCGAGGAAGCGTCGCCCCTCTTGGGCGTCGACGAGTCGAAGGTCCAGGTCCCGGGTCTCCTCCACGGCCTTCGCGATGGCGGCGGGGGTGATCTCGTGAAAGACCATCCGCTTCACCGGAACCTTGGGGTTCAGCACCTCCTGAAGATGCCAGGCGATCGCCTCGCCCTCGCGGTCCTCGTCGGTCGCGAGGTAGAGCTCGTCGACTTCCTTCAGCGCAGCCTTCAATTCCGAGACGATCTTCTTGCGGTCGCTCGACACCACGTAGACGGGCTTGAAGTGGTCGTTGACGTTGATGCCGAGACGTGCCCACTTCTCGCCCTTCACCGACGCGGGGATGTCCGCGGCACTCTGGGGAAGGTCGCGGATGTGGCCAACGGAGGGCTTCACGATGTAATCGGGGCCGAGCATGCCCTGGATTCTCGTTGCCTTTGCGACCGACTCAACTATGACGAGGGCCCTAGCCATGCTCACCACCTCTCACTAAATATCGTGACGACCCATAACGGTCGCCTCTTTTGCTCTACAAGATAGACAGGTCTCGAACCCTACTCAGGCCATGTCCAAGAATGAAGCGTCCGCAAAGGAGCGAATCGCTAGTCCATCACTGATAAATCGGGCCTCACGAAAACTACTCGCCGCCTTGCGGGGAGGCGACGATTTCGTACTGGGGGTTGAGAATCACCGCTTCGCGTCGAAGTGACGTGACCGTGCCCTTCACGAGGAGCCTCGTGCCGCGCTCGATGCCCGGCACGCTCGACCGTCCCTGGAAGACGAGGGTCACCGACCCGGTGTTGTCCGCGATCACGCAGCGCAGTTCGTGGAGGCCGCGCTCCTTCGTGATGGTCATGGCGCGCACGCGTCCCGCGATCTCGGCGAAGCTGCGCTCCTGCAGCCCGCCGATCGGCGACGCGTCGCCCGAGCGCTGGGCGAGCTTCACGTCGGCTTCGAGGTGCGCGTCCTCGCGCACGCCCCCGCGGGCCACCTGGTCGCTGAGCGGCGCCTCGATCACGGCACCCTTCTCGAGCTTCGTCCGTCCCGAGCGATAGGGGATGATCGTCGCCGCCGTGCGCGGCACGTGCATGACCGCGCCCGCCATCGAGTCGGCCGTGCGGTCGTGCAGGAGTCGTTGCAAGCGCGAAATGAAGCCCTTGCGCGGAAGGATGACCATGCAGAACACGTCGGGGTCGCGCACGACGTCGGCGACGAGCTCAAGCGCCGCGCGGTCGAGGCGACGGTCCTCGCATTCGACGATCTCGAGGCTGATGCCCGCCGACGCGGTGTTCGGCGCGCCCCAACGATCCTCGAGCCGCTTGGTGACCATCGGGTCGATGTCGAAATGGACCGCGCGGATCGAATAGGCGTTCAGCGTGTTGCAATACTGCAAGGCGCGCTCGGTCGCGAGGTCGTAGTAGTCGACGAACACGATCGCTCGGTTCATCCGGATGTTCATCTTCTCGCTGGTGGCGGTCGCTTCGAAGGCCGAGACCTCGCGCTCGTACTGCTTGTTGAAGCGGATGAGCCCGTAGTACATCATCGGGCCGACCACGACGATGATCCACGCGCCCTCGGTGAACTTGGCGAAGATGAACACCAACACCACGATCAAGGTCACCGTGGCCGAGAGGGCGTTGGCGGCCACTCCGAAACGCCACTTGCCGGTCTTCTCTCGCAGGTGTCGTGCCACCATTCCCGCGCCGGCCATGGTGAAACCGGTGAAGACGCCGATGGCGTAGAGGGCGACCAGCGCGTTGACCTTGGCATCAAAGACGATGATCAACGTGAGCGAGACCGCGCCGAGCACGATGATGCCGTTCGAGAAGGCGAGCCGGTGCCCGCGCTTGGTCAACTGGGTAGGCAGGTACCGGTCGGTGGCCACGTAGTTCGCGAGGAACGGGAAGCCGTTGAACGAGGTGTTCCCGCCCGTGTAGAGGATCATGATCGTCGCCAACAGCACCGTGTAATAAATAGCGTGGCCGAACGCGCTCGCTCCGAAGACGACGTCCACTTCCTGACCCAGGACGGTGGGGTACCCCGCGGCGTAAGGGATGGCGTGGGTCCACGCCGCGAGCAGCGTCACGCCGAGCAGCAGGAAGCCAAGGATGCACGCCATGGTCACGAGCGTCTTACGGGCGTTGCGCGATTCGGGGCGGCGGAAGCTGGCCACGCCGTTGGAGATCGCCTCGAGGCCGGTGAGCGACGAGCCGCCGTTGGCGTACGCGCGCAGCAAGCTCACGAAGGCGAGGCCCATCAGGATACCGGTGCCCTTGTGACCGAGGGCGCCGCCGACCAGCGCCTTCTGCAGGGGCAGGTGCACCTTGTGCAGCGTGCCGGCGAATTTCTTGTAGAAGCCCATGATGATGGTGGCCGACAACATGAGGACGTAGAAATACGTCGGGAAGGCGAAGTAGCTGCCCGCTTCGCGGAGGCCGCGCAGGTTCCCGTAGATCAGGATCAGCACGACGAAGATCGTGATGTAGAGGTCGAACTTGCCCAGGCTGGGCACCATCGTCACGAGCGCGGCCGAGCCCGCCGAGACCTGCACGGCGACGGTGACCGTGTAATCGATCAACAACGCCACCGCCGCGATCTGCGCCACCCTCGGACCGAAGTTGTCGCGGGCCACCACGTACGATCCGCCCGCGGTGGTGTAGTACTTGATGACGTCCATGTACGAGATGGTCACGAAGAGCAGCACGCCGATGATGACGAACATGATCGGCACCACGAGAGAGAAGGCCGCCAGGCCGATGTACGGCGTCATCTGCGTCAGGATCTCCTCGGTCCCGTACGCCGACGAGGAGATGCAGTCCGGTGCGAGCACGCCCAAGGCCACGATCCGGTTCAGCCGTTCCCCGCTCAACTGCTCAGTGACGTAGGGCTTACCGAGCAGGATCCGCTTGATCCGGTAACCCAGGGTTTCGGGATACACGGAGGCGATATTTGCGTGTGACGTCAGTACCGGACTGCTCTTTGCTATCTGCTTATCGGCTTCTGACACGAGTTTTACCTTAAGCGACCACTAGGCCCCGACGCCAAGACAGTTGCACCTTTCCTTGGAAATGTGCTCTGATGACGGGGTGCATATCGTTGTGGTCGGCTGCGGCCGCGTGGGGTCCGGGCTGGCCATGCAACTCTCGGACGAAGGCCACTCTGTCGTAATTATCGACAAGAACCGCGATTCCTTCCGCCGCCTCGTCCGTTTCAACGGTCAGACGCTGCTCGGTTCAGGCTTCGACCGCGACATGCTCGCGAAGGCGGAAACGTCCCAGGCGGACGCGTTGGCTGCGGTCACGAGGGGTGACAATACCAACATCCTCTGCGCGCGCATCGCGCGCGACAACTACGGCGTGAAGAACGTGGTGGCCCGCATCTACGACCCGAAACGGGCCGACATCTACATGAAACTGGGGATTCCAACGGTGGCGACGTCACTTTGGACGACCCAGCAGGTGAAGCGCTGGATAACCCCCTCCGACGAGTCCATCGAATGGACCGACAGCGCGGGAACACTGCACCTCGTCGAGCGGATCCTGCCCGACGAACTCGCGGGCAGGAAGGTCCACGAATTCAACCTCGGCGACAGCGTTCGCGTCGTCGGGCTCATCCGCGGAGGCGTCGGACGTGTCCACATCGGTGATCTCTTCGCCCAGGAGGATGACATCCTCGAATTCCTCGTGACCGCCCAGGGGCTCGAGGATCTGAAGGCCATGCTCGAAGCCGGTTTGGTATGAGAGTCGTCATCGCCGGTGGCGGATCAGTGGGTACGGCGATCGCCCTTGACCTCATCGACCGCCATCATGATGTGGTCGTGCTCGAGCACGTCACCGAAACCGCCGAGAAGCTGAAGTCCCTCCTGCCGGGCGTTCACGTCATGACCGCCGACGCCTGCGAGTACGCGAACCTCTCGGCGGCCGACCTGCGAAGCGCCGACGTCGTGATAGCGGCGACGGGTGACGACGAGGACAACCTCGTCGTGAGCTGGCTCTCCAAGCAGGAGTTCGGCGTTCCCCGCGTCATCGCGCGCATCAACAACTCGCGCAACGAGTGGCTCTTCAACGAGACCTGGGGCGTCGACGTGTCGGTGTCAACGCCGGCCCTGATCACCTCGCTCGTCGACGAGGCCGTTGAAGTCGGATCGATCATCAACCTGATGGACCTCGCGGGCGGCAAGATGTGCCTTATCGAGGTCACGCTGGCCGCGAGCGCCCCGGCGGTGGTCCAAGGGCTCACGCTTGACGAGTTACGACTTCCTGACACGACGCGCGTGGTCGCCGTCGTTCGCAGCGATCAGCCGATGGTCCCGCTTCCCACGATGCGGTTCATCGAGCACGATCACGTGATCTTGATCGCTCGTGAGGACTCGAAGCAAGAGTGCTCTTCCGCATTCATCAGCTAGTTAGTTTTCCCACTTCTTAGGTCTTTCACAACTTGAGCGACCTAGCATTGAAGGATGCGCGCCGCATTCTTTGACCTCGATAAGACCGTTATTGCCAAGTCTTCTCTCGTCGCGTTCGGTCCCGAGTTCAACGCGCGCGGGCTCCTTCGCCGCAGGACCCTCATCTGGGGGGTGCTGAGCCAGATGCTCTTCATGCGCTTCGGCGCCGACGACGACAAACTCACGCAGATTCGTGAATCCGTGCTCAAGGTGACGAAGGGTTGGGACCACGACGAGGTAAGGCTCCTCGTCGCCGAGACCATCAACGACGTCATAGAGCCGCTGATCTACGCCGAAGCTCTGGAGCTCATCGACCACCATCTGGGCGAAGGCGACGAGGTGTGGCTGGTGAGCATGTCGCCCTCGGAGATCGTCGAGCCCTTCGCCGAGCTCCTAGGCATCACGGGCGCGATCTCGTCGCGCGCCAAGATCGACGAGAACGGGAAGTTCACCGGGGAGATGGAGTTCTTCGCCCAGGGCGAGAACAAGGCCGTCGCCATGCGAGAGCTCGCCGCCGAGCGCGGCATCGACCTCGAGTCGTCGTTCGCGTACTCGGACTCGGAAACGGACATCCCGATGCTCCAGGCGGTGGGCCACGCGTTCGCGGTGAACCCCGACCGTGCGCTCGCGAAGATGGCCCACGATAGTCAGTGGGCGATCCTCAGCTTCTCGCACCCCGTGCGCGCGCACGACCGCTCGAGGTCGCACACGCCGTTCTTCATCAGCGCGTTAGTGATCGGAGCCGTGGCCGTCCTCGGACGCTCAAGGCTCCGGAGGGCTTAGAGCGTCAAGAGGTCGCGCGCGCCCGTGTCAGACGAGGGGTGACGAAGCTTGCTCATGGCGCGCGCTTCGATCTGACGAATACGCTCGCGGGTCAGGTTCATCTCCGCGCCAACGTCCTCGAGGGTACGGATCTCTCCGGCGCCATCGAGGCCGAAACGCATCCGCAGGATCTTCTGCTCGCGCTCGTCGAGCGGCTGGAGGAGCTTCTCGATCGCGGCGGGCATCNNAGGGCCTCGATCAACTTGTCCTCGGGCATCTCGCACTCGTCGCAGAGTTCCTTGATGGTCGGCGGACGTCCGAACTTCAGCTCCAGGCGCGACTGGGCCTTTTGCACGCGCGCCAGCGTGTCGCCGGCGTGCACCGGCAGGCGGATCGTGCGTCCGGTGTTCGCAATGCCGCGCGTGATGGCCTGGCGGATCCACCNNCCTGGATGAGGTCGAGCAGCGGAAGCCCGGACGCCTGGTACTTCTTCGCGATCGAGACGACGAGACGGAGGTTCGACTGGACGAAGTCGCGCTCGGCCTGGTCGCCACGGTGAATGGCGCGCTTGAGGGCCAGCTTCTTCGTCGGGGTGATCTTGATCTTCTTGTCGTTCTCGGCGGCTTCGAGCTCGGCCTTCGCCTCGCGGCCCTCCTCGATGGTCTGGGCGAGGTGGACTTCATCGTCCTTGGTCAGAAGGGTGTACTGACCAATGTCCGAAAGGTAGAGACGTACGAGGTCCTCGTCATCCCTGTCAACGCGATCTTTAGCCATGGTTCTCCCTTGAAGCTCCCGACCCGGTTAGTCCGGTACTACTAGTTATACGGGGCTATGCAACTTAGCGGGAAAACCCGAAACTCTCAGCGTTTCCAGCCGATTCAAGGGTGTTGGTGAGGTCCCTCGCGGCCTCTTGCCAGTTCGGATCATCAATGGGGGGCTGGGATTTGGCCACTTCGCCGACGGATCGGATCTCTCGCACCGTGACGTCCGCGGCGCGGTCGAAAAGATCCCGGACCGACTGGTCCCCGACCACTTCGTGGGCGTCGCGCAGCGAAACCAGCAGCCGGGGCCCGACGACCATCGCCATGGCGTAAAGCGTCATGGCCCCCGTCTCGTCGTTCACGAGGGCGTGGCGAAGCACGGCGTCGATGATGGTGAGCGGCTTCGCCGGAGCGTCGCCGAGGCTCGCGCGCATCGCGAGGGCCACCTCGGCGAAGGCCCGGCCCATCTCGTAGGTGCGCACAACGTAGGCGTCGTTGGTCATGTGGGGAGCGCTTTCGCCGAGCGCGCGGTAGACGCCATCAAAGCACGAGGCCAGGTATTCGACGATCTCGTCGCCTGAGGGCGTCACAACGTCTCGGGGCGAAAGGCGTTGGTGATGGGCATGCGCCGGTCGCGCCCGAAGGCCTTCTTCGAGATTCGAACCCCCGGCGGCATCTGGCGCCGCTTGTACTCGGCCAGGTCGACGAGACGGGTTATTCGCAGCACCAACGCCGGGTCGTGCCCGCTCGCGATCATCTCCTCGGCGGTCGCGTCGCTCTCGACGTAGAGCTCGAGCAGCGGATCGAGCTCCTCGTACGCGGGCAACGACTGGTCGTCGCGTTGGTCCGGACGCAGTTCGGCGGACGGCGCCTTCACCAGCACCGACTGGGGAATCGGCTCGGGGTCGCCGTAACTGATCGCGACCTCGTTACGGTAGCGGCAGAGCTCGTAGACGAGCGTCTTGGGCACGTCCTTGATGACGGCGAAGCCGCCGGCGGAGTCGCCGTAGAGCGTGGAGTAGCCCACGGCCATCTCGGACTTGTTGCCGGTCGTGAGCACGATCGCTCCCGTGGCGTTCGACACCGCCATCAGCACCACGCCACGGACACGTGACTGCAGGTTCTCGTCGGTGAGGCCCACGGGTTCGCCGGCGAGCACGCCGTGCAGCATCGAGCCGAAGGCCTGGTGGGCGGGCTCGATGGGAATCGTCGTGATCTCGATGTCGAGCCGACGTGCCAGCTCCTCGGCGTCGCTCACCGAGTGGTCGGACGAGTAGCGGCTCGGCATCGCGAATCCGCGCACCGCCCGCGCACCCACCGCGTCAACGGCGATCGTCGCCACGAGCGACGAGTCGATCCCGCCCGACAACCCGAGGATCGCCGATCGAAAACCGTTCTTGCGCAGGTAGTCGCGCGTCCCCATGACGAGCGCCTGGTAGATCTCCTCCACTTCGTCAAGGGGACCGGTGATGTGGTTCAGGTGGATCGCTTTGGTGCGCGTCTCATCACGGGCGTAGAAGGTGTCGAGGACGGTCCCCGCCGCCGACTCGCGCGCGTCGATCTCGACGATGAGCAGCTCCTCGTTGAAGGCGCTCGCCCTGGCGATGACGTCGCCTTTCGCGTTCACGACCATGCTCTGGCCGTCAAAGATCAGTTCATCCTGGCCGCCGACGAGATTCACGTAAGCGATCGGGCAGTTCGTCTCGAGCGCGCGCTCGCGCAGCATCGCTTCTCGTTCCTCGCGGCGGCCCCTCGCGAAGGGCGAGGCGTTCGCCACCACCAGGAGTGTGGCGCCCTCTCGCGCGAGTTCGGCCGCCGGCCCGTTCGCCGTCCAGACGTCCTCGCAGATGAGCAGTCCGACACCCACGCCTTCGACGTTCACGATCGTGTGGGGACCAACGCCCGGATGGAAGTAACGCAGTTCGTCGAATACGTCGTAGTTGGGCAGCAGCCGCTTCGTGGCGGTGGCGACGATACCGTCCTCGCTGATGGCGACGAGGGCGTTGGCGATATGGGAGGGGCTCACCTCGTCGGGAGCGAACCGCGTCACGTCGCGCCCGTCGCTCGAGGGCGCGAGCGCCAGACCGGCGTCCTCGCTCACCACGGCTCCCACTAGCAACGGCGGCAGGTTCTGCGCGAGGGCGAGTTCCATCAACGCCACGTTCGACGCATCGATGAAGCCCTCTTTCAAGAGCAGGTCCTCGGGCGGGTAACCGGTGAGCGAAAGCTCGGGCGAGAGCACCAGATCGGCGCCCTGCAGGGCCGCCTGGGCGCGGAAACGCCCGAGAGCTTCAACGTTTTGCGCGAAACCCCCCACGACAGCGTTCATTTGGGCCAGAGCGAGTCGGATGACGGGCACTCCCTGAGCCTATCGGTGCCAACCCGGGCATCTTCGTGGAAAGGTTTACACGGGGTTAACAGAACTCGGGGTACGGGTGGTCGCCCAACCGCAAGACTTAACGAGGTCGCGTGAGTCACGCGATGACATTTTGAAGGAGCAACCTTGTCGTATCAGGCTGAGTACATCTGGATTGACGGAACAGAGCCCACCCGAAAGCTGCGAAGCAAGACCCGCATCATTGCTGACGGTAAGAAGCCGATCATCTGGGGCTTCGACGGTTCGAGCACTAACCAGGCGAACGGTCACTTCTCTGACTGCGTCCTGATCCCCGTCTTCGCGTGTCCTGACCCGCTTCGCGGACCCGGCGACATCCTCGTGATGTGCGAGGTATTGAACGCCGACATGACCCCCCACCCGACGAACACCCGTGCCGCGGCTGCGGAAGTTGCGAAGAAGTATGCCAGCTTCGAGCCGATGTTCGGCATCGAGCAGGAGTACACCTTCTTCCAGAACGGCCGCCCCTACGGATGGCCCGAGGACGGCTACCCCGCGCCGCAGGGTCCGTACTACTGCGGCGTCGGCGGCTCGAAGATGCCCGGGCGCGACATCGTCGAAGCTCACACGCTCGCCTGCATCCGTGCCGGCCTCGGAATCGAGGGCACCAACGCCGAAGTCATGATGGGTCAGTGGGAGTTCCAGATCGGGGTTCTTGACACCCTGGCCGTGGGCGACCAGCTGTGGGTAGCTCGCTGGCTGCTCGAGCGCATCGCCGAGGAGTTCGACGTCGACGTCAGCTTCGACGCGAAACCCATTAAGGGCGACTGGAACGGCGCTGGAGCCCACACGAACTTCTCCACGAAGCAGATGCGCGCCAACGGCGGCTGGGATGCGATCATCGCGGGCTGCGAGGCGCTCGGCACCCGCGTCAAAGAGCACATCGCGGCCTACGGCGTCGGCATCGAGGACCGCCTCACCGGCGCCCACGAGACCGCGCCGTACAACAAGTTCTCCTACGGCGTGTCCGACCGAGGCTCGTCGGTTCGCATTCCCGGCGGTGTGGCCCGTGACAAGAAGGGCTACCTCGAGGACCGTCGCCCGAACGCCAACATGGACCCCTACCTCGTGACGAGGGTGATCGTCGAGACGATCTGCGGCGCGGCGTCGGCGAAGCCCGCAGCGGCGAAGAAGGCCCCCGTCAAGAAGGCGGCCGCGAAGAAGGCCCCCGTCAAGAAGGCGGCCGCGCGCCGCTAGATAGTTGTGGCAAAACCCGCCGCTCATCCGAGTGGCGGGTTTTGTGTTTCGTGGCCCAGAAATGTGCCCACGCGGAGAAGGTGCGAGAATGTCCCCTATGCAGAGTCAGGCGCAGTACGTACTACGGACGGTCGAAGAGCGCGGCATCCGATTCGTCCAACTGTGGTTCACCGACGTTCTCGGGCGCCACAAGGCCTTCCACGTCACCCCCGCCGAACTGGAGGACGCCCTTGACCAGGGCATGACCTTTGACGGCAGCGCCATCGACGGCTTCTCGAGGACCCAGGAGTCCGACGTCCTCGCCCGTCCCGATCTCACGACCTTCCAGCTTCTTCCCTGGTACGAGGAGGGCGCCGGGGTCGCGCGGGTCTTCTGCGACATCGTCAACATCGACGGCACCCCGTTCGAAGGATGTCCCCGCCAGCAGCTTCGACGCGTGCTCAGCAGCGCCCGCGACCAGGGCTACACATTCTTCGTCGCCCCTGAAATCGAGTACTTCTACTTCAGCGACCTCGACCCGAGCCACCTGCCCCGGCCCATCGACCAAGGCAGCTATTTCGACCTGCTGCCCGACGACACCGCCAGCCAGCTGCGCCGACGCACCGTGCTGATGCTCGAGGAGATGGGCATCGGCGTCGAGCACGCCCAGCACGAGGATGCGCCGGGCCAGCACGAAATCGATCTTCGCTACACCGACGCGCTCACGATGGCCGACACCGTGATGTCGGTGCGCCACGTCGTGAAGGAGCTCGCCCGCCAATCCGGCGTGTCGGCGAGCTTCATGCCCAAGCCCCTCCCGAACGTGCAGGGTTCTGGCATGCACACGCACCTCTCGCTCTGGAATGACGAGCACAACGCATTCATCGGCGACGGCCCCTACGGACTCAGCGACGTCGCCGTCAAGTTCATCGCCGGTCTCGTGCACCACGCGCCCGAGATCACCGCCATCACGAACCAGTGGGTGAACTCGTACAAGCGCCTGGTCCCGGGGGGCGAGGCGCCGGTCGGCGCCGGATGGGCCCGTTACGACGCCGCCGCCCTGGTGCGCCTGCCGTCGGTGAAACCCGGACGAATCGACTCGACGCGCATCGAGTACCGCTCGCCCGATCCGGCGGCGAATCCCTATCTCGCATTCGCGGTCATTCTGGCGGCGGGACTTCGCGGCGTGAACGGCGACTACGAACTTCCGAAGGAAGGGGCCCGCACCTCGCCGCTGCCGCAGTCGCTCGCCGAAGCGGTCGATCTCATGGCGAACTCGAGTCTCATGCACGAGACCCTTGGGGCCCACCAGGTGGAGTGGTTCCTGCGCAACAAGCGCGCCGAGTGGGATGCGTACCGGGGACAGGTCACCCCCTTTGAACTCGAGAGGTATCTCCCGCTGCTGTGAACATCGACGTCGTCCTCTGCGTGCCCTCGTGCGAAGGGCCGGTGCGAAAGGCCTTTGACGTCACGGGCGTCTCCCCCGCCATCGCAACGTCGGGACGTCTCAACGAGATCACCAGCCTCGAGCCGGCGGACGGCTTTTCCGGCGCGGTGATCAACGCTTCCGCGTTCCCGTTCAGCGAGGCCATGAACCTGTGCCGCCAACTGCGCAGCCGCGAGCGAGGCGTCGGCCCGGTCATTCTGCTCCTCGACCACTACCAGTTGGACGACCTGACGTTCCGAGAGGACCTCTTCGACGACTTCGTGGTGGGCCCCTTCGACGTGAGCGAGCTCGCCACCCGGCTGCGCCACCGTCTGCGCCGCGCGGGTAACGACAGCGTGGCCCCTCGGATCGACCATGGCGGGCTCTCGATGAACCTCGAGACGTATCAGGCGTCGATCGCCGGAAGGGTCATGGATCTCACGTACATGGAGTACGAGCTGCTCCGGTTCCTCGCGACCAACCCCAACCGGGTCTTCACCCGCGAAACCCTGCTCAGCCGGGTCTGGGGCTACGAGTACTACGGCGGCGCGCGAACGGTCGACGTCCACGTTCGCCGGCTGCGCGCGAAGCTCGGCGAAGAGCACGCGCACCTGATTCAGACGGTGCGTTCCGTTGGTTACAAGTTCGGCACGTCGCCGAACGACTACACGTCTAGCTGAGCGGCGAATACGCCCAGAGCTCGACCTCGGCGCGGGCGCCGAGCGGCAATTGGGCGACGGCGATAGCCGAGCGGGTCGGGCGCGGCGCCTCGAAGGCTTCGACCCACACCTCATTGCACCGGGCAAAGTCATCCATGTCGACGAGGAAGAGCGTGGCCTTCACGACCTGATCGAACGTCGCTCCAGCTTCGCCAAGGACCCGGCGCGCGTTTATCAGCGCCTGGCGCAGTTGATCGGGCGCGCCGCCCTCGGCCATCGTGGGGGTGTCGGCTCCCGGAAGCAGGCCGAGCTGACCGGAGATGACGACGAGGTCGCCGGCGCGGCGCCAGGGCGAATAGGGACCTACTGGCGCGCTCACGATCGGGGCGTTCTCTAGCTGAACGAGTTGCCGCAGCCGCAGGTGCGCGTCGCGTTCGGGTTGGTGATGTGAAAACCAGCACCCTGCAGGCTGTCCGAATAGTCGAGCGTCGAGCCGGTGAGCAACTCGGCGCTGGCGGCGTCAACGACAACCTTCACGCCGTTGTAGTCGCGCAGGATGTCATCGTCGGCGAACTCCGAGTCGAAGAACATGTCGTAGTTGAAGCCCGAGCATCCGCCGGGCTTCACCGATACGCGAAGCGCCAGCACCTCATCGGTTCCCTCGGCGGCGATCAACTCACCGACTTTGGCGACCGCAATTTCGCTCAGCGTGATGGGATCAGCGTTCTTCGAGGTGAGATTGACGTTGGTCGTAGTGGCGTTTGACATTTGGCTCCTTCAAAAGTCCTCCCTCCATGGTAGCGAAGGATTCTGAATCTGAACACCCGAAATAAATCACCGGTAGCGTCACTACGTGCAAGCCGTTCAACACCTCCGAGATCGCCTGAGCCAGGTGCTGGACCCCGAACTTGGGGCCTCCATCGTCGAACTCGGCATGGTGGGCGACATCACCGTTGACGACGAGGGCCACGCGACCGTCTCGGTCGCCCTTACGACCTCGGGATGTCCCTTGCGGGCCCAGATCGAGCGCGACGTCCGCGAGGCCGCCCTTTCGCTCGATGAGGTCACCTCGCTGGAGCTGGTGATGGGGGTCATGGACGCCCCCTCGAAGGCCGCCCTCATGCAGCGCGCGCGAACCTTCGCCCAGGCGCGAGCGCCCCTCACGTCGATTCCATTCCAGACGCCGGTACTCATGATCGCGTCGGGAAAGGGCGGGGTCGGCAAGTCCTCGGTCACCGCCAACCTGGCGGTGGCGCTCGCGCGCGAAGGCCACCGCGTTGGCGTCCTCGACGCCGACATCTGGGGCTTCTCGCTTTCGCGGCTGCTCGGCATCGAGGGTGAGGTGAAGGCCCACGGCGGCAAGATGCGACCCCTCGAGCGCGCCTTCGACGGTGGGCGAATCAAACTGCTCTCCATGGGACTGCTCGCCGACGAGGATCAGGCTCTGCTGTGGCGCGGACTCATCGTGCAAAAGGCGGTGGCGCAATTCATCGAGGATGCCGACTGGTCGGACATCGACTACTTCCTCATCGACACGCCCCCGGGAACAGGTGACATCGCCATGACGCTCGCGCGCCTGCTGCCCCAGATGGGGCAGATCCTGGTGACGACGCCCGCGCGCGCCGCCCAACGGGT
Organism: Acidimicrobiaceae bacterium; assembly: GCA_003132205.1. Lineage (GTDB taxonomy): Bacteria > Actinomycetota > Acidimicrobiia > Acidimicrobiales > RAAP-2 > RAAP-2. Next base: position 120,357 of record PKWY01000044.1, read on the forward strand.
CGCCGCCCGCTCGGCTGACTTCGCGCGCAAGTCAAATATTCGAGTGCTGGGCGTCGTGGAGAACATGAGTGGACTGCTCTGCACGTGCGGCGAGCGTCACAGTCTCTTCGGCGAGGGCGGTGGACGCGAACTGAGCGAGCAGCTCGGCGTGCCGTTGCTCGCGGAGATAATGCTGAGCCCCTCCATTGGCGCCGGCGGCGACTCGGGCGAGCCGGCGGTGCTCTGTGAGACGAGCGACGGTCCCTTCAGCGCCCTGGCGAAACGGATCCTCACCGACATCGCGCCCCCGTCGGGAGCGCAGGGCTGCACGGCTCGGATGCTCGACGCGCTCGAGCGGTCGGTGGCGCCGAACTAGTCGTCGAAGCCTTCGTCGCCCGGGATCAGGATCGCGACCTCGCCGTTTCGAACCTTGATGCGGGGCAAGATGCAAGGGATGGGCGACTTCGAGTTCGCGTACTCGAGCACCTCGCTCGCGGTGGAGCAATGCGCGATCGCCTCGAGATTTCGAATCGTGGGCAAGATCAACTGCAGCTCACCACGCGCGTACTGGGCCAGCGCGTCGACGGGGCGGATCCACTGATCCGCCACGGTCTCTCCCGCGTCATGCGCCGCGGTCTGACCGGCGGGCGCCAACGCGATGAAGAATCTCGTGTCGTAGCGACGCGGCGACTCTACGGGAGTCACCCAGTGCGCCACGTACGCGAGGCCCCGCAGGTCGAGGAAGAGCCCTTCGCTGCGCATCATGTGGACGAACCCGAGCGATCCGTCATTCACCTCACGTCGGTGCTTCGCCATTCGGGCGAGAAACACCGGGTCATCGACGTGCACGGACTCGCCGCGCTCGTCGCAGGCCACGAGCAGGCCCGCCTCCTCGAAGAGTTCGCGCAGGCACGCCACGTAGTACGCGAGACCCCCGCTTTCGAGGCTCAACCGTTTCGAAGCTTCGGCGTCGGAGATGCCGACTGCGATTTCCTGGGCCATGGGCCCGGTGTCGTTCGCGTCGACGCCTCCTCCGGGAAACACGTACGCGCCGCCCACGAAATCGCTGTTTAGGTTGCGGCGCAGCATAAGAATTTCGTAACCATCGGGTGTATCGCGAAGAGTCATCACAGTGGCCGCGGGACGAGGTGCAAGAATTTCAGCCACAGGTCAAACTACCTAGCCTTTCGTGCCAGCGGAGGACCTAGCAGGAAGTTCTACTAAGTTTGAGAGTTCTACGCACAAGGAGCACCGTGGCAAAGAAACCACCCGCCAAGCAACCACCCGCCCCGACGACTACCGGTCGCCCCGCGGGTCTCTTCACTTGGATCGCAGTCGGCCTCGTCGTCGTCGTCGTGGCCGGCCTCGTGATCATCAAGGTCGTGAGCGGATCGCCGACCACGACGAAATCCAGCGGTTTCCAGCCCACCGACGCCACCACCGTGTCGGAGCTGACGACGATTCCCGCCTCGATCTTCAATACCGTGGGCATCACCTCGCCGGTCGCCTCGGTGACCCCGCCAATTGAGTTGAAGAACCAGCCAGCGCTCACCGCGACGTCGTCGAGCGGCGCCACCCTTCCCGAGGTCTTCTACCTGGGTGCCGAGTACTGCCCCTACTGCGCGGCCCAACGCTGGCCCACGATCATCGCCCTCAGCCGCTTCGGCTCGTGGAAAGGCCTCGGCAACACGACCAGCTCGTCAGTGGACGTCTACGCGAGCACGCCAACCTTCACCTTCTGGAAGTCGACCTATTCGTCGAAGTACCTCGTCTTCAAGAGCATCGAAGAGCTCAACAACGTCTACAACGCGTCGACCAACCCTCCGTACGGGAAACTCCAGACGCCGACCAAGGCCGAGCAGGCGATCTTCGCCAAGTACGACACGTCCAAGTACATCCCCGGTATGACCGCCGCCGATAACGGATCGATTCCCTTCCTCACCATGGGCAACAAGTTCGTCGTCTCGGGCGCGAGTTACACCCCCGCCACACTTTCGGGCCTCACGCGCGGCTCCATCGCCAGCGGCCTGAAGGACGCGTCGAGCCCCGTCACCGACGCCATCATCGCCTCGGCGAACTACCAGACGGCGGCGCTCTGCAAGTTGACGAACCAGCAGCCGAGCATGGTCTGCAACTCGTCGGGCGTGCTCGCGGCGAAGAAGGCCATGAAGCTCTAGATGGATCGGACCGCTCAGCCCGTTGCTCGTTGGGCGATCGCGGTCACTTTCGTCCTCAGCCTCATCGGTCTCGGGATCTCGATCTACATGACGGTGCAGCATTATCGGGGATCGAGCTACCTGGGCTGCTCGACCGTCGGATTCGAGAACTGCACGAAGGTGACAACCTCGGCGCAGTCCAAGATTCTCGGCATTCCGGTGGCGGTGCTTGGAGTTGTCAACTACTCGGTCATGTCGGTGCTGAATTCACCCTGGGCGTGGCGCGTGAAGAACTACCAGGTTCACGTCGTTCGATTCGCGCTTTGCATCGTCTCGATGTGCCTGGTCTTATGGCTCGTCACCGCGGAGCTGCTCATCATCAAGAGCATCTGCCTCTACTGCACGAGCGTGCACGTCATTACCTTCGCCCTGCTCATCGTGCTCACGATCGTGAGCCCCACGCAGCTTGGTTGGGTCCGATCAACGGCGCAGGAAAGCTCGTCGCTCTAGCTCGTTGAGGCCGCCCCAGATTCCGTAGGACTCGTGGCGCTCGAGCGCCGCTTCCAGGCAATCCTCCCGGACCGGACAACTGGCGCAGAGTTTCTTCGCAAGTTGCTCGCGTTCGACCCGGTCATCCTTGCGCTCGGTGACCTCTGGCGAAAAGAAGAGCGAGCCCTCGCTGCCGCGGCACGCCGCCAAGTCCGACCATTCCAATGGAGCAATTACCATCGTCTCTCCCCCCGGTTCGACCCAAAAATGCAGGATAACCACATGACCCACCCGATAGCAAGACAAGATTCGAGACGCCTCTCGGCCGTGAAATCCAGGCTTGCTACGCTGAATCCCGTGGCAACAGTTCTTCTCGCGAGCGATCTCTCATCACTTCGTCACGAACTTCGGACAATGCTCGAAGGCCCTGACCTCTTCATCGAGGAGGTTTCCAACGGCCGCGACGTGCTGGCACGCGTGAAACGCGGCGAGGTGGACCTGGTGATCCTCGACATGCAGATCGGCTCCATGGGCGGCATGGCGATCTGTATGGATCTCCGCCACGAGGAGTCCTACGGCGCGTCAGAGCCCGTCGCGGTCCTGATGCTCCTTGACCGCAGGCCCGACGTGTTCCTCGCTCGACGAAGCGGCGCCGAGGGATTTGTCGTGAAGCCCTTGGACCCCCAGCGGGTTCGCTCGGCCGTACGGGCGCTGCTGCGCGGCGAGGGCTACGAGGACGAGACGTTCCTTCCAGCCACCGTCCGCGCCGCCAGCGCCAACCACGAATGAGCGACCAACAACCTCCCTCTACGGGCCTCGCGCGGCTCCGCGCGCGCATCAGCGGTCGCGAGGAAACCAAGACCGAATCCCCCGAAGCAATTGCCATCCACGCCCGCGTCGATCAGCTGAGCGAACTCGAACTCAGAGACGTGATGACCCCGCGGGTGGACGTTGTCTACCTGACGATTCCGGTCACCCCCGAAGCGATTGCCGAGGCGGTGCGCGATACCGGCCACTCCTGCTTCCCGGTTGTCGTGGGCGACCTCGATGAGGTGGAGGGCGTCCTCTTCGTCAACGACCTCTTTCGAAGCACCGCGGCGAAGAGGGCCATCGGCGTTTCGCTGCCCACCGCGAATGAGATAGCGCGCAAGATTCGCCGCCCGCTGATGCTGCCAGAGACGCTCGACCTGCTGGAGAGCTTGAAGGAGATGCGCGAGCAGCGACGGACCTTCGCAATCGTCCTTGAAGAGCACGGCGGAGTGGCTGGCGTCATCTCCATTCGCGACATTCTCGAACAGCTCGTCGGAGATCTGAGCGACGAGTTCGACGAGGACGACGAACCGGCCATAGTTCGAATCCGAAAGGACCGCTGGCTGGTCGACGGCCAGACCCACGTCGACAAAGTCGAGGAAGAGCTCGGGGTCGTGATCCCCGAGGGTGAATACGTCACGGTCGCCGGCTTCGTTCTCGACCTCGCGGGAGAGATTCCCGCGGCGGGCACCACCTACTCGTACGGCGACTGGACGTTTCGAGTCCAGTCCGTTGAGCGAAGACGGATTAGTGAGATCGTCATCGAGCATCACCCGCCGGTTTCCGACGATGAGCCGGCCGATTCGTAACGCTTTGTCCGAGGCTGCTCGCACGGACTAGGATTATCGGGCTGCGGGTGATACTCGCTGCGGGCTGTAGCGCAGCTTGGTAGCGCGCTGCGTTCGGGACGCAGAGGTCCCGGGTTCAAATCCCGGCAGCCCGACCA
>PKWY01000059.1 GCA_003132205.1 Acidimicrobiaceae bacterium
GATCCATCGGTCGAGTGCGGCGACGGCACCGGGTCCGGTGCTGGTGACCGCGACGCGTAGTCCTTCCTTCAGCGCCCAGGCGCGGTGCAGTCGCGGATGCGTGGCGGCGATGTAGTCGAGACGAGCTCGTTCGGCGTCGCTCAGATTCTCAGGCTTCTTCCAGAGCGACCAGCGCGCCTCGTTGAGGACCTTGCCCTCGCCGTGGGCTCGTCGCCCCGCGCGGTGACGCCGCTCGCGGACCTCGTTCCAGATCTCGCGGCGCACGAGGTCCAGGGCGTCGCCCGCCCACTGGACGACGTGGAAGGTGTCCATGCACATGACGGCCTGGGGGCATCGCTTCTCCACCGTGCGCGCGATCCAGGCCGCCCCGTCGGCGCTCACGTGAGTGATTGCCTGGGTTCTCTCCTCGCCGAGCAGGTCGAAGAAGACGTTGAGCGACGTTGGGTGCGCCCCGTCGGTGGCGTGGATGAGCCGACGCCGGTCGTGGTCGACGACCACGAGCAAGTAGCGGTAGTGGCGCCGGTAGGAGATCTCGTCGACGCCGATGCGCCGCACGCCCGCGAGGAGGTCCTCGTCGTTGAGGTCACTCACCACCCGCGTGATGATCTGTCCGATCGTGCGCCACGTGCAGCGCAGCAGTCGAGCGGCCGCCGTGGAGGACATCTCGACCGCGCACCAGGCCGCGAGCTGCTCGAAGGCGAGCGTGTGGCGCGCGCCGTGGCGCGCCCAGGGGACCGCGGCCACCACCACGCCGTGCTCGGGGCAACTGACCCGGGGAACGTGCGCGACGACGAACACCTTGGCACGTCCGAAGTCGAGGGCCCGCCAGCGACGTTCGCGGCCCGGGTCGTAGCCGGGACAGCGACTTTGACAGTGCGGGCAACGCCATCGGTGCTTGATTCTCGGTCGCAGTCGGATCTCGACGTTCTCNNGTTTTCAGGTTTCGTCACCCAAAAACTTAGGAACGAGACGGCGTGCTGTGCGTCAAGCGTTCAAATCAACCCACACCATTGGCAGGAGAGCCCACTCTTGTCACGTCGGGCCTCCGAGTCAAATAATACGCCAGTAAATGCAGAGTGATACTTCGTAAGTTGCCCACTACACTCGCATTGAATCGTCTTTCGATGCTTCAATGAGGAGGGAATCATGCTCGGTGACAAGACAGAACACTTCCAGGGGAAAGCCACGGACCTCGGTAAGCTCCAAGCTCATATCGAAAAGTACCTCACTGACGATGGCTTCAAAGTCCAGTCGTCGGCCGCAAGCGACAAAGGAACCGTAATTCAAGCAAAGAAGGAAGGCTTTCTGCGCGACGTCGTTGACGCCGACCGCGCCTTCACGATTACGATTACTGGCGACCCGGCTGATTTCACGGTGCGATTTGGCGTTGGCAAATGGCTCCAGCACCTCGGCGTTGCCGCCATCGAAACGTTCCTCGTCTCTGACCTTTTCTTGGTCGTCGACATCGCTGACTCGGCGTGGAGCCTTGAGGTCGAGGACAAGATTATCGCCGATCTGAAGAAATTTGTTGGGTGAGCAGCGTTAGCAATTTGAAGTGAACGACTTGCAGGTCAAGCAAAGAGCAGCAGGATTTCTGCCGTTCTTTCCTGATCCCAAACGCCGTGCGGCTTAGGGGCTTTCGAAAGCACTCCGCTGCGCCAAGTTCACCCCCAAATCACCATTAAGCCGTGTCAGCCTCCAATGCAGGGTTGCAGACCCATTAGATCTGTTGCGCCGGGCCTCCGACCCGAACCCGCACGCTCTTGCGGGGCTAATCGCTCGAAGCCAACGGCACAAGGGTCTATGCAGCAACTTCAAATGAGAAGGGCAACTCTAGACGTGGGGCACATTTGGCACCCAGCGCCCTCGCGACGGTACTCGACCGCAAATCGGCGAAGTTTTAAGTTGATCCAGCATGGCACGAATGGGTCCGCCGAAGGAAATTTAGTTGAGCGATTCGTCGGGCTGCGATTGGCGAGCGGTCACATACTTGACATTGGCGTCGCCGTCAGCCCGGGAAGTAGTGACGGGAAGAACAGCACGAGAGCAGCGATGACGAGCAGAGATACGCCTACTACGCGCGAGAACGCTGTTCCGTGTCGCCAGACCTTCTCGATCAAGATCACCCCCGCGAGCGCGACCATCACGGGAATGTTCATAGCGCCGACGGCAACCAGCACGATCATGAGACCCCAACAGCAACCGACGCAGTACAGCCCGTGGTGGATTCCGACACGAAGATCGCGTACCGGACCCTTATAGCTGGCGTAGTGGAAAAGCGAACCCAGCGGTGTCCGGCAATGACGGAGGCAGGCCACCTTCAACGGCGTTAGTTGGTAAACGCCGGCCACCGCGAAGATTGCGGCACCGACCCATCGAACGGTGCCGGGTGCATCGTTGGCGAGCCTGCCCGCACCCAACAACACGACGTAGACGGCGGCACCAAATGCCGCCCACGCACAAAGGTAGCCCGCGAGGAATGAGGCAATGCCGACTACGCGATCTCGCGAACTCGGTCGAGCGGCCACCGAGCGAATCCACACGATAGCCATCGGCGCCACCGACGGGAACATCATGGCGGCCATCATGACGACCCAGATGGGTAGGAACGTGGCCAGGGACATCCCCATCGTGCCCGGTCCGACGTTCATCGTGCCAGCCCATGCGATGGTCGCGGCCCACGCCAGCGCCGCGATGAGGCATAGCCCAATCCATCCAGGTAGGAGTTGGTGCAGCGGTATCCCCAGCGGTGAACTCGCGTCCACGCGGGTCTCAGCCTTGGTACGCAAAGTCCGTCACGAAACTATTGGTACCCGAGAACTCTGCGTCCCAGTGGTCGTGGTAACTATTCGCGCCGGCTTTCGCTTGGGTCACGGGTTGAGGGACGGCACCCAGGAGAGGGTTGGTGATAACCGGTGGGTGCGAGCCGTCCATGCCGACCATCTCTTCAGACTCCATCGACAGCACGGCTCCCGCCGATGCCTTGAGCGAACCACCGTTGCGGCTGAACGAAATTGACGCTGGCGTGACACCTGCAACTTCTCCGATCAACGGACCCAGGGCGGCGAGATGGCCACCAGCGCCGCCCGAGAAGATTGCNNCCCTCCGTTACGTGCCAGGCGAGCAGCAAATCACATGCATCGTTCGTCGCCGCTCCGAGCCAAATGCAAGCGCAACTGACGTCGCAATTACACGTTTCGAAGTAGTCACCTTTGACTGAGAAACTCATCTCTGATCCCCCTATTTCGCACACTGCAGTGCGCCGCGCGTTGCCCTCGTCTTGGACTATAGGTCGGTCGAGGTAGAGATTGTCATATAATTTTCTCGACCCATCATTGAAATCGCCATTCAACGGTTGGTGACGCCGAACCGCCGAAAACTCAGGCGTCGTAGTGCGACAACCACCAGTGATTGGTCTGAAAACGGGCGCGCAGGACCTTAGACAGCATTCAGGCCGACAAGGTTAGGCATAAGTGCTAGGTAGCAGATCAGCCGCATCGGTCCTCCGACACTAAACCAGATCAGGTGATCAAGCGCCAGTGCCTGGTATCAGACCTGTCACGCCGGCCCTCGACTTTGACTTGGACTCGACATTCGGCAGTAAGTACAAGAGGACGTTCCTGTGACGTCTGGTCTCCAGAGCCAAAAGTCTCCGAATGCTGTTCCTCTAGACGGATTGGTGGCCTCTAACCTCATTGGTCGTGGTCGCGTATTCAGTCCGCATGTGTAAGAGTGTCGTGGCTGGCGTTAGCAGCACCACCGCTGACCTGAGGATGGTGATTCAGCGCTCAGTTCGATTGAACACTTCTCGCAGACGAACCCGCGCGCCTGTGCGAAGAATTGCTCGTCGATAGACAGTCGCCGCTACTCGAGCGATACCGATTGTGCACATCACGCTGATAATCGCCGAACCGAGAAACTCCCACCACGTCACTGCTCTGAAACCTACCAACACCGGCATGGCGAAAGGAGCCGTCGGAGGTAGATACGCGAGCACCTTCAGCAGTGCGCTGGGGCTTCCCGAACTGGCCCCCGTGAGGGCCATGATGTAGCCGAAGATCATCGGGAGGCTCAACGGGAGCACCAGGCTTTGCACCTGATCCTGTCGCTCAACCATCGAGCCAGCGGCGGCGTAGACCCAGCAGTAGAAGGCGTAGCCGAGCACCAGCCAGACCAACGTGCTCACGACGACCAGCGGCGCGGAACCGTGCAAGAGACTTGAGCCCACCGCCTTGGACAAGATGAGGGCGAACGCCACGATGAGCGAGGCCTGGGCCAACGCCACCAGCCCAATGCCCAGGACCTTGCCGGTCAACAGTTGGATCGGGCGCACCGCGGAAAGTAGCACCTCGATGACCCGACTGGACTTCTCCTCCATGACCCCGATCAGCATCCAAGTGTTGTACTGCGAGAGCATGACGAAGATGAGGATTATCCCGATTAGCGAGGTGGCCTCGCTCGCATTTCCCCCGCCGGACTTGCTCTTGCCCCCCTCAACGCTCGTTATCGGTAGCGCCTTGGCTTCCTTTAGTGTCTCGGACTGTGCGGGTGAAAGTTGAGCCGCCTGGAACGCCTCGGCGATGCCAAGGTTCTCGGCCACCGAACGAACCAGTTGGACGCCCGACGAGTTGTCGGCCGATGAAAGAGGGCTCTTCACGAGCAACTCACGACCGTCCACGATCGCGACGTTGATTCGACCCGAATGGAGGTCGGACTTGGCCTTCTTGACGCTGGATTCGGGCACGAAGTGCACGGTGACGTCCGCGCTCTTGGCGGAACTGGTCACGGTTGCGCGAAGGGAGGATGAGAGCGTCCCGACGATACCGACCTCCTGGGGCTTCGCCTTGCCATTGTGAAGTACGGGGATGACGATTGCGGCAGCTACCACGATCAAGATGAATAGCGTCGTGACCTTGAAGACTCGTCCACGGAATCTCTCTCGCACTTCTCGAGCCATGATCAAACCGACGTCACTGCTGAGTGGGCTCGATACCGAGCGGGCCGCACGCGCTCCGGTGCGACGATGCCGTCGACGCCTGCCGACCCGCAAGGTCGCCACCAGGACCACGGCGAGCGCGATGACGACGAACTTCATTTCACCGCTTCTCGGAACAGCTCGGAGAGGCGGCGTCGTTCGAAGACGAATTTGGTCACACGGCCGGCGCCGCGAGCGAGCTCCAAGACAGCGTCGCTGTCGACGATGTCTTGGAGCACGAGTCGAACTTCGCCCCCCGTGACTTGGGAGACCGCGACCCCGGCGACTCCCTCGGCCCAGGAAGCGGAGCGGTCCCCTTCGACCCGCACTACCAGTCGTCGCGGCCCACTAGAGGCCAACTCGTCCACTCGGCCGGCCACCACCAAATGACCGTTGTCGATGATCACGACCGACTCGCACAGGGCCTCGACCTGGTCGAGCTGATGACTGGAAAAGAGCACGCAGCAACCGGAGCGGGCCTGCTCGGCGAGCACCTCACCAATGACGTCGATCCCCGAGGGGTCCAGTCCGGCGAGCGGTTCGTCCAAGACCAGCAACTCGGGTTCGTGGAGCAACGCGGCTACCAGTTGCACGCGCTGTTGGTTCCCGTGGGAGAGGGCCTCCACCTTGCTACCGGCCCGATCGGCGATTCCCAGGCGATCTAACCAGGTGGCCGTCGCGCTCGAGGCGTCGATCGCGGTCATCCCGTGCAGTCTGCCAAGATACTGAAGTTGCTCGCCGACGAGCATGCCCGGATAGAGACCGCGCTCCTCGGGCATGTAGCCGAAGCGCCGTCTCTCTGCTTGACCCACGACGGAGCCGTTCCACGTGATCGTGCCGGCGTCCAGATCCGTGAGGTCGAAGATCGCCCTCATCGTGGTTGTCTTGCCCGCACCATTGGGTCCCAGAAAGCCCACCACCTGGCTGGCGGGAACCTCGAAGGTGAGATGATCGAGGGCGGTAAGTGCTCCAAATCGGCGGCAGAGATCTTCTATCTGGAGAACATGTACCACGTGGCTCAGGATACTGACCGTGAGGAGCTCGCGAGCTGCGATGGCATTTACGGTGCACTTCAGACCGTCTCTCCGACACCACAGGTTTGCAACCCTGGTTCATCACGACCCCTTGAAGTGTCACGAGAATCGGTGGCGCTTCGATACCCATTGCCCGCCACGTTGAAGTTGCAGTCCATCCGGGTTTCTGTTGACCACTAGTTTTGTCTAATGTCGATGGGATCAGGGCTTGCGCACTTAGGCGGCTATCCGTTTGAGGTGCGTTACAGCGATGGGTCACTGGTACGAGCGCAGGCGGCGGCCGATGTCGCCGCAGACGCCTACGTCTACTTCAGTCGCCTGTTTTCAGGAGTCGAACCCAACATCGCCGTCATCGTGGCCGACGAGGCGGACTGGGAGAGCAGGCAGCCATACGGGCTACCGTTCTTTAACGATGACGAAGGTCAGATCCGTCCCGGCATCGTGGTGATGCCCGCCGGAAGCGGAGACTTCTGGATCGCGATGGGACAGGACCTTCACGAGGCGTCGCCGCGCGGTTATACGAGATTACTTGCGACATACCCCGACGGCGCAGGTGGCTTGGATCTGCAGCCATTCTTCGACCTCGTCACGATCCATGAGCTTGGCCACGCATTCGAAATGCTCGGGGATCTCAGGTTGCCGACCTTCTGGTTAGGCGAGATCTTCGCCAACCTGGCCCTCCACGCGTTTGTCGCAACGAGGCAGCCGGAAAGTCTGAACACGCTTGAAGTGCTCTCCACCGTGGGAGCGCAGAGTCCACGCCTCGGCGCTCGGATGCGCGCCGAGGGTTACAGCACGCTGGAGGAGCTCGAAGCCCACTACACGGGTGGTGACGACCCGATGAGCCCGCTGAACTACGTCTGGTACCAGTATCGGTGGCAGCGTCTCGCAGCCAAGGCGTTCGACTCCGACGGTGAGGACGGACTGGTCCGCCTTTGGGATTGCTTTCACGCAACCGATCGCCTCAACTCCCGCGAGGCCACGGCGGTGTCGTTGGCCGCGCTGCTAAGAACCGAGGTGAGCGAGACCCTCGGCCGAGCGGTCCAAGATTGGCTATAGACCCTGTCGCGCCTCCACCGCTTCGCGCGGGAAGCGCGTTCGACGACGGCCACCTTCGGCCGATTGGGATGGACATGTTGACGACTGCCGAACAGTTATCTGCAATGGGATGAATCTGTTCATGTGAAGGTGTTTAGGTCCTCAGCCGCCAGTGCAAGGTTGCACACCTGTTGCGTCGGGCCTCCGACGCCACTCAGTGGGAGTGTTCCCACACTTTATGGATTGAGAGATCCCAATCAACATCGAGCGCGCAATTCGCAGTGTTGGGGGAGTCAATTCACGGCAGGCCCCAAGGGCACCGTAGGGTGTGTACGAGATCGTCTCGTCGATTGGAGGACCATGGGCATCGTGCAACGAGAAACCGGTCAGGGTCTCGTTCATCATCACGCGCCGGTACGCGATCATGCGGCCGACGCCAAAGAGGTGGACCGCACCCCGGACAGCCTCGATCACTGGAAGTGCTTGGGTGTCGGGTGCGCCGCGCATTGGGCGCTGCCGCCCGGAGAGAAGCCCCGGGGGTAAAACGGGCCTCCGACACCAGCACGCGGGACTTAGGCAGTCAGTCAATGCAAGGTGGTCTGTTGCGTCGGGCCTCCGACACCGGTCAGGCTTCAGATGAGCTAAGCAGTTTTTTGACCTTGCTCGGTGCGTGGGCCAGGAGCGTGAAAGAAAGTGGAATCCGAGGACGGCTCTCGGGTACGACGAGCTGGCCCGACGCGTTCTCGACCAACCAGGGGAACTGCTGGAAAAGTGTCCAGTCTTGTTCGGTCAGTGAATCAAGCACGAGACCGTGCCCAATCAACGCGGAAATGATCTCGCCAATGGAGTGGTTCCACTCATAGGTTCTGGTGGCGCTGAGTTCTTCGCCGTCAGTGTACGTAGAGGTGCTGTCAAAGATTGAGGGACCATCAGGCTCTTCAAAGTAGCTGTAGATGACCCGCTCTCCGTCATCGTCAAAGCACGAAGTAAACGGGTGAACGTCGTGGAGATACAACTTGCCCCCTAGGGCGAGAAGGTCCGCCACGACTCCACCCCACGCAGCCACGTCCGGCAGCCAGCAAAGCGAACCGAGGCTGACGTAGACGACGTCGAACCGATTACCCGAGAGCGCTTGAGGCGCGTCGTAGACATTGGCGCAGATAAAGGACGCACGCTCGGATAGCCCCGCACGCCCTGCGAGTGAAGTGGCTTCGTCAATGGCCGCTGGCGAGAAGTCCAGACCGGTGACGGTGGCTCCGGCTCTGGCCCAACGCAACGTGTCCATTCCGAAGTGACACTGCAAGTGCACGAGGGTCTTACCTTCAAGGTTCCCTAGTGCCTCAATCTCTCTGGACGGCGGTCCAGGTGCGTTACGAAGCCACCCTTCAACGTCGTAGAACCGAGACTCCGCGTGAACCCCGACGCGACTGTTCCAATTCATGCGGTTGGCTTCGAGTCGTGGTTCCATCCGCTAAGAGTACTTTCACTGAATGAGACCCCGGGGAACCTCAGACCGTCTTCACTTGATTTCCAAAGAGCCTGTCAATCCTCCAGTGAAAGGTTGCACTTCTATTGCGTCGGGCCTCCGACACCAATAATTCGGCACCTTGAGTCCCACTTCTCCGCGAGGAACATTGAGCGGAGGAGCGCCGATCACCTTCAACTCCAGATTGTCGGGATACACCGTGATGGACTCGCAGAACATGAACTCGTCCCCGAGAGGCTGCCTGATGTCAAATTTCGATAGGTTCGCCTTATGCGTCTCCGATTAATCGCGTTCTTCTTGGTGGTGATCGCGGTGACAATCCTGCTCTACGAGTTTGGTGGCACGAAGGGCAGTCTCCCTCATCTAGCTGCATCGAATCTAAATGGAAGCCCGGTGGCGAGGTTTACGCCATTCTCAACTTCGTTCCCAACGGATAGCAAGGGCTGGGTCCTCGGCACCGTGAAGTGCTCAGTCCGACAAACGTGCATGCAACTTCGTTCCACGCGTGACGGTGGCACTATCTGGAAGTTGGAGTCGCTGCCCGGAGTGCTTCTTAAGTCTGCCGACGAGAGCGTGGGCCTCAATTCAATTGCCGCCGTCTCTCCGAATTATCCGTATGGCCTTCTTAATGTTCGCTTCGCGAACGTACGTGACGGATGGATTTATGGCACAATTCCAAGTATTGATCGCTTCGGTGGAATTACGACCTCGCGGTGGCTGGTACTTCTTTGGTCGACGCATGATGGCGGGACGACGTGGACGAAGCAGAACCCTCCGGGTCTCGCGTCGCAGGGCCCCACCTTCGACCTCGAGGCTTCCAGCCGTGAGGTGTATCTGCTCGGGGAAGGACCGACATTCACCGCCGTGTTAGTGGAGTCACCCGTTCAAAGTGATCACTGGAGCGTGGTCAAGACACCGCCTCTGGAGTTCCCTGCCGGAGGCAGCGCGAATGAGGGCGACATTGTATTGAGCGGACATGCCGGTTGGCTCGTTGAGGGAAACGATCGTGGCGTCACGGGAAGCTTGCGCCTCAACCAAGATGGCCAGTGGACTCGCTTCTCACCACCGTGTGCGTCCGTGGGTGACAGCTACGTCGTGCCCGTGGCGAGCGACGCCCGCCATCTCGTCGTCGTTTGTGAAATAGGTGGCGTGTTCGCCCAGCCGTCCCCGAAGGCCCCTCCGGGGGCAACGCCAGGCTCATGGTGGCTCTACGTATCAAGCAACGCAGGCTCGAGCTTTCACGCCGTGAGCGAACTGCACCCCGCAGGTGACTACTTCTCCGCGCTCGCGTCGCCCACTCCCAAGGCCTTGTTCTTTTACTACGGCGTTGGCTTTCCCGGGGAGTTAGTTGTGAGTCGGGATGAGGGGAAAAGTTGGCGCGTTGTCTTTCACGGCCTCGTTACGTACCTGCACTTCGTGAATACGACGGACGGAATTGGAATCGCCGAGTCGCCGTCCAACACCTCCGAGATGATCGTGACTCATAACGGTGGACAAACCTGGTACGTCCAACGATTCATCTCTTAATCGCAACGAAGAGCAGGAGGTGAGGCAAAAGTATCGGCGAGAAGTTTCGCAGTGATCGTCACCGATAGCGGCAGTTCGAGTCACCTGCAAGTATTGGCTTATGGGTTACTTACCTAGGCAATCTCGGGCCTCACGCCTACGTCGTGTGATCGTCCTTCCCGTTGTTGTGGCGATTTCTCTTTCGCCAATGACAGGCGTAGCGGTGTCTGAAGCTGGTGCAAGCCACAAGCCAGTGACGCCCTTAGTAATCTCTCAAGTGCGCTCGTCCAACGCCGTCTACGTGTTGGCAACGACTGGTTGTGCGCAGCCATCCTGCCTTCGACTCCTTCGGACCACGGTCGATGCCAAGTCGTTCACGTCCGCGGCTCCGCCTCCCGTGCGAGCCCTACACGGAACGCTTACGGGGACGCTCCACAGTGTGCAGTTTGCCAATGTCAGCGATGGTTACGCGATTGTGGGCGCGACAGACCCGACCTCTCTTTATGTCACGCTGAATGGCGCACGGACGTGGCACAGAGTCACCATCCAGAAGGGAGCCACGACGCTTGGCCTGACCACGACGGCGAATGCGATATACGCGATCACGGGTGTCTGCTCGGCCAACGGGGTCTCCTGCCACGACTACCGCATCGCCAGGTCGCCGCTCAGCGCTAATCGATGGACGAGTTCGCCGATGCCCATCGGCCGCTCCGCGAAGACCGGGGTGTGGGGATTCCCCTATGTTCCGGCTGCCTTCGGCAGCGACGTGTGGATTTCCGAGCAACCTCCCGGCCCCGCTGTCATCTTCTACTCACGCGATGGTGGTCGATCGTTTCGGAAGCTCACTACGCCCAAATTGGGTAGCGTTAACGCGTGTGGATTGACCCCGGAGTCGGCCGTCACCCTCTGGGCCGACTGTCCCACGGGAATGCAAGAGTCGTTCCTTTTCTCGAACGACGCGGGAGCATCTTGGACTCAAGTCCCGCAACAGCAATTCTTTGGGACCGGAGGTGGGTATTTTGATCCGGTCTCGGCCACGCTCGCGTACCTCGACTATGGCGCGACGGGGCCTCTCGTTCGCATTACGACATCACCTCGAATGGCAACGACGGTGGGAGTGCTGTCGTGTTCCAAGATCAACTCCAGCGTGAATGGGCTGATCTTCACCAATGCGCAAGATGGCTTAGCGCTTTGCTTGCCAGGTGACGATCAAGCTGTCGGCCGGCTTGAAAAAACCACTGATGGCGGACGCACATGGCTGGACGTTGCACTGGCATCCGGTTAGCGGCGGCTGGTACAGGACGCCTTGCCCGGAACGACGAGACCGCGATGAGCACTAGCTTTCAGCAGATATGTGCTCAATTGAACCCTTTGAGGCTTAAGAACCGTCCCCCTTCGGAAAACTCGGGACCCAGTGGGGTGCGGTAAATACGCCACGGTCCGAGCTTGAGCCAAAGTTTCTCCTAGACGCCCACCGGGGTTGGCGCTTTGGTTGACGCTTCACGGGGATGCGCCGTTCGAACTGACCCGGTCTTACCCTTCCCTCCACGTCCAGTACCGGAGCTTGTCCCCGGCAGGCCTAATCTGGCCAGGTTGGTGGCCGCGTTGAGGTCGCGGTCGACCTTGTGCCCGCAGACTTCGCAGGCGTAGGTGCGTTCACCAAGGGACAGTGTGGCTTTGACTGTCCCGCAGCGACTGCAAGGTCTTGGATGACGGGTAGAAACGATCGGCCTTCACCAGCGTCGATCCGTACCACCTGGTCTTGTAGTCGAGCTGGCGGGTGAACTCGGCCCAGGCAGCGTCCGAGATGTGCTTGGCGAGGGAGTGGTTCTTCACCATGCCCTTCACGTTGAGGTTCTCCACCACGATGACGTCGTAGTCCTTGGCGAGGCGGGTCGTCACCTGGTGGATCTGGTCCTTGCGCGCGTTGGCGACGTGGGCGTGGACCTGCTGGACCCGGGTGTTGGCACGGCACCACCGGTTGGACGGCGCGACGCCCTTCTTCGGCCCCTGACGCCTGGAGGCGACACGCTGGGCGTGGGCGAGCGAGCGCTGGGCCTTCACCAGGTGGTGGGGGTTGTCGACCTCGAGGACCTGTTTCGCGTCGGGCGTGGCACCGGTATAGAGGGTGGTGATGCCCAGGTCGACGCCGATGATCCTCTCAGGCGTCCGGGTCGCTGGTAGCTGCCGGGTCACCTCGGCGGTGAAGGAGACCTGCCACTTCCCGTTGCGGTGGCGCAGGGTTGCGGCGACGATCCGCCCGGTGCCGCGCTCGAGGTGACGGTAGAGCTTGCGGGTGGACTCGTAGGTCTTCACCTCGCCAATGCGTGAGATTCGAACGTGGTGGGAGTCGTCGAGCCGCACCGCGGGACCCATGAGCCGGACCGACCCCGACTGCCCGCGGCGCTTGAAGTGCAGGAACTTCGACCGGCCTTTGCGAAAGTTGGTGAAGCTCGCCGCCAGGCGTCGGGCCGTGTCGTTGTAGGTACTTGACCCGTTCTCGGCCCACCAGGGCGCCAGTTCGTCGCGCTTCTCGGCCCAGAGGTAGAGCAGACCGAAGTGCGAGGTGCTGACCCAGTCATTCTTGGTGACCTCGAGCCCAGCTTCTTTCTTCGCGCGGTTTCCGTCCCAGTTGTCCTTCACCAATCCGAGCAGGGCGTTGTAGGCGAAGCGCGAGCCCCCGACGTGGCTGAGCATCGCCGACGCCTGTGCCGCAGTGGGGTCGAGGGCGTAAGTGAAGGCTTGGGTGAACGTGGTGGGGGTGCTCGGAGTGCGCGTCACCCACTCAGTATCGGGACGTGCTGTGACATTCACCGCACGCCATCAGGTCCCTGTTTGCCGAAGGCGGAACCGTCAATGACCGGAGGCAGACTGATGAAGTCGGGTCTTCGACACGAACTTGAATTAGATAGCAGCCAATTCAGGGTGGCATTTCTCGTCGGGCCTCCGACATTAACGGCTTCCGGATGCTTGAGTCTCGGTTGGTTGCGTGACACTTCGCGTGCCCTTTCGCATTGGTGCAGGTGTGCACTTACACACCTGATGGCGGGGGATAGATTCTCTTGATGCCTCTTGACCGATGGATCGGAGCCCTAAAGGAGCGAAACTTTCGTTTCTTCTTCATTGGCCAAACTGCATCTCAAGTTGGTACCGGTATGGCGCCCGTGGCCATCGTTTTTGCAGTGTTAGCGCACGGAACCGCGACTGATATCGGCTACGTCTTGGCGGCAGGGACTACTCCTCTAGTGATCCTTCTGCTCGTTGGCGGTGTCGTGGGTGATCGCGTGAGTCGACGAAAGCTGATGCTGCAATCGGACGCACTGCGTACTCTGGCCGAATGCACTCTAGGACTGTGGGTTTTGCTGGGACGACCTCCCCTGTGGGGATTTATGACCTTGAGCGCACTCATGGGAATTGGTCAGGCGTTCTTTAATCCGGCGTTGACAGCGATCGTTCCGCAGATGTTGAGTCCGGAGAGGCTTCAACAAGGCAACGCCCTAAACGGAATCTCCGCCTCGAGTGGTGGCATGATCGGACCCGCGATCGCCGGCGTGATTGTGGCGGTGTCCAGTCCCGGTTGGGCAATCCTGATTGATGGCATGACCTATCTGGTGAGCGTGGTCTCGCTCGCATGTATTCGAATTGACTGGAACGCAGCCGAAGTCTCTGCCTCGTTCGTCACTTTGCTCCGACAGGGCTGGAAGGAGTTCTGGTCTCGAAGTTGGTTGTGGGCAATTGTGCTTCAATCCTCACTTGTGAATGCGCTTTTCGCCTCGTTCCTCGTGCTTGGTCCCGTCGTAGCCAAACAGTCACTTGGTGGTGCACCTGCTTGGGGCGCAATCTTGGCGGCTGAAGGAGCGGGTGCAGTAGTAGGGGGAATTGTCATGTTGCGTGTACATCCCCGTCGCCCTCTTCTCGTGGCTACTTTGTCCTCATTGGTGTTCCCCTTGCCTCTGTTCTTCCTCGCGGGCCGGGCGCCCACGATCCTCGTCACGATTGCCGGATTTCTCGCCGGAGGATTCATTACGGTCTTCTCGGTGCAGTGGAGTACGACGCTGCAACGAGAGATTCCATCTGATGTGCTCTCAAGAGTGAGCGCCTACGATTGGTTTGGCTCGTTGATTCTGCTGCCCATCGGCATGGCACTAGCGGGCCCACTGGCAACGACCATCGGCATAACAACGACCCTTGTCGGATCTGGCGGACTAATGATCTTGTTGATTCTGGCGGTGTTGGCAGTTCCATCAGTTACTCGACTTCGCGCTTCTACACCTGAATAGGGACATTGACGGGGGTGAGGTGATGCTTCTCGGACGGACTGCCACTTCTGTGGGCGAACAACTGAGTTCATCGCCACCCCATTACGGTGTCCCGGTATCGAGTCTCATCGGATTGTCGCGTTCGGCACTCCGACGCGAATCAGAACTTCCACGGATCAAGCCGCCAGCGGAAGGTTGCAGAACTAATAGGTCTGGACAGCATCGCTGTTGCGTCGGGCCTCCGATACCAGGCCGAAGCAGTTGGGTGCCAGACTATGCGCATGCCACGCCGCCGACTGAACTTCGCTCAACGAATCGTTGTGGTAGTGGGGCTCGGGGCGGTGTTCTATCTCGTTGGTGGTTGGGCGACCTCCCTGGACTCGTTTTCCGGCTGGGTAGGTTACGCACCGCTGCAGGTGAACACCGCGACTTCGACGTACGAGACGGCGCCCTTCTTGGGTGGGTTACATCCCTGGGTACGCTTCGTCATTTGGCTCGTGTTGATTGCGGTCTGGGTTGGCGTGTCGCTGACGTTGCTCCGTTCGTCGCCGCTCGACAATCCGAGCGACGAATCCTCCTCCTGATCCTTGTCGGCGCAAGGGAGTCGTAGGCGCCGCTCCACCAAGAGTTTCGTTGGGCCACCGGCACAATCTTCATCTTCTTGGCTCGCAGTTGCGCGCTACCGAACACGCCCTATCCGTATTTTGGTTATGCGACGAACGTGGCAGTCGTTCTAAACGAGTTGCCAAACCTCGGTTCGCAATTCTCTTCTTGCGAATGAGTTTGGAAGCGCTGAAGAGAATTGCGCAGTGCTAGCAGCGCAAATTTGAAAGCGCCACGACGTGCATGCTCGAGGTCGGGTTTCCACTAGTGGTGTAAACGGTCTGGCTCCAAATCAGTTCGGCTCCCCTTGTTCGCAGAGGCCCGACGGTGCCCGAAGAGGCGGTCACACCGAAGACCTTCGGAACCTGGCACCACGTCTTCGCTCCGGGCCCCAGCCGAAGCAGTTCCTGGCGCAGACCGGACGCAGCGGTGATGGCCGCAAAAAGTGAGCCGTCGGGGGCGAGCAACAATGGGTCTCCCAAGGGCATCGAGTCCGACCCGGAATTGGCCCCAGGGATTCGCGGAAGCGCGAGATACGTCCACGTCTGACCCGAATTGGTTGATTCCAACAGCGGGTACTGCGAAGACGGGTCCAGGAGGAGCAAGCTGTGGGTCGAGGTTGCTACCAGTTGCTGAGAGAAGCAACTATTGACGGTTGGAGCCCATGACGTACTCGTCCACTTAATTCCCGAAGTTGCGGTTGCGGCCACGGGACCCTGCAGCAGCGGTTGCGGCGAGCCGTCCATGGCGCAGTTGCCCCATTGATACGGACCAAATATGGTGCACGGTCCGGTGTTCGGACAGCCGAGCGTCGTGGTCGCCCAGGTGGTCCCGCCGTTGGACGTGATTTCAGCGGTGACGAGGCCCCGGTTGGTACCCGGCGGGTACTGGCCACTCCCGTAGCTGCTGGTACCCGCGAAGAGTGCCTCCACTTGGCTTCCTTTGGTGGTGAATCCGGCGAAGTCCTCGAGTGAGGTACCCGCAGGGGTCGGAACCGTGCGCCAAGTGGCTCCGCCGTCAGTCGTGTACAGGCCCGCGATGTAGAGCGGCGGTGCGTTGTGGTCGACGGCCGTGCTGAAGCCGGCGTAGACGCTGTTGCGATAGCGCGGATCGAGCAGCACCGTGGAGCACTGGGGATTGGACGAAGGGGAGGAGAAAATGCTGAGCTTCGTACCGCGCAGTGCCGCCGCGACGCCGCCGGTCGGGACGCGTATCAGCGAGGAGCCGCCCGTAATATCCAGTCCCGACGCTTGACACCAGGCGATCAGGCTGGAGTTGCTCGCTGGCTGAATCGCGGACAGACCCGCGAACGTCGATGACAGGTAGTTAACCCGACCCAGGCTGGCCCAGGTCTTGTTCGGCGATACTCGCAGAGTCCGCGGGGTGAGCACGACGTCGAACCCCCCGCCCTTTGGATTCCGAGCGAACGCTAGAGCGGGGTAGTTCTTCCTCGCGGACCCTGACGTGACCGAGAGGGAGTAGCTGAAGGGCTGGCCGATGATGGTCTGCAATGGAGCCCAGCCCGTGACGAATACCTTGTCGCCGACTGCGGCGTTCGGGGTGCTCAGGGTCATGGTCTCACAAGGTTGCCCCGCTGCGCACCTCGTGGGCTCGTGTGCATGTAACTGAACAGTGGTTTGCGCCTCGCCGGGGCCGAGGGCACAACCCGAGACCTCCTCAAGGCATTGAACGCCTACCCGATAACTGCCCGATTGCAAAGGGTGAACCGATACCACGCCGTCGCGAGTAACGAGCCACGCAGTTTCGGGCACTTCGAGCCTCGTGTGAAACATGGTGGATGACGACCAGTGAATCGGCACGCCCTCCTCTTGTAGTCCCGTTTCGCAGCCATCCCAACACACAGTCACGTATGTCGGGCGTTGTTGAGGAGATGGTGGATGACGTAAGAAGCGACCCGTCATCGTCACTGATTCCCCTGGCGTGGCGATCGTAGAACCCAGGGACAACGAGATCTCGTTGGAGGCCGGTGGTGAGAGCGTCGTTGTCGTGGCATTCGCTGAAGTCGTTTTGCCAAACAAATACGCCTGAAGCGCCACCACCAAGGAGGAACTGTGCAAGGCGGGTACGCGAAAACAGCCGGTGAAAGTCCCGTTCAAGGATTGTTGTACGTAGTCGCCATTCGTACCGCACACCGAGCTGGGCGGGAGGCTCGCCGTTGCGATAGGAGTGCTGGATTGGCGAGCGGTCGAAGAACCTTGGAGCGCAGTGCCACAACTCGCAAGAACAAACGCGGCTGCGAACAAGACCGCGCCGCTCTTCAAAACAGATCCAGTTCTGATCTTTCTGAAGAGGGGCATGGTATGACTCCGCGTGGTGTCAGTCTTGGTACGTCCAATGAACCACGCAATCACCCTAACGAGGTCGCTGCGGATTTCGTAATGCGGTCGCTTCACGTATCAATGAATTGAGCGGGCTGAGCGTGCAGATTCATTCCGGGCCTCTGACACGAAGCAGCCGCGATGGAAAGCAGGCCGTCTTCACGCCGCAGACTGCCACGAACTCCGGAGGACGTGCTATCAAGCGACTCTCAATCGTCCAACAGCCGACCAAGCATGTTCGCCGTCTCTTCGGCGGGAACCGCCGGTGACCAGAGGAATCCTTGGCCGAGATCGCAGTCGAGGCTGTGAAGGCGTTCGAGCTGGGCTGAAGTCTCGATTCCTTCGGCGAGCACGGTCATGTTGAGCTTGTTGCCGAGCGTAACGATCGCCTCAAGCAACATGTCGCTTCGTTCCCTGTCGTGTTTTGGACGAACAAAGGATTGGTCGATCTTGATGATCCTTGGGTTCAGGGCCGCGAGGTATGAGAGAGAGGAGTAACCCGTACCAAAATCGTCGAGGGCGACACCAACCTTGAGTCGATTCAGCTGCTCCATGACATTCATTGTCTCGACGATGTCCACCAGCGCCACACCCTCGGTGACCTCCAGGATGAGGCGATCCGGCTCGAGCCCGCTTCGCCCGAGTTCTGCTTCGATCATTGGCACGAGGCCGGGATCGTGGAACTGTCGCGCCGAGAGATTGACCGTCACGTACGGGGCGTCGGCCTGAGCATCGCTTGCTCCCCAGGAACTGGCGGCGGCCATGGCCTCACCCAGCGCGAACGAGCCAAGTTCCAGAATGAGGTCGCTCTGCTCGGCGAGGGGAATGAACACGTCGGGGGGCACCCAGCCTCGCTGGGGATGCTGCCAGCGCATCAGCGCCTCGAAACCAACCACCCTGGTCGTCGTGAGATCGATGATGGGCTGGTAGTGCATCGAGAGCTCGCCGCAAGTCAATGCGTGGCGCAATTCCTTGATGAGCGCGAAGCGGCTTACGACCTCATGGCCAATGTCGGGGGTGAAGGTGACAACGTGGCCGTGGCCCTGGCGCTTGGCCTCGTACATCGCGGCGTCGGCGTTCTGGACGAGTTCGACGTTGTCCGCGCTCTCGCCGTCCCAGACCACGATTCCGACGCTTGCCCGTTGTTCGAGTCTGACCTGATCGAAAGAAAACGGTTCGGTGAGTGTCTCGAGAAGACGCTCGGCTATCAATTCAGCCTCGGCGGGCGAGGCCAATCCCTCGGCCAAGTACAGGAACTCGTCACCCCCGAAACGGCACAGCGTGTCCGTCGAGCGAGTGACTTGTTCGAAGCGGTTGGCAAGGGTTACGAGCAGTTGGTCGCCGACCAAGTGGCCGTAAGCATCGTTCACTCCCTTGAAGTCATCGAGGTCCAACAGCAACACGGCGCCGAGTTTTCCTTCGCGGGCGACCCTCGCGCGGGCTTGGTCGAGCCGATCATCGAAGAGGGCTCGGTTCGCGAGCCCCGTGAGCGGGTCGTGCAACGCCTGGTAGGAGAGTTGGGCGGCGAGCGCCCGCTCCTCGGTAATGTCGCGCACCGAGGATATGAAGTACAGTGCCGCGCCGCTCTCGTCGCGGGCCGAACAAATCGACACTTCGGCGACGACGATTCGCCCGTTCTTGTGCAAGAAGCGCTTACCGTAGCGATCCTGGTCCATTTCGCCGGATTTGATGCGCCGGTAGACATCTTCGGTGACGCCTATGTCCTCGGGGTAGGTGAAGTGCTTCGAGTCGCGCCCGAGCAGTTCTTCCTGGGTGCGCCCGCTCATCCGGCAGAAGGCGTCATTCACTGTCAGAAACAGACCATCCTGGTCGCTGAAGACCATGGGAGCCATATTCCCTTCGAACGCGAGACGGAAGCGCTGCTCACTCTGCGCCAGCGCCGCCGCGGCGGCGGCCTCGATTTCGATGACATGGCCCTCGGCCATGATGCGGGCTTCTTCGGCAGCTCTTTGAGTAGTGTTGTCACGGATTTCCACGACGATCCATGATTGGGTGTCGACTGAGAGCCGTGAGAAGGCGAAGTCGACGGGTAGTTGGCTACCGTCACGGCACAGGATGGCGAGATTTGGATCGTGCAATATCTGCGGAGTACTCAGGTCTCCGGCGCACCCATGGCGAGTCATGAAGTGCTGGTCACGTTGTAGAGGTGGTACGAGAATCTGGATGTCTCGGCCGACGAGTTCCTCTAATGGGTAACCCGTCATATCAGCGAGGCGCTGGTTGAGATCGCCGATGATCCCATGATCATCAATGAGGGCAATCCCGCCAGGTAGCGCCTCCAGCAGATTCTGCACGCCCATAGGATGATTGCCGAAGTACCTCACGATGCGTCCTCTTTCACTCACCTCATTGCGCTGGCGAAGCGAAGAATTCAAGAAACCACCACATGGCCGGAGAATAGTACTTCCAACCTTCGCGAACTGGTCATGGTTCCCAAGACTTGACTTGCTACTGGGACCCCGACGCCTCGGTGTTCCGGTATCCGCTACGCGTTGGCGGAGCGCGAGTGAGAGACCCCACGGTTCAACCCATGAGCGAATCCGACGCCGCCAGGCCAATGCCAATGCCAATGCGACTCCGGCAGGCAGAAATCCCTATGAGTTTGATCCATTCCAACATCATTGGACCGTTGCAACCGTATGCAGCAATCTCGTAGACCTTGGATCGTGAGTTGCGCTCGCACTGGCCCGCTTGGGGACTTCGTGAAGTGAGCCTCCATTTACCACTTACGAATTGAAGAGGTCATCTGTCGCACCGCCGATACATCAATGATGCAAATGCTCATTCTTCGGCCCGACATCATCGCATCTGGACGGATGATCTTCCGCGCTACCAAGTCGACAACAAACGCGTCGGTCGCTTCAATGGTCACCTATTCACGGTTCACGAAAAAGTAAGGTAGTACGGGCCCGTAATTAATCGACGACTGTATTGCAGTCGTCGATTAGTGCCGTCGCTCGTCTCGGTGTCACAAGTAGTGAACCGAGCAGAAGGAGCTTTTAGCGTGAAAACTAACAAATGGATGTTCAGAGGGCTCGCCGTAGGCGTACTTCTCACGGTAGCGAGCATTGCCACCGCGGCTGCGTCAACAACGAGCTCGACGAGCTCGCCTTATCAGGCGTGTTCGACGTCCACTCACGTGCTTTCATTGAAAGTGAATGGCAAGTGCTCCACCGGTACGCACGTCGTTACGATTTCAGGCCGGGGCGCCTCTGGCGCTGATGGCACGAATGGTTCCACGGGCGCGACCGGCGCTGCTGGCCTCAACGGCACCCCGGGCATTGGACTCGTGGGCGCGCAGGGAATCCAAGGTATCCAAGGCGCGCAGGGTATCCAGGGTGTCGCCGGTTCGTCGGGTAGTTCCGCCGCGGTCTACTACCACCAGACCATCGCGACTCCGGGAGCCGACCAGGCTGACCCCGCAACCGTGACGTTGGCGACAATCGGTCCGTTCACCGTCACCGGCTCGTGCTACCTGTCCGGCTCCACCGCGTACGTGTCGACCGTCGTCTCAACCACCCAGGACCACTCGGCCCTGAGCGACTACGACTCGGACGCCTACCACCCGGACTGGATGTCCGCCAACACGTACAACGTTGGCACCAGCCTGAGCGGTTCGCAGGGCAACCCGTCATTCGAGGGCCCGAATGACGGAACCACGGCGTTCGCTTCGGCTGACGGCAGCACCTTCGTGAACCTCTCGCCGGGCGTTGGGTCGTACGTCGGCTCCGCCGGCGGCGCGACAGTTCCCGCGTGCTCGTTCTTCGGCTTCTACAGCTCGAACGTCAGCAGTACGCCTCTCGCGTAAGAGTCACCTTCACTGAAAAGCAGTGCCAGCCCCTCGGTCTTCGAATCGAGGGGCTGGCGTGCGCTACGCCAGGGCGAAACTGGGCTGTTTCAGCGGAATCGAAGTCTTCACTGCATCGGTCCTGAGGCTATTTGCGACGAATTGCGGTCCTGATTTCATCGACGGACGGCCGATAGTCGATTCGTGATTTCATTCGAAGTTCTCGAAGCTGCGGAAGGCTAAGCAGAAGTGAAAGGTTGCCGTCGACAATTCGTGTCGAGCCCCACGCATCAAGGACTTCGAGTTCCTTCAGACCGATGATTGGCGCAAGCGACTCGATACGCTTGCAGTCGTTCACCCCGAGGTGTCGCAGATGTTCGAGAGCGCTCAGCGCGTTGATCCTCTCAATTCGCGAGCAGAAGTCGAAACTGAGTTCCCCCAGGGTCGGATCGGCATCGGAGAGTTCTGAAATGTCGGAGAGCTCCCGGGCCAGATGAATGCCCAATACTGAAATTGACTGCAAAGCGCTGATACCTCGCAGTGTTCGCAGTCGAGGCGCATCTCTTATGGTCAATCTCTTGAGTTTCGGGTGGTTGCTCAGCGGACGGAAATCGGCTTCGTCAAAATTCCAAGTCGAGAGGGTTTCTAGCGACCGGACCTCAACCCGTGGCGAACGAAGGAGTTGCCATTCACATGAAATGTTGCGAAGTCGAGGGAATCCCGCGAAGTCGAGACGGGCTTCGGACGCAGCGCGCACCGAAAGCTCCTCGAGCGATCGAGAGAATCTACTGACGGGTGTCAAGTCAACCAGCAGCGGGTCGTGTATCCGCAAACGACGTAATGGCCATTCTTCGAAGAACGCGAGGTCGTTTTCGCTGAAGCCCTTTTCATAACTGAGGGTTAGCCCATCAGCCTCACCGCTGCTCAGAAGGCGGGCGGCTTCCTCGGTCCACGGACCGGTCACGACCAAAGTGCGTCCATTGGGACTGTCTTCAAGGACGAAGGGTTCTCTGGGCCTAACCATGGCTGAATCTAACTCGGTCGATGTTTCCTGCAAGTTAATACTCCGTGAATTCGTCGACGAGACGCGCGGCCCGATGGAATTCAAAGCGTGACCGCGCGGACACCTCCGTAGGAAACGATCCTGGCGGGTGAACCAGACCGCCATCATTGGCCTCCGTCACGGCGAACTGACTTCCTTCGTACCAGATAAGCCATATTCACCAGTGGCCGGGATTCGAAACGCTGAACGGACGTGGTCGTGTCGAATCTGCCGGAGTGTCGAAGTTGGCAAGGTGCGCCCGCATCCGTTGGCCGACTTGACAATGCGTGCCGTGGCCAGCCAATTCCCGTCAGGCGTCAAAGACCATTCGGACCATGGTCGCGGCGATGTCGGCCGGCACCGCGGGCGAGAAGAGGTAGCCCTGGCCAAGGTGGCAGTTGAGAAGACGGAGCTGTTCCAGTTGTCCGGGGGTCTCGATGCCTTCAGCGAGCAAGGTCATGTTGAGCTTGGTTCCGAGCGTGATGATTGTCTCGAGGAGCGTGTCGTTTTCGAGGCTGTCGTGGGTGGGGCTGACGAAGGACCTGTCGATCTTGATGATGCGGGGGTGGAGCCGCGTGAGGTAGGAGAGAGAGGAGAAGCCTGTGCCGAAATCATCGAGCGCGATTCCAATCCCCAGTCGATCGAGATGCTCAATCACGGTGAGCGTCTGAGCGACGTTGAGCAGAGCCACGCTTTCGGTAATTTCGAGAATCAGGCGCTCGGGCGCGAGACCGCTTTGCAGCAATGTTTGTTCGATCATCGGTACCAGGTCGGGGTTGTGGAATTGGAACGCCGAGATATTGACGGTCACGTAGGGCAGCTTGACGGAGGGATCTACCTGCGCCCAGGACACGGCAGCCGCCACGGCCTCATGCAGCGCGAAGTGGCCAAGTTCCAGAATGAAATCGCTCTGCTCGGCCAGCGGAATGAACACGGCGGGAGACACCCATCCGCGCTTCGGGTGCTGCCAGCGCATCAATGCCTCGAATCCCACAACTTCGGTGGTCACTAGGTTGACAATGGGCTGGTAGTGCATCGAGAACTCACCGGCCTGTAGGGCAACGCGAAGCTCCTGGCCGAGGACGAAGCTACTGACCACCTGCTGGTGCATATCGCGAGTGAAGATGGCAAAGCGGCCCCGGTGCTCGCGCTTGGCCTCGTAGAGAGCCACGTCGGCGTTTTGAACGAGCTCGGTGGGGTCCTTGCTCGTCGAATCCCAGATCACGACTCCAATGCTTGCTCGCTGTTCGAGGTTGAGCCCCCCGAAGATGAAAGGCTCCGAGATCACGTCGAGAAGACGGTTCGCCACGTCTTCGGCTTCAGCCGCGGACGAGAGACCTTCGGCGAGATAGAGGAACTCGTCGCCACCAAAGCGACAGAGCGCATCCGAGGAGCGGGTTACAAGTTCGAGACGTCGTGCGATTCCCACCAGCAATTGGTCGCCAATGAGGTGACCATGCGTGTCATTGACTCCCTTGAAGTCGTCAAGATCCATCAGTAGCACTGCGCCCATACTGCCTTGGCGAGCGATTCTCGAGTGGGCTTGGGCAAGTCGATCATCAAAAAGTGCCCGGTTGGCGAGCCCCGTAAGCGGGTCGTGGAGTGCGAGGTGCGAGAGTTGGTCGGTGAGAGCTTGCTCCTCGGTTATGTCGCGCTCCGAAGCAATGAAGTAGAGGGTCTTGCCGGAGGCATCGTGCGCCGCGGATCTCGAAACCTCCGAGAAGACGACACGGCCGTCCTTTCGCAGGTAACGCTTCGTGTAGCGCACCTGGTCGACATCGTCGGAGACCAGGCGAAGATGGGTCCCCTCAGTGATGCCCACGTCCTCGGGATGCGTGAATTGAATCGAATCGTGCCCCAGCAGTTCTTCCCGGCTGAATCCGACCATTCGGCAGAATGCGTCATTGACGGCGATGGCCTTGTCCTCGAGATCACTGAAGATCATTGGCGCCATGTTGCTCTCAAATGCGAGTCGAAAACGCTGTTCGGATTCGATGAGGGCGAGTTCAGTTTCCCTCAGGCTCTCGTTGGCTGCGACGGTTTCTTCCAACGCGGCCGAAGTCTCTTGAGTCGCGCGAATGTGGGTGATCGCGAGTTCGGCCTCTCGAACGATGTCCTCGAGCCCACTCACCGTTATCTCATCGAACGAGAAGGCGTCGCGACGATAGATGACGAGTGCCGCCCGGCGCTCTCCTAGCCGGTCCGGAATAGCAACCAGTGATCCGAATCCGAACTGGGTTGCTCGCTCGCCCCAAGGGCCGGACACGCAGTGATGAGCAAGATCGTCCACAACTTGGCTCACACCAGTCTGTAGCGCCATCCACGTCGGCCCCGATCTCACCTCTTGGGACCCCCACCAAGAATCCATCTCTTCGTGCAGGTAGTCGCTGGCTCCGGCCGCGCACATGATCTCGACGCCCCCCGCATCGTCGTTTGACGTGATACCAATCCACGCGAGGGCGCATCCACCCTTGTCGACCAGCACGTTGCAGAGTTCCTGGCGAAATTCATCTTCGTCGACGGCGTGAACCGCGAGTTTGTTTACTGCGGCAAGCAGGCCCAGGAGGTGATCCCTCTGTACCCGCTCGGTGATATCGCGTTCGGAGATGACGTAGTAGAGGGGATTCCCTGCAGTGTCATTAGCGCGGGCTCGCGAGACTTCGACGATAATTACCCGACCGTCCTTGTGCATGTAGCGCTTGACGTAGCGAGACTGATCGGCGCCACCTTGCACCATGCGTTGGTGGGACTCCTCGGTGATGCCAACATCCTCGGGGTAGGTGAACGGCTTCGAGTCACTGCCAAGGACTTCTTCCCGGGTGAATCCGAGCATCTCGCAGAAAGCGTCATTGACGGCGATGGCCTTGTCGTCGAGATCGGTGAAGACCATCGGGGCCATGTTGTCTTCAAACGCCAGACGAAAGCGCAGTTCATCTTGCGCGCGAATCATCTCGGCAGCCCGACGGACGCTATCGTCACGGATCAACGCCGCAACCCACCGCTTGCCCTCAAATAGGAGCGGTGCCAGGGAGACGTGGATTGCGAGTTCGCTACGGTCCTTGCGCAGGAGTTTCAAATCCATGTCGGTGCCCATCTCGCGTGAACTCGGATTGCGCATGAAATCATTGCGACCGAACACGTGCGACTTACGCTGTCGTTGCGGAATCAGGAACTCCACCTTCTGGCCGACGACTTCGTCGATTGAGTAACCGGTAATCACCGCGAGTCGATCGTTGGCGTGACGAATGACACCGTGCTCGTCGACGAATGCGACGCCGCCGGGCAGGACCTCAAGCAGTTGTTGCCACGAAAGGTCCTGTTGCGTCAGTGCGAGCGATTTGTCAGATTCGGGACGTCGCTTAACTGCATTCTTGCTTCTAATAATCTCACTAGTCCATTCGTCGCAATCGATCAAGAAAACTCTGAAGAATGCAAGTCTCCCTCACGAACTTGTGAAACCCCTGTCAAATGTCCTTGATTTTGCACTTCTGATTGTCATAATTCGAGCAACTTCAGGGTTTTCGATTATTTGTGGAGGTTCCATCTCGTCGGTTCTATCTTTCCTATCTAGAAAGCCTTACGTCCGCAGACCGCGTTCATCGCGTGATCCCTCGTTAGCGTCCTCGTTACGCCAGCAGTGGCAGCTGATCCGCGGGGTTGAGCTCCATACCGTCGCGGGGCACCAACCCCGATTATCAGTTGCGGCGGCCGGCAAACTCGTTCAGAACTCCGAAGTGATTCACGCTCTGTCTGGGAGCACGGGTGGGGGAGTTGGATGTGCGTTGCACTGATGCCCGGTCGCAGCGGCAGATTCGGAGTTCGGACCGTGCCTGAATTCGCACGCCGAGGAGACACTGTCTGCGCGTCCTCGACAGTGCTTGCAAGACACGCTGTTCCCGGTGCGGCTTTCCCGCAAAGGACAGCACCCGTGGCGCCGGGACGGGTGCCCGAGTCATCGACTTTGGCCTTGAACGTGAGCAGGGGAGTCTCATTGACAGTCACTGGCTGCGCCAAGGGCAACGCCAAGCCGGCCGAGAGTCAGGCCGTGGCAGCAGTTGGCTACCTGAAGGACTGCGTTGTCGTCATCTCAATAGCGACAACGGTGACCAACTCCTCTGCGAACGAGGTCAAGGTGATGTCCTCCAGTCCCATTGGCTCTGAGAGCTTTGGGGGCCCGGTATTCGCGCATCGAGTCCCCTTGGCCTCAACTTCGCGTGAAGGTTCAGCCTTGGCGCGAGGGGCACCTTGTCTTATGCCAGTATGCGCAGTTGAACTACTAAAGGAGCAGATGTGCCGTACTGCACCAACTGTGGAACCCAGGAGCGGGACAACCAACGGTTCTGTGCCGTCTGTGGGGCGCCAACGCCTGGCTCCCTGATCGGCTCGGCGTTGCCGCCACCCTCACCAGGCGGTAGCAACTACGAAGCTCAGGTGCTCGTCGGAATTTCAATGGATCCGCCTCGGCACTCGCGCTGGTCAGTCCTCTTCCGTCTCATCCTCGCGTTCCCGCTCATCGTGGTCTTCCTCGGAATCGGAGTAGCGGCCTCGTTCGTCGTCATCGCAGCATGGTTCGGTGCGCTGTTCACCGGGCGCGTTCCGGACAACATGCAGCGATTTCTGACCAAAGCCTTGCGCTACTACAGCAACATACAGGGCTACGCGTACTTGTTGACGAGCCGCTGGCCGGGGTTCGTGTTCGATGCGAAACCAGATGATCAGGTGACCATCGAAGTCGATCACGTGAACTTGCGGCGCTGGTCAGTCTTCTTTCGATTCATCCTCGCGTACCCGGCGATGCTCGTGGGTACGCTGCTCGGCAGCGGGTCGTATCCCCTGCTGGTGCTCATGTGGCTTTGGGGAGTGGTTTCGGGCCGGGAACCTCGTGCATTCCACCAGGCGGCAGCTCTCGTGCTTCGTTTTCAACTACGGCTCTTCGCCTACGTGGGCCTCCTCACGCCCACCCAGCCGTTTCGTGGATTCCTTGGTGACGACGAGGAGCAGAAGACGCCCGCCGCAGAAACTCTCCCCGCCGCCTCCCGGGAGACCTCTCTCGCTGGCGGGGCCGTCGGTGCGCCGAGCTCGTCAGCGACGCCGACCACCCAGGCACCGCTGGCGACGCGATGGCTGGTGACCAAGACCGCCAAGGTCGTCATGGTGCTGGTCCTCGTGATCGGCCTTCCCACCTACTTCGTAACGTCGTTCGTTGACAACCCCGTACTCTCGCGGCTCAAAGCGGCGATCTCACGCACGCTGATCACTACTTCGCACAACGTCACCGTTGCGACGATGAACCAATTCGAAGTGTCGGTGAACGCCTGTCTGGCGAACAACTCGCAGAGCTGCATCTCGAATGCGGCATCCGAGGCCAATTCACTGTTGGACGCTCAATCCTCGCTGCTCTCCGGTAATGCCTTCGTCCCGCAGAACGCGCTCAACCAGGCGGTTCGTTACGAGTTGGCTCTCGACAACCTCGAGAGCGAATTGCTGGTCGTGCAAACCTCGCAGTCACTTCAGGCCCAGACCTACGTGATCAGCAACGAAATCCCGAAAGCGTTGTCTCGTTGCAACAGCGACTACCGGGCTCTGGAGGCGAGGCTAACCAACTGACTCCCGACCGGCGAGTGACGCGACCTCCCCTCGCCAAGGTTGCTAAACCCGCCTGGTGGCGCAGTGACCGCCGTACGCCAGCGACGCAGTTGGACCGAGGTGCGGCCCCCAATCATCGACGGGCAGAGTCAGTGTTCGTGAATGGCATGGACGGGCTTCGCGTTGAGAGAGGTGCTCGTCTTCGACCGGGTTCTTGGAAGCGAGCGACTTCGAGTCGTGATCAATTTCTCGAGCACCGAGAGCCCTGTCACGCCGGTGGTTGGTGGGGTGGTCTTCCCGGTTTCAAAGAGCGCGGGTTCGAACGTGTTGGAGCCGCCCGAGGTCCTCGTCATCGCCGTCTCGTAGAAGAGAAGGCCGCACGGCTTACTAGGATTCGTGCCAATGCGAAAGATGAGCGCCTCCATTGACTTCGTCATGGTCTTGATCTTCGTGACCATCGGTCGCTCGGCTCACGATCACGGCGTCAAGCTGGCTGGCGTGGTCTCAACGACCTGGCCGTTCGGCGTCGGACTGGCCGTTGGATGGCTGACGCTACTGGTGAGGAAGCGGACGGGCACTTCTCTGATCGATGGCCTGACTGTTTGTTCCGCCACGGTGTTCATGGGGATGGTGCTGCGCGTGGCCTCGGGTCAAGGGACGGCGGTGGCATTCATCTTCGTCGCGCTCGCGTTCCTAGGCGCGATGATGATCGGATGGCGGGCGCTGTTCGCGTGGCTGCAACGCGCGCGACGTTTCAGGCACGCCTGAGACGATCGACGGGGCGAAGTCCGCTGGAGTGCGACACCGGTTGAGCTCGCAACACGCTCCCTGCTCTCAAACAGATGTTGGAATTGACTGGGCGAAGTTGAACAGGTTGTCGGGGTCGTACTTGCGCTTCACTTTCACGAGCTTCTCCAGGTTCGAGCCGTAGTACGCGGACTGCCAGTCGTCCAACGTGGGATCGATGTAGTTCTGGTAGGCACCGGTTGCGGGATTGAAGACGTTGTCTGCGAGCCAGGTGAGCCACGCCGCGCCCGCCGTGATTTCGGGGCTCGGCGTATAGGCGGACCATGAGTACGTCGCCTGGATGCACGCCAACTTGTCGCGGTGCACGAATGCCGTCGCGTCGTTCGCGATCCGGTTTATCGCCCCACCGTAGGCGTCGAAGGCGAGCCCTCCACCAATCGTGGGCGCCGAGCGCTGGAGGTTCGACACGGCCTCGATCACGAGTGCGATCCGCGCTGAGGTCATTGGTTCGTCGACGTAACTCGACTTCGCTGAATAGGCGGATCGGCTGAGCTTGCCTTCGGGGGCCAGGTGGCACGACGCGATGGTGAGTCCCGAACAGCCCGCTTCGACCTCCATGGCCGTGATGTAGTTGTTGGAGCCAGTGAAGCTGGCGGACGGCTCGGTGGCAATCGCCGATTTCAGCGGGGCGAGCAGCGACGCGAGCTCGGCGGTTGAACCGCAGAACACCCCACTGATCTGGGCGAGGCAGCCGGCGGTTCCCTCCGAGAGCAAGAGGCAGTTTGACCAGAGCTCGTCCGGCGCTTTGTTCATCCAGTGCTGCCACGCCTCGAGCATGGTAGCGGAGGCGTCCCACGGGTACTGGAGCGTGAACAGGGTCACCTCAGGCATGGGGTGGACGGAGAACTCGAACGAAGTGACGACGCCGAAGTTTCCTCCGCCCCCACCTCGACAAGCCCACAGCAGGTCGGAGTGCGTGGAGGCGTCGGCGGTGATGAGTCTGGCGTCGGGGGTGACGATGCGTACTCGACGGATGTTGTCCGACGTGAGACCGTACTTGCGGCCAAAGACGCCGACCCCGCCGCCGAGGGCCAGCCCGGCGATTCCAACGGTCGGACACGAACCGCCCGGCAGCAGTCGGTCGTGGCGGCCGATCGCGTTGTAGATGTCGATCAACTTCGCTCCCGCGCCGACGACTGCGGTATTCGCCGAGGAATCGACTGAGATCGACGACATGTTGCTCACGTCGATCACCAGTCCGGGCGCGCTCGAGTAGCCGCCATAGCTGTGGCCACCCGACCTCGCGGCGAGAGCCACCCCGTGCGAGGCGGTGAAGTCGAGGCAGCGAGCGACGTCATCGGGGGTCGAGCAGTAGGCAATCGCCAGAGGGTGCAAGTCGAACTTCGAGTTGTAGAGGAGCCGATCAAGTTGCCAGGCGGGGTTGGTCGACAGCACCAGGGTGCCAGCGAGCGACGCCGCGAGCGCCTGCCAGTCCGACGGAACCGGTGGGCCGAGCGTGGTCGTGGTGGTTGTCGGCGCCGGAAGCCGGCCAACGCAGCCACCGAGTAGCACGGCTCCGGTCGCGGCTCCCGCCACCGCGCCGAGCTGGAGGAACCCTCGTCGATCGAGCAGGCGGGCGGGGTCCACGAGAAGAGATGTTAGACACGCCGGGCTCGCCCGGCGTAGAGACGAGCCTTGGCGAATCCGATCGGGACTAGGAAAGCACGCGCCGGCGGAAGTTGCGAAGGCCGAGCGAAAGGAATCCGACGCAAAAGGCGACGAGCACGGGGTAGATCACGTACAGATGCATGTGGGGAACGTCGGTAAACGCCGCGCGCATGCCTTCGTTGACGTAGAGCAGGGGATTGACGAGCACGATCGTCTGCAGCCAGTGCCACGCGCCGATCTTCACAGGCGAGAGACGGTTCCACTGGTAGTACGTGCCGCCGAGGAACGTGATGGGAAGGATCACAAAACCGAACATCAATCCGATGTTCCGAGGCTCGAAGCTCGTGCCGAGCACCAGCCCGAGCGATCCCATCGCGATGCAGGCGAGCGGCACGATAGTGATCAGGACGAGCCAATGAATCGAGATATTCGCCTCGACGCCTTTCGCGTGCACGATCGACGCGATTGGAAGGACGATCGCGGCCGAGATCATCCCTTGGATCGCCCCGGAGATCACCTTCTCCATGGCCACCAGCCAGATCGGGCACGGCGCCTGCACGCGGTCTTCAATCTCGCGCGTGAAGCCGAACTCCTGGGACATCTGGAGCGCCACCGACTGCACTCCTTGAAACATGATCGATATTCCGACAACCCCGGCCACGAGCACGGTGGCGAAGATGCTTTCGGCGTCCGCCGGACCGCCGCTGCCGCCAACGGACTGGCCGATCTTTGGAAAGACGAAGAGGAACACGAAGCAGAGAAGAAAAGGCTGGATGATCGTTCGGAGAAGGAAGATCCCGAAGTCCTTTCTCAGTACCGTGACGTCGCGCAACAGAAGCGCCCCAAACGCGGTACGGCTCGCCGAGAGGGAAGATCGGCGCGGGCCAACCGTGATGTGGCGGTCCGCCTGGACCTCGTGAGTAGCCATTAGTCGCGCAGCTCCTTGCCGGTGAGGTTGATGAAGACCGTCTCCAGAGAAGGCTCCGCGACCGACAGGTCTGCGACATGGAACCCGTTCGCTTCAGTGGCGGCGACCACTCGCGCGAGCAGTCGCTCGCCACCGGTTACGTGAAGTTCAACGCCTTTTTCGATGAGGCGGCTGTGGGTGACGCCCTCGACGTTCTCTTCGAGGATCGAGGCGAGGCGGGCCAGGTCACCGGACGCCTTGATGGTGACGATCGTGTCGACGCCGACCGAGCGCTTCAGTCCGTCCGGGGTGTCAAGCGCAAGGATCTTGCCGTGGTCCATGATCGCCACGCGGTTGCAGAGCTGATCGGCCTCTTCCATGTAGTGCGTCGTCAGAAGGATCGTCTGCCCGTCGGCGTTCAACTGCTGGAGAATCTCCCAGAGGGCGAGGCGGCTCTGGGGATCGAGGCCAGCGGTGGGCTCGTCCATGAAGAGTACGGCGGGACGATGGAAAATCGAACGCGCCACCATGAGGCGTTGGGCCATGCCGCCCGAGAGCGCGTACACGGACGCCTTGGCCCACTTGGCCAGCTGGAACTGCTCGAGCAGGCGGTCGGAGGTCGCGCGCGATTCGGCGGCGCTGATGCCGAAGAGGCGGCCGTGAAAGTAGAGATTCTCCCAGACCGTGAGTTGGCGGTCGAGGGTGTTGACCTGCGAGACGACGCCAAGGAACTGCTTGGCGATGGTGGGATGCTTGACGACGTCGACCCCGGCCACGACCGCCGATCCGGATGTCGGAATGACTCGCGTCGTGAGCATGCCGGCGACCGTGGTCTTGCCGGCGCCATTGGGGCCGAGGAGACCGAATATCTCACCGGGCGAGACCGAGAGGTTGAGTTCGTCAACGGCGCGAAAGTCCGTACCGCTGTAGACCTTGGTGAGGTTCGCTGTGACGATGGCCGGAGCGGCCGAAATCTGCATTGGCTGCGTCATGCTTTTCATCATAGGGATAGCTCGATGACGAGCATTGCGCCGTCGCCGCGCCAACCCGTGTGGCGCCGCGAAGGTTGCGGTGCGCGAAGATCATGATGCGTGACGACGTCCGGGTAGCGGCGTCGTTGAACGGCGTCGCGCAGAAGAAGCGGCGGGGCTCAACTCTGCTGGCGGATTGCCTGGAAAGCCGGCGTCAGTTTCGCCAGTTCCTTCATCAGGTTCTGCGCGCCGGCGATCAACACGGCGTTGCCCGAGAACGTGCCGTCGACAATGGGGAGCAAGATGAGGGGAATGGTGACTTCGCCCGCGTAGATGAGCCTCAGCGTCGCGAGGATCGGCTTCAGCGACTGCACGGCGCGCGTGCCCGTGGCGGCGCCGCCGTAGCTCAAGAGACCGACCGGCTTGCAGCGCCACTCGTTGTGCAGGTAGTCAATGGCGTTCTTCATGGCCGCGTTGAAGCTGTGGTTGTACTCGGGCAAGACGAAGACGAACGCGTCCGCATACGCTGGCGGCCCACTTCCTCGTGTAGTCGAATTCGTACTTGCCCGTGATCCCGGGATTGGGTTCGTTGATGATCGGCGGGGGAAAGGTCGCCAGGTCGACCAGTTCGACGTCGAAGTCCTCGTACGTGGCGGCAATATCGCAGAACCACCGGGCGATCGTGGGCCCAACGCGTCCGAGTCGCGTGCTGGCCATGATTACTTGCAGGACTCGTTTCGACACGAGGCCCTTTCGAAGTTCAGCGAGTTCAGTCGGCGGCCGGCTGCGCGATGGCCGCAGCGCCGTCGCGTTTGGCAATGCCCTCGTTGGGCAGGAAGAACGCCGGCGCGATTGCGATGACGCACGTTCCAAATGACCACCAGAACGAATGGCCGAACGCCGCCGCGATTCTCTGCAGGTCGTTCATGGTGGGGGTGACGAGGCCCGCTTCGAGTTGCGCGCCGGTCCTCGGGAATCGCTGCGCGATCTGCGTCTGCAGCACGACCGCGAAGACCGCGACGCCGAGCGACCCTCCGATTTGGCGGATGATGTTCGTCGCCGACGTGGCCTTGGGGACGTTCTGGTGGGTCAGGTTCCGATAGGAAGCCGCGAAGACCGGCATCATTCCAAAACCGAGCCCGATGCCCCGCACGAAGAGCGCGAGACCCAAGAAGAAGTAGCTCGACGTGGCCGTGACGCTGGTGTAGAAGAAGGTTCCGAGCGCCAACAACGCCATGCCGAAGACCGCGACGTACCTCGGACCTCGCCGGTCCGAGAGCGACCCGGCGAAACGCATGACCATCGCCGCCCCGATGCCCTGGGGCGCCATCATCAGGCCGGCCTTCCACGCCGCGTCGCCGCGGTCCACCTGGTAGTAGAGCGGAAGCAGGAACATCGTGCCGTAGAGCGTGGCGCCGGTGAGGAAGATGCCGATCGCCGCGACCGAGAAGGTCCGATCCTTGAAGAGGCGCATGTCGATGAGCGGCTCGAGGGCCTTGGTGGACCGCAGCACGAAGAGCACGATCAGGACGACGCCGGCGACGATGCTGTCCCACACGGACGCTCCGCGAAATCCTCCCTGGTCGGCGACCTGGGAGAGACCGTAGACGAGCAACGCCAACCCGGGCGATAGAAGGAGGAAGCCGAGCAGGTCGAAGCGGTGCTGGTTGTCGCGTTCGGACCTGGGCAGGAAGTCCTTCGCGAGCCAGAGTGCGAGTATCCCGATCGGCACGTTCACGAAGAAGATCCAGCGCCACGAGGTGTTGGAGACGATGACCCCTCCGATGACCGGTCCGAGGATGGGCCCGAGCAGCTGGGGAACGCCGATGATCCCCATCACTCGCCCCATCCGATGGGGTCCCGCGGCTCGAGCCATGATCGACTGGCCTACCGGCATGATCATTCCGCCACCCAATCCCTGGAGGACCCGAAAGAAGATCAGGCTGGTCGCGGACCACGCGAAACCGCAGAGGATCGAACCGACCACGAAGAAAGCGAGCGACACCATGTAGACCGGCTTGGCCCCGATACGGTGGATGGCCCATCCCGATACCGGGATCACGACGGCGAGCGACAGAAGGTAGCCAGTCGTGACCCACTGGACTGTCGAGAAATCGACGTTGAAGTCTCCACTCAGCGTATGGAGGGCCACGGCCACGATCGTCGTGTCGAGGATGGACATGATCGTTCCCAGGACAACAACGACCCCCACCTTGATGAGCGCTGGTTCGAGACGCTGTTGGTCGGGCATAGCGAACTCCTCGAGACCCTTCGGTGGGGGTGAAACTTCCAGCGACCCTACCGGCGCTGAGTTATTTCGTTGCACCGTATGGGATTGCTGGTTGGAAATCCTTATGGCCGACCTGTCCGCTCATTATCGAATGCGCTAACACGATAAAATATATGGGTGGTTAAACAAAGCCGATCAGCCCCCGTCATGCAAGCGGTGCTTGACGAGGTTGGCGAGCGGCTGATGAACGGTGACGAGTCGTTGATTCGTATACCGGAAGTATGTGAAGCGACCGGAGTCAACTACGGCTCGGTCTACCACCACTTCGGCTCGCGAGAGGGGGTCATCGATGCCGCTTACAACATGCTGTTCTCCCAATTCGCCGGCGAAGACATAAGGATCCTCCGGACTGTCAGCGAGACCTCCAACAGCCTGGGCGAGTACATCGCAAACATGTCGGCCCTGACCGGGACGTTTTCTTCGGGACCTGAACGCATCCGGCGACGCTCAATTCGGGTGAGAATCGTGGCGGCGTCCCTGACCCGGCCTCAGTTACGAGATCTCATCGGTGTTACCCAGCAGGGGGTGACCGAGGAGTTGACGAATCTCGTTCAGAATGGCCAGGACCGGGGATGGCTGCGCAGCGAAATCTCAGCGCACTCGATTTCTGTGGTCCTTCAATCTCTTCTCGTAGGCCGAGTGATTGACGATGTGTCCTCGACCCCCATCGATCCCGTTGAATGGGAGTCGTCAGTGGCGGTGCTCTTGATGTGTCTCTTGGTCAAGGAGTAGGTCAGCGCGGCGCCCAGTGTGCTGAACTGCAGTCGTGAGGCTCCTTCGCTTGGTCCTGTCGTTGTTGGTCGTTGCGGCGCTGGTCGTAGCCGCATCTCGTCCCCGTGAGACCAGTTCCTTTGCGCCATTGGAGACGCCGTGCTCGGCGTCGGCGCTTAGCGCGCCGTTCACCGGACCTTTGCCGGTGACCGCGGTCGCCGATTACGCCTGCGAGGACGGCTGGGCCTATATGTGGGCGACAATCGGCAGCGGTGCGCACGCGATCGGAGTCACCGAGGTGCTGCACTTCGATGTCGCTCAACAGAGGTGGCGAGTGTCGTTGAGGGGGAAGGTGTGCTCGCCCAGGATCATGCCCCATTACATCTACGAGCGAGGCTGTTTCTCGGACTAGCAGTG
Organism: Acidimicrobiaceae bacterium; assembly: GCA_003132205.1. Taxonomy (GTDB): domain Bacteria; phylum Actinomycetota; class Acidimicrobiia; order Acidimicrobiales; family RAAP-2; genus RAAP-2. The sequence goes on from PKWY01000059.1 coordinate 35,388, forward strand.
ACGAGTTACGTCGGCGGGCGGGCAAGAGCGTAGTTCGGCGCAGTAATGGGCTCGTCGTACCCGCCATGGGCGGTGGGGAACACCGCCAAACCGCCGGGAGAGAGATCACCCCACCCATGTGCAGGGTCTACGTGTGCCAACTCTCCACCAGGGCGTAGCCGTCCGGCCTGTCGTGACATGTTGAGCGATCGGAGCCGAACCAACGACTCACGTGTTGCGGTCAACTGCCAACGTGGGCCACGCCCTTCAGAATTGCGGGCATCGCCGTATCGAGGTCGAGCAGGATCTTCGACTCCAGCCTTAGAAACTCGCCGAGCGCGAGGCATTGCTCGAGTTCGAAGACTCAACCACCTCGACATCGAGCACCTTCGAGACCGTGAAGCCACCGGAGGAATCGCTGAAGATGTACCAGCACACCCTTTCCACACTGGTGCTGCTCGCGACATCAGCCTCGAGCTTCCCCCAAGTGCATCATCCGATTCAACTGCTCTGGCGAAAGCGCGCGAGGCTTCCACATGGTGCATACGAACATGACCATTCCCCCTTTGCAGCAATTCTCGAATGGTACGTCCAGATGCGAGCGCGTCCTCGCGCCACTCAATCCACGGATCCGGCACGTGTTCCCGGGAAGGCGGCGGCGGAACGGCTCAACTTTCGCAAGTCCACCGTTGTCGAACTTGCTCGTCGTGGACGCTCACGGAGCCGGCGCTTCGCGCACTGAGAAGGCGTGTTCCACGAGGGGTGACGTCGGGTGCACGGTGGCGGACGAGCAGTTGCGCGCGCGGGCGTGACTCACGAGATCTTGGTCCATCACCTACGCTCAGTACCGTGCATCGTCGTGGATTTGCCTCGTTGGCTTGGGCCTCGGCGCAGGACCTCTTTGATCAGACCACGGCCTTCGGTCGTCTCGCTCTGGTGCACGTCCTCATGATGGCGGGCGACACCCTGGTCACGGTCTCGCTCGCGGGGTCCCTCTTCTTCTCGGTATCACCGACCGAGGCGAAGGGCAAGGTGCTGGCGTATCTGCTCTTGACGATTGCCCCCTTCGCCGTCGTCTCGCCCCTGCTCGGTCCGCTGATCGACCGGTCCGCCAATGGAAGGCGGATCTTGGTGGCGCTGTCGGCCGGGCTTCGCGTCCTTCTCTGCTGGTCAATGAGCCAGCATCTGAACTCGCTCTGGCTCTATCCCGAGGCATTCCTTGTCCTCGTCTCTTCGAAGCTGTATGTCGTCACGCGGGGTGCGTTGGTGCCCGAGATGGCGCGAACGGACCAGTTCCGAGAGCACGCCGCGAAGGTGGGCGAATCGGGATGGCCGGCGCGCGGGGTCGAAGAGGAGAGGGGTTTCGCTGGCTTCAACGCCCAACTGACGCTCCTCGGCACGCTGGTCGGCCTGATCGCGGGTTCGGTGGGAGCGGGCCTCTTGAAGGGCATCGGCGCGCCGAGCGTGTTGATCGCGGCGTCCCTCGTCTTCATCGGCGCGACGGTGGCGAGCGTGCGGTTGCAGCGTCCCGCCAAGGTCGTGCGCGAGGAGGTGGCGTCGCTCTCCCAGGCCGAGCGCGACCGCAACGCGCTCAATCCGATGGGCGACGTCGAGGTCTCGTGGGGACTCGCCGCCTCGGCACTCATGCGCTTCACCGTGGGCTTCGCGACGTTCCTCCTCGCCTTCGGACTGCGCCGCGCGCACGCCGGTCTCGGTTGGTTCGCGTTCGCGCTCGCCATCAGCGGTGTCGGCGCCCTGGTCGGGCTCGGAATCGTCACCAGGGTCCGCAATGCCGTGCCCGAGTCGACGCTGCTGACCTTGTCGCTGATCGCCACGGGACTCGGCGCCGGCGTCGCGTCCCTCCATCCGTCACTGGTTGACCAGGTGGCGCTCGCCGGGTGGCTGGGAGCCTGCGCGTCGGTGACCCAGCCGAGCTTCGACGCCATCACGCAACGCCTCGTTCCCTCCGGAGCCCAGGGTCGGACGTTCGCCCGCTTCGCCGTTCGCCAACAGCTCCTTTGGGTCATCGGAGCGGTGATCCCCGTAGGCATCGCCCTCGGGTTTTCAACCGGCGACGGGCTTCTCGCCGCACTGATGCTGGCTTCGGGACTGGTGTACGGTCTGGGCCGGCGATTCGCCCATCAATGAATTGCATTGATTGATCGAGAAGTATGCTTAGGACAGATATGGCGATGACTCCGCATCCCGCTCCAGACTTTCCGGATTTTTCGCACCTGCCACATGTGGTCATCATCGGCGGCGGCTTCGCCGGCATTGCGACGGCGCGCGGGCTCGCCAACAAGAACGTGCGCGTCACCATCGTCGACAAGCACAATTTCCACACGTTCCTTCCTTTGCTCTACCAGGTGGCCACCGCCATGCTCGAACCGGCGGAAGTCGCCTATCCCATCCGCACCATCTTCGGTAAGGCCCAGAACATCGGATTCCGCCACGCCAAGGTCCGCGAGGTCGACCACGCACGCAGCGTCGTCGTCCTCGAAGACGAGTCCGAGATCGCCTTCGACCACCTCGTGGTCGCGACCGGGGCGACCGCCGCGTTCTTCGGGATTCCGGGCGCCTCGCGGTTCGCGATGCCGCTCTATTCATTGGCCGACGCGCGAAGGCTACGCAACCGTCTGCTGGTGTCGCTGGAGGAGGCTGACGCCAGCGCCGACACCTCTCCGATCTCCCTCAACTTCGTCATCGTGGGCGGCGGACCGACGGGCGTCGAGACCTCGGGCGCGCTTTCCGAGTTGATCCGCACCGTCATCAAGCGAGACGGCCTGCGCATCGATCCGTCACGTGTTCGCGTCATGCTCGTCGATATGGCGCCTCGACTCCTCACGCCGTTTCCCGAGAAGGCCAGCCAGTACGCGTTCAAGGAACTCGAGAAGATGGGCGTGGAGATCGAGTTCGGCCGCTCCGTGGTCGAGGTCGAGGAGCGGGCGATCCGCTTCGCCGACGGCGAGCGACTCAAGGTCGCCGCGGTCATCTGGGCCGCGGGCGTGACCGCGAGCGGCACCCTGGCCCATGACCTGCAGGTCAGTTCCGGTCCCGGCGGGCGGGCGAGGGTCATGACCGACCTTCGCCTGGTCGAGAGCGAGAACGTGTGGGCCGTTGGCGACGCCGCGGCCGTGCCGCTTGACGAGACCACCTTCTGCCCGCAACTGGCCCCGGTCGCCATGCAGTCGGGCCGTCACTGTGCCGAGCAGATCCTCCGTGTCGTCAAGGGCGAACCCACGAAGCCCTTCAAGTACCGCAACAAGGGCATCATGGCCACGATTGGCCGCCACGCCGCCATCGCGAAGCTCCCGGGCGGCACCGTGGTGAAGGGGACAGCCGGCTGGCTCGCGTGGCTAAGCCTGCACCTTTGGTACCTGATTGGATTCCGCAACCGGCTTCGCGTGATGATCAACTGGACCTGGCGCTACTTCGACTGGCCGTCGGGCCCGCGCCTCATCGTCGCTGACGCCGAAACCGCCGAATAACGCCCGCGGGCCGGGGTCCGCGGGCGTTCACTCCTAGGAGAGCCGAGCCTCGAGGTCTGCGAGTTCCTTGGTCAACTGGACGGGCAGACGGTCCTTGAACTGGGCGTAGTGCTCCCTGATGCTCGGCACCTCGCGGCGCCAATCGTCGTCGTGCACCGTCAAGAGTTCGACCATGTCGGCCTCTGAGACGTCGAGCCCTTCGACATTGATCGCCGAGTGCGTCGGCACGTAGCCAATGGCCGTCTCCACGGCCTCGGCGTTGCCGGCGCAGCGGTCGAACACCCACTCGAGTACGCGGCTGTTCTCGCCGTATCCGGGCCACAGCCACCTGCCGTCGCCGCCCTTGCGGAACCAGTTCACGTAGAAGATCTTCGGCAACTTGTCCTCGTCGAAGCGTTCCGCGAAGCCCAGCCAGTGGCCGAAGTAGTCGGCCATGTTGTAGCCGCAGAA
>PKWY01000028.1 GCA_003132205.1 Acidimicrobiaceae bacterium
GTGTCCCTCAAGGTCCACCGAATTTTAACGGATCGGTAGTCCGTTGATACCGAATTCCTTCACCGGGCGAATTCCGGGCATGGTCATCGGAGGCTTCCACCTACAGGGCTGTTTGACCCTCAGGATTGGCCGTTTGAGTTGTCATATCGGTCGCTCTCCCAGGTCGGCTCGTCGGTGATCCTTTCACAGAGCCATTCATCGGCTCGCCGGACTCCAGCCGATCCAGCCGCGAGGTAATGATGTCAGTCACTGATTCGCTTGGCCAGCCTGAGGCAAAGGAGGCATCGAGGCTCGAGATGGATGCTCTGATGTCAGCGGCGAGTTTTTCCAGGATCGAATTGGCTTCTGATTTGAGAATCCCCATAGCGACAGCCTCTTCGATCAACGCTGTCCGATCGACTTTGGCGAGACTCGATTGATTCCCAATCGGTGCAGCCATCCTTCCGCTCAGCTCCGGGTAGGCAAGCGTACAAATTGAGTCGTAGAGAGGTGCGAACTCGACCTTGCCATTGTTGAGAAGCAAGGAATAGTTCTTTCCATGCCCATCCTCATCGCCCACCACGGTACGAAATGCCACCTGCCCAAACAGCTTTGTGACCGCCTCGGCCGGCACTTCTGCGAATCTCCTCAACAGGCGGGCCATCAATGTGGACGGACGGCCTATTTGATACTTGTTGAGCGGACGGATTCCCAGTGCTTGACAAAGATCCTCCTGGTGAGTGCGTACTACTCGCTCGCCTTCGACGCGCCGGTCGTAGCGCTCGACGGCCAAGACTGAAGTTCCGTCGATTCTCTCCACCCATGTCGACCAAGCGGTTAATCCTGCCGCACGGGCGAAGTGCATGACGAGTGCTTCATTTTCGGCACTGTAGGGCCAGCGTGTCGTCGGTTTTAAGATGTGTGTGGACGCGGCTCCGCCCAACGGTTCGAACCACTTGTTGTCGAATCGTGCCAAGAGAAATTTCGGCTGGGCGCCGGCTAGTGACATTCGAATCCCGCGATCGAGATTGGCTCCGAGAGGGTGTTCGGGTAGATCGCGAAGGATCTCGGAAAGGTCTTCCTGGTCGAGCGGTCGGTAGTCGCCTTGACGCGGTTGGTACTCGGTACCGGATGGCACGATTACCACCGCTCCGGCGCACTCCCTGCCGTACTGCGCCAACAGTGACACTGCATCGGCTGGTGTTGCGGGAGCACCTTCTTGCAGGCGCACGTTGCGCATGTTTGCCGCCATAGTTTCGAGTGCCCGTCCCTCGGGAAGTAGTCCCTCGAGGAACGAGCGAGCATGAGATGGCGTCGACGGTCCGGGTGTAGGCAGCGAGCAGGAAAGTAATGGAACTTCATCACCAACGGCCGCGACGACACTCTCGTCATAGACGATCGTCAACTTTCGGCCACGATCTCGCTCTCGGCTACGGGCTACGAGTTGGTCCTCTAGCCAGATGTCCAGCTCCATCATCGCCCTTTCTGACGGATTACCAACTCAAGGCCGAGCACCGCCAGAGCGTCAAAGATCAATTCGAGTGCCCGGGTTTCGTTACCGCCTTCCAGCGCGACGATCGCCTGGCGCGTTGCTCTTACCCGTTCTGCCAATTGAGCTTGCGTGAGTTGGGTCTGTTCTCGCGCTCGCCTTACGGTTCGTCCGAGAGCCTCGGACGAACGAATCGGTGTTTCCTTCGAACCAATTGTCACCATATTCCGACATTACTACATTTTTTAGCAAATGTCACAAAAACACGACATTTACTACTTTCGGTTCGGATATCGTATTTTCGCGACATTCGTCGGCACATTGGACTTGTCCTTAGCTGCTTCAATCATCTGGCCGCCTGCTGGACCCCCATCAAAGGGTAACAACGACCCGATTGACTGTGAGATGCCGGTTCTTAATGTGTGACCCAAGGTCCACCAAATGAAGTCCTGATCACAGGGGCACTTGTTCACCGCTCACGCCTCCAAGTGAGCAGTGAACTTCAGCAGCCCCTCTCACCAAAGTTTTAACGGACTTGTTTGACCCCACTGCACGATAGGAGCCTCCAGTCGATTGTGGTCGTTGACACCTAGGTGAACCCGCGCCGTGCAGACCTGATTGCTTGCTGCCGTTGAGTGTCCACGACCGACACTTCGACACAAGCCATCAGGGGTCTTAGCCGGACATTATGAAACATGTCGGGTCTTGTCAGCCGATGACCAGAAACTTCCCAAACATGCCGTTTCGGGCGTAGCCTGGGACGGCGCACAGATACTGGTAGGTCCCCGACGCAGACGCCGTGAAAGTAATAGTGCCCGAGTGCATGCCCGCCGAGGTCGGTTCGCCGAGAAACCACAACGCCGACCCTGGGAAGGCTCGAGCGGTAGACATCATGGGCACTCGTGTGGATGCCGACGTCCCGTTAGTGACGACCAGTCCTTGGGCCATGTCGGGGTCGGCGTTGATGACCTCGATAGTGACCCGGGCACCCTTGGGTACGACGATGGCGGGGTTCACCATTCCGGCCGCGCGGAACGTTTCGTCCCTGCTGGACGGGCTGGCCAGGACGACCAGATGGACGGTCGAGCCCGAGAAGGTGATCCGGTGATTCTTGGTGTTCACGGTGGCGCCGCGGGGAGTCTGGTTGCCGAGCTTGGTGGCTTCAGAAGAGCTGACCCGCGGACCGGGGGCGTTGGCGAAGAGTGATCCCAAGGCCATGCCCGGATCGGTGTCCGTGCCCATCATGAATTTCGGCAGCGTAGCGCCGTCCATCCAACCTGGGGCGCTCGCACCTCCGAGCATCCATCGATAGGGGTACTGGGCCATCATTGAGTTCATCGACTCACCCATCATCGAGCCGGTATCAAAACGGCCCATCATGGAGCGGTAGTACGAGTACATCGGGCCGACCTGGTTCGTTGTCGTAGTTGTCTTAGACGCAGAGTCCTGGCCGTTAGCCAGCCCTGCACTAATCCCAAGCGCGCCAAGGCCGACAACCCCAATGATCACTATCAGAAACCTACGATTCATTAAATCTCCCTCAATTTCCAACTTAACTGCGAAAGCATCGTCAAAGAATTTCTGGCCAGGGTATTCGTACCCTAATCACGCCGTGGACCGTGCCAAGTCCAGTCACGGCGTGGATGGCAATGTTCGGCACGGCGATGGTGTTGAGTGCCATCGCGTACGGTCTCATGCGCATGCTCGGTAGATCTAGTCGTGAAGACCCACTGACCCGCATGGCGAACCGGAGGTCCTGGGACGAGCGCACCGACGAAGAACTGGAGAGGGCCCGACGGAACAAGGCACCTTTGTCGCTTGCCGTCATCGACATCGATAACTTCAAAGCAGTGAACATCCGTGAGGGTCATCAAGCGGGGGACCTGCTCCTTCGCAATCTCGCCGACATCTGGGGCGGCACCATCCGCGGGAGCGGCGACTTCATGGCGCGCCTTGGTGGCGACGAGTTCGGGCTGCTGGCACCCGGCTCAGACGGTATCGGCATCCAACGTGTAGTCGAGCGGCTCCATGCAATTTCGCCAAACGGGGTTTCGTGCTCGTTCGGCGTAGCAACCTGGAATGGGACGGAGACAGTTGCCGACGAAGCGACGAAGCGACGAAGCGATGCATCAGATTAAACGCGAACGGCGGTCGGGCTGATCTCCTGGATCTACTCCACCTGGCTAATGAGAGAGGCCCGGTCACAGGAAGCACTCAGCAGTGTGCACTGGCTGCAGTTCACAGCCAGTGCATGGTGGCATTCCTCATGGGTCTGGACAGCATCGCTTTTTGGGGTGATGCCGTCTCCGGGCCGCCGACACGAACCCGCACGCGATGATTGGTACTCAGAGAATCCCACTCTTTATCCCGTTACCAATCCGACCACCGGACGAATCCGACACTACCGGACAAGTTTTCTTTCAAATCCGGATGAATCCGACCTCACCGGACCATTCAGCCCTACCAGTCAGGACAAGTCCATTCAGGAGTCAATCCTCCGCAATGCGACCGCCCCCAGCGATGCAGTTGGCGTGTACCGCGGCATAGGGCGAGCCCCCCGTCACGAGTCAATCCTGAAGTGCACTGTCGCCACGACTGAGGCGTACTCGTTCCACTGAAGGGTTCACTGCAGGGTGACAGTGCCAGCCTTCTGCTCCCAGTTGCCCGGCACCCGATCCAACATGGCCGTCACCTCGTCGGCCGGTACGGCGGGTGAGAAGAGGTAGCCCTGGCCGAGCTCACAGCGCAGGTGGCGCAGGCGCTCGAGTTGTGCGGGCGTCTCGATTCCCTCGGCGAGCAGGGTCACGTCGAGTTTGTGGCCGAGCGAGATGATCGTCTCGAGCAGCGTGTCGTTGCGGGCGCTCTCCTGGGGTGGGCTCACGAAGGACTGGTCGATCTTGATGATCCTCGGGTGCAGCAGTGCGAGGTAGGAGAGCGAGGTGTATCCGGTGCCGAAGTCGTCGAGCGCAATGCTGACCCCGAGGCGATTGAGGTGTTCAATCACGCCCAACGTCTCAGCGACGTCGAGCAGCGTCACGCTCTCGGTGATCTCTATGATGAGGCTCTCTGGGACAAGTCCGCTCGTTCCTAAGACTCCCTCGATCATCGATACGAGACCCGGATCGTGGAACTGGTGTGCGGAGAGGTTGACCGTGACGTACGGTCGACGGGTTTGAGTACCTGTACGTTCCCAGGAACTGGCAGCGCTAACGGCCTCGCGCAACGCGAAGAATCCGAGCTCCAAGATGAGTTCGCTCATTTCGGCAAGTGGGATGAACACGTTGGGGGGCACCCATCCCCGCTCGGGGTGCCGCCACCGCATCAGCGCCTCGAAACCGACCACTTCGGTCGTGGCAAGATCGACAATGGGCTGATAGTGCATCGATATCTCACCGACTTGGAGAGCGTGGCGCAACTCCTGCAAGAGCGCGAAGCGGCTGGTCGCCTGCTCGCGCATTGCGGGAGTAAAGACGACGTGGCGACCCTTGCCCTCGCGCTTTGCCTCGTACATCGCCACGTCGGCGTCTTGGATGAATTCGGTGTAGTCCGTGCTCGTTGCGTCACGGACCACGACCCCGATGCTCGCGTGCTGTGCGAGGTGCGCTCCAGCGATGGAAAACGGCTCGGCGAGCACACCAAGAAGACGCTTGGCCACGTTCTCGGCCTGAGCCGAGGAGGTCAGTCCCTCGGCCAGGTAGAGGAACTCATCACCCCCGAAGCGACACAGCGTGTCCGAGGAACGAGTCACCTGTTCGAAGCGGCGCGCAATCGCTACGAGCAACTTGTCGCCCACGAGGTGGCCGAGAGTATCGTTTACCCCCTTGAAGTCATCGAGGTCCACCAACAACACGGCGTTCAGCCCGCCTTGGCGAACGACTCTCGCGTGCGCCTGGGAGAGTTGGTCCTCAAAGAACACCCGGTTGGCGAGTCCCGTAAGCGGGTCGTGCAGCGCTTGGTGGGAGAGTTGAGCGGTGAGCGCACGCTCCTCGGTGATGTCGCGCTGCGAGATGACGAAGTAGAGCGTTTTTCCCTCGACGTCGCGTGCCGGGGACTTGGACACCTCGGCGAAGACGACCCGTCCGTCCCTGTGCACGTAGCGCTTGGCATAGCTCACCTGATCGACCTCACCGGAGGTCACGCGGCGGTGGGCTTCTTCGACCATTTCCAGATCCTCGGGATAGGTGAACGGTGTCGAGTCGTGCCCGAGCAGTTCCTCCCTGGTGCGTCCGACCATTAGACAGAAAGCGTCGTTGACTACCAGAATCTTGTCTTCGAAATCGGTGAAGACCATGCCGGCCATGTTGTTCTCGAATGCGAGGCGAAAGCGCTGCTCGCTCTCCGAGATCGCCTCAGCGGCGGCCAGCGCATGTCGTTCGAACTCGTTGCGGACTTGCTCCGCTGCTCTCCGGACGCTGTCGTCGCGGATCATCGCTACAACCCACTCCTTGCCGTCAAGGCCGAGGGGCGAAAGGGCGACGTCGATCGCGAGTTCGCTGCCGTCGCGGCACAAGAGCATGAGATCCAGGTCGGAACCCATTTCTCGCGCGCTCGGGTCCCGGGCGTACTCGCTGCGATGTACGACATGCGCATCTCGTCCCCGCGACGGAACGAGCGCCTCGACAGCCTGACCAACGAGCTCGTCGCACGTGTAGCCGGTCAGGATCGCGAGGCGCTCGTTCACGTGACGGATTACGCCGTGCTCGTCAACGAAGGCAACCCCGTCGGGCAGTACCTCAAGCAAGTGGTTCCAGGAGAGGGGATAATCTTCCAAGTAGCTCACGATGCACTTCCCCCCTAGTTTACTGAACTAGCGAAATGCGATATCTCCTATACATACTGACACAGGAACAAAACCGTGCCCATGATAAGGAATCGTGGGCATGTTAACTAACAAATCCGCCTACGCCCGGATCTTCCCTGCTGACTTCGCCCGTCGCAGATAATCGAAGTTTCCCCCGGATGTGAACCCGCACGCACCACTGCTTCTGTTAGAACACTCGCTGGCGGTCAACGACATTAAACATGTCAGCGTTACCGTCAGCAAATATTTTGAACTGCCGTGATCTGCGGTGAACGCTGACGAACGAAAAGCCTTACAGAATAGGACTTCTTGAACTTGAGCGAACGTCGCTGAACCCAACGGGGCCGCATGACAATCAAGAGGTCAGGGCGTCGCACTGACTCACAAGTACGTGTCCACTCAACCTGGACAACACCAGTACGGACGGCTTGTCGCTTCGAGCACTCCGTCCTCGGGCACGAGAACTTGTCAGGTCAGTGAGATCGTGGACAAAGCGCGATGAACTCTCATACAGATTGCGCCGCACCTCGCTCTTCGCAGACCCGGCTGTCCGGCGACCTCGGGAGCGGCCTTGTCGAACGCCAGCGTACCCCTCTGGCCTCTTGTCCAAGATCCGGGGTCCACTTCATTGGCTCATCATGAACCCGTTTTCAAACGATCTAACCAACTCTTGACAAGGAGCGTTTGAGGGGCATCTGAGCCCAAGATGCGGACCAGATCTGGATAGAGGGCGTGAAGTTCTGCAAGTCCCTGGATGAGCTTCTTTCGTCGAAGAAGTAGCAGAGCATGGTTGTAGCGCGTTGTGAGCGTCGCGGGTGCCGTTGGACCGAGTGTATCCAATTGATCCTGAAGAACTGACTCAATGACCTCAAAAGCATCGTCGAGCTCGCCTTGTTGGGCTAACAACTGACCAGTAAGTTCGCGCGTTCCAAGCGAATCGCCGTGGATTGACCCAAGAGTTTCGGTTTGACTCTGAAGTAGCGACTTAGCTACTTCCAATGCTCCTGCCGTATCCCCCATAAAGTTCAGCACGATCGCATAGTTTTTTTGCGTTCTTAAAGTGTCACGATCGGTGGGACCCAGCGTTTCGGTTTGGACCTGGAGAACTGACTCAATTTCTTCGAGCGACTCGGTTACTCGGCCATTCCTCATGAGTAAGTACGCAATATTCGAGCGAGTTCCCAGCGTGTCACGGTCGGTGGGACCCAGCGTTTCGGTTTGGACCTGGAGAACGGCCTTGGCTTCATTGAACGATTCATCAAACTCTTCTTGCATTCCAAGCAGTTCAGCAATCAATTGTCGTGTCTTGAGAGTGTCGCGATCAGTCGAACCCAGGGTGTTGGCTTGATCAGGTAGAAGCGCCCTATACGCGCCTAGCGCCTCTTCGACTTTGCCAATCTTTCCTAGCCACAGACATAACCTTGCACGCCTTCGCAGAGCCTCCTCCCCATCGGTCTCAACAGTGCTCCATGCCAACGCCCTCTTCCCGTACGAGATGGCCCCCGCATAGTCAAAGTTCTCCGCAGAAAGTTCAGCCATCTTCCAAGCTGAATCGACACCACGATCTCTGTCGACCAGTCCTTTCTCTGCGAGACTCACGTGCGCACTCCAGATTGTCTCCCCCAGCTGTCGAGATACTGACGATCGATCGAGACTGTCGGCGTAATTGGAGATTGACTGGACGATTGTTTCCATCTCAAAATCCGCGAACTCGTGTCCAGTTCTCTCCCCAATAATTTCGTGAAAGCTCACATCAGCAAATGCATCAAGTAGTTCTTCAACTTTCCGAAGGACACCGTACGGTTCGAGACCGAGGCTCAGGTCTTCTTGTGGACGCTTGGCGCCTAGCCGCGTCGCGGAATCAATAACTGGAACTGCGGCAAACTGTTGACCGCTGACTGCGGCGATGGCCAGCATTCTCTGGACGTCTTCAGGCAGTTCTAGAAGGTAGCCACGATACACAGTTGCCAGGTCGGGGGGAAGGCGTGTTAATGCGCTCGAGGTAAGTCCGGAGTGATGTATTTCGCTCATGACAGACGGCAGTCCGAAGAAGGCACGTATGCCCAGTGGCGAGGGGAAGCGACGGACTAGCTCTTCGATGATCTCTTCGGAGATAGGCAGATCATCGGCTTCGGAGATTGAAGAGTAGGCCAATTTCGTAAGGAGCTTAAGTTCGTCGCTCCTCATTGGCTCAAGTTTGCGAACTTCAATTTGCCGGTTTTCAGGGTTCGGCATCGTCTCGTCAAGCCACAATGAGAAAGGAGCTCGATCACCGTCCCTGCCTCCGAAATCTGGCCACATCGTTGCGATTACCAACACTCTGGCTCGCCTATTGTTGAGCACTTGATCCAAGAATCCGATCAGCGTCGTGTCGGCCCAGTGGGCGTCATCAATGACAAGAACCATCGGAATCTTCCGTGACACTAAGACAACATCTCTTGCAAGTTCCTTGATATCGAACGCTCTCCCATGGGTGTCACCATCTATCACCATTGAACCGGCGTCACCCTCTTTACGGCGACCTTGCCAATTCTTGAAACGAGTGACGAGGTCTAAGTTCCCTTCCAAGATCCTTGCGACTCCAAGGCCACCTATAAGAAGACTTCCGGATGGCCCCAGCGACAACACGCCAATCGTGCCGAGAATCGAAACCAGCGCTTGGGTCGCGTCGACACTCCGTTCGCTAACATCCTTCGACTTGAGTCGGTTGTAAAGGTGTTCAACGTGTGCATCGAACTGAGTCATTTCGTCGAAGAGAGCCTGGGCGTAACTGTTGTCCCCTCGCCGCTGACAACGGACCGACCAATAGAGCCAAGGAAGTTCTGCTCCCTTCTCGGGCGAGAAGGTCTGAACTGCTACTTGCTTGCGAGCATGCAGCCAATCATCAGCCCTTTTGTAAACAATTTCGCTCGGCCAGTAGTAAGGAAACGCCTGCTCGGCCGCGAGACGTTTATAGAGCTCCTGAACAATTCGGGTCTTGCCTTCGCCGGTCGGAGCAACCAGTACCATCATTTTCGAGCGAAACGCCTGCGACTTCGATTCGTCCTCGACGATATGGAAGTCTTGAACAAGTTGCTCGACGATTTGGTTACGATCTACGCCGACGAAATCTGTCACGAGTATGTCCCTCCCTCTGCGTCAATATCGTAAATGCAATGGCGGCTCCGTGCAGGATTCCAAATCTCTCCGAGAACGTGCATCACGTTAGCTAGAACCACAAGATTTGAATCAGTGCTTTGAGAGATCGGCGAGTGGTCACTTTCGAATACTGACACAGGTGAAGGTGAAATCGGGTGCGCCCTCTGCATCACAGAACCCGCAAACTGCATCCATCCGAATTTGGCACTAATCACCATGCGAATGGCCGACTCAGTGTGAAACGGATTGTGCAGGTCGGTGGGCCGACGTGCACAATCCGACTGGAGAATTCGCACTTGGAGCAGCTAATTCTGTGCTTTGCAGTCTGGAGAGGCAAGAGACTTCCCATTGGAATGTTTGCGCAACAAGAACTTCGCAATGTCTTGGAGTCGGGCCACTGTTTACCGTTCCCGCATCTGGGTTGTCTACGACAACGTTGAATGTAAGCACACCACGGCCTTCCTGCCCATACGCCGGGTCATCCGTATCGAAGGAGGTGTAGAAACTATTCTGCTGCACGTTCTGTGAGTTGAATGGACCTGTATTACCAAAATTAATTGATGCTCCAATCTTGAGGATTCCACTGTCTGAATCACACTCATTGACTCGGCCCCCCTGCCGGGCGCCATTGCCATCTACTCACTCAAGTTGCTCGATCCTGCACCTGTCAACTGAGTCATCATTCCACGACCGGACCCTGGCGACGGAATCAAATCATCCTTACTTTCACCGTCCTTTCACATGCTGTTCACAACTTGGAACGAAAGACTTGGTGTTGTTCGAGATCTTCTTGAACATATGCAAGAAGGGAACACAATGCACATGTTCAAAACAAGAACTGTAGGCCCAGTTGCTGTAGCAACGGCCTTCAGCATGGGACTGGCGGCAAGTGCCGTCAGCGTCGCCTCGGCGTCAACCCACAGCACACACCTCTCAAGTCATCACAGCGTCGCTGCTAGGACGTTGGTAATGCACGGCGTTGCGACGGCTGCGTCTAGTTCGTCAATCACAGTGCTGAACGCGAAGGACAAGTCCATGACGTTCGCGATTGTGACGACCACCAAGATCCTTGGCGGTTTAAGCCGGACGACACTCCTCAATGTTGTTCTTGGTGACCTAATAAAGGTTCGCGAGTTGGTATAAGCCCTAGCATTCGCAACCAAGATCAACATTGAGGCCGCTAAGTCGGCACAGTAATTTAGCCCATGCTTAGCGTTCCATCAAGAAGTCCCGTGACCTCGAACGATGATGTCACGGGACTTCTTGACGGAACGCTCGTGTATTGAGATTCAAATATCACCTTGCGCTTACTGGCGTCGGTGTATGGCAAGACGAGATTTCCTTCGGCCCGCTCAATGTCGGCGACTTTCAAAAGATCAGTCTGTCGTGCGGCTCAAATTTCGATTTACCCAATTTTGAGTTCAGGATCACTAGCGAAGCTCACAAAGAATCGCGTCGGAACCCTGAAAGCTGGCACCGGCTTTACCCAGTACCGCACCCCCGCGGCGAGTCAGAATCAAACTGACCCGCTACCGAGAATTTGGGCGCTCCGTGGGCGTTAGTGGGCGCGTAACACGGGTCAAGATTGGTGAGTGACGGCTACTCGCGGCGACGCGGGTTTTCGTGTGATTACTAGGCACACACGAAAACCCTTGGTGTCGAAGGGCCGACGTCCACAATCCGACTGGAGGCTAATTCAGTGGGGGTCGCCCTCAGAATCAGGTGGTAGTCCGAGTCGAAAGCGAAGTTCTTCGTAAGACGTTGGCTCGTCGACGGTGCGAGGGTTCTCAGCCCAAAGAAGCACATCACGTCAATCAGTCCGAGCAACCTCGCTCTAATGGCGCAATTGATCTATTGCCCCCTCGGAAAGAGTCAAGAGGGCGGAGACTAATCGGTCACTGTCAAACGTGAGGAGTATCGCACGAGCCTCTTCTCGTGCCTCCGACGAGAATTCGACAAGCACTTTGGCTTCATTGGCAGCTGAAAGCTGACATCCAAATCATGCTCGCACAACGGCCAGCTCAATGCTCGGGCCGAAGCCAACAATCCGACTGGAGACTGCGACCTTGGAAATGGCCGTAAATGGAAACTACTGTTCCGCACCATGGATGAACTGATGGTGGCTCAGGTAATGCAACGGTTGCACGAGGTCGGGACTGCGCTAGTTGAGACCGAGACCAGAATTGAAGAGTCTGTTGAAAATGAGGATGCCAGACGATCGCTGAGCCGAGCACAAGAAGCTCTGAAATCGGCTCTCGAAATGCTTTATCTCGGTTTCGAGGTGTAGACGGCGTCGCGCAATCGCCATAGAAGGGCCGCTCGATATGCCCGAAGATGAGTGGCTGGAGCGTGCTCCAGCAATGGTTGGCGGCATTTTCGAGTGCACGCGGAAACTCGACGCATGGAAAAAATGGGAGTGGGACGTAAACAAATCGGACGAAGCGAACGCTGCAGAAGTTCGTGGGAGTTGCTGTCGAGTCAGTTGACACTCTTGACAACAGATTTGACAGTAGTTCCGTACTTCGATCACGGCGAATCTGGCGCGTGGCATGGCACATGGTCCTCGGGTGGCACTGCCGCGCAGAAGGCTGAGGTTCCCCAGAAATAGTGGACACCCGATAAGCCGACTGAAGGGTCGGTGAAAGGATGTTTCCATGGGAGCCACCAGAAGAAAGTTCACGTTGGAATTTCGAATTGAGGCGGCGCACCGCGTCATCGACACCGGAAGGTCGGTGCGCGAGGTGGCGAACGAACTCTCGGTGCTCGAGAACTCGCTGAGTCGCTGGGTGCGCGACGAACGTCGTCGCCTGGACGCAGTGGCGGGAACCAGTGACGAACCCCTCAGTCCCGCCGAGCGCGCCGAGCTCATTCGGCTTCGCCGCCAGGTCGCTGAGCAGGAGAAGGACCTCGCCTTCTTGGGAAAAGCGGCCGCGTACTTCGCCTCGAGTCCACCAAAGCAGAGAGATTTGCGTTGATGGCCGCGGAGTGCGCGAACTTTGAAGTCACCTGCATGGCCCGACTCCTCGAGGTCTCCTGCTCGGGGGTACTACCGCTGGAGAGACGCGGTGACTCGGCCACCGCTGCCCAGCGAGCAACGCCGCGTCAACCTAGAGGTGAAGATCCTGGCCTCTCACCGCTCGAGCCGCGGCACTTACGGCGCCGCGCGCATCACGCTCGACCTGCTCGAAGACGGTGAACGGGTCACGGAGAACACCGTCGCCGCGCGCATGGCGGACCTGGGGATCGCCGGGGTGAGCCCGCGTGCCTTTAAGGTCACGACCCTGTCGCGGCCCGACGACGTCTACCCCGAGGACCTCGTCGAGCGCCACTTCGACGCCGACGAGCCCGACATGCTCTGGACGAGTGACATCACGTACTTGAAGATCGGCGTCAGCGACGTTTACCTGTGTTGCGTGCGCGACGAGTGCTCCTCGAGGATCCTTGGGTGGCAACTGGCGACCAGCATGCGCACCGAAATCGTCACCGACGCCTTCGAGATGGCGATCCACACTCGCAGAGGCAACGTCACTGGCGTCATCTTTCACGCCGACCGCGGCAGTCAGTTCAACGACGCCAAAGTCATCGCGCTCTGTGAGGAGTTCGACGTCCAGCGATCGATGGGTGCGACGGGATCGTGTTACGACCACGCCAGCTCCGAGAGTTTCTGGTCGATCTTCAAGCACGAGTACTTCTACCGTCACGCCTTCGCCACCCTGGACGAACTTCGTGTCGGCGTCGCCGACTACGTCAATTTCTACAACCATCAACGACGCTGCCAGAAGGCCGGTGGCGTCAGTCCCATTCGTTACGAGTTGTCGTTGGCTCGTCTCGACCAAGCCGCATAAACCGTGTCCACTTCTCCAGAGCGTTTTACGCTCCAGACAGGGAGCATCGCGAGTCGCCAGCAATGACTACGAGTCGTCGCGAACGGGCAAGTCGCGGCAGCAACAATTCGGATCGTTACACACGGTGATGCGAACGCCACGGTCCACCAAGCAACCACAGTCAGCGCAAAGGATTTCCATCACCTCTGATCTTAGGGATTGGAACTCATCAACCGCGAGTTAGCATCTCTCAACGAAGCCAAAGCTTCCCCACCAGTGTCCACTATTTCTGGGGAACCTCAGGCATAGCCACCTCCGGCGAAGAGGAGTCGTCACCTTGCCTGGTAGCGAATTTTTTCGCTGGTGAGGGCGGCGGCCTCAGCGACGCGAAGCGAATCGTGGTTCCAGATGCGCAACTCTCGGCCCTCAACCTCGATCATTACCAGTCCTTGCGGCGAGACGTCGATCAGCTTTCCCGCTAGGGCCGGACGCCCCCGATCTTCCCAGCCTTTTCGCGTCTGAATCCAGTGAGGATGATGTCCAGCGAGTACAGCCGGCACGGCTTTGATGGTCGAATATGAGTCATATAACCTCCATCGCATGGCATTCGCACCTTGCCGAAGCAGGTTGCGGCGATGTCATAGGCCCTCTAAATAGTCGCAATTATTCTTAAGCTGCTAAAGGTCATTTGATGTCAGAGCCAGGGCGTTGCGCCACGACGGTGTGCTTGGTTGAACATGACGCTTGGCTAAGTGAGGGAAGGAGATGTGCAAACCGCTTCCAATTAAGTGTGGGATCTAAAAGTCTCAGCGGAGCCTGCGCCCGCGTTGAAGGTC
>PKWY01000036.1 GCA_003132205.1 Acidimicrobiaceae bacterium
CGTTGCTGTAGACGTGGTAGGTCACGGTGCCAACGGCGCCAAGGTAAGTGCCGGCGATCACCGCGCTGGTGTAAATCTCACTACCGATAGTTGTCGCTGTTGCTGAAAGTTGTATGGTGACCGTCGTAACTCCAGGAACGACCGTGATCGGGTCCGAGTTACAGCCACTTCTCGAGGCATCGTCACTCGCGTCTCCACTGTAGNNGCGGTGGTCGTCGTTGTCGGCGCGGGTTGCGAAGTTGGATTGCCGGGCTTGGCCGGCAACGTCGAGACGACCTGGGAAGGAGAAGATGAGGAGACAGTGACCGGTGCCTCGGCGCATTCGCTGACGGCGGCTTGGTCACTCGCGTCTCCACTGTAGGCAGCGACGAAGTAGTACGTACCCGCTGGTCCGGCGGCCGTCCAGTTCGGCGAGTTAGGCACCGCTCCATTCGTCAACCTCACGGGGCCGAGCGTCGCGATGAGACCCGCACTCGAGCACGTTTCGTTGCTGTAGACGTGGTAGGTGACGGTACCGCCCGCGTCGCGCGTCGCGTTTGAAATCGTCGCACTGCCATGCACGCTTCCGGCAACGCCGAGGGAGGGAGTTGAGAGCAGGACCACGACTTCGGGCTGGTGCTTTGTGTGCGAGGCCTCGAGCGCAACGGGGTAATTGAGATGGGTAGAATCATGCGCTAAGACCTGTCCGCCTGCAGCAACGGCGCCTAGTGACACCGAACCTGCGACGAGGGCGACCTGCGAGCTCACAGCGACCACGTTGCCCAGATTGCTCAATTGGCTGATTATCGGCACATCGAACAGCCAGGCCAACGGGCCAATGACCCATCGCTGACGACCGACGGAAATGTCAAGAAACGCGCGAACGATCGCGGGGTCGAACTGCGTTGCGGCGCAACGTGTTAATTCCTTACGTGCGGCCGACGGTGACACTGGGCTCTTGTAGGAACGGGCCGCGGTCATCACGTCGAAGGCATCGGCTACGGAGACGATTCGCGCGCCGAGAGAGATCTGTTCGCCCGAAATGCCGAAGGGGTACCCAGTGCCGTCGAAGTTCTCATGGTGTTGCGCAACCGCGAGTCCCCATTCGCCGAGCCACTCCCTTAGTGGTTCAAGTATTCGCTGACCCTCCAGAGGGTGTCGACGCAGGATTTCCCACTCCGTTTCCGACGGCTTGCCCACCTTGTTCAAAATATCGACGTGGACGGTGATCTTTCCAACGTCGTGCAGGAGAGCTGACCACCGTAGCCGATCACGGTCTCCGGGAGGTAGCCGGAGTTCGTCGGCGATCAGATCAGTGTAGGCACGAACGCGTTCGGAGTGGCCCCGAGTTCGTCGATCATGGGAACTAAGGGCAGTAACCAAGGTGAGGATCTCGACTGCCGCCGTAACGGGTTCTCGATGAACCCCATCATCGAGTCCGTGAACATACCGGTCGAGTTGGCGGGTCGAGTTGGAGCGCCAGGCGACGGCGAAACGCGAGGGGGCTCGATCGGGAAACAGGAGTGACATCTTCAAAAGGCTGGCGAGCGGCAAAAGTGGACGAGCGATGCGTTCGCCGAGGATGGCGGCGACCCACGCAATTACCAAGATGCTGATCCACCACAGCACGTGCTGCGCGCTTGAGGTGGGGTGGGGAAGCAACACCGAGGCGGCGAACGCCGACACGATGGACAGCGCGATGGGAATGGCGAATGTCGCGGCAGAGACGAGAAAGCTCGCCCGCGAGTGAGCCAACCATCGATGGCTCCGTTGTTCTTCACTATGCCCAGACATGAAAAGAAACTTAAGACGAATTATTTGGATATCGAAAATTTGGGCGACAGTTGATGGAGTCTTGGGAGATTGTTGTGCAAAGTGTTGGCGCCGGCAAACTCTTTCGTCCAGCGACCAGAACGTTGCCGCCGAGGGTTTTGATCTCAGACCATTGCGGGGCCAGCGAGGCGGTGCCGTTCGAAAAGCGTGGGAGTCGGTCAGGGCAGTTGATCGCAGAGTTCCTACCAAAATTGCCTGGGCGGGCGGACCTACTCCGGGCGTTGCGCCGAGTACACCTCGAGGATCGGCGCCCGCAGTGGCACGAGTCCTCGTACGTCGGGCGAATCTCGAGTCGAACATCACGGACGGTGTTCGCATCGTTCAGCCGCAACGAGGTCGCGTTCGGCTCGCGAGCGCGACGCAATCCCGATCACGTCGACCTTGGCCAGAATCGGATTGGGCAGGTTCGTGGCAACGAGTCGCTCAAGGCGACTTCGATCGTGCCGTCGGGTCACGAGCGGGAGTTCGGCAGTCCACCGTCACTGCGGTAGCGCCGGATCGTGTCCTTGGCTCACCGCATATCGTGGTGGCTTCATCTTGAGTCAGGTAGTTGAGTTCGTACTTCGTTGACAGCTCCGTCTCGGAGTCAGAGAGACCCCGGCCAGAGGTACGGCGCGATTTGCCTTCGAATATGTTGATTGAGGCATTTGAGAACGTCCGGCGCACGAAGGTGGGTGTCGTCGACGAGGAGCAATGAAGGGAGTAACGTTCGAACTGCGGTGAGTCTCACCTGGCGTGCACCTGGCGCAAGCGGTGCAAAGGGAGTGACATACCGAGAGGCGTTATCTGCAACCGCCGTGAGTGAATCACCGTGCATCCGACTGGATTCGAATTTGGGCTTCGGGCAATGGCACACTTCTAGCCATCCGAATGTCAACAATTTTGTCAACACTTCTACTACTCACAGTGCGCTAATGACCACAATTACTGCTCACTCGCCCAATGTGGGAACGCCAGTTGAACAGCCCAAGCGCAAATTCTGCTCATCATACGCAAACAGATCAACTGACTCTTAATCAACAGGTTCCGGGTTCAAGTCCCGGCCGGCGCACCAAAGTAGTCAGGGAGAAAGGGGCCCGACCGGCGAAACGAGCGAGAACCCCCGCGCGCCGGACCGCCCGCCGCCACGCCACGCCAAGCGGACTGCCACCACGCCCACCGGAAACGGGAGAGGACGGGAGGAGGGGGAAGGAGACTCCAGGCAAGCGGGGGGTCTAACGGATGAACGAAAACCGTTGCCTTAGCGTTGATGGTGGCGTCGCCCAAGGCTAGGCAGAACTGCAATATCGATCGTGTCGAAGCATCAGTAGGAGCTGAGCCCCACTCGGCATTGGCTGGATCGGCCAGTAACACGAGTTCGCCGAGGCATTCCCTCGGATTCGAATCCCCATGACGTTGGCCGACACTGTGCGGCCCAAGATAGTAAGTGAAGTGGAAACCGTGACGAAGCGAAGAATGCTCTTCTGCGCACGACGGGAACGTTACGTCACTTCTCACCAATTTCGGAACTATTTCTCAGCCATCCAAAAGCACTTTAACATTACTCTCACAAATGCGCTCTCTACTATGAGCATTGTTCCTTTGAAGGAGGACTAATGAAAAACGTAACTACCCGATCCTTTGCGGTACTCGCGCTAGTCGCCGCCATGGGTATCAGCATTCCATCCATTGCCTACGGCAGTTCGTCGACCACGACTACAACCGCTGTTCCGAGTGCCAGTTTCATTGCGGCGCAAAAGGCGCTCGAGGTCCAGTTGGCAAACCGGGCAACGCAACTTCAGCACCTTGTCGCAGACGTGACGGCAGCGACTTCGCTGACCGCGAGTGCTTCTTCGACACTCCAAGCACGCCTTTCGACCGAGGAATCAAGTATTAATTCTTTGATTGCGAAGGTTCCGACAGACACCACCAAAGCAGAACTCAACGCAGACCGTGCTGCGATGTTAAAGGACAACCGCGTTTACGCGGTGATGTCGCCACAAGTGTTCGAGATGATCGAAGCCTCGGTTGTGGCGAGTCAGGTTACGACCATGCAAGGCAACAAGTCGACGCTCCAATCAGAATCTGCGTCGCTCGTAGGTCTACCGGGTTACAAGAATGCTCTTAACCACTACAACAATTATGTCACGCGCCTTTCAAACTGGTCAACGAAGATTGTGACCGTTGAAGGTGTCGTGCTTGCCCAGACACCGCAAGGCTACCCAGGGAACACGAAGATCTTCGTCGCCGAGAATCACAAAATTCTCGACGCGAATATTGCTCTTGCGTACGCCGCCTTTGACGCGAGCATCATCGGTCTCGCAACCGGCGGATACACCGGTTCGTAGGGGATCACGCTGGAACCTAATCAATGGCTATCGAATATGGCGGTTGGTGGCCTCGGTCACCGGCCGCCATATTTGTGTGTGTAAACGGAACTACTACCTCTTTGTGGACGCTTGCCCGACCGGCGAAACGGGAAGGAACCCTCCCCCGCCACACCGCGCCACTCCACCGCGATGGCCAGCGATGTGCGAAACGCCTATCTCAGCGGAGGAATGCACCCCAACGCGCCGCTACCTCGGCTCTCGATCACGTCGCGCCCGCGAGTCGTGTCCTTCACGATCGACATGGAGGAAGGTGGCGGAATCCCGTCTACCTGCCCGTCCATCAACTCGATCCAGATCGCACTGCCCGGTTCGCGGGAAACCCTGACGGCACGGTCGATGTACCAGGCCCCTGGTGGCGTCACCCGCATGGGTACCGATTGTGGCCACCTTCAGGTGACACCGCCGGTGAAGGGCTCGAGCGGGAACGAGAGTTAGGACACGGGCTCAGGGTGCCAGTGCTCGACGATGACGCCTTCTTCAACCGGGTTCGGTACAGTCGGCCTGACTAGGGAATTCTGGCTAGATGTAGCCACCCAAGTCATTACGACTAAGCAGTTCGTCTTCCCACGCGCCTGGCGAAGTCGTCTAGTTCGCTAAGAACTTCTGGCGATCGCCACACGCGACGTCCTCGGCTAGAGGACCCAGAGGAGATGAGGATGCCAGCGTTCTCGAACGGGAGCAGCACACGGTTGACATTGTTCACTGCGACCCCTAGTTCCTTCGTCACGAAGTCGCGCGTCACGACGGGTTGGCGAATGAGAAGATCGGCCAGTCGCCACGCGTCTGCTCCCTTGCGGGCCTTCAGTCGCTCATCCCAGCTTTGGCGAATCGAATGCAGGTTCGTGACGAGACTCCGGCCATTGGTTACCGCCCGCACTGACGCGGACGCCATCATCGAGATGATGGGCTCCAGGTCACCCGAGCGGTAACGCGTCAGTGCTGCGAAATAAGCATCCGTGTCAGTAAGGAGACCGGCCGAGACGGGCACCGTTGACGCAGTGGTCGTTCGCTTGTTGCGCAAGATGGCATGTATCAATGCGCGGCCGGTGCGCCCGTTGCCGTCGACGAACGGGTGGATGGTTTCGAATTGGGCGTGCGCCACGCCGGCCAGAGCAATCACTGGAAGGTCTGTCCGGCGCATGAACACGGTGAGGTCACCCATGAGTTCAGGGATTCGACTCGAGTTGGGCGGGACGTAACTCGCCTCGCGCGGCCCCGCATCTCCTCTACCGATCCAGTTCTGAACATGCCGCCACTTGCCAGCGATGTCCGGCTCTGCCGCCATGAGAATCGCGTGCATCCCAAGGATCATCTGCTCATCCAACTTGTCAGACTTCGCGATTGCCGCTTGCATGGTTCGAGTGTTTGCGACGATCATGCTGGCGTTGCGAGATTCTGGATCAACGTCGGTCTCAGCAGTGGCAATGGCGCGGGCCGATGCTGTCAGTTGTTCGATTCGCGACGATGCGACTGCCTCCGTCCGAAGCAGAATGGCGCCGTAGGACTCCAGCGCCGTCCCAATCTCTGCGTCAAAGCGGACGATCTCGCTGCTGGCGTCTTCGATCTCGGCAGCCAGGTTCGAGGAGATCTCGAGATCGGCCTTGGCAATGAATGCGGGCACGGCTCGCCTGTAGGCCCCGGTCTGGGCCTGGCGTTCTCGATTGCTGTACGGGATGGTCGGATCGGGCGTCCAATTAGCGTCCTCGAATTGCACCGCAGGCCACGCACCGTTTGACTCGGCGGGCAGTTCGAGGGCCGACTTGGGGTTTGACGTTCCAGCGAATTGGCCGCCGACCGTTGATCCTGGAGGACGACGCTTCTGAGGTTCCATGGCGCTAGTATACCTCACTTATGAATTAAATGAGGTATAAACTCCGAAAATCACTCAACTGGGAAACACTGATGCCAATAGTTCCGGACCCGCGAAGATCGCGAACGCCGTGCCC
Source organism: Acidimicrobiaceae bacterium (assembly GCA_003132205.1). Classification (GTDB taxonomy): domain Bacteria; phylum Actinomycetota; class Acidimicrobiia; order Acidimicrobiales; family RAAP-2; genus RAAP-2. Next base: position 6,128 of record PKWY01000036.1, read on the forward strand.
ATGGCCAGGAATACCCCGTAGGGGACCTGCTGATTGCGGCCCATGCGCTTCGTGGCGATGAGTGTCAGCGCGATCACTGCACCGATGAGGTTCGCCGAAAAGAATCCGAGCATGACATAGCGCCACCCGAGTCATCCCGGCCCGAGGCCGAGCACCGCGGCGAGGCGAACGTCACCGAAGCCCAGTGCCCGCGGACTGGCGACTCGCTTCTGTTACGAAAATCATTAGCGAGACTCAGCACGAGCCATCCTTCTTCGATTATGCAATGGTCACAGTGGGCGAATGATGTGATTCTTGTGGGTGTTGAGCCACGTGTGCAATCATGAACGACGCTAGGGAACATTCCCGATTCTTGCCGCTATGAATCGGTCTGGGTTTGCCGGAGGTCTCCACTAAACCCAGACCGATTCAGCCCACCAAGTTCTCGTCCCCTCGACCGATATAGCGCGATCAGGGGGCTGCTGCCGTTTCATCAGATCCAACACCACAGAAAACACCACACACCGCAACTAATGAGAACTATCAAACCGACTCGAACGGACGACGATTTCGTACAAACAAAGGGCTTTAGCAACCATACCAACGCATCGAAACAGGTGTCAAAGTCCTCTTAATCAACAGGTTCCGGGTTCAAGTCCCGGCCGGCGCACCAAAAGAAGTGCTGATCAAGTGGCTTGTTCAAGTCGTAGTTGTGACATGGGTGATACCAATTTCATCAATCTGTCAACAATGACCGAAGAGGAACCTTCCTCCGCGTTTCCCGAAACGATGAGACCGCCTGATCACGAGCGGAGCGCTCGAGAGTTACCAATCTGGCAAAGTTCCCATTGAAGGTGTGCTTCTCCACGCCGCCGTGAATGGACGGTGCGAGGTCGCATTGAGGGCGAGGAGTGCGGGCGGCTGTCCGAAGATTCCTGACGACAAAGACCGAAGACATCTGCTCGGGTATCACGGCCAATCAAGTCACACAGCCCTCGATCGAGCAGATTCGTCGACCGCGGTCGTCATCGGCGAGCGAGAGTCGTGGAATCGCACCTCGGAAGCAGGGCTGAGTGAGCGTAGAAGGTCTTCAACATCGCGCGTGGTCTGCGCCGCTGCGCATTCCGGCGTATTCGGA
>PKWY01000035.1 GCA_003132205.1 Acidimicrobiaceae bacterium
GCTCGAGCACCTTCACCAGCCAACTCAACGTCACCGGCGCCAACGGCGCCGTCACCTACACCCCCACGGGCGGGGATACGACGCACTTCTCGGTGACCAGTTCAGGCGTGATCACGACGAACGGCCTCTTGGTTGCGGGCAACTACGCAATCAACGGCACTGATCGTGACGCCAGCGGCGACACCGGCAGCTGGACCTACGCCCTCAGCGTCGGTGCCTCGACGATCGCCCAGGCACAGCCGAACACGGGCGCGACCAGCATCGACAACTCGAACAGCTTCACCAGCCAACTCAACGTCACCGGCGCCAACGGCGCCGTCACCTACACCCCCACGGGCGGAGACATGACGCACCTCTTGGTGACCAGTTCAGGCGTGATCACGACGAACGGCCTCCTGGTCGCGGGCAACTACGCAATCAACGGCACCGACTCTGACGCCAGCGGCGACACCGGCAGCTGGACGTACACACTCACGGTCAACCGTCCGGGGACCTTCAACGTGAGCTTCGACGCCAACGGAGGCGTGGGAACGATGCCCGGTGAAAACGCCAGTGCCCCGACGGCGTTGCCGCTGAACGCATTCACGCGCGCCGGGTACACCTTCACCAAGTGGAACACCGCCGCGAATGGATCCGGTGCGAACTACGCGAACGGCGCCAAGTACCCCTTCACCTCGTCCACCACCCTTTACGCCCAGTGGCGTGCCAATAAGGTCGTGAAACGAGCGGTACACGTGGTGACCTTCAAGGCCAACCATGGCAAAGGCACGATGGCCGCGCAAAGGGCCCGCTCCGCGACTGTGTTGACACACAATCGGTTCACGCGCGCCGGGTACGCCTTCACGCGGTGGAACACCGCCGCGAACGGAAACGGCTTGAGTTACGCGAACGGCACGAAGTACGCTTTCGCCTCGTCCATCACCCTCTACGCCCAGTGGAGTGCCAAAAGGTCAGTCACGAAACCCGCAATCGGTGCTGTCGTGGCGCTCGGTCCGTTCGCGCCCAAGTCCTCGGTGCTTTCAACTGCGCTCGAAGCGCAGATCAAGGGCCTCGCGGGGGAGATCAAGGCAAGCAAGCAGACCAACATCGCACTGGTTGGTTACGGCGACACTTTGACGGCGCCAGGTGCATCCAACGCGTCGGCCAGGGCGGCGAATTTCAAGCTAAGCCAACAGCGGGCGGCCAACGTAGAGGCGTACCTTCAGCAGCGGCTCGCGGCTCTCGGCGTGTCACACTACACAATCTTCACCGCAGGGAATGTAACGGCCAGCACCGTGACTTCGAGTGCAACAGCGGCAGACAAAGCCAAGGACGGCCACGTGATTGCGACAATCTCGTAGTTCCGGATCCTCGAAATCCGAGGTTGGCGCTCGAATAGTGTGACCGAGACGACGGCGAACGGGTGCGGCAAGACCCCAGAACCAGGCATGAGCGAATCTGACGCCTGGCTCGAGGACCAACCCGAGGTGTGGTGAGAGTTCGAGTCAATGATCGAAGGACCTCAGTCGGTCGAATCGTATCGTCGGTCCCACGACCGGGACCGGTACTACGAAGGGTCCTTGCGCCCCATTGCTGCGCACGTCAATTGGGTCACTGAAACACCAGCCACTGACCGCGTGGCCGGCGGATCACCCACCGGGACCAGGTCGAGTGGCTCAGCAAACGTCGTCCTTCCACTCCCTGAGCGAACAGTCCAAGCGGAGTAGCTGGACAAGTTGATCACACTTCTGTCCCCGACCGACTCAGAGCTGATGCACGAGACGCCACTTCACAGTTAGAAGCCAGGCCTCCCTGATGAGGACGGTGCCAAGAACCTAGAATCGAGTTCGATATGCGAGGAACGATCGAATCACAGGATCGCGCCGTCAGGCGCAAAGTAGTTTCACTTGGTCACTAGGAAGTAAGCAAGGATAGAAAATGATTTCTTCGGTCATCTCTTCTTCATGCGCACGTGCGCGGAGTGAAGCTTTCAAAAGTTGCGTGAGTGAATTGACTTCTCATCCCAGCTGGTCATTATGACAACGCAGACCATCGGGAGCGCGCTCGTTGCGAGGCGTCAGAAACTGGGAATCGATAAAGGGCAGGCCGCCGACAAGATCGGAATGAGTCGCACGACGTACAGTTCGTACGAGCAGGATAAGCAGCGGCCGTCGGTCGACGTGTTTCCGGCACTCGCTCATTTCTTAGAAGTGAGCATTGAAGACTTTCTTCTCCTTTATGGTGCGACTGCGATTGTTGCGGTGCGACCCGCGCTGGAGAGTGTCCTACTCGCGCAAAGTGGACTCTCGAGAGCAAGTGACACGACAGCCGCCACGTTTGGCACGAATGGTGAATCTAATCCGATCGCGTTGCCAGAGAGCACGTCTCACACTGCTGATGAGTTCGAAGCCAATGTGACGGACCGCTTGCCTGAGACGGATGACGGATTCGAGACTGACGCGACGGACCGCTTGCCTGAGACGGATGACGGGTTCGAGACTGACGCGACGGACCGCTTGCCTGAGACGGATGACGAATTCGAAACTGATGCTCCAGCGGCACCTCTAGCTGTTCAAGTGTCGCAAAAGAAGACGAAGGACAAGAAGAAGAAGAAGCACGGAAAGAAGTAATAGGGGTCACCCGAACCCAGTACTTCTTGACGCCTTCTTCAGGTTGGCAGCGCCAACGAGCATCTCCAGTTCCATCGATTGGGAATAGACGCATCGAAAGTCGAGTGCGGCAAATTCCAAGCTCGACGAATTGCATCGGAACGCACGGCAGTGACCGCCGATGCGTCATCGGGAAGACCATGCACGGGGACATCTCCAAATCGTGAGCGGCGAATTCCCAAGAGATCCCGTACTGAATCGAGTGGGCGTCCGGGAAACTCTGACATCGATGGAGCCCTGGATAGATCGCAAGGGATGAAGTACCCTGTCTTTTCGCGGGTCTGGGCGGATCCTTAACTAGTCAGTCCTGGAAAACTCGAAGATTCTGAAGTTCTTTACTATTCAACTATTTGTAGAGATAAGGTAGCCACCATGAATACACCTGATTCCTTCTCTAGAGAGAGAATTCTCTCTGTTGCCTCGGCGATGGCGAAGGAGATGGGGAGTGCGGAGTTGCGCATTGTGGATGTCGCCGAGAGAGCCGATGTTGATGTTGCGACCGTCGAGTACTTCTTTGATTGCAGCACTCAGCTGAAGGCCGAAGCCCAGATGTCGAACTACTTCGAAATGATCGAACCGCAGCATCTGGTTTTGCTTCGTATAGAAATGGCGTTAGCCAGAGAAGATGAAACGAGTTTCTGGGCCGCAGTCGAAGAGAACATGGAAATGGCTTGGTTCTCAGGCCAGGTAGGCGACAAATGGGGTGTTGTCAGGCTGCTTAACGACATTTGGTCGGATCCCTTCTCACAGAGCCACTTCTGTGAACTTCTCGACTTCCAATTCGAACGATGGATTACGGTGATTGAAGACGCCAAGAAACTTGGTTGGATCGATCAAGATATTGATGCCAAGGCATTGATTACCGTGTTCTGGTCAGCCTCGGTTGGCCAAGTCATTACCGCAGGATCGACGGTTTTGAATCTTTCTCCCGAACAAAACGGAGCCTTCCTGATGAGGATTGTTCGGGGACGCCTTCATCAGGATTCCTCCCTGAATTCGTAATCAGCGAGGTCTTCGCCGCTTTCTGAATTTGCCCGTCTCGCAACTGCTGTGCATCCTCTTGAGAAGACCATCCGCTGGTTGGTGCCTGGAAGCGATATGGGATCTTCGTGATGATCAGTTCGTGTGCGAACCGAACTTCTCTTGCTGGGAACCCCTGAAGTGTGAGGAGGCTGCTCCCTTGCGAGGAGTCCCGTTCTGAAGGGCCTGGGAGAAGATTGTGGTGCATGGTCCTTCGACATTTTCGTTGGCGGATTCACATTCGTGTGGATCTTGATTCTGCATCGCTGCGGGATTGGAATCTGATTTGAAGCTCAGACCCCTTCTGGTATTTGGTACTAGGTTGCGCTCATGAATGTGAGGGCACTTTCGGTGAGGGCGGTCGCTTGCCTCGGCGTCGTGTTGCTGCTTCTTGCCACGTCGGTCGCTGTTGCACCCATCGCATCGGCGCTCTCGGCAATCACCCAGACGGGTACGGGCACGGGCAGCACGAACGTGGGTGGATCGAGCGCCTTCACCGACCAGATCACGGTTACCGGTAGTGACGGCGGCACCGTCGCCTTCCTCACTGGCGTGACGAGCCTCGCACTGACGGTCTCGGGCGGCGGCGCGATCACGACCACCGGCACCTTGGCGGCGGGCGCCTACACCGTGAGCGGCACCGACAGCGACGGCAGCGGGGACACCGGCAGTTGGACCTACACGCTCACGGTCTCCGCCTCGACCATCACCCAGGCCTCGCCGACCGCGGGCTCGGCCCCCGTCGCCAGCTCGAGCGGCTTCGCCAGCCAACTCAACGTCACCGGCAACAACGGCACCGTCGCCTACACCCAGAACTCGAGCAGCAGCACGCTGCTCTCGGTGAAGTCGACCGGCGCCGTCTCGGTGTCCGGTCTGCTCGCCGTGGGCACCTATACCGTGAGCGGCACCGACAGCGACGGCAGCGGGGACACCGGCAGCTGGACCTACACGCTCACGGTCTCCGCCTCGACCATCACCCAGGCCTCGCCGACCGCGGGTTCGACCCCCGTCGCCAGCTCGAACGGCTTCACGAGCCAGCTCAACGTGAGCGGCAACGTAGGCACCGTGACCTACACCCAGAACTCGAGCAGCAGCACGCTGCTCTCGGTGAACTCGACCGGCGCCGTTTCGGTGTCCGGTCTGCTCGCCGTGGGCAGCTACACCGTCAGCGGCACTGATGGTGACACCAGCGGGGACTCCGGTTCGTTCAGCTACACCCTCGGTGTCACCGCCTCGACCATGAGCCAGGTTGCACCGACCACGGGCGTGACCACCGTCAACAGCTCGAACGGTTTCACGAGCCAGCTCAACGTCACCGGCAACCATGGTGTCGTCACCTACACCGCCACGGGGGGAGACATGACGCACCTCTTGGCGAGCAGTTCAGGAGTGATCTCGACTAACGGTATCTTGGCCGCGGGCGGCTATGCAGTCTCCGGCACCGCGCGTGACGCAAGTGGTGACACCGGCACCTGGACCTACGCCCTCACGGTAAACGCACCGCCTTTGACAGTCGGTACCGTGATCAATCAGACGTCCGTTACCTCAGGCGCCACCACCACGGCGGCGTCAGCGTCTTTCGTGATTGGTCCGATCGTTGTAGGCAACGCCGTTGGAACGGTGACCTTCGTCACGACGACTTCGAGTGCAGGTCTCAACGTGAGTCCAAATGGCGATATCACGACGTCGGGCACGTTGGCGCCCGGGATCTACATTGTCTCGGGCACGGACAAGGACGCACAGGGCGACTCCGGCACGTGGCAGTACAAGCTCACGGTCAACGCCGTCGCGACCCATACCGTGACGTTCAGCGCCAATGGCGGCACCGGCGCGATGGCCGTCGAAAGCGAGAGCGCGCCAACTGCGCTCGCGCTCAACGCATTCAAGCGAGTCGGGTTCGCCTTCACTCAGTGGAACACCGCCGCGAATGGATCCGGGTCCAACTTCGCGGACGGTGCCACCTATCCTTTCAGCTCGTCCACGACCCTCTACGCCCAGTGGAAGGTCGAGAAGAGAGCCAAGAAACCAGCGATACATGCCGTGACGTTCAAAGCCAATGGCGGCTCCGGCACCATGGCGGCTGAAAGGGGCAAGGCTCCAGCCGCGCTTACGCCCAATCGATTCAGGCGCACCGGCTACACCTTCACTCAGTGGAACACCGCCGCCAATGGAACCGGATCCAACTTCGCGAACCGCGCCAAGTACCCCTTCACCTCGTCCGTAGCTCTTTACGCCCAATGGTCAAAGGTGGCGAAGAAGACGAAGAAGAACAGTGTGACCTTTAACGCCAACCGTGGCACCGGCGTGATGGCGACGGAGAGTGAAAGCTCTCCAGCCGCGCTTACGCCCAATCGATTCCGGCGCACGGGCTACACCTTCACTCATTGGAACACCGCGAGGAACGGCTCCGGGTCGAGCTACTCGAACGGAGCCGTATTCCCCTTCACCTCGTCGACGACCCTCTTCGCCCAGTGGAAGGTCAAGAAGGTGGTCGTGAAGCCGGCAATCCATGCGGTGGTGACGCTGAGCGCCTTTGCGGTGAAGTCCTCGGCGCTCTCGGCTGCTCTGACGGCGCAGATCGAGAGCCTCGCGAGGGAGATCAAGGCCAATAGAGATACCAAGATCGCGCTGGTGGGTTACGGCGACACTCTGTCAGCCGCCAATCAGCTGAATGAGTCGGCATGGGCGGCGAACTTCACTCTGAGCGAGCAACGGGCAACCAGTGTGGAAACGTTCCTGGAAGCGCAGCTGAAGTCTCTCGGCGTGAGCGCCTACACGATCACGGCGATTGGAAATGGAACAGCCAACCCGGGATCAACGGGTGAGACCGCGGCCGAGCAAGCCAAGAACCGACACGTCATCGCGACGATTACGTAGCCCAACGGGCTCGGGAGTCGGTCTCGGGTGGCGATGACTGGGGCACGATCTGAGCGGTCCAGCTACGGAACTTCTCGACATCCAAGAGGTTGGCGTTGAGCTCGCCGTGTCCGACTGGGTTCCAGGAAGCGAGTTCGCTCGGCGTGATGCGGGGCGTTGAGGTGGGACCGGACTCGGTCCAGCGTTGGAAGTTGGCATCGATGCGTCTTGAATATGCTGCGATTCGCGCTCTGGTGTCGCGATACGGATCGATGTCGATGCCAATGCCCTGCACGTTGCGGGCCTGGTCCTTGGTGAGCAAGGCTTGCAACTGCAGCAAGTTCCCCGTAGTGAAAGGACACGTCGCACCACATAACGTCAGGTAGGGAACGAGGAACACCGTCATACCCTTCAGGGCGCCAAGCGTCTCTGGAGTGCCCCTCTGGTCAACGAACCTGGCGTTCGCGACCGCCGACGGCAGCGCGATGTCGGTCGCCACCCCAACTGAAGATGGAGGTTGTGAGGGCAGCATCATCGAACGTGTCGCCGGAAGAGAGGACAGAAGAATGCTCCCGCCAATCACGGCGATCCCGACGCTTCGCCGAATCAACAATGCGCGATTCAACACTTCCCTCCGCTCGATGGATGACAATGAGAATCTCATCGCCGTGGGAAGGGGGTCAGTCCCGATGGCGGGAGAACAGCCCAATCGAGCGAGTCGCTTCGAAGCCTCCGATTGCCCGGCGAACTCATGGGGAGCGCCGCAAACATTCCGTCACCGTCCTTACGGTGGCCATGGGCGGGCGCCGCCTTCTCGGGCGGGACTAGATTGAGGTCGCGAATTCCTCGAGTCCCTCGGGTGAGCAGTACAACCCCTCTCGACCCGATTCCGCAGGATTTAGCGGCAGTAGTGGAAACAGATCTAAGTGTGACGGCACTCATGGTAGGGAAGGGGTTGCGGATTGCGCGAGACGAAGATCTCAGTGGTTGCGATGTTTGTCTGCTGCGCTATTGCCCTCTGTTCATCAACGCTCCCAACGGCGGCGGCGACCCGGGTCTCCGTGCCGGCGAGCCAACAGGGACGAACGCTCCACACCTCGGCGTCGACGGCTGACGAGGGCACCAATCGTGGCGGCCTGTCTCGCGATGGCTGGTATCCGGAGGCGTCGCTGCTGACTCCAACGAACGTCACCAAGGACGGATTCGGCCTGGTGTATACCGTGCCGGTAGCCGGTCAGGTGTACGCCCAACCGGTCATGGATGGCTCGAACGTGATCATCGCGACCGAGAGGAATTGGGTCTACGGCATCAACCAGGTCACCGGGAGACGTCAATGGGCGGTGCAAGTCGGCGCCGATGTCGGCGCCCAGCCGTTCAACAGCGTCCAACCGACCGTTGCCTCGCTCGCCGCGTGGGGCTGCGCCGACCTGGAACCGTACATCGGCGTTACCTCGACCCCCGCCGTCGACCCCACGACGGGGGTCATCTACGTGGTGGCCATGGAGCAACTCGCCAACGGCACGCTCGGCTACTTCATGCACGCCCTCAACCCGACGGATGGCGAGGAAGAACCCAACTTCCCGGTGGAGGTTGAGGGAACGGCTCAGAACAACCCGAGCGCCCAATTCACCGCCTACGACGAGGTCCAGCGCGTCGCGCTGACCCTCACCGGTGGAGTGATCTACTTCGGCTTCAGCAGCTACTGCGACACGTACCCCTACCAGGGCTACGTCGCCGGCATTTCGGAGACCGGCCATCTGACGGCCCTGTGGTCCGCTGTCAGTTCCGACACCGACAACGGAGCGGGTATCTGGCAGGCGGGCGGGGGCTTTGCTTCCGATGCTGTGGGCCAAATAATTGGCGCCTCGGGCAACGCTGAGCCCGGTTCGTCGCCGTCGGGCACCATCGCCGGCGGCTCTCCTCCAACGACCGGGGCTCTGGGCGAATCAGTCTTTCGCCTGGAGGCGCAGAAGGACGGATCGCTCGCGCTCACCGATTTCTTCACGCCTTATGACGCCGCCACGCTCGACACGAACGACCTGGACTTCGGCTCTGGCGCTCCGGTACTGCTACCGAGCGAGTTCGCCACATCCACGTACCCGCACCTTCTCGTCCAGACCGGGAAGGAGGGCTACGTCTATCTCCTCAACGCGAACAGCCTCGGCGGCGTCTCACCCGGCGATGAAGGTGCGCTGGCTGAGCAGGGGCCCGATGGCGGTGCGTGGGCGACGCCGGGAGTATGGCCCGCAAATGGGGGCTTCATCTACGTCCCAACCTCCGACGGAGGCACGATGTCGCTCGGCAACAGTACCCAGGGCGACTTCAACGTCTTCCACGTCACCAAGCCCTCCACTTCCTCCTCATCGTTCGGTCTCGATCTCGTCGCAAAGGGGCCCCAGCCGGTCGGGTTCGGCACCTCGTCGCCCATCGTCACGTCGAACGGCACGACGCCAGGTTCGGCCGTGGTCTGGATCGTCCAACTTCAGAACGGTGGGGCCGGGGAAGCTGAGCTCCAGGCCTACAACGCGGTGCCGACTTCGGGCACCGACGCCAACCCGGGAACGCTCACGTTGATCAATCAGTGGCCCCTGGGCGACGGCATGAAGTTCACCCCTCCTGGAGTGGGCGACAACCGACTCTTTGTCCCGACTATGGACGACCGGGTGAAGGTCTACGGCCTGCACGCCCCGACCATCGTGACCGGCAGCGGGACGACCTTTCGATCGACGAACATTGGCACGGCGTCGACAGCGACGCTCCCATTCGTGGCGAAGCGTGCATTCACCGTCCTCGCAGGCGCCGGCGGCTGCGGCCTCTGCACCCGGACGTCGCAGTTCAGGGTCGCGCCCACGGCGCCCGCGTTCGTTCGCGGCAGGTTGTCGGTTCGCGCCGGCCAGACCTTCCTCGTGACGGCAACCTTCAAACCGACTGGATCGCCCGGGCTTCGCAGTGACGTTCTGCGGTTGGTGACGTCGGTCGGCGAAAGCGATTTCACTCTCAACGGCGTCGCGAGAGCCTCAGGTCCGTGGGTGACTCCCTCCACGCTCGGACTGACTCTGCCGGGTTACACCATTGGTCAGTCCCGTCCGGTCACGTCGACGATCACCTTCACCAACTTCGGCTCGGCGGCGGCGAGGATCGCCTCGCACGGCCCCAGTGTGGCGCCGTTCTCCGCCTCCGGCTTGCCCAAGGTCGGGACGTTGATCGCTCCGGGAGCATCGATCAAGGTCAAGATCTCCTTCTCAACACGGACGCCAGGCGCCTACCATCGCCAACTCATTGTCGAGACGAACTCGCCGGCGAAAGTTGCCAAGTCGGTGATCGACCTGAACTCAATCGCGAGCGCCACTTCCGGGCAGTGATTCAGACGTCACTGACGGCAGGGTGGATCGATGTTCAGTTCCGGGGACTTCGCACATCACAACGACTGCTCGCAACGGGATCGTCACAGTGCGACTCGCGCTGGACTTCGTCGACACGATGATGTGAACTGGAGCGGTTCAGCCCGTTTCGCCCGAGGTGAGCACGAAGCCGCCACAGTCGAGATCGGATCGGAGATTCGAAGCGCCCGTCGCGCGGCCAGTCGCTCTGGGCTGAAGCTCGCCTTGCCCGAGTTGTGCGCGGGTACGACCCGGGTGCCCCATCGCTGTCGCGGGTGTTCCCCGGGCGTTACACGCTCGGGCGGGACAAGGCCTGATTCGAACGGGGCTCGACCGTACACTCTGGTCATGGCAATTGGCGAAGTCGACTGGTATGACATCAACTCGGACTTGTCTGGAGAACTCAATGGCCTCATCGATCTCGGGCGAACCTTCTAAGGATATGTAGAGGTGACCGATACCTACGAGGCTCGCGGTGCACTCCAGCAGGTGGGGCACCTTGGGCTTAGCTGCGGAACACTGTGACGCGCTGGATTTTGGTCGACTACGGCGAAGTGATCTCAGCGCCCTTGTCAAGCGAAACCATCTTGGAGCTGGCGGGTCTCGCCGGACAAAAGCCAGATGAGCTTCGCGAGCGGTACTGGAGATTCCGCCTGCCCTACGATCTCGGCCAGTCCGACAATGCTTACTGGTCAGAGGTTCTTGACCGCGACCTCTCGACTGAGCCCGCTCTCGTGAACGAGATGGTTCGAGTGGACATCGCTGGGTGGATGACACTCAACGCGAGGACGCTTCCGATGCTCCTCGAGTTCGCGAATCAAGCGGGCGCCAAGCTCGCCTTGCTCTCCAACGCCCCGGAGTCGCTCGCCATCGCCATCGACGCGAGCAGGTGGTCCAGCAACTTCGATCGCCGCTTCTTCAGTTGCCGCCTGGAACTTGCCAAACCCAACATTGACGTGTTCGAAGCGGTACTTGAAGAACTGGGCGCATCGCCGCAGTCCGTGCTGTTCATCGACGATCGAACCGAGAACACGCAAGCGGCCGCGTCGGTGGGGATACATGCCGCCAGGTTCACGTCAGCCGATGAGCTGTCGCGTCTGCTCAGCGATTGGGAATCAGAGACGCGGTGAAGCAGGGGTCGAGTGAGCATTCGCGACCAGCCGTCGACCACCACTCTTGGTGGAGCGAGCGCTGCCTCCTCCCAACACTCTGACGGTGAGGTTCTCGATCGTGATAATCGTTCGCCGCTCGACAGGGGCCCAGAGATCACCTCGCCGTAGTCGACCTCAAATGGGAGTCGGCGTTGGGCGTTGACCGGTGGTCTCTGCAGGACAATTCCCTCTTGCCATCAGCCAATTCTGGCCACAACTCTACGGTTCAAGGCTCGCCCGGATGACGACGCATTGGAAGCAATCGGGTGCGAGCTACCGTCACCCGCTACCGAAATCCGGACCTTTGTGTCTTTGAGTTTCGCCAACTGCCGTTTGAGATACTTCGCCACAGTCACGGCCCGTGCCTTGCTGACCGCCAGAGCTTTCGCTTGACTCGCCATGACATCGCTAAAGCCCACCAGCGACACCTTGGAGTCGTTAGAGTTATCAATCATCTTTGCCAGATTCGTGATTTGAGATTTGAGTCCCGAAGAGATCGCCGAAGAGTTTGACGGGAACGGTCTCACTGAAACCAGCGCATGCGTAACTGGGCTCGCCACCATCGCGCTCGATTGCGTCGTCGTCCTGGTCACGGGGCTTGACACGGCAGTCGTCGTCGTGGTGACGGGGCTCGACACGGCAGTCGTCGTCGTGGTGACGGGCCTCGACCTCTTCGTCGTTGTCGTGGTGACCGCGCTCGATGCCGCTGTGGTTGTGGTGACCGGACTGGAGGAACCTGCTGTGTACTCAGCCACCCAGTCCACATGAGTTGACTGGGTGGCTGTTGGACAAGCCCAACCCGAGGAGCACCAGGTCTGTTGTTGAATGTCGAGCGTCATCGGTTGATTCGGAATTTCTGAAGGCACGGTGACGCTGCCCCAAACGCTTCCATCGACTGTGTAGGTGATCGAAGTTGGTGTCCAGATCACGCCCCAGGTGTGCCATTGAGTCATGTCTATATTGACGGTTTGTTGAGACTGGTCGTTGTTGGCGTCGTAGTGCACTGTCGCCATTGAGGAATCGGTGGCACCATAGGTCTCGTTGAAGTCGATCTCTGGCGGCCAACTCCCGGTCGGCCACAGCAACTCAACTTGCGTGGGACCGGGGCCGGTGAGTTTGGATCGCACAAAATAGGCACCGTAGGTCTGGGCGTGACCACATTGGCAGAGGCCACCGGAAACCCACTCATTGTTGTACGACGAGTCTTGCGAAGTATTCAGTTGCAGTAGTCCTCCGCTCACTTGAACATGATTCGTGGCCCACTGCGCACCTGGGTCGGAGCCTGGTTTCCCGCTAAAGGCGCCCCAGCCGGAAGGTAGCGACGTACCGGCGAAGTCATTGACGTAACTCTGCTGGTAGCCGGGCATTGCCGTCGAACTCGGAGGTGCTTCGCCTGAAGGCTCCGAGCTGTTCGAGGTGCCGGTTGGGTAGGTTGCGACCGTTGGTGCGGAAGAAGACCTAGAGCCCGCCAGTGGTGATGATGCGACTGATGAAATTCCTGAACTCTGGGAGCCCTTATTCGGAGTCGAGGCAAATGCCGCCTCGTAGCTGGGAACGGCGCACGCAGACACTACGACGAACGCGGCAGTCAACCTCAGCGAATTTTGACGAACGCTCCACCACCTGGTGCGAACGGTCGAGTTCGAATCTTTTCTGTCGGAACTTTTCAAAGCTACCTATCTTTTCTTTTTCGAGACTCTCAGCCAAGGAACACAAGCGAGCCGACGCAATCTGTGATCCACAGGGTCGAACACTTCACATCGTTGAACCGGTCTTGTTACGGGAAATTCTTGTGTAAGGCTAGTAAACGATTCATTGACCGGAGGGACCCTAAATGCTCATCGCAAGCATCAAATTAGAACTCCATCAGGAGATTAGGACCACGATCGAAAACTTAAAAAGAGAGTAATAATTTACTATCGTGTCTGTCTCGGCCAGTTGATTGATATCAACTCTCCAAGACGATCAGGAGTTATGGCGCAATGTGGTGGCTTTCGAACGGGACGCTGCGCCGACCCGAGGCTCGGGTGGTCAAAGGACGGATGAGAGTCGGTTGGCCCTCGAGTGAAGAAAGGGGTTGGACCAGCCTTTGCGATCTCCACCCGATTGATGCCGGGCAACATCTCATCGAGCCGATCGCATTAGGAGTTA
>PKWY01000023.1 GCA_003132205.1 Acidimicrobiaceae bacterium
CAACCCGATCGACCTCACCCGTTGGCAGGTCGTCAACTGCTACGCCGGGCGGATTGGGCTGATCAACTCCGGAGGGGAATCGAAGGGGACGGACGACCTGTCCGGCGCCGTGCGAACCGCCGTCATCAACAAGCGGGCCGGAGGGCAGGGACTCATTGTCGGGCGAAAGGCCTTCCAGCGACCGATCGACGAGGGCGCGTTGATCGTGCATTCGGTCCAGGATGTCTACCTCGACAACTCGATCACCATCGCCTGAGTAATACGCTCAGTGCATGGGCAACGAAGCGGTCGGCGACGCCGGATGGTTGACGTGGCCAAACGTCGTGACGTTGGTTCGCCTCGCGCTGCTGCCGATGTTTCTCTGGCTGCTGTTCTCGACCGATCACCGAGCCATTGCGGCGTGGCTCCTGGGGTTCTTGGGCGCGACTGACTGGATCGACGGCTACCTGGCGCGCCGACTCCATCAGGTCTCCGACGTTGGAAAGATTCTCGACCCGGTGGCGGATCGGTTGCTCGTGATGGTCGGGCTCTTGGCGGTGGCGGGCGCGTCGGGAGTGCCTTGGTGGTTCGCGCTCTGCACCCTCGCGCGAGAGATCGTCGTCTCGGCCTTGACGCTGCTCCTGGCCGCGCTCGGGGCGGCTCGAATCGACGTCCTGTGGTGGGGCAAGGTTTCCACCTTTGCCCTGATGACGACGTTCCCGCTCTTCCTGCTCACCACGAATCCGCATCATGCCGCGCTCGCGTCCTGGCAGCACCTGGTGCGCGATGCCTGCTGGGCACTGGGGATCCTGGGGCTTTCGCTGTCCTGGCTCGTTTTGTTCGGCTACGTCAGGCCGGGACTCGCCGCGCTTCGAGCCGGGCGCCAAGGTCGAGGAATCTTGTAGATTTCATGACTATGCAGATTCCTACCGACCTCCGATATTCCAGCGACCACGAATGGGCCAAGGCCAGCGGCGACGTGGTGCGGATTGGCATCACCGACTACGCGCAAGACGCCCTCGGTGACGTCGTGTTTGTCGAACTGCCAAAAGTCGGATCGTCCGTCAGCGCCGGAGGTACGCTCGGCGAGGTGGAGTCGACGAAGTCGGTATCGGAAATCTACGCGCCGGTTTCTGGAACGGTGAGCGCGGTGAACGACGCCCTTGCCTCATCACCCGAATCGGTGAATACCGATCCCTACGGCGCGGGCTGGATCTGCGAGATAACGACGAGCGACAGCGGCGACTACGACGGATTGCTCGACGCCGCGGGCTACCAAACCCTCACCAATAACTAACTCTGACGAGCGCCCGCAAAGGTAACTATTGTGAGTCCCGTGAACTGCCGTCGATGTGGGGAGATCCTCAACGCCAATGCCAACTTCTGTTGGTCGTGCGGCGCGCCCCAACATGAAGCGACTTCGCCAGAGACGGTAGCGGTCCCGTTCGTCACCGCACCCGACTCTCCCTACACGAGCGTCGCCCAGGGTTCGAGCGGCGCGCACGGCGACGAGTTGGTCATCGCGTCGGGACCCGAAGCGGGCAGCCCCATCCTTTTGACGAACGAAGTGACCACCGCGGGACGCCACGAGGCGAGCGATCTGCTTCTCGACGACGTGTCGGTGTCGCGCCATCACGCGATCATCACGCGCACCGCGAGCGGGCGCATCACGCTTCGCGATCTCAATTCCCTGAACGGCACGTACGTGAACGGAGCGCGCGTCGAGGAGACCACGCTGCACTCGGGTGACGAGGTTCAGATCGGCAAGTTCAAGCTGGTCTTCTGGGAGGCAACGCAGTGAGCGCCAACCAGGGAACCATGCGAATCGGCGAGGTGCACACTCTTCTGCGCCAGGAAGTGCCCGACCTCGAACTCTCGAAGATTCGTTACTACGAGGACAAGGGCCTGGTGCAGCCGTCGCGCAGCCGCAAGGGCTACCGGCTGTACTCGGAGAGGGATGTCGAGTGCCTTCGCGAAGCGATTCGCCTCGCTCAGGAGGAGTTCGTGCCCCTTCGAGTGGTGCGCCTTCGACTCATCGAGCAGGGACTTTTGAAGGACGTCGCGGCACAGCCATCAACGCGTCATGCGGCGCGAAGCACCGCGGCAAATGCGGTGTCGATCCCGGTGCCGTCGCCCGTGATGACGGAGGCGACCGATCCTCCCACGCCGTCCGCATCGGAGTCGTCCGAGCCAGAGGCCCGCGTGGCGAAAGGGCGGTTCCTCACGACGGCAGAGTTCTTGAAGGCCTGCGACCTCGAACCGGCCGCGGTCAATCAGCTGGTCTCCATGGGGCTCCTGGTGCCGATCACTCAGGCGAACGAGACCGCATTCACGGAGTTCGACCTTCGTATCGCCCAGAGTGCCGCGCCCCTCATTGAGCGTGGCGCGGATGTTCGCCTGCTCGGCTCGCTGCGCCGGGTGGTCGAGCGCGAGATCGGGATCCTCGAAGACCTCACCCAGCCGCTTCGCGACCAGGGGAGCGGTCTCAGCGCGGATCAGGCGCACGACGCCGCCGAGGCGGTGGCCCGCGAGGTGAGCGCCCTGCGTGGCGAACTCTTCAATAGGGCGCTGCGCGACTACTTGGGTCGCTGAGACTGCCATTAATCCGCCGGCGGGGTCTAGGCTGGAAGCATGGTTGAAGTCGTACTTCGCGCGGTGAGGGTTGACGTTGGATCGTCGACGCCGCTGCTGCTTTTGGAAGAACTAGGTGGACCGAGGGTGCTGCCGATATTCGTGGGCGCCCCCGAAGCGACGGCGATTGCCTACGCGCTGCAAAATGTGGAGACGCCCCGGCCGATGTCGCACGATCTGCTCGGCAACGTCATAAAAGCCCTCGGCGCGCAGTTGTTCGCGGTGGAGATCACCGAGTTGGTGGACAACACTTTCTACGCGAATCTGAAGCTGCTGCGCGATCACGTCGAAATAGATGTGAGTGCGCGCCCGAGCGACGCCGTCGCCCTGGCGCTGCGCGCCGGCGCTCCGATACTGGTGAGCGACCAGCTCATGAACGAGCAGGGCAAGGTGATGAGCCTCGACGACGAGGGTGATGAAACGGATGAAGAGCCGAACGAGGCGGAGTTGGTCGCAGAACTTCGTGACTTTCTCGACAATGTCCGTCCCGAGGACTTCAATCAGTGAGTCGCGCGCTCAAATTGCTGGCGATTTTCGCCGCATTCGTTGTCATCTTCACCCTTAGTCGCCACTCGACCGGTCCCTCAACGACGTCAACCTCCTCCACATCCACGTCGAGCTCGACGTCCACGTCGACGACGCTGAAGCCCGCCGGGACCACGTGCGCGGCCAACGACTTCAACGGCGTCTTCAACCAGGGCCAGGGGGCCGCGGGAACGATCTTCGCGAGCATCCTGCTCACGAAGACCACGAGCGGCTCGTGCACGGTCGACGGCTATCCGTTGCTCACGCTGCAGGACAAGACCGGCGCGATTCTCAAGTCGAGGATCCTCGACAAGAACCCCGTGGAGTTCCCGACGAGCCAAGCGAACGAGCCGGCGCAACTGCTCACACTTCGAGATGGTTCGACGATGTCGTTCTCGCTCGGCTACTCGGACGTTCCGGTCGGCACCGAGACGTGCGCGTCGGCGACGACGCTCAACGTGCAGCTCAAGACCGGTGGCCCCGTCATCACGGTGACGCCCGCGTACGCGGTGCAGCCGTGCAATACCGGAACCATCTGGGTCAGCCCATTTTACTGATAGAGCTCTAAGGTTTGGGCCCGTACTAGTCAGCAATTGGACGGCGCATCATGTACGTTTTTGTTCAACGTTGCTAGTGACGCGACGGCGGTCCAGCGGCACGGACGCCGGCATATTGATTTGGGGGTTGCATGACTGAAGGTTTCACGTCTGACTCACTGGGCGCAAAAGTTCCGTTTGTAGCGGGCGAGCACGAGCGACTACATCAAGGTGTTCTCGGCACGCTCGATATCGCCGCCGCGACGATGGCAAATATTGGGCCGGCGATGAGCTTCTATTTCGGTGGAGCCTTCCTTGCGTACAACGCCGGGCTCGCTTCGCCTTTGATCATCATCGTCGCGGGCGTCGCGATTCTGTTCCTCGGCAACACGCTCTCTGAGTTCACCAAGGTGATCCCGTCGACCGGAGGGTTCATCACTTTCGTGGGAAAGACCTTCGGCGGCAGAACGGGCGTCACGACAGCGCTGCTCACGGGAGTTGGCTACATGGCGGCGATGGCGTCGGTGATCGCCATTTCGGGAGGGTTCTTCCAGATCGTCCTTCAGTACTACAACGTGAAGGGTCTCGAGAGCGTCCCGTGGATCATCTGGACGCTGGCGTTCTTGGTATTCGCGGCGCTGATGATGATTCGTGGAATCAGGATCTCCACCAAAATTGCGGGGATCTTCTTCGCCTTTGAGATGGTCGTCCTGGTGCTGGTAAGCATCATCGCGTTGGTGAAGTTCCGCAGCCACATCACCCTGGCCCCGTTCGAGCCTAAGCACATCACGAACGGCTTCAAGGGTCTCGCGGTGAGCTTCCCGCTGGCGGTCTACCTCTTCATTGGCTGGGAGAACTCGGCCGCGCTCGCGGAGGAAACCGCTAATCCGCGAAAGGCAGTTCCGAAGGCCGTCTTCGCGTCCATCGCCATCATGATCGTGAGTTACGTGCTGTTCGACTACGCGACGGTCGTTGGATTCTCCAACAACGTCGGGAATCTGAGCGGTGCGGCGATTCCGTTCCTGAACGTCGCGCACGGCGCGCTCGGCGCCTTGGCGTTCTTCGCCTATCTGGCTGGTCTGACGTCGACGCTCGGTGCGTTGATAGCCGGGACGAACTCCCAGGCCCGGTTGGTGTTCAACGCCGGACGAGAGGGCCTCGTGCCCAAGTTCATTGGCAAGGTGGACGAGAAGCGTCGCACGCCCGTCAACGCCCTGCTGGTCTTCCTGGGAATTGCGACTTCAATCATCTTTGTGTGGGGAATCTTGCACATCATCGGTGGTTCGAGCTCCGGGCCAATGAGCGCAATCAACATGTTCTTCTACTCTTCGACCTTCGGCACGATCCTGGTGCTCGTCGTCTACGCGCTCTGCCATCTGGCGCTTCCGTTCTACTACCGACGACACCACCCGGAGTTGTTCAACTGGTTCCGCCACGGGGTGCTGCCGATCGTCGGCTTCTTCACCATCGGCGTGCCGCTGTACTACCTCGCGAAGCCCGGTCAGTCCCAGCCCTACAACTGGTACCCGTGGGCGGCGCTGATCTTCATCGTGATCGCGGCGCTCTACTCCATGGTCCTCGTGCAGCGTGATCCCACCATCGGTGATCGGATTGGATCCATCGTCGCTGACCAGTAGCGCGAAGACGGCATCTAGCTCGAGGTCGGAGTCACCAGGATCCGGCCTCGGGTCTTGCCATTTCGAATCGAATCAAGAGCGTCCACGAGTTCCTCGAGTCTCACGGTGCGGTCGACCAGGGGGGTGAAGTCCACTTTCGGCGCGATCCCCCCGAGAGCCGTCCACACCCGGCGCCGGGTCGTCTCGGGCGCCTCCACCGCGTCGATGCCGATGAGGCTTACGGCTCGCGTGATGAACGGATAGACGTTCGTGTGCAGGTCCGGGCTCGCCACCAGTCCGCTCGCCGCCACGGCCGCGCCGTAACGGAGCGAGCGAAGGATGTGGTGCAGCGTTTCGCCGCCCACGCAGTCAATGGCGCCGGCCCAGCGTTCGCCAGCGAGCACCCGGTCCGGCCGGTCGGCGATGTCCTCTCGGCCAATGATCCGCACGGCTCCACGCTCGAAGAGCCATCGTGACTCTTCGGGTGAGCCCGTCGAAGCGACGGCGAGGTAGCCGCGCGCGCTCAGGAACGTGAGCGCCAGTGACCCGACGCCGCCGGTTGCGCCGGTGACGAGGATCTCGCCCGTGCGGTCGAGCCCGTGATGTTCGAGGGCGAGCACGCTCGCCATGGCCGTGAAGCCGGCGGTGCCGATGACCATCGCGTCACGGTTCGAGATGGTCTCGGGGAGCGGGCTGAGGAACCGGGTCGGCGCGAAGACGAACTCGGCGAAGCCGCCGTCGCGCGCCACGCCCAGGTCGTCTCCGTGCACCGCGACCCTGGTGCCCACGGGGAAGTTCGGATCATCGGAGGTCGCGATGGTGCCGGACGCGTCGACTCCTCCAACGAGGCTGGGCAGTCGCCGCACCCGACTGTGGGCGCTCGCGACGAGGGCGTCCTTGTAGTTGACACCCGAGAACTCAACCGCGACCAGCACGTCCGAAGGTTCCTGGGCGGTGGCCTCACTGGCGCGCACCTCGCAGCTGAGGACGCCTTGTTCTTCGCTGACGACGAAAGATCGCATACACAGAGATTACGTTCAGTTCGCGGCTTCATGACTTATCCAATACCATGCGCCTATGGCCACCATCGATCTCAATGGACACCCCACGTGGGTGAAGCTTCCGAGGAAGAAGGGCAGCACCGTCGTGCTGCTCCACGGGGGCATGAGCAGCAGCGCCAGCCTGCTGCGCTCGATCGGCCCTGGACTCTCCAAGGACTTCCAGGTGGCGGCGTTCGATCGTCGTGGCCACGGCAGGACCCGCGACACGCCGGCGCCCTTCCATTACGACGACATGGCGAGCGAGACCATCGCCTTTCTCGAGCGGCTCGAACGCCGCGTCCACCTCGTAGGCCACAGCGACGGCGGCAACGTAGCGTTGCTCGCTGCCATGAGACGTCCGGACCTGGTGAAGCGCGTCGCGGTGATCGGCGCGAACTACCACTTCAACGGGCTCATGCCCATGGCGGGGATGCGCGTCGGCACACCTGAGTTCGACGCCTGGGCGCTGAAGTACGCCAAGCACTCTCCCGAGGGGCTGGGTCACGCTGAGGTAATCCTCGAAAAGACTGCCCGGATGTTCGCGAGCGAGCCAACGCTCAGCCTCAGCGACCTGTCGACCATTTCGAGGCCCGTGCTCGTGATGGCAGGCGATGACGACGTCGCGACGTTGGCGCACACTTGCTCGATGTACGAGGCGATACCTGGTGCCCAGCTGGCCATTGTCCCCGCCGCGTCCCATGCGGTCTTGAAGGAACGAACCAAGGAGAGCGTAGGGATCCTGCGCCATTTCTTGAAGAGTGATCTGCCGGTCACGACCTACATGCCGTTGCGGCGCGCTGTTTAGAAGAGTCGGTTCAGGAAAGGCCAGCATTTCAAGGGCGCAAAGTACACTTGATGAAATGTTGGCGCGGCTCTCGACTCTGCGCACCCGGCCGATTCAATGGTGGGTAGCGCTCAATGGTTTGAGCAGCGACGCGGTGTTGTACGCGATCTCGGCGATCTTCGCGCTGACCTTGGGATGGACCTCGAGCCAGGTCGCCCAGTGGCACTGGGGCTACCTGGCGTTCGCCCCTTACGCCGCGGCGGCGGTGACGGGTTTGGCGCTGTCGAGGATCAAGCCGCGCCGCGAGACTGCGGTGCGCGTGGCGCTGCTGGCGCTCGTGATCTTCGGTTCGGTGGTGGTCCCGTTGGGGCTCGAGACCCGTTGGCGACACCAGGACCCCGCGATGGGCTTCGCACAGCCCGAAGTCTCGGTGATCGAACGCTCGGCGACGTATCTGAGTCAAGGAAAGGACCCCTACCGCGCGTACGACCATAACGGGCGCATCATCGACGAGGTGAAGGGCCTTCCCGCGTACGAATCGTTCTTTCCGTACTTCCCGCTGATGAGCGTCTTCGGACTGCCTTCCGCGGAGACCCACAAAGGCTCGGGACTCACCGACGCGAGGATCATCATGTCGCTGATGACCTTGCTCGCGAGCGGCGCAGCCCTGTTCTTGTTGAAGGCGTCGCGAAGAAAGAAGATCCGAGTCGCCCAGGCGTTGCTGGCGTTGCCCACGGGAGCGCTCTTCCTGTCGACTGGCGGCGACGACATGCCCATTCTTGCTCTGATGCTGCTCGGTGTCGCGTGCCTGGAACGAAGATCGAGTAACGCCGCGGGCGTGAGCTTCGGGGTGGCGGCCGCGATGAAGCTGACCGCGTGGCCGCTCGCGGTGGGAGCTCTCCTGGTGGCGAGGGACCCCTCGGGGCGATCGGCGTGGCGCCGGGTCGCAATCTGGGTGGCGGCGATCGTGTTCGTCACCATCACGCCGTTTGCCTTGAAGGCCCCTTGGGCCTTCGTCACCAACGTGCTCGCGTTCCCCTTGGGCCTCGCCGGGGTGGCTTCTCCGGCCGCGAGCGCGCTGCCGGGACATGTCCTGGCGACGTGGTGGCCTCCAATGGGGCACATCCTTGCGCCGTTGAGCTTCCTCGTCGTTGGTTACTTCGTCGCGAGGTATTCGAAGAACCACTGGCCGCTCTCGCTCTCGCAACTGCTCGCGATTCTGAGCCTGGTCTTCCTCGTGATGATGTGCGTGGCATCCGCGACGCGCATTGGCTACGTGATCTACCCGATCAACCTGGCACTCTGGTCGTGGGTGACCGTTGACCAGGACATCAAAGAGCCGGTGCTCGTCTAGATCGTCTCGGAGTTCTGGTAGATCCGGTACGTCCAGAAGGTCTCGCCCTGCTTGGTCGAATCGACCGTGACGCCGACGATCCAGTAGAAGGTGTCCGAACCGGCCTTCTGGAACAAGTCCTGGGGTGAACCGGTGCTCGACCCCTGGGAGAAGAGGTTCCAGCCGCGCACGCCGAGTTGGCTGGCGTAGTAGCCGAGCAGCTGGCTGGGTTTCGCCTTGGTGATGAACGAGCGGTAGCAGTCGAAGTCTCCCGCGCCGCCGTTGGGCAGGTGGAATGCCCCGTTGGCCCGGGTGTTCTCAGGGAGCAAGAATGCGCCCACGATATTGGAGGGCGGCGTTCCGGGCTGGCGGCAGCTGCCCAGCAATGCTCCCGAGGGCTCGCTTTGCAATCCGCCGACGACCACCGGGAGTGTGGTCGTGGTCGTGACGGTCTGGTTCGAAACCAGGTTGATCAGCATGAACACCGCGAGCATCACCACGGCAATCCCCAGAACCGCCGCCGCTGGCCAAATGCTGGTTGTGGTGGTCAGAGGGGCCTGGGGTCTGTTACTCACCGTTCCATCCTAAGTGGTCGATTGGACCACGACCTTGGCCGAGTTTCCACGAGGCGGCGCCCTCGAGCGCGGCGAGCACGAAGGATTTGGCGTCGCGGGTGGCCTCAGGAATCGAGCGACCGAGACCGAGCCCGGCGGCGATGGCCGCGGACAGCGAGCAGCCCGTACCGTGGTCGTTGACGGTCTCGATCCGCTCGGCGTCAAACAGCACGATGTCGCTCGCGGTGACGAGGACGTCGGGCGCGCTGCGCTGCGTGATGCTGCCTTCGGCGAAGTGGCCACCCTTCACGAGCACGAAGGACGGTCCGTAGGTGAGGATCGCTCGGCCCACGCGCACCATGTCGTCGAGGTCGGTGATCTCGCGAACGTCCAGTCCGCACAGCAGCGCGGCTTCGCGCAGATTCGGTGTCACTATGGTCGCGAAGGGGAGCAGCGCCTCGCGGTACGCAACCACGCCGCCTTCGCTCATCAGCGAGTGGCCACTCGTCGAGACTAGGACCGGGTCGACGACGAGATTGGCGAGAACTCCGTTGCGAGCGAGATCCGCCACCGCTTCGACCGTCGCGGGCTGGGCGAGCATTCCTGTCTTCACGGCCGCCACCTCGAAGTCCTCCAGAACGGCGTTCACCTGGGCGGTGACAAGCGCGGGCTCGCAGTTCCAGACGGAGAAGACACCGACGGTGTTCTGCGCCGTGATCGCGGTGATCGCCGAGGTCCCGTGAACCCTGAACGCGCTGAACGTTCGTAGGTCGGCCTGAATCCCGGCTCCGCCCCCAGAGTCGGATCCGGCAATTGTAAGCGCCGTGACTGGTTGCACCACTCAACCTTAGTAACGGCGCTGAACTCCTTGGTACGCTTGAGGAAGTGGATGATCTCTTCAGTGTTGGTTCCCTTAGCTCCCCGTCGCGGCTGGTGATGGGGACCGGCGGATTTCGATCGATGGACGTGCTCGAGGCCACGCTCCGAGCGTCGCAATCGACCATCGCCACCGTCGCCCTGCGCCGTGTCGACCCCTCGGTTGAGGGTTCGATCTACGACCTCTTGAGGAAACTGAACTTCTCGCTTCTTCCGAACACCGCCGGTTGCTACAGTGCCGCGGAAGCGGTGAAGGTCGCCGAACTGGCCCGCGAGGCGTTTGAGACGAACTCGGTGAAGCTGGAGGTCATCGGCGACGACGTCACGCTGCTGCCCGACACCACCGAGACGCTGGTCGCCGCCGACCAACTCGTTCGAAGGGGCTTCGAGGTGTGGGCGTACACGTCGGATGACCTGATCGTGGCTCAGCGCCTCGAACAGTTGGGCTGCTGCGCCGTGATGCCCCTCGGATCGCCCATTGGCTCGGGACTCGGGATACGAAATCCTCACGCAATCGGGCTCAT
The DNA here is from genome assembly GCA_003132205.1 of Acidimicrobiaceae bacterium. Classification (GTDB taxonomy): domain Bacteria; phylum Actinomycetota; class Acidimicrobiia; order Acidimicrobiales; family RAAP-2; genus RAAP-2. The sequence goes on from PKWY01000023.1 coordinate 10,399, forward strand.
CGCCGAGAGGATCAGTGTGCCCGTCCTGCTCGACGCCGGGGTCGGCACTGCCTCGGACGCCGCTCTCGCCATGGAACTGGGCTGTGACGGGGTCCTCGCCGCGTCGGCCATAAACCGGGCCCTCGAGCCCGTGATGATGGCCGAAGCCATCCGCGATGCCGTCCGGGCGGGGTATCTGGCCCGCCGGGCCGGGCGGATTCCTCCTCGTCTGCACGCCGAAGCATCCTCAACTTCGCTCGGGCGCCCAGATTTATTTGTGGATTAGACGCCGACATAACTACAATGATGTAGTCCTACGGGATAATCTGGTCAGACCTCGGTCGGGAGGATTTTGCAATGACTAATTTTCTAACAACTGGATTTAGTGGCCCTACGGTGTGCCGCCTCACTGGCGTGACGTACCGGCAGCTGGACTACTGGGCGCGCACACAGTTGGTTACGCCCTCGATCACCCCGGCTCAGGGCAGCGGCTCGAAGCGCACGTACTCGTACAGTGACGTCCTCGAGGTAAAGGTCATCAAATCCCTTCTCAACTCGGGTGTTTCACTCTCTCGGGCGCGCCAGGCAGTGGAATGTCTGCGCAACTCACTCGGCGCCGATCTCGCCTCCAGCAGTTTGGTCATGAGCGACGCCGGCTCGGTGCTCGCCCGCGACGACGGTGACCTGGTTGACCTGCTTCGCGGCGGTCAGGGTGTCTTCAATATTGTTCCCCTGGCGAATGTGGTGGCCGAACTCTCCACCACCATCCGCGAGGACCAACGTTCAACGTCGGAGAAGGAGCATCGTTCGGCGTGACGACCCCGTCTCTGGATGGTGGCGCTCGCGCGAACCATCCCAGCAGTACTGGTAACTCCAGTAGCAGCTTCGCCCATCCCAGCGAGCAACTCTTCGCAAATCTCTTGAGCCTGTACGGGCACCAGTGGTCGTACGAGCCGGTTGAATTTCCTCTCGCGTGGAACGAGAGCGGCCAACCCATCAGGGCCTTTCGCCCCGACTTCTACCTCCACGGACCGGACCTGTTCATCGAGCTCACCGTCCTCGAACAGCGTCTCGTGACCAAGAAGAATCAAAAGATTCGCCGGTTCCGCAGCCTCTATCCCGAGGTTCAACTGTTGGTGGTCTACCAACGCGATTTCCTTCGCCTGATGGAGCGGCACGACCTTGGATCCCTGGATGATCTCGCAGCGTAGAGTGGTTTTGTGACTGATCGACGCCCGTTTTTGTACGAAACTCACGTTGAACTGGGGGCGAAGATCGTTCCCTTCGGCGGGTGGGAGATGCCACTGCAGTACGCCTCGGGGACGGTCGCGGAGCACCTGATGTGTCGCAGGGACGCGGTGGTATTCGACGTGAGCCACCTCGGCACGGTGCGCTGTGACGGGATCCAGATGTTCGACGCGCTACAAGACACCCTCACGAACGATCTGCGCAAGATCGGACCTGGCCGCGCGCAGTACACCCACTTGCTCAACGACGACGGGTTCGTTGTCGACGACATCATCGTCTGGTGGCTGAGCGAGAACGAGTTTGACGTGATGCCCAACGCTTCGAACACGTCCGGCGTGACGTCAGCCCTTCCGGGCATCGACGTGACGCGCGAGAGGTGCGTGCTCGCCGTGCAGGGCCCGAAGGCGCGAGAACGTGTCGCGGAGGTTGACCCGCGTTTCGCAGAGATCGGGCGCTTTCGCGTGACGCGCTTCGACTATCGAGGCGTCGAGGTGCGGGTCGCCGGTACGGGCTACACGGGAGAGGACGGCCTCGAAATCGCCGCTCCTAACGAGGTCGCTGACGAGCTCTTACGGGCCCTGGTCGACGCCGGCATCACGCCAGCGGGTCTCGGCGCGCGCGACACGCTGCGCCTCGAGGCCGCTCTACCGCTCTACGGCCATGAGCTCAGCTTGACCTCCACCACGCTCGAGGCGAGGCTCGGCTGGGTGATTGGCTGGGACAAGGAGACGTTTCGCGGACGGGCGGCCGTCGTGGCCGAGCGCGAGTGGGGCCCGTCACGTCTCTTGACGGGCGTGATGGTCGAAGGCCGTCAGCCGCTGCGCGAAGGGGCGAGCGTCGTCTGTAGCGGCGCGACGGTGGGAACGCTGAGTTCGGGTAACTTCTCGCCGGTGCTCGAGCGTGGCATTGGCATGGGGCTTTTGACGGGCGGTCTAGATGACGGCTCACTGGTGACGTTGGAGATGCGTGGTCGCGAAGTTCCTGCCACGGTTGTTCCTCTTCCCTTCGTACGAAAGGCAAAGTGACGTGGCCGACTATCTGCCCCACACGACAGAGGACCTCGAGGAGATGCTGGGTTTTCTCGGCATGGACTCGCTCGAGCAACTGTTTGCCCACATTCCCGCGGCGGTGCGCCTCACGCAGGGGCTCGACCTCGAGCCCGGGCAGACCGAGCCCGACGTCGCCGAGGTGTTCGCGCGCTACACGAGGGCGAACAAGGCCCAGGCGACGAACCTCACGTGTTTTGCCGGGGCTGGAGCCTACGACCACGAGGTTCCCGCGGTCGTGAAGATGCTCGGCTCGAGGTCCGAATTCGTCACGGCCTACACGCCGTATCAGCCAGAGGTTGCCCAGGGCGTGCTCCAGGCGATCTTCGAGTACCAAACGGTGGTGTCGCGACTTAGCGGGCTTCCCATCGCGAACGCGTCGCTGTACGACGGGGCGACGGCCCTCGTCGAGGCCCTCAACATGGCGTCGGGAGCGAACGGTCGCTCGAAGATGGTCATTTCGTCGGGCGTGCATCCGCACTGGCGACAGGTGGCGCGCACGTTCGCGCGCGGCACCGGACACGACATCGTGGAGGTGCCGTTGGTGGACGGGGTGACGAACTGGGGGAGTGTCGACGTGTCGGGAGCCTCCGCCATCGTGGCGAGCTATCCGAACTACCTGGGCGTCCTCGAGGACCTGAGCGTCGCGAAGAGCCTCGCCACGAGCCACGACGCGCTGTTCGTGCTCGGAGCCGACCCCGTCGCCGCCGGCGTCTTGAAGACGGCGGGCCAGTGGGGTGCGGACGTCTTTGTCGGGGAAGGTCAGCCCTTCGGAACTCCGCTGGCCTTCGGCGGCCCCTACCTCGGGCTGTTCGCGTGCACGCTGGATCAGATTCGCCGTCTGCCGGGTCGAATCGTTGGAGAGACCGTGGACTCGAACGACCGTCGTTCGTTTGTCACCACCCTTCGCGCCCGCGAGCAGGACATCCGGCGCGAGAAGGCGACCTCGAACGTGTGCACCAATCAGACCCTGATGGCGGTCACCGCGGCAATCCAGCTCGGCTGGCTCGGGACGAATGGACTGAGGGAGGTGGCGACGCGCTGCGCCCAGGGCGCGCACTTCTTGTGCGACGAGGCGCTGAAGATCGACGGCGTGACCGCCGCATCCAGCCAGCCATTCTTCCGGGAGTTCGCGTTGCGCCTCACGAGGAACGCCACCGAGGTGTTGAGCCGGATGGCCGGCGACGGCGTGCTCGGCGGTCTCGCCGTCTCGGCGCTGACGGGCGGCGACGACGTATCGGTCCACAGCGGCATCGAAAACGTCCTGCTCGTCACGGTCACCGAGCGAAGGACCCGCGAGCAGATCGAACACTACGTCGACGTGCTTCGAAAGGCGGTCAACTCATGAGGTCCCAGGCTCTCCCGGGCGGCCGCGCGGCGTCGGCACCCATACTCGGGCACGACACGGAGCCAACGATCTTCGAGATGTCGGTCGCGGGCCGCTCCGCGTTTCAGTTGCGAACGACCGGCGTTCCCGCGACGTCGCTCGACGAGCTTGTTCCCTCCGAGCACCGAAATCCCGAGGTCATTGCGCTGGCCGAGGTCTCGGAACGCGATCTGGTCGGCCACTTCACGCGACTGTCGCACCGTCAGTTCTCGGTCGACCTGGGAGCGTACCCGCTCGGTTCATGCACCATGAAGTACAACCCCAAGTTCTGCGACGCGATCGCCGCCGATCCAGGGCTCAACTCGGTCCACCCCGGCGCACCCGCAGAGCTGGTCCAGGGCTGGCTGGAGCTCCTCGTCACGCTGGAGGAGAAGTTGTGCGTCATAACGGGCATGAGCGCCGCGACCCTGCAGCCCGCGGCGGGAGCCGCTGGCGAGTTGACGGGGCTGCTGCTCATGAGGGCCTATCACGAGGCGAATGGCGACGCGCGAAAGCGGGTTCTGATTCCTGACTCCGCGCACGGCACCAACCCCGCGTCGGTGACACTCGGCGGCTACGAGGTGACGACCATTCCGTCGAACGAGCGTGGCCTTGTGGACCTCGAAGCCCTGAAGGCGGCGCTCGGCCCCGACGTCGCGGGCATCATGCTCACCAACCCGAACACACTGGGCCTCTTCGAAGAGGAGATCACGGAGATCGCGACGGCGGTGCACGACGTCGGCGGACTGCTGTACTACGACGGTGCGAACCTCAACGCCATCCTCGGCGTGGTTCGACCGGGCGACATGGGCTTCGACATTGTCCACATGAACCTCCACAAGACCTTCGCGACCCCCCACGGTGGGGGAGGGCCGGGCGCGGGCCCCGTCGCAGTTTCGGCGCGACTCGCCGACTTCCTGCCGGGCCCGAAGGCCACCCGGGGCGTCGGCGGAGCCTTCGAATGGAGTACGCCGTCGAGTTCAATCGGCCGGGTCCACGGGTGGCACGGCAACGCAATGGTGCTCGCTCGAGCGCTCGCGTACATAGACGTCCACGGCGGCGACGGGCTTAAGCGGGTCGCCCAGCACGCGGTCCTGAATGCGAACTGGCTGCGCCATCGGCTGCGCGACACCCTTCCCGCGGCGTACGACCGGGTCTGCATGCACGAGTGCGTCCTCAGCGCGTCGAATCTCAAGTCCAAGTACGGCGTGCGCGGGCTCGATGTCGCGAAGGCGCTGCTGGAAGAGGGCTTCCACTCGCCAACGGTGTACTTCCCGTTGATCGTCGACGAGGCGCTGATGTTCGAGCCCACCGAGACCGAGAGCCTCCAGACCCTCGAGTCGCTCGCCGAAGCGATCGAGCGCATCGCCCAGCGCGCTATCGATGATCCCGAGGCGCTGCGCCACGCGCCCCAGTCGACGCCGGTGTCACGGGTCGACGAGGCTCGAGCGGCTCGTCATCTCATCTCCACCGAGGACGCCGCGGGCCGTTAGCCGTTTCGGATCAGTTCGCGTCGGGCTCTTCGGTGACGTTGTAGGTGATCTTTCGAAGCAGTCGGGCGAGCTCTCGCTGCTCGGTGGCGTTGAGGGCGCTGACCGCTTCGCGCTCGTGCTGGTTGAAGGCGGGAAAGAGCTCCTCGATCAGACGCTCGCCCTTCGCGGTGAGGCTGATCGAGACGCGGCGCCGATCGTCGCTGTGGGGGATTCGGCGGATCAGTTTCCGCCCCTGGAGGGTCTTGATGACTCCGGTGAGCGTTCCCTTGGTGACGCCGGCCTCGCTCGCCACGTGCCCGGTCTCCTGGGCCCCCCAGATCCAGAGCACCCACAGAATGGTGAAGGCGACCCAGCTGAGGTCGTACTCGGCGAGCACCGTGCGCTCCATGTGATTGCGCACGGCTGTGCCGGCGCGGTAGACGTTCGAGACAGCGCTCATCGCGGTGAAGTCGAAGTGCTGGCCCTTGAGGCGGGCACGGATATCTCGCTCGGCCTGAAGAACTTCAGATGGCGTGGAGGACGATATGCGGCGGCTCATAGGACTAGTGCAGTGTACGTCCTCCCGCAAAGGTCGTACCCACCGTTCGGAAGTATCCGCCGAGGATCTCCTTGGGGGCGAGCAGTGCGAGTTCCTCGGTGGGCGACTCGAGAAGTTCCAGGGTCGCCGATCCACCAAAGACCGGTCCGAGCTCGACGTTGGTCCCCGACATGGTCACCACTTCGCTGAGCGAATCAACGCCGTCGAGTTCGATGCGCGGGAACCATCGATGGTGCACCATGGGGTGCCCGTTCACGAATCCGTTCGAGGAGGCGGGACCTTCGAGGGTGACGGTGGCGTTCGCCAGTCGACGGTCGCTCGCGGCGAGGGTCATCCCGAACTTGCCACCGGGCTCGAGGCGCGGACCGGCGGAACCAGCGGTGATGGGACGGGTCTGGTGGATGGAGCCGATCTTTTTTGGGTACCCCTGCAGGTAGCCGCGAACGAGGGCGAAGTCCTTGTCGACCCAGATGAAGACGCAGCGGCTGTAGACCTTGCCCTCGTAGCGACAACGCACGACGACGAACGCCTCCTTGTACTGGCTTCGAACCGGATCGAGCAGCTCCGCGCCGTCGTCGCCGCAGCTCTGCCAATCGGCCCAGATGAAGGCGACCGCGCCGGGGTCCTCGTCCTCGTGCACGAGCTCCAGGTCGGGGGGCAGGACCGCCCGAACGTTCTTCGGGTCGGTCCGGTACTCAACGGTGAGCAGGTCACCCGAGTAGTGCCACGGCGTCGGTGGAAGGAGCGACGCGCGGCCCGATTCGGTCCTTGGGAAGGGTAGTCCCCTCATGCTCATGAAGCTCCCGTCCAGCCGGTCGCCGGCCGATCGAACCAAATGTGAACCTGACCGGTTCCAATGGAGTTTTCGTACTCGGAGTACATGCGACCCGGCGCGACGCAGTCGACGCCGCCGAGAGCGTGGGCCATCATCTGGTAGTGGCCGAAGTGGCCTTCGGGTCGAACTGACATGAACTCGTCCATCTCGTTCACCACCTGAGCGTGATCGCCGCGCACCAGCGCATCGATGACGCGGTGGTCCCAGAGCCGGGCATCCTCGGAGAAGATGTGCTCCTCGCCGGCGGCTTCGTGCTTTCGCAGGTCGCGCAGCTTGTGGAACGTGTGGCTCAAGGCGCCCGACGCGACCAGCACCACGCGTAGGTCGCTCTGGCGCACGGCCTCGGCGACGACCTTGCCGACGGTCTCGAAGTCGCGGTTCTCGGCGGTCTGGCAGACCCCGAGCGAGAGCCAGGCCTCCTCACCCTGCAGGAACGGCAGGAAGTTGAGGGTCGCGTAGGCGCTGGGAAGGTGCTCGTTGTCGATCGCGGTTATCCAGCACTCGGGGGTCTCGTCGGCGATCTTGCCGATGAGTCGTGCGAAATCTGGGTTGCCGGGCATGTCGTAGGGGACGCTCGACATGCCGCGCGGCAGCTCGTCGCTCGTGTAAAAGCCCATCCTGCGCTCGTGGGCGGTGACCACGAACTCCACGGTCGTGTACCAGTGGCTGTCAAAGACGAGCACGACGTCGGGCTTCAAGACGTCGAAGACTTCCTTTCGCAGTTGGTGCAGCCCCGTGTAGAGGCTGATCTCCTTGCCGTGATTGAGTTCGCGCCGTGTCTCATCCGGCAGAACGATGGTTGGGACGTGCGCGAGGAGCCCCGCGCCAATGATTTCACCCATGGGTTGTACCCTCCTTGATTTGCAGTGTCTTCAGGTCTGAATAGAAGTCGAGCGCGTAGTCGCCGCCCTCACGGCCAATTCCGCTGATGCCGGTTCCTCCGAAGGGGGCGGTCAGGTCCCGCACGAGAAAGCAGTTCACCCATATGGTGCCCGCGCGAAGCGCCGCGCCGAGCCTCGTCGCCCGATCGCGGCTGCTCGTGTAGACGATCGCCGAGAGTCCATAGGCGGTCGAGTTCGCGAGCGCGACGGCCTCGGCCTCGTCGTCAAAGGCCTGCAGCGTGAGCACGGGCCCGAAGATCTCGCGTTGGACGACTTCGGACGAGTTAGAGAGCGGCTCAATCAGAGTCGGGCGGTACCAGAGGCCGTCGGGACGGTCGACCTCGCCGCCGAAGAGGATGACGTCACCGCTGGCCTTGGCGCGCTCCACGAAGCCGCTCACGCGTGCCAGGTGGTCGGGATGGATGAGCGGCGAGACCGACGTGGCGACGTCGCGGCTGTCGCCGAGAACGTGACGTTCGCTCGCGACCTCGAAGAGTTCGATGAAACGCTCACGCACACCTCGCTGCACGATGAGCCGAGTGCCCGCGAGGCACACTTGTCCTCCGTCGTCGAACATCACGGCCCCCTTCTCGGCGGCGGCTTCGAGGTCGGCGTCGGCAAAGACGATGAACGGACCCTTGCCGCCGAGCTCAGCGGTGAATGGGACGAGATTCCTCGCCGCCGCCTCTCCGATGATGCGCCCGGTTTCGGGCGAGCCGGTGAAGGAGATCCTTCGCACTCGTGGGTCGTTCACGAGCGCGGAGCCGACCTCCTCGCCGAGTCCCTGGACGACGTTGAAGACACCCGGGGGGAACTCCGCCTCTTGCACCAGGTCCATGAGCATCGAACAACTGAGCGGGGACCACTCCGCCGGCTTCAAGATCACAGTGTTACCCGCCGCCAAGGCGGGCGCGCACTTCCACGTCGACAACATGAAGGGCGCGTTCCACGGGGTGATGACCACGGTGGGCCCCGCGGGCATGCGCAGCACCGTGTTCTCCGTGCCGTTCGAGTCCCAGCGGCGTGGCTCGTAGTCGCGAGCGAGCGCGGCGTAGGCACGGAAATTGCGCGCGCCACGGCCAATGACGCGCAGTCGCAGGCTCTCTTCGAGCATGGCCATGTCGAGGCACTCCACGTGGGCGATCTTCTCGACGTCGCGGTCGATCAAGTCCGCCAGCCGGTCGAGGTAAATGCCACGCTGATACGTGCTGAGAGATGACCAATCGTGGAACGCTTCGAGCGCCGCGCTGACGGCGAGGTCCGCCTCACGGACTCCGCCACGCGCGACGTCGGCGAGCCGCCAGTGCCAATCGAGCGGCGAACGATCCTCGAACGTGGTCGCGGATGCGACTCGCTCACCGTTGATGAAGTGATCCGGCGAGACGCTAACGCCGTCCACGTCGACGCGGGGGGAGGCACTCATGACTGGAACTTCGGTCGTACTCGAGGGAAGGGCAGATCTTCTTTGGGCGTAGAGAAGGGGCGTCGCTGGCCTCGAAACTCCCAGTCGCCGCCCAAGGCAGTCGAAAGGACCTCTTCGCTGGCGGTTGGTTGGGCGCCGACTTCGTCACTCACGGGCTCGGGACCCTCGACGATGTGGTTGGTGAGGATTCCGAGTCCCTCGACCTCGACCGACACGACGTCGCCCGGCACCACCGGGCGCGAGATCGCCGGCGTTCCCGAGAGGATGATGTCGCCTGGGACCAAGGTGATGAGACGCGCGAGGTCGGCGACCAGGTAGTGCATGTCCCAGGCCATCTCCTCTGTCGACCCATCCTGGCGAACGATTCCGTTGACCGACGTGCGCATGGACTTGTTGCGAAAGTCCCAGTCGGTGACGAGTCCGGGGCCGATGGGGCAGAGGGTGTCGGCACCCTTCACGCGAAGCATGGATCCGGCGTCGGTGTCCCGGAAATCGTGGAGCCCGTAATCATTGGACACGGTGTAGCCCAAGATGTACCGGGCGGCGTCGGCGACGGCGATGTTGCGGGCGGTGCGTCCGATAACGATCGCGACCTCCCCCTCGTAGTTCAGGTAGCTGCAGTTCGACGGCCGCACCACGCCTGCTCCGTGGCTGTTGAGCGACGAGACGGGCTTCTGGAAGTACGTGGGGGCGGGTGCCAGGTCGATACCGAACTCGCGGACCCTCGAGATGTGATTGAGGTGGCAGCAAAGGATCTTGGTGGGCGACACCGGCGGCAGGTGCGTGGCGCTCGAGGCCTCGACCCGGCGTCCGTCGCGCGCGACGAGCGTGTCGCCGTCCACGACGACCTCGGTGGCGCAACCGTCCAGCAGGATTCTCCGAAATTCCACATCGTCCCCAATATCGTTTGTGCCTAAATGATGTCCTCAGGATAGTAAGTTCTAATGTCACTGTCATCTCTGCGGGTGCTACTTTTCCCGAAGAATCAAGAAGGGGGCGTTATGGGCGAGGAATTCAATCGACTTCGAGTGCTGTGGCCGGACCACCTGGGCCTCGCGCGCGGCAAGTACGTCCCCGCGTCGCTCGCTGACCGCGGCGTTCGCCACTGCACCGGCATGTGGTCGCTGGGCTACGACCGAGTCATGACGCCCAACACCCCTGGCTCGGGCTGGAACGACGGACTTCCGGACCTCGACGCCACGTACTCCATGGACGACCTGCGTCCCGGTTGGGAGGCGGGGACCAAGGTCGTCGTCGCCGACCTCGTCGACAAGTCGGGCCCCATCCAGGTCTCGCCGCGGGCCGCGCTCAAGCGCGCCATCGCCGACTGGCAGGCGCTCGGCTACTCACCGTTCGTCGGGATGGAGTTCGAGGCGTACCTCTTCGAAGACGACGGCAACGGGGGATGGAAGCCGCTCGACACCCCGGGCGCCTTCGTCTACGGCACGGGCCCTGCGGTCGACCCGCGGGGCATCATTGATGCCGTGTGGGCGGCGTGCGAGCAGGCCAACATCCCCTTGGAGTCGGTGAACTCCGAGTACGACACGCCCCAGTTCGAGTTCACGCTCCGCTACTCGGACGCGCTTCGAGCGGCGGACGAGGGATTCCTGTTCAAGGTTCTCGCCCGAGAGATTGCCTTCCAGCACGGGATCCTCATGACCTTCATGGGAAAGCCGCTCTCGGACCGCGGCGGCTCGGGACTCCATTTCAACATCTCGCTTCGAAACGAGTCGGGTGAGAACGCGATCAACGACGTGGCGAGCGCCGACGGCCTCTCGGCGCTCGCGAAGCACTCGGTGGCGGGGATGCTCGCTCACCATCAAGGCCTCGCGGGCCTCTGCGCACCGACGGTGAACGCCTACAAGCGGTTGCGTCCGGCGTCCCTGTCGGGCTACTGGGCCAACTGGGGCTACGACCACCGCGGCGCCACCGTTCGGGTGCCACCCGAGCGCGGCGAAGGCGCGCGTCTCGAGCACCGTCTCAGCGACGGCGGCGCCGTCGTGCACACGTCGCTGGCGGCGATCCTGCAGGCGGCGCGACTCGGTTTCGTCAACGAGCTGCTCCTGGGACCTGCGGAAACCGGTAATGGTCTGGACACCATCGACGCGACGGTGGGCGTGCCCATGTCGCTCGGCGACGCGTTGGACGCGCTCGAAGCGGACCAGGAACTCGTCGAAGCCGTGGGTCCGATGCTCGTCGGACAACACCTCGCGGTCAAACGCGCCGAGTGGGAGCGCTACCTGAGCGCGACGACGGACTGGGAAGTGCGCGAGTACCTGCCGTTCCTCTAGCGCCAGGTCACCTTCACCGGGAGCTTCTTGATTCCGTTGATGAAGTTGGAGCGGAATCGTTCGGAGGGACCGTTGCCCTCCACGCTCGACCAGGCCTTCGCCATCTCTTCGAACATCACCCGTAGTTCGAGTCGCGCCAGATGCGCCCCGAGGCAGAGATGGGCGCTGTGGAGCCCGAACGCGACGTGGTCGTTGGGGGTGCGGTCGGGCTGGAAGGTGAAGGGATCGTTGAACTGGTCCTCGTCGAAGTTCGCCGACACGTACCAAAGAACGACCTTGTCACCCTTCTTCAGCTGCTGCCCGCGCAGTTCGGTGTCCTCGACGACCGTGCGGCGAAAGTGCATCGTCGTCGATGACCAGCGCAGCACCTCGTCGACGAGGGCCTTGCGCTCGGCGTCGTCCATGAGGGGCAGGCGCGCGAAGAGCTCGGGCCGCTCGATGAAGGCTTGCATCCCGGCGACCATCGAGTAGCGGGTCGTGTCGTTGCCCGCGGCGACCATCAGGGTGAAGAAGTTCTTCAACGTCGGGTCATCGAGGCGGTCGCCTTCGGAGTTGGGCTCGAGCAGGGCGCTCAGCACGTCGTGGGTGGGGGTGATCCGGCGTTGCTCGAGGGCCTGCTGGGCGTACTCGAACAACTCCAAGGCCACGGGGCTTCGAAAGGGCAGCAGACGGTACGCGCTGGTGTCGGTCTGGTCGACGACGTAGTCGGTGAACTCCGGATCGGTGTTGCCGATCAAGGCGTCGCCCCGGCTTACGAGCCAGTCGAGGTCTTCGTCGGGCAGGCCCAGGAGGCGGCCCAGCATCTTCATCGGCAACTCCCGCGCCACGCTCTTGACGAAGTCGAATTCATTCGCGCCGTTCAAGTTGTCGAGGACCTCGCGGGCGAGCTCGCGCACCGAGTCCTCGTAGCCGTGCACGGCGCGCGGCGTGAATGGCCGCGACACTAGACGGCGGAGGCGGGTGTGCTCGGGCGAGTCCATCTCCATCAGCGTCCGACGAGCTTCGGTCTCCTCCTCGTCCATGTCTTCCATGCGGATTCCCATGCGGCTGGAGAAGAGTTCGGTGTGGCGGCTGGCGTAGAGGACATCCTCGTACTTGGTGAGGCTCCAAAAGCCGCGTCCGCCGTCGGGCTCGTTGGTCCACGCCACCGGGTTCGTGGCCCGAAGCTCGCGGAACGTCTCGTGGGGGATGCCCTCGACGTAGGTATCGTGCGAGGTGATGGTCGCTGCGAAGTTTTCCATGAAAGGCGGTCTCCCTTTAGTCAAAAAGGAGTGTAGTTGTTCGCAACCAAACGATTTGCTACCCGTTTTTGGCCCCGGATGCGTAATATGAGCCTATGACGAGACCTTTAATAGGCGTGACGGGCCGTCGCTGGCCGGCCAAGGCCCTGGGGGAGTTCGTCCCCAAAGCAATGATGGGGATCACGTTCGACCTTCACTTCTCCGACTATCCGCGTTCCATCGCCCTCGCGGGGGGGCTGCCGGTCGAGTTGACCCGCGACGCCGATGTGGAGCAGATGGTCGCTCATCTGGACGGTCTGGTCCTGAGTGGGGGAGCGGACGTCGAGCCTTCGAGGTACGGCGCCGAGCCCCACGAGGATCTCGGTCAGACCGAGCCCGATCGCGACGTGTGGGAGTTGGCCCTCTACGCCGCCGCCCGGCGCAAGGGAATCCCCGTGCTCGCCATCTGCCGGGGATTCCAGCTGGTGAACGTCGCCCACGGAGGAAGTCTCAACCAGCACGTCGAGCTCGATGACGGAGCCGGGCATCCCCAGTGGGACGTAGACGGCCGCAGCGCCACCCACGACATCGACAGCGTTCCCGACACGATCGTCGCTTCTCTGGTTGGAGAGCACGCCTCGGTCAACTCGCTGCATCACCAGACCGTCCAGCAGCTTGGCGGTGGCCTCGTCGCGAGTGCCTTCGCTCCAGACGGTGTGATTGAAGGCATCGAGACGACCGACGGCGAAGTCGTGGCCGTGCAGTGGCATCCCGAGTTGCTCGAGGCGCCCGATCCCACCTTCCGTTGGCTGGTCGAGAGTGCGAGCGCGAAGTAGTCGCGCCGTCGCACGCAGTCGAGCTGGCCCGTCCATGCCGTGTGAGTTGTGACCATCTCAAGGTCTGCCCGTCCGCCCCGGGCATTGATGGTCCTGAGCGAAAACTGGACGTTGCGGCCAACGCCCTTGCTGAACGATCTGGTGGATCTCGCGGTCGAGGTTGAGCGGCTCGGCGTGGATGGCGTCATGATCAGCGATCATGTGGCGCTTGGCCCCTCGTCGAACTCGAAGGGGCTCCCGCTCAACTTGCGCGACTACGCTATGCCGGGCAATCAGGACCCTTCGACGCCGTGGCCGAGTCCGTACGTGCTGCTCGCGGCGATCGCGTCTCGAACCACGAGGCTGCGGCTGGTGCTCGGAGCGGTCATTTCGCCGCTTCGTCATCCCTTGATCACCGCCAAAGACCTCGGGACGTTGGACCTGCTGTCCAACGGACGGCTCGTCGTGCTGCCGACGGTGAGCTGGCACGAGGAGGAATACCGTGCCCTCGGCGTGTCGTTCCGCAATCGGGGAGCGATCCTCGACGAACAGTTGGCGATATGGCGCGACGTCTGGACCAATTCGCCCTCGAGCTTTCGCGGCGTCCACTACTCGTTCGAGGACGTGTACATCGAGCCCAAGGCGTTCCGCCCAGGAGGGCCGCCGTTGTGGTTCGGTGGCAGCACCCTGCACGGCGCGGTCATTCGCCGCCTCGTGGCCTATGGGGCCGGATTCAACCCGTTGGGTCGTCCGACGGCGGCCGAGATGGTGGAACTTGAACAAGCCCTCGGCGAAGCCGGCCGGTCCCTCTCGGACCTAGAGCTCGTCGGCGGCATACGTGGAGAGTTCGTCAATTCGACCTCGACAGCTGACCTCGACGCGGCCATCGCCGGCGCCGCGCAGCAGGTTCGCGATGGTTATTCGACGCTCTGTTTCAAGCCGTCGATGTTCGCCGACGAGCTCGACCAAGTGGGCGTTGTGTGCTCACGGTTACTCGCCGGTATCGCGAACCTGAGCTGATTGCTTGACTTCAATTGTTTGAACCCGTACGGTTTCGGGGTGGTCGCACGTGGCGGCGCACTGTCTGATAATTATTTCGGGGGGAAAATGGCTGGGGATTCGTCGCACAAAAAAGAGCTCGGAGGGGCGAGGAAGCTCACGCTGATCGACGCCGTCGCGCAATCGGTTGGTCTGATGGGACCGGTGTTCTCGATCGCCTTCCTGGTCCCCTTGGTAGTCGGGATCATCAGCGCCTCGGGAAACGGTGCGGGCAACGCCGCCTCGCTCTCGGTATTGATCGCGGCAATTGGTGTGTTGGGACTGGGTTGGATCGTCGCTGAGTACACGAGGAAGATCCAGGCGGCCGGTTCGCTCTACGACTACGTCACCGACGGCCTCGGCGGCCGAGTGGGCAGTGCTGCCGGATGGCTGTACTACACCGGTATCCTCGCCCTGGGGGCTGGAATCCTCCCGATGATCGGCGGGACGATTCACGACGCGATCCTTTCTGAGTTCAACAAGCAGCCGTTCCCGATCTTCGTCTGGAATATCATCCTCTTTGCCTTGGTCGCGTTCATCATGTACATGGGCGTGGCACTTTCGACACGTGTGCAGCTGACGCTGGCCCTCATCTCAGTGACGGTGGTGCTGGTTTTCTCGATCTTCGTGATCATCAAGAGCGGCGGTCTCCACCACATCACGACTGGATTCTCGCCCAGCAGCTCGCCCACGCACTGGAAGGGCGTCCTCTTCGGGGTGCTCTACGGTGTGCTCTTGTTCACGGGATTCGAGACGTCGGCGAACCTCGGCGAGGAGACCGAGCACGCCCAGCGCAACATCCCGCGCGCGGTGTTGATCTCGGTACTCGCCATCACCGGGTTCTACATCATCGGTACGTTCGCGCAGGTCTCAGGCTTCCACTTCAACCTGGGCGAGATCGGAAAGAACGCCGGCGCACCTCTGTTCACGCTCGCGGGACCTAAGTCCGCTGGTGGATTCGCCGGTGTTGGCATTCGCCGACTCGTGGAACTGGTCGTAGTCTTCGACATGATCGCGGTGTTGATTGGCTGTGCAGTCTCGGCCTCGCGGGGTGTCTTCGCCCTAGCGCGCGACGAGCGGCTGCCCAAGCAGCTGACTCGAATCTCCCAGCGAGGTACGCCCATTGGCGCGAGCAACTTCGTGCTCTTTGCCTACGCGGTGGTTATCCTGCTGGTCCTTTGGAGCACGGCGTTCGCCATTCCTCACTATCCCGAGTACGTCTCGATGTTCAGTTGGATGTCGGCCTACGGAGCCATCGCCATCGCTACCATCTACCTGCTGATCTCGATCGGAGCGCTTCGCGGTCTGCGAAGCGCCGGCAAGACCTGGCAGCTGTACTGCGCGAGCATCGTGGGTGGTTTGGTGACTGCCGCCGCCATCTTCGGAGCCATCTACAAGGTCACCGCCCCGACTGTCTACGCCCCCTACGCGGCGGCGGTGGTACTCATCGTTGGCCTCATTGCGGCGTCGGTGATGTCGAGCGCTCCAAAGGGAATCGCCGACTTCTCGGGCCTGAGCGAAGCCGAACAGGGGCCACTCAAGTTGTAGCGGAAGCAGCGATCGCAGGGGCACGAGGTTCGAAGGGATTCAGTGACCGACTTACAGCCCGTAGCGAATCTCAGCGAACGCGAGCTCAATCGCCGCGCCGAGCAATTTCCGCTCGGTGCGGCGGTGACGCTCGAAATGCTCGCCGCGCCGGACTGCGAAGTCATGCTCGACGAGTTGCGAAGGGCGGAACCGGTCTCGTGGATTCCCGACCTCGGCGGATGGCTCGTCAGCTCGCGCGAAATTGCGAGGAACCTTCTGCTGCCGCGTGGTGACGTGACGGTCCAGTCCGAGCAGAACATGGTGCGGGCCTCGCTCGGGCGCATGATGCTGACCGTCGACGCAGAAGAACACGGGCGGATGCGCGGGCCCTTCGAGCGTTCCTTTCGACCGAGAGAGGTGGAGCGACGCTTCGAGGACTATCTGCGCGAACTGAGCACGGAACTCATTGGCGGCTTCGCCTCCGAGCACGAGTTCGAGGTGGGCAGGCAGTTCGCCGCACCGTACGCCGTGCGCACGGCCGGACGAGTCCTGGGTCTGGACCTGGGTGACGTTGGACGGATCGATGGCTTCTACTCGGACTTCGCCGGCGCCATGGAGTACACGGGTGACCCCGAACCGCTTCGTCGGGCCGACGACGCGCGCTCGAAGCTCAACGAACTGCTTCGCACTCGTCTTGCGGGTTCCACCGAGTCGGATTCGCTCGCCTCCGACGTCGCGGGCGAGTCCGCTGGTGTGCTCAGCCAGGACGAGTTGGTCGCGCAGCTGAGGGTGGTGATGTTCGGGGCGATCGAGACCATTCAGGCGTCGATCATGAACACCTTGCTGCTCCTGCAGTTGAACCCCGGAGCCTACCTCGAGGTCTTGGCGGACACGTCGCTCTTCGCGGGAGCGGTCTCCGAGTCGGTCCGGTTGATCCCGCCGGTGGCTTTCGTAGAGCGGTGGACCAGAGAGTCGATCGAGCTAGGTGGGGTCGAAATCGGGCCTCGTGAGTTCGTGGGCGTGTCGGTCATCGGGGCCAATCGTGATCCATCGACATTTGATCGACCCCACGAGTTTGATGTGCATCGGGCGAACTCGCACCGGGCACTGTCCTTTTCATTTGGCGAGCACCACTGCATAGGCTTCCACCTGGCCCGGCTCCAGACGACCGTTGGACTTGAAGAGATCACCAGGCACCTGGGACGACTCTCCATGACGGACCACAACGCGCCCGAAGGCTTCGCGTTTCGCCGTCCCTCGTTTCTTCGAATGGCGTGGTGACGGGCAGTCAGCGAGCGGCCACCACGCCGAGGAAGAACATCGCGGAGCAGAGTAGGGGAGTCGAGACCACGAGCGCGAGCGAATAGCGCCAGTGGTGCTCGCGCAGCAGTATCGCGGGAATGGCAAAGGCCGACGAAAACGTGGTTAAGCCGCCGCAGAAGCCCGTGAGAACGACCGAGCGCACGTTCTCGTCGACGGTTCCCACGAGCCGGTAAGCGGCCCAGCCGGCCACGGCGCAGCCCAGGGCATTCGCGAAGGCGGTGGCCCAGGGCCGCCGCGTGGGATGGTGGCGACGGACGCCGTATTCGAGGAGATAGCGAACGACGCATCCGGCGGCACCGGCGAGGGTGACGAGAAGAAGATTCACCGGTGACCCTTCCTAATACCGAGCCAGCCGGCTGCGACGCCGCTCAGCACCGCGAGAACGGCGACCATCAGGCTCGCGGGCACCGATTGATGCCAGATCTGGGACAGGCTCACGAACAGCGAGGAGTACGAGGTAAACCCGCCGAAGAACCCCGTGATGACGAGAAGCCTGGTCAAGTCGTTGGGATCGTGGTTCTTGAGCGGGCCCCTGAGGATTCGGGTGGCCAGATAGACGCCCGCGATGTTGAGTATCTCGAGGATCCAGGGAACATGCCCCCACCAGTTCATGAGCCCGTTGTGGGGGACCGCGCCGATAAGGGTTTCGAACCGATTGTTGTCCTGGATTCGAAGGGCGAGAGCGCGAAGAAGGGTTCCAACTCCTCCTCCTAGCGCCACGGACGCGGCGGCCAGAGTCAACTGCTTCGGAGTAAGGGTGATGTTCGCGCGCATCAGTGATTCGAAACTACTAGAACACCCGGCAATTCACGGTCTCCCCCTGACAAGGACCACGAAAGATATCCACGGTGCCACTCGTCGATGACCACTTGGTGAAGTATCTCTTGCCTCTCAATAGCCGCGGCCCGGCTCCTTCTTCCGCTCGCAGACAAGCGGAGCTTGACTGGGCTTCTCCAGGGTTAAATCGGCTGCGCGAATCGCCATCACGGGAGCGCCAGTACGACAACATCCCAGG
Organism: Acidimicrobiaceae bacterium; assembly: GCA_003132205.1. Taxonomy (GTDB): domain Bacteria; phylum Actinomycetota; class Acidimicrobiia; order Acidimicrobiales; family RAAP-2; genus RAAP-2. The sequence continues at coordinate 28,437 of PKWY01000023.1, forward strand.
CCTCGAACTGTTGGCGGCCACGAACCCTCACCGGAGCCACGCTGGGCACGCCGTTCGCGGAGAGTGGGAGAGCGGTATTTCAAGGGAAACCCGGGATCCGTCAATATTTGCATAACTTTACATAACGTACATTATCGGCGTTAGTGATCGAATTACTTGTTATACTCATTTCATGCGTCGGCTTCTCTGTGCTGCTCTGTTTGTAGCCTCCAGCATTGGTATCTACATGGTTCCTGCTGGGGCTGATTCGGTGACGCCCGCAAAAGTTACGCTTTCATTTGATTACAGCGACAATAATTCTGCCGCGTCCGCGAGCAACGGAACGTTCAACGTCATCGTGGACGTGCTTCCTGGGCACACGTCGGGCGCCGTAAGGATTGTGGCGAGCTCTCCTGACGGACTGACGTCAGATGACCTGGTCTGCACCTACCAATCGGTGGCCAAGAGCCAGGTCGAGTGCGCCTTCAACTTCACCTCGAGCGGCGTCTGGTCGGTCCGCGCCCAGTACGCAACCTCCCCCAAAGACGACGTCAGCGCAGTGGCCAAGACCAACTTGCGAGTCGGACTCTGATTGAGCCCATCTGAGCGCCTGGAGTTCCGGGTGCTGTGGGGAGATGTGTTCAAGGGTCTCGAGCAGGAGATCGTCCTCGCCTACGACGTTGACGAGGCTCTGGTGATCGCCCACGAGCTTCGGCCCGATCTGCCGCGACCTCGTACGGCCTACCTCGTGGGCCACACCTCTTCCTGACCACTCGCCTACACTTCGCCCATGAACTCTCTGTTTGACGTAACGGGCAAAGTGGTACTCGTCACCGGCGGTAGCCGCGGGATCGGTGAGATGATCGCGCGCGGTTTTGTCGACGCCGGCGCCAAGGTCTACATCTCGTCGCGCAAGGCTGCGGTCTGCGACGCTCTGGCGAAGGAGCTGAGCGAGCACGGCGAGTGCATCTCGTTGCCCGCGGACCTGTCGACCGAGGCCGAATGCCAGCGGCTCGCCGGCGAGATTGCGAGCCGTGAGCACCATCTCGACGTCCTCGTCAACAACGCCGGAGCCACCTGGGGGGCCCCGATGTCAGAGTACGACGAGGCCGCCTTCGAGAGGGTCCTCGCCCTCAACGTGAAGGGCGTGTTCCATCTGACGAAATTCCTGCGTGCGCTCCTCGAAGCCAAGGGCAGCGCGGAGAGCCCGTCACGCGTCATCAACATCGGATCGATCGACGGCATCAAGGTGCCCGCGATGGAAACGTACGCCTACTCGGCATCGAAAGCCGCGGTGCACCAGCTCACCCGCCATCTGGCGAAGGCCATGGCGCCCAACGTCACCGTCAACGCAATCGCCCCCGGACCATTCGAATCAAAGATGATGAAGTCCACGCTCGACGCCTTTCGCGACAGCATCGCCGCCGCGGCGCCGATGAAGCGCATCGGACGCCCCTCGGACATGGCGGGCACCGCCATCTTCCTGGCGTCGCCAGCGGCGAGCTACATCACCGGGGTGATACTTCCCGTTGATGGCGGCATCTCCACCGTGATGTAGCCGCGCTAGCCGCTCTTGGGCTGGGTGCCGAGCGTCACCTTCAGCGTGATGGTCTTGGTGCCACGCACGAGCTTGAGCGATATCTCGTCCCCGGGACGCAGCGCGGAGACGATGCTCGAGACGTCCTGGGCACTGTTGACGGTGGTTCCGTTGATGCCGATGATGATGTCGCCCTGGTGCACGCCGGCCTTCGCGGCCCCGGTGCCGGAGATCACGCTCATCACGACCGCTCCGTAGGACACCGAGAAGCCGTATTCGGCCTGCAGGGCCGCGTTCATCGAGGAGATCTCGACACCGATGAACGCACCGTGGCTGACGACGCTCTCGCCCGCCTTCAACGACTTCAGCAGCGATTGGATCGTGGCGACGGGAATCGCGAAGCCGATGTTCTGGGCGCTCGTGCCGTCGGACAACGTTCCAGCGACCGCGGTGTTCATCCCAACGACGTCACCTCGCGAGTCGAGCAGTGGGCCGCCGGAGTTTCCGGGGTTGATCGCCGCATCTGTTTGGATCATGTTGTTGAGGGTCTCGGAGGAAGAGGTCGTTCCCGCCGTCACCGTTCGACCCAGCGCCGAAACGATTCCCGACGTCACGGTTGGAGTGCCCGCAGCGAGGCCCAGGGCGTTGCCAATGGCGACCACCTCATCACCGGCGACGAGCAGGTTGGAGTTGCCGAAGGTCACGGTCGGGAGGTTCTTCGCCTTGTCGATCTGGATGAGGGCGACGTCATCGATCGGATTGGTGCCAATAAGGGTGGCCTTGAGGCTTTTCGTCGTTCCGGTCTGGGTCACCGTGATCGAGCCCCCGTTGACCGCGGCGGCGATGACGTGGTTGTTGGTGACGACGAGGCCGTTCGACGTGAGGATCATGCCGGTGCCTTGATCCTCTTGCCCACTCCCCTTCACGTCGATGGAGACGACCGAAGGCTGGACCTTCTCGACGAGTTTGGGAACGCTGAGTCCGCTTCGCAGCACCGCCGCGCCAGGAGCGGCGCTGACTTCGTTGATCGTTATGCCATCGTTGCTGCTCGACGACTGGGAGCTGAAATGACCGGCGAGACCGCCCACAAGAGCGGCGACGAGGAGAAGGGAAATCCGTGTTGACCAGGGGGCTCGTCCGGACTTACCTTGTGAAGCCAGAGGGACGTCGTCGATGATCGGCGGCGACACCGCGACGGGCTCATGGAACAGTTCGTGGCTCGCATTGGCCGAAGTCTCGTCCGGGGTCTCGTGCGGAGATTCACTTGAAGTCTCGGGCGTGTCATGATCCACTGGGTCGAAGGCCTGGGCGGCGATGGACGTTGCCGCCTGCTTCTCAGGTGTTGGCTCTACGGGAGTCTCTTCGTTGTCTTCAGTTGGCTCGTTGCTCACGACGCCATGCTATGCAACGCAATCTAAGTTTGGTCTAAAAGTGAGTGAAATATTTGCTCTTTTCAAACCGACTAGATTGGTTGCCTATGTCCCGTCGGATTGAGATCGAAATCACCAGCATTAACGGGGACGTCGCCACGTGGCGTGCCGCGGGAGCGAAACTCCCAAAGGGCGTGCTGAGCACGACCCTCGTGCCGGGCGGCCCAATCGTTGGCACCGTCTATCGTGCCGACGTTGAGCAGTTCATGGAAGGCATGGAGATCCTCGCGGTATTGCCGGCGAAGACTGCCTCGCCGCTCGATCCCCGACATGAGCGAGTCGAGTTGATTCCGACGGCCAAGCAGGGTCCAGATGTCGTTGTCACCTACGCTCCCAAGGGACGCGGCGGCAGTCGCCGCGAAGGTGGCCGCGATGGCGAAGGTCGTCGCGACGCCACGAAGCGCCCCGCTGGGCGTCCCCAGTCGAAGGAACGTACGCCTGGGGAATCATCTCGTCCCGAGCGCGGTCCGCGTACTGAGCGACCCGCCCGCAGCACCGAGGGACCGGCCCGCAGCACCGAGCGACCCGCTCGCAGCACTGAGCGACCTGCTCGTAGTTCTGAGCGTCCCGCTCGCGGAGGTCGCCCTGAGCGCCATGCGGGTCCCGTCGCGCCGCCAATGACGACCACCTACCGCAACGCGCTTCTCGCCACCCTCTCCCCCGAGCAGTTGCCCGTCGCCGAGCAGTTGCTGCGCGGCGGGATGCCCGCAGTTCGCACGGCCGTTGCCGAACAGAACAAGAACGCGACCAGCCAGGGCCGTCCGACGATCGATCCGGGAACCATCGAGCGCATCGCCGAAGACCTCTTGGCCAAGACCAATCTGGCCCTCTGGAAGGACAAGGCTGCCGGCGCGATTGGCGCAGGACGTGAACTTCGACTGCGTGACCTCCGCGCTGTTGTCACCGCTGCGAAGACGGTCTCGCTTGATGAAGAGGCCCGCACGCAGCTCAAGGAGCTTCAGTCGAGCCTTAGCGCACGCCTCGAGATCTTGCGCACGCAGTGGAACGAGAAATTAGAGGCCGCCGTAGCGTCGAAGAACGTTCCCGAGGCCCTGCGTCTCGTGGCGCGGCCTCCGGACATGTCCACGCGAGTCAGTGCGGAGATGGCTGTCAAGGTCGTCGAAATCACCTCAGAGGCGCTGACAGCCGATCTCGACGTCGCGAAGTGGCAAGAGATCGTCAACTTGACCGTCGATACCTCGATACGTCGCAACGTGAAGCCTCACGGCATTCCGAATGACGACGCCTGCAAGACGATGGCCGTGAAGAACGCCGGAGCGATCCCTGAATTCGCAAAGTTGCTCGGGATGAAGGTTCCGCCACCGCCACCGCCCACGCGCACGCCGCGCCGCACGCCTAACCGGCGCGCATCGTAAGAAGCCGCGCTTTCCAACCAAAAGACTCGTAGAGCGATTTCGTCGCTCTATCGCCGGGCAATGCGTAGGCGTCGAGCGTCTCGCGTGATGAGGCAACAACTGCGTTGACCAAGGTTCGGGCTATTCCCTTGCGTCGAAAGCGCCTGTCCACGTAGACGGCCTCTAGGACTCCATTACGACAGAGGGCGAAACCAACGACCTCGTCGCCATTGTGAGCAACGAAGAGCCCTCGTTGGGACACTGCGTCGCGTAGCAGATCGTCGAGATCGCGTTCCGCGAGAATTGTCGCCACAAGCTCGCCACCGCCACGGTGCTTTGTCGTCGAGGCGGTGGCCGTTTCCACCAGTTTCGAGATTCGCGGGTTCACCTCGACGGCGATGTCCACCTTCACGTCAGACTCATCAATCCTCGGAGTCGCGCTTGATTGGTCGTTCGGGATCAGACACAATCGCGGCAGAGACCCATGGTCCGGTCCGCGAGCTGGCTCGTCTTCTTGAGCAGGCGACACGAGGTGCAGCGGAACTCGTCGTCCTGTTTGGGAAGGATTGCCTCGGCTGCATCGACCAACGTGTCGATTTCGCCGATGACTTCCTCGTCATCCTCGGGCGTGCTCGTACGGCGAATGGTCTCGGCGAGAACCTCGTCGAGGGCGAGTTCCACGTCGGTGTCGTCCACGAGGTCGTCCTCCTCGGGAACGGCCACGGCGACGAGGACCCCTTCGTCGACGTCAATGACGTCATCTCCCTCGACGTCGACGACATCCTCTACTTCGTCAACGTCGTCGACGATGTCTTCCTCACCTACGATCTCTTCGGCAAAGCCCTCAGCGAGCTCTTCTTCGTCAAATACTTCTTCTGTGTCGCCATTACTAGCCATATATTTCCTTCTTAGTTGCGCTGGCAGTGTAGAGCCTTTTGGCTATGCGGTGCGGCCAATTAGTATAAACAATGCGTAATAGTCGCCAAACACTAGCGGTTTTGACGATTTCGCTCCGCCGTACGCTCCGCCTCGAGCCGTTCCAGGTCGGTTTCGGAGAAATCCACGTACTTCATGGCATCGGCGACGTTCGTGTGGCCAGCGACCTCGCGGATGAGTCGCACCATCTCGTGGGCCACCCTTCGATAGCTGGGGTGGCCCTGGGGTCCCGAGCGCAGTTCTATGAGGTGCATGGCCTCGCGGGCGTTCATCTGCATGGCGTAGCGGATTCGAAACGCGAGCGCCACCACGTACTGGCTCTGCTGGGGGAACTCGTCTCGCATCTCGTGAAAGAGGGCCGCCGAACGCTCGAGCGACTCCTCGTACCGGTCGGCGAGGCCCGCCTCGCGGACAATCTCAGGCACATCGAATCCGAGTTCGACGTCGAGCGGTTGCCATTCGATGGTCATGAGGCGATGACGTTGGAGGTCGCGAAACGCGCCGTAGTCAGTGACGAGCTCGAAGCGGTAGTCCGTGCTCTCGAATGCGCGTCCGGGCCGGTGTCGACGATTCCCCCGTTCGCCCACGTACGTCCTCATCAGCGTCGCGCGGTCGGCTGCGCCGAGAGTCCCCACGTGACGCACCGCCTCGTCGTGGGACATCGATGAGTTCGCGAACACCACAGCTTCGAGGATCCGCGTCTCGCCCTCGGGGTCGTAGGACACGAGGCGAACGTGCTCGCCAGGCTCGCCCGGGGACACGTCGTGCCACATGGAGCTGATGAGATCTCTCGTGGCGCCTTTCGTGGTCGCCAGGTAGTCAGTCCAAGCCACCCCGCGTTCAGCGACTTCCACGCGCTTCAAGAACGATGGGATGACCTTCATCAACTCGTCGAGCATCATCTGGGAGTATTCGCGCACCTCGGGAAGTGGATGGGCGCGCATGCGAAGCAGAAGCGATTCATAGGCCTGGCCCGAGGCGTAGATGCCGAGGTTCGAGAGTGCGCTCGCGGGCAGCAGCCCGCGCACGGCGTCGAGGGCCTTGGCGCGTATTGCCTGGCGGTAGACGAAATCGGTGTCCTCGGGGGTCTTTGGATACTTCTTCGCGAGCCATTCGGTGAGGATCGGCAACAGCTCGGCGTAGGTATCGAACATACGGTCCATCTCGCCGACGTACCTCGCGCCGAAGCGCGATTCGAGCACGTCGTTGTCGCGGTAGAAGCGATAGTGACCGTTCGCGAGCCGGCGGTCGTAACCGAGATAGCGGGTGGACTGTTCGAGGTAACTCATCAGTCGGCCCCACTCGAGCACCTTGGTCAGGATGTTGCTCGCCTGCTCGCAGGCCAGATGGACCCCGCCCAACTGGGCGACCGAGTCGTCACCGTACTCGTAGAAGATCTTCTGGTAGAGGTCGTCAGCGCGGTCCAGCCCCACCGTCGCGTCAATCGAGGCGTCACCCGTGAGGTCGAGGTCGCCCACAAACTCGTCGAGGAACAGGCGCCTGAGGCTCTTCGAGGACCGCGAATAACGCGCGAAGAGAGCGCCCTTTACGACTTCAGGCAGGTTCACGAGGGCAAAGACCGGGCCCTCCAGGTTCGTGAAGTAGCGCCGGAGTACGGAAATTTCGCTTTCGGTGAACTCTTCGGCGACGTATAGATGCATGGAGTAACGAGATTAGAGGCGAATTCAGGCTGGCGGGTGGACGCTGGAAGAGCCGGCGACGACACTGCGCAAAACGGCGTCACGGGCCTCTTGGGCGACCCCCGCCACCTCTGTCAGGTGGCTCATGCGCGACAGCTGCTCGCAAAGATCAGCCACCTGCTTGGCGTTCCTGACGAAGTCGCCGGGCGAAGTCTGGCCAATCTCGACGTCGGCGACGTCAAGCACCGTGCCCAGGGACGCCCCTCTCGCCCAGGCGGCAATGGTGGTGGCGAACTTGCCGTCCGGCTCTTTCGCGTGCGGCACGCTGAAGCGCTCCTCGACCTCTCGGATGGTCGCGGCGATGACGCGGATCTCGTTGACGCGCTCAGCGATGCTCCCCCGGCGTTCCTGGCCAAGGCGGTCGTTCAGCGACTTCTTCTTGGTGGTCACCTGCTTCGCGGCGTTGACCGTCCTCGAGGCCCGCTTCGACTCGAACACGAAGCACGACAAGAGCCCCGCGAGTTGCGCTGGCTCCAGGCCCTCGAACACGCCCGAACTGATCGATTCGGCGATGAGGAGGTCGCATTCGTGGTAGATCGAGCGTAGCAACTGGCCCTGCTGGTTCAGCTTCCAGCCCTCGGCGTAACCCAACTCCTCGAGCACGTGATGGCGTGAGATCATCTGCTCGCCGAGCGGCCGCTTGCTGCCGGTCGGACGATGGTCCGCTTCGAACTGCGCGTACGAGCGCTCGACAACCTCGAGCGCGGTCTCGAACTCGAAATGGTTGATGAGGTTCGCGGTGAGGTTGTAGGTCGGGCGAAACGATGAGTGGAGGTCCGACGGGGGCGCGATCGCGACTCGCCCGACGTCCAGGAGCGAGACCTCGGGAGTGAAGCAGACAATGGCGTGGCCCTCTTCGTCGAGGCCCCTTCTTCCCGCGCGTCCGGTCATCTGGGAGAACTCGCCGCTCGTGAGGAACTTGCGTCCGGCGTCGGAGAACTTGGTGAATTTCTCGAGCGCCACCGAGCGGGCCGGCATGTTGACGCCCAGCGCCAGCGTCTCGGTGGCGAAGACGACCGCCAGCAGGTTTCGTTCGAAGCAGGCCTCCACGATCTCGCGAAAGGCGGGAACCATGCCCGCGTGGTGCATCGCGAGGCCGCGGCGCAGGCTATCGATGAAGTCGGCGTATTCGAGGGCCTTCAAGTCGTCGTCGGAGAAGCCAACGAGACGCGACTGCGCAATCGCCTCGATCTCGTGACGCTCCTCCGGTGATGTGAAGAGCAGGCCGTCTCGCCGGCACTGGTGGACCGCGTCGTCGCAGGCGGCTCTCGAGAAGATGAAGACAATGACCGGCAGCAGGTCATCGCGTTCGAGCGCGAGAAGCAGCTCACTGCGCCGCGGCGCTCGAAACGGGGGTGGCGGCGCGCTCGCCTTCGGACCCTTCCACTTGGGTCCGGGCCTGAAGCGCCGCGTCGCCTTCATCATGTTGTCGATGCGGCGCGCTTCGTCGGAAAGTCGTTCGCCGTCGAGAAGGTCAACGATTTCAGCGGTTGGCTGACCGCGTCGAATGATGGCGAGGTGGTCGTGGAGCTTGATCGGGCGGGTCTTCTCGACGATGACGCTCGTGGGCCCTCGAACCTGCTCGAACCACTCCCCCACGAAGTCCGCGTTGCCAATGGTCGCCGACAGGGCCACGAATCGGACCGCCGACGGCGTGAGGATGAGCACCTCCTCCCACACACCGCCGCGAAAGGGGTCCTGCAGGTAGTGGACCTCGTCGAGCACCACAAGACCGAGCGTCATGAGCTGCTGGGACTCGGTGAGCAGCATGTTGCGAAGTACTTCGGTGGTCATGACAATGACCTCAGCGCTGCGGTTGAGCGACGTGTCGCCGGTGAGCAGCCCCACGCGCCTCTCGCCGTAGAGTTCGCAGAGCTCCTTGTACTTCTGATTCGACAGCGCCTTGAGCGGCGTCGTGTAGAAGGCGCGCTCCCCGCGTTCGAGGATGCGCCCGATGGCGTAGTTCGCGATCAACGTCTTGCCCGATCCCGTGGGGGCGCTCACCAGCACGTTGACGTGCTCGTCGATCGCTTCGATGGCGTCTAGCTGAAAACGGTCTGGTCCGAAGCCGAGACCGTCGATAAACCGGCTCCGGTAGTCCCCTGGGTTCACTTATGCAACAACTTACCTATGCCGATGGCCATGAAGTAGAACACCGTGAGCGGGATGGCTAACGCCAACATGGAGAACGGGTCGCTGCTCGGGGTTACGACAGCGGAGAAGACCGTGATCGTGATGAGGGCGTAGCGCCAGGACTTCAGCAGCTGCATGGGACTCACGACCCCCGCGAGTTCGAGCGCGACGAGGACCACCGGGAATTCGAAGGTCAGCCCGAAGATGAACATCATCAGCACGAAGAGCCCCAGATATTGGTTCGGGTTGTACTCGGTGACCAGCGAGTGGCCCCCGATCGATTCGAGGAACTTGATGGCGCGCCCGAAGATGAAGTACGCGACCGCTACCCCACCGCAGAAGAAGAGGATCGACGACCCGACGAACGGCAGGGCGTACTTGCGCTCCTTGGCCTTGAGACCGGGAGTGACGAAGCGCCACGCCTCCCAGAAGAGAATCGGCGACGAGATCAGGAATCCTCCGAAGAATGCGATCTTGATGCGCAATGTCAGCCCGTCGAGGGGGTTGGTAACCAGGAACAAGCAGTGCCTGGGGATCGCGCGGCAGTATGGCTGCTGGAGTACCTTCAGTATCTCGGGGTAAAAGATGAACGCGACGGTACCGAAGACGAAGACGGCGAGCGTCGAGATCATGAAGCGCTGGCGTGCCTCGGCGAGGTGTTCAGCCAATGTCATGCCGGTGGCGGCCTTGCGGAATCTGGACATCGTCTAGTTCATCGAGGGGTCGGGAGGCAACATCGAGCTGTCGGGCCGGGGCATCGGCGGCGGCGCAGAGGGGCTCTCAGGAATCGACTCCCCCCCCGGAGGCGGGAACGTCGCCATTTCCGCGGCGTTCGACACGGCCTCTTCCTTAGCGTCCACCCGGTCGGCGAGCGAGTTGAGCAGGTTTACGGGGCTGCGCGCGATGCGCGCGATATCGCCGGTGCTCGGAAGGTCGGGGATGGCTTCACGAACCTCGGCTTCGACCCGCTCCTGCAGGCGCTTGAGTGCCCGCCAACTGGAACCGAGCTTGTGGGCGACTTCAGGTAGTTTGTCGGGCCCGAGCAGCAGCAGCACCACGGCCACTATGACCATGATCTTTATTGGACTCAAACTGAACACCGGACCATTGTAGGGGCGTTAGCTGAAACTCCTAGAGGAAGCCAAATCGTCCGATCGGCCAGATTCTGAGGAAAGCCTTGCCAATGACGTCCGATCGCGGGATGGAGCCCCAGAAGCGACTGTCGCAGGAGTCCGGGTGGTTGTCCCCCATCATGAAGTAATGGTTCGCGGGCACGACGACCTTGCCTATGGACGGCGTCAGCGGCTCGATGTGGGTCCAGGTCTCGTTGAGTGGCTGATTATTCACGTAGATCGTGTTGCCCTGGGATGTCAGGGTGTCGCCCGGCAGCCCGATGACCCTCTTGACGAGGTCGGTGACCGTTTCGCCGCAGTGCTCGCTCGGCGGAGCCTTGAAGACGAGGATGTCGCCACGATGGATCGTGCCCCACTCGACACTGAGCTTGGAAACAATGATGCGGTCGCCAATCTGCAGCGTCGGCTCCATGGAGCCCGATGGAATGTAGAAGGTCTGCACGACGTACGTGCGCATCAGGAGTGACACCAAGACCGCCGCGACGACAATGGCCACCCATTCGATCAAACCGCGCCGACGCGACCTGATTGGAAGCACCTTTTGCGGTTCTACGGTCGCACTGCTCGCTTCAATTGGCTCATCTGGAGTGTCGTCAGGCACTCAGCAAGGCTACTCGGCTCAGTCGTGGCGCTCTAGAGAGCTGAGCAGCTTCTGGAAACGCTCGTCATTGCTCTTGAAAGGGTCCTTCAGCAGGACCGTCCGCTGCATCTCGTCGTTCAGCTTGAGGTGCACCCAATCAACGGTGTAGTCACGACGCCACTCCTTGGCAGCCTTTATGAACGTGCCGCGCATGTGCGCGCGCGTCGTCGCCGGTGGCGTTCTCGAGGCCGTCGCGATGTCCTCATCGGTCACCACGCGTTGGAGGTGGCCGCGGGCCTGGCGACGGTAGTAGAGACCGCGCTGGAAGTCGGTGTCGTGGTAGAGAAGGTCGATCAGGGCGATCTTCGGGTCGGTGAGCTCGACGCCGCTGCGCTCTCGCTCGCGCTCGATGATCTGAAGCTTCGCGATCCAGTCGACCCGGTCGGCCAGGAGCATCGGATCGCTACGGTACTGCTCGATCACCTCGCGCCAGAGTTTCACCGCGTGGACCTGGTCGGCGGGAATGTCACGGCTTTGAATGAACGACTCGGCGCGTTCGCAGAGGTCTTCTTGAATCTCGAGCGCCGTCATGTCGCGTCCGCTCAAGAGCCTCACCGGCTCCTTGCTCCAGAGGTCGTAGGAGATATCGCGAAGGGCGTTGATGGGCGACGCCATGTTGTAGTCGCGCAGGACGGTCGTCTTGTCCTCGATCATTGCGAGCACGACCGCTGCGGTGCCGATCTTCAGGTACGTCGCGAACTCGCTCATGTTCGAGTCACCGACGATCACATGCAGTCGGCGGTACTTCTCGGGGTCGGCGTGAGGCTCGTCGCGGGTATTGATGATCGGCCGGCTTCGCGTCGTCGCCGAGGAGATGGCCTCCCAGATATGCTCGGCGCGTTGACTCATTGAGTACGACGTGCCCTTGATATTGGTGACGACCTTCCCCGCGCCGGTGAAGATCTGACGGCTGACCAGGTAGGGAATGAAGACCTGCTCGAGCCTGGTGAGATCCTCGATGCGCTCGATGCAGTAGTTCTCGTGGCATCCGTACGAATTGCCGGTCGAATCGGTGTTGTTCTTGAACAGGTAGATGTCGCCGCGGATGCCCTCGTCGGCGAGCTGGCCCTGGGCGTAGTCAACGAGCTCTCGAAGGATTGCCTCGCCGGCCTTGTCCTGGGCGACGACGTCGTGCAACGTGTCGCACTCGGCGGTCGCGTACTCGGGGTGGCTTCCCACGTCGAGGTAGAGCCGGCTGCCGTTTTCCAGGAAGACGTTGCTCGAACGGCCCCACGCGACGACCTTTCGGAAGAGGAAACGCGAAACCTCATCAGGACTGAGCCGACGCTGGCCCCGGAGCGTGAAGGTGATTCCGTATTCGGTTTCGATTCCGTAGATGCGCCGCAGCATGGTCTCGCCGTAGCCGATTTCTCAGCTAAGGAGCTCGCTGACCTGGGCGTCATCGAGACGGAGAAAGGTCCGCCGGTTCCCGCGGTCCTCGAGGATTCCCACTTCGAGGTCCGGGGTGGGAATATTGCGCTCGGGTCCCGCGAGCGCGTTTACCGCATTCTTCAGCGTCTCCTTCAGGGGGTGGATCACTTCCTCGGTGGCAGCGAATCGTTCCCTGATCGTTTCCGCGTCGCCGCCCAAGACCGCGAAGCGGGCTTCGTCCAAGATGGTTCCCTCGTAGGCGACCCGGTACAACTTGGTGGGCCGGAACTTGCTGCCGAGCTGCGCGACGAGTATCTCCACCTCGAGCGGCTTTTGACCCTCGGTGAACATGTCACCGAGGTGCTGGGCGTAGTAGTTGGCGAGAGCACGAGCGTCAACATCCTCGCGAGAGTACGTAAAGCCGGTGCCGTCGGCCCAGCGGATGCCCGCTTCGCGAAGTCGGTCGAACTCGTTGTACTTGCCGACCCCGGCGAACGCGATGCGGTCGTAGACCTCGGAGATCTTGTTGAGTGACGCCGAGGGGTTCTCTGCGACGAGCAGGACACCGACGTCGTATATCGCCGCCACCATCGACCTTCCTCGTGCGATGCCCTTCTGGGCGAACTCCGCTCGGTCCTTGATGAGCTGCTCGGGCGACACGTAGAAGTAGTTGGTCATCGGAGCGTTCCTCCGGCGACGCCCCCTGATTGGGTGCGTCGGTCGTTGATCGAGCGGAACCTGGCGCCCACCTCTGCGCTGGCGAGCTCCTGGAAGCCCGCTTCGGTGATGGTGACCATCATGGGAAAGAGATCGCGCACGAAGTCCGGTCCTCCCGTGGCCGGGTCGTTGTCCCCCGCTTCGTACAGCGCGAGCGCCCCGAGTTCGAGGGCCGCTTCTTGGTCGAGGTCGGATCGAAACCCGAGGCGCAGCGCGCTCTCCGCAAAGGGCGAGCCCGATCCAATGGTCGCGAAGTCGAATCGCTCGTAGCATCCTCCCGCGCCGTCGTATTCGAAGAGCCGACCGACCTGGTGGCTGGGGTCCCAGCCCGCCAGGAGGGGCAGCACGATGAGCGGAGTCGACAGGTTGTTTCGCTGGATGATCGGCGAGAGGTAGTTGGCCTTTCCCTCGAGGCTGAGCGACGAATCGGTCATCTTCTCGTAGTGCTCGAACGAGAGCTGGGCCATCTTGATGAACTCGATTCCCCGAGCGGCCGTGCCCGAGATTGCGATCGCCGTGAAACGGTCCGCGGCCTCGATCTTTCGCACGTCGCGACTCGCGATGTAGTAGCCCGTCGCCTGGCGGTCCGCCACCATGACGACGCCGGCGTTGTAGCGGACGGCGATGACGGTGGTGGCGTGGGGCGACTCAGCCGAACCGTGCGCCGAGGCGTTGGCGAGGCCAGACGTCTCGGCGTAGTGGAAGAAGGAAGGGCCCGGATCGTTGTGGGCGCTGAAGAGCGGCAAACCCACGGTTACTCGCCGCCCTTTTGGACGTAGTTGCGAACGAACTCCTCGGCGTTCTCCTCGAGAACCTCGTCGATCTCGTCGAGAAGGTCATCGAGTTCGGCCTTCAGCTGGTCGCCTTTTGTCGCGTCCACCGGGACGTCGACGGTGGAGTCTTTCGCGCGCTCGGTGCGCTGTTTTTGGATTCGCTCTTGTTCAGTCATACATCCGTTCTACCTGTCTAGTGCTTCGAGAAGGTCATCTGCCGTTGGACTTACTTTTAGCAAATCCTCGGTGAGTGCGGCGGTACCTCGCAGGGGATCCATCATGGGAACGCGCTGAAGGGGCCCCTCCCCTAGATCAAAGACCACCGAATCCCAGTTCGCCGCCACGATTTGGTCGGGGTATCGTGCCACGCACTGACCCCGAAAATAGGCCCTCGTGGTCGTAGGCGGGTTGTGAACGGCTTCACTAACAATTTCATCATCCTGTAATGTGCGAAGCCCCACTCGCTGGGCCAGGGATCGCTGGGGGCGAATGTCGTGGTATTGCAGATCGATCGCTCGGAGCTTCGCATCGTCATCCTCGAGCCGATAGCGGCCCTGGATCCCTTTCACGATGCGCAACTTCGCCACCCAGTCGACGCGGTCCGCCACAGATTCGGTATCGTCGCGGACTCCGTCGAGCATCTCACGCCACTGCTCGAGGATGAATGACACTTCGTCCCCTGGCCCAACGGCCTCTCCCCCGCGGCGTTCCACGTAGCGAGCGGCCATGGTCCAGAGTTCATCTTGAAAGTCCCACGCGCTTCGCCACTGATTGTCCTCGCAGATCTCGACGGCGCTCAACGTGGTATCGAGGGAATACGCGCGAACCGCACGGACGGGGTGTCGTGGAGGGCTCGGGAAGGCCTGGGCTCCTTCGTCCTCCAGCAACGCCAGCAAGAGTGCGGTCGAGCCGAGTTTCACTAGCGTCGCGAATTGGCTCAGGTTCGCGTCGCCGATGATCACGTGGAGCCGGCGAAACCGCTCGGCGTCGCTGTGGGGTTCGTCGCGGGTGTTGATGATCGGACGCTTGAGCGTTGTTTCGAGTCCCACGACCTCCTCGAAGAACTCGGCGCGCTGGCTCAACTGGAAGAACGGATCAGCGTCGAGACCGTGTGGGGTCTCGGCGCCAACCTTGCCGGCGCCAACTACGACCTGGCGCGAGACGAAGTGGGGAACCATGGCGCGGATGATGCTGGAGAACTCGACATCGCGGCTCACCAGGTAGTTCTCGTGAGTTCCGTAAGAGTTGCCCTTGCCGTCAGAGTTGTTCTTGTACAGCGTGATCGCCTGGCCGGGCTCGAGTGATTCGTTGGCCACAGTGAGGGCGCGTCGCATTACCTCTTCGCCCGCGACGTCGTACAGCGTGGCCTCAAGAGGGGTGCGGCACTCGGGTGAGGAGTACTCGGGGTGCGCATGGTCGACGTAGAGCCGCGCCCCGTTGGTGAGCACCGTGTTTGCGAGATGGGTCTCGACAATCGGCGCGAATGACGTGAACCCGATCAGCCCTCTCGCGTCGAGGTCGGGCGTTTCGCCGTGGAAGTCCCAATTGATCCGGGTGCGGCCCTGCCGGGCGTAGGCGTTCACGATGATGCTCGACGACGTGATCGGATCCACGTCAGGTCCTCCTGCGATTCCGTACTCGGTCTCGATACCGAGAACCTTCGCTATGGCCATGGTTCTAGAGGTACTG
This sequence comes from Acidimicrobiaceae bacterium, assembly GCA_003132205.1. Taxonomy (GTDB): domain Bacteria; phylum Actinomycetota; class Acidimicrobiia; order Acidimicrobiales; family RAAP-2; genus RAAP-2. The sequence goes on from PKWY01000023.1 coordinate 43,830, forward strand.
GCCGGTGCCGACGTGCTGAATCGAACGCCCACCCTTGACGTCAGTCTCTTCCCGGTTGATCAACGTGCGGATGAAGATGATCCTCTCGCCCTTCTTACCGGAGATGCGAGCCCAGTCATCGGGGTTCGTCGTGTTCGGAAGGTCCTCGTTTTCACGGAACTCCTGGCGTATGGACTCGATGAGGTCGTCACTGCGCAGCCCCCTGCCCTTGCCGGCGATCTCTCGCTTCACGGCGAGCTTCTTCGCCCGGCGAACGATGTTCTCGATCATGGCCCCGGAGGCGAAGTCCTTGAAGTACAGGATCTCCTTGTCGCCGCCCTGGTACGTCACCTCGAGGAACCGGTTTGAGTCGTCGATCCGGTACATATGGGTGACGGTCTCCTCGATCATCGAACGCACCGCCTTCTCGCGGTCCCCGCCGCCGAGCGCCAGAACCAACTGCTCGTCAATTGGCAAGTCGGTGTGCAGGTAGCGCTCGAAGATCTGCGCCGCGGCTTCGGCGTTGGGCCGCTCGATCTTGATCTTCACGTCCAGGCGCCCCGGACGCAGGATGGCTGGGTCGATCAGATCCTCGCGGTTCGTGGCGCCGATGACGATGACGTCGCGAAGTGATTCCACACCGTCGATCTCGGCCAGGAGCTGGGGAACGATGGTCGATTCCATGTCCGAGCTGATGCCGGTTCCCCGGGTGCGAAAGAGCGAGTCCATCTCGTCGAAGAAGATGATGACGGGAACTCCCTCTTCGGCCTTCTCGCGTGCTCGCTGAAAGACCAGCCTGATTTGTCGCTCGGTCTCCCCCACGTACTTGTTGAGCAACTCGGGCCCCTTGATGTTGAGGAAGTAGGAGCGCACGTTGCGGTTGCCCGTGAGTTCTGCGACCTTCTGGGAGAGCGAGTTGGCGACCGCCTTCGCGATGAGGGTCTTGCCGCAGCCCGGAGGTCCGTAGAGCAGGATCCCCTTGGGCGCCGGGAGCTCGTAGTCCTGAAACAGCGCGCGGTGCAGGTACGGCAGCTCCACTGCGTCCGTGATCGATTCAATTTGCTCGTCGAGCCCGCCAACGTCCGCGTAGGTGATGTCGGGAACTTCTTCGAGCACGAGTTCCTCGGCCTCTTGTCGGACCAGTTTCTCGGTCAGCAGGTTCGATCGCAGGTCGAGCAGCAGCGCGTCGCCGCTTCGAAGCTTGATACCGCGAAGCGAGTCGGCGAGCTCCACGACGCGTTCCTCGTCGGCCCTCGCGTAGACGAGCACGCGGCGGGCGTCGATGACTTCCTTCACGGTCACGACCTCACCCTGCCCGTCGGAGTCGCGAACGCCAATCACGGTGAAGGACTCGTTGAGTACAACCTCGTTGCCGCGGTCGATTTGTCCGGGGTCAAGGGCCGGATGAAGCGCGACGCGCATCTTTCGTCCCGAGGCGAAGATGTCGACCGAGCCGTCGTCGTTGAAGTCGATGAACGTCCCGTAGACCGCTGGCGGTTGGGTGAGCTTCTCGACCTCTTCGCGAAGCGCCGCAATCTGATCTCTCGTCTGTTGAATCGTGATCGTGAGCTTCTCGTTGCTCGAACGAGTTTGAGCCAACTGCCCGCGTGCTTCGAGGAGCCTCTCCTCGAGCATCTCGATACGTCGATTGGCCTGGTCGACGTCGCTCAGCGTGAAGTCACGAGCGGCGATGACCACGATCTGGTCTTCGTCTTCACTCTCGTTTGGGTGGTCAAAACGGTCTGAACGGTCCATATCGCCACCCTAGGTGAGCCGGATGCAGTTGTCACAATTATGATTACAGACTTGAGCCGCTAATGTAAACGGACTAGATGGCCACGGAGGGCAAGAAAATGAAGGTTTGGATCGACCAGGACCTATGTACTGGTGACGGACTCTGCGAAGAGATTTGCCCCTCGGTGTTCACCTTGCTCGACGACGGACTGGCCTACGTCAAAGACGGTGACGAGGTGAAGAGCTCCCCGGGCGGCGCCGAAGGCTTGGCCGTCGTGCCGGCGGAATTCGAGGACGCGGTGACCGAGGCCTCGGAAGAGTGCCCCGGTGAGTGCATCTTCATCGAGAAGGATTAGCTGTCCTGCTCCACCCGGCGCACCAAGCGCCGCGCCGACGTCAGGAACCCGGTGTGAGCCACCATTCGGTGGTCTGGACGTACTGATCGGCCGTCGATGTGCCAAGTTCGGCGAAGGATCTCAACCGTCTCCTCCAAGCCGAACGAGTGCTGGCGCAAAGTCTCTCGTAGCAACTGCGTTTGATTAATCGTTGGCAGGTACGCGAGGAGGATTCCACCGGGGCGAAGGGCGTGCTCGGCGTGCCTTACGACATCCCACGGCTCGGGCATGTCGAGGATGATCCGATCGAGGTCCTCCTCGTCAATCCCCTGGGTGACGTCGCGAATGTGAATGTCGTACGCGACGTCGGTGCCGAGCATGT
>PKWY01000015.1 GCA_003132205.1 Acidimicrobiaceae bacterium
CCGGAAACCCCCGGAATCCGCACGCCGCCACAATGATCAAGGCGGCCGAGATGGAGCGGGCTCATCCAGACAACTTGGCCAGTTGAGCCAGATGCTCCTTGAGAGCGATGCCGTAGGCGGTCGGCTTGCCGCCGTAATCCTCGATGAGTGCCGGTCCGGACGAGCAGTCCCAGCCCTGGTCTGTCGCGTCCCAGGTCCAGCCGAGGTAGGAGACGCCGTGTCGGTCGGCCCAGGGCATGAAGGCCAAGTCGAATGTATCGGTACATCCGTCCTCGCCGAACTCGCCAGTGACCACCGGGAACACCTTGGCGAGCGGGCCAACGTACACATTCCAGAGCGACGGACTATCCCAGCCTCCGAAGTTGTAGGTGTGGAAACTGACCACGAGTTGATGATCGGGGTCCTTGGGCTCGTAGTGTCGCCAACCCGACGCGTCATTGGCGTGCCCCAGGCCGCCGAGCATGAGCGGGGTCGTGGCCCCGGTCGAACGCACGGCGTCGACAAGTTGCTGCATTCCGGCCGTCTCATAATAAGTAAGGGTCGTGCCGTTGACCTCGTAAGACGCCTGACAGCCGCTCAGCCAGCACGGCCAGGTAATGTCGTAGGGCTCGTTGAAGAGGTCGAAGAGCACGGCGTGGTTTGACTTGAACGTCGCGGCCATTGACTTCCAGAACGTCGGTGAGTGATCGGCGTCGGCCATGGGCCACTGGTTGTAAGCCTGGTACGTCCCGGGGGCCGCCCAGTGCAGGTCGAGAATCACGTAGAGTCCGAAAGATTCGAGGGTGTGCACGTAACGCACGATCTGCGCGCGGTAAGCCGCGCCGCCGGTCACGACGCCGTTGATCCCGAGCCAGCAGTCCTCGTTGAGCGGAACCCTCACGGCGTTGATGTGCCACGAGACCATGGCCCTCACCGAAGCCGGGTTCGACGGACCGTCGAAGACTTGATGAGTCGTCACGCACTCGTACTCCGCACCTGAACGGTCGACGCCCAACAGGCGGATGGTCTGGCCGTCCTGGTTGACCAGGTGATTGCCCCGCACCTTGATGCTCAGTGCCGACGCCGACACTGTGGACGAACTCAAGGTAATGGCACTCAACGAAAGGACTATTGCCGCCGCGATAGGCACAGTCCGCGCGGCCCTGAAGATCCGCTCACCGCGACAACGAGAAACTACTCGCATTCGATCAACTCCTGACTCCCCGGCAAGTGCCGAGGCGCAATGAAGAGAGAAACGTCCGAGGCTGCACGACGAGCGTCCTTGGAGAACACGCTCACTTCTTCTTCTTTGTCGCGATCGTCCACTTCTTCGAGCACGTTGCTGGTCGGGTTTTCGACGTCGATTGCCACCGGCTGAGGAGTACCGCGAATCACTTCGTAGAGCCATGCACCAAGGACGATCATCGCCACCACGCACACACCAACTATGACTCTACTCACCACTTTCACAGGGCTATTCACCTCGAGCCTTCGCGCGATTAGCCACCGCGCGATTGGTACAGTACTAATCGCTCGCAAGCGAGGTTAGAGTCACAAGTCACATTTCTGAGATCGACGGCCCGGACGTCCTAGCGAACTGCCAGGTCCGCATGGCTCTCGAGAAGTGCTGGACGAAGATGCGACGAGGGTCTCCAAAGCCGCTCACGATTTCTGGAGTTCCTGCACTTTCTCTGTGTCCTGTAGCCCTCCGCATCACCGTGCGACACCTTGGGGCACGTTCCAGGACGAGGCGCTAAGTCAGGGATCATGATTACATTGCTGCTGCTCCGTGACCGTGGAACCGAGTGAATTCGAACCTCAGCGTCACGGACTGCCATATCTCTCGCCGCCAAGATGTCAACGCATTTGTAAACACTTCTTCTGCTCAGTGCCTGCAAACGGGCGCAAACTTTGCTCACTCGCCCGCGGCGAGAATGCCAACTGATCAGCACGAACACAAATTCTGCTCATCCAACGCAAGCCGATGAACTGACTCTTAATCAACAGGTTCCGGGTTCAAGTCCCGGCCGGCGCACCATTCAAAAATGCTGATCAACATACTTTTTTATTGACTATCGTAATGCCGAAAAACCCGAAATAGGCCTCATTTTTGCGAGGCCTGTCCTGGTCGTACGAACTATGCGAACCTCAAGTAATTGTCGCAAACCGACTTATCGAGCTCACAAAAGGCTGACGACGATGCGGGCAGTCCCACGCCGCTTTGACTTCGTATATGTCTGGCGAGTCGTTGGCGGCAACTGTGCTTTTGCCAAGGGAATTCCAAGATCACCGAATACTGTGCGCCACCTGCGATGCGCAGTTCACGCGGTGTCAGCTTGAAGAGCTCCGACAATTGACTGCATCGAACCGATGCGGGCTGGGACAATAGAGTGCCATCGTCGGCGTTCTCGTCCGGTGAGCGAGTCGAGGCCGTCATAGGCGACGACGTAGAAGCGGTCCTGGCGCTGCACGATGTAGCCCATCCATTCTCATCGACCACTTCGGGACCAATCCGAAGAGCAGCAGACATTTCGAGTTGCCGTGACGTTGTCAGGATCGGGCGTCTTGCCGGAGGGTGGTGAGCTTGGCCGGTTCAAGGATGCGCTCCGATGCCGGTCTCGAACCGGCTCGCAGATCGAACCCAACTCCGCCGAAAGTCGGAAAGCGTCCACGGCGTGGACGTTCTGCCCATTCCTGTGGTAGCTTCCATAGCGCAGTCATCGGCTGCCTCGCTGCGCCGCTCCAGACCCCGGTTGCGCTCTTCAAAGGAGACGCCCATGCGGATCGACAACAAACTTACGGTTCCCGCGATTTCGATCGCGGCATCCCCTCGACAAGTCGTGGAACTGGCCGTCAACGTCCACATCACCTGTGACGGCTCGGTTGGTCAGATCCTTGGGCCGCAATCGACTCCTTACACACCGAACCAGCTCGTTCCAGCGTGACGACTTCGATGGGCCGCACGGTTGCCGTGTACGGTGCCGGCATCGCTGGACTGACGGCTGCTCACGAGTTCAGCCGTCGCGGTTGGGCGGTTTCGCTGTACGAAGCCAACAGCGAGGCCGGGGGCTTCTTTCGGTCGACGCGAAGCTCGGGTGATCATGCGATGCCATCGGAGTATTCGTGGCATGGGATGGGACCCTGGTATCACAATGTGTTCGACGTGATGCGACAAATCCCGTTCGATGCGCACTGGAGCGTCTACGACTGCGCCTTGTCGCGGCCAATCGACTTCGGTGTCGCCCCCGATGACGGCACGGCCGAATTTGATGACCCTTCTGACTTTCTGATCGATGTCCGCAGAATGTTTCGGATGACCCGCCTCGATTGGTTCTGGTGGACGCGGCTGATGCTCAAGGAATGGACCGCCAATCGTCGCAGCACCGAGCGCTACGCAACACGCAACGCTGCTGCGCAGTGGGGCAAGCGGCTGAGCGCCGAGGCTTCGTCGACGTGGTCGGCGTGCTTCGGTCCTTGGATCGGATCGGACTGGACTCGGGTTTCACTGCATCAAGCCGGACAGTTCTTCCTGAAGCAACTCACCTCGCAGCCATCACACCCCCACTCCGCCGATTCCGAAGGCCCAGCCTGGGATCACGGCGCACGGTCAGGTTGGTTGCTGCTACGCGGACCGAGCAGCGAGTTCTGGTTCGACCGATGGGTACAGCACCTGACCACGGCTGGCGTCACCTTTCATTGGGCACAAGCGCTGCATCACTTCGACTACGACGGCACCGCCATCACGGCAGCCCATCTCGAGTCGGGGGAACGTGTCGAAGCCGAGGTCCACGTCTTCGCGACGAACCCGTTTGCCGCTGTTGAGATTCTCGAACGCAGCCCGGCCCTTGCCCGGCTCGATCAACTCTGTCTGTTCGGGCCGTTGACGGCCGATGGTCCTCACGTCCAGGTGTCGTTTCGGATCGCGTTCAGTGAACGGATCGCATGGCCACGCGCACGCTGCGCTCTAGTCGTCGCCGATTCCGAGTTCGATCTGACCATCTTCGCCGAGGAACAGGCCTGGTCATCCGCCGTAGTCCTCGGCGACGGAGTCGCTTCACTGTGGACCGGCACTGCGTGCGTGTCCAGCGTCCCCGGACGCGTTCACGGGCTGCCCGTCGCGTTCTGCACTAAACAGCAATTCGTCGACGAAGTCCAAGCACAGCTCCTGCGATGTGGCTCGATCGACGCCCTCATCCGGCAAGCCAACCACGGTCGCAACTTGGCGTCGTTTCCGATCGTTCGGATCGAAGTCTGGCACGAATGGACCTTCTCCCCTGACGGCATCCGCGGACGCGACCCGAAGTGGGTCAACTCCACGCACACCCAGCCGTTCCAGCCGACCCAAGCAACCCCGGTACCGAACCTCGTTCTCGCAGGAGCGCACACGCGGACCGCTGCAGACGTCTGGAGCATCGAAGCGGCCGTCGAAAGTGGACGGCGCGCAGCACAACTCATCGAGCCGGATGTGACTGTCATCGCGCAGCACAAACCTGCCTGGCTCCGACGACTCGGACGGATCGACGATCAGCTCTACCGCCTTCGATTGCCCCACCTCCTTGATGTTCTCACGGTCGCACTCCCCATCGGACTGATCGCATTGATCGCACGCCGCCGCACCCGACATTGACGTTCATGGTGGGTCACGTCGAGTTCGATCACTAACCATCGCTGATCGCCGACCAGATCCCTTCGATCAGATGATCAACCGGATGAGCAGCAGGCCTCTCGCTCAAGGGCTCCGAGCTCGTCAATTGCCCCACGATCGGGACCGCCCCGGAGACGGTGCAACCGGACTGCAACCCACCTGGTTGGCCATGGCGGTCACCCCCGGTCACTGAAGGTCGGCTATATGGACCTCCCTTCGTCGAGTTTCCACTCGACATCAAGGTGTCCATCAAACCGGGGCAACTCCAAAAACAACGTACGGCGCCGCAATCATCCTGACAATGGTCGTAAATTCAAATAGGAAAATGGGATTGTCGACTTACGAGCGCTTCATCATTGACATGGTCCTTCAATGATTATGTAACGTACTGTTGAATTTTCGCAGCGACCGTTGGGGCTGCTGAAGGGCGATTTTGCGCTTAGGGGCAAGCCTCCTTTTAGACCTCATATTTCCGCAACACCACGAGACTTGCCTTTCGGGAGGTCAGCCGACCCGAACCCCTGGCTTCTTGCTTGCCCTTCCATCTGAATGAGATCCAGGGTGTGCGCAGGCAACCGTATTCGGCTCAAAGATTGACGCTTCTGCCACCGCAGGTTTGGAATGTTTACTCGACCTCGTGACGTTGCTTACGGATCTGCGGGGACGCGAATTTGGGGTCGAGACGGTGAGTCGGCGTCGACGTGGGCACCGAGGGACGGCTTCCAAGGCGTTCAGGTTTACGTCATCGTTGGCCCCAGATTCGCGGCGCGCCTCCGGATGGCCAACCGGTTGATCGGTACTGAGTTCCATTTTGGAGGAAACCTTCTTTTCGACGATGCGGTGGCTATAATCCTGCAATGTCTTGGACTTCATCTTCTCGACGCGTAATCAACTTACTGTTCGCTGCTTTCTTCTTGGGGACAAAATTGCGTGAACCAATACCTCACTAGTCGGGAAGACCCCGTGCGCGGGGCGGCTGGAATTCCATCGATACTCTCCCCTGATCGCTCGTAGGTGATGGCGAAGAAGCCCAAGCCAACGCCGAGCGTCGGAAAATCTCACGTTCAATCCGCCCAATCGTCCTCGCACCGATCGGAAGTCGATCTCACGTCCGCGCACGAGGGACCGATCTGGCGCCAGTACCTTCGGGCGATGGGGCCGGGTTTGGTGACCGGAGCCTCCGACGACGACCCCTCGGGCATCGCCACTTACTCGCAAGCCGGAGCACAATTCGGTCTGGCCTTCCTGTGGACCGCCTTGCTTACCTTTCCTCTTATGGCCGCGGTCCAGGAGATATGCGACCGAACGGCCCTTGCGACCGGCACGGGATTGGGCGAATTAGCTGTCAAACGTTTTCACCGGACGGGTCGAGCGGTTCTTGGCGTACTCCTCATCGTCCTCATCGTCGCGAATGCACTCAACATCGCCGCCGACTTGGTCGCCATTGGCTCGGGCATGCAACTTCTCCACGCAGGTCCCACCTGGCTCTGGGCGCTCCTGGCGGGCGCGACCATAACCAGCCTGCTGGTCATTGGATCGTTTGCTCGAATCGCCCTTGTGTTCAAAGTGCTGTGCGCGCCACTGTTGGCGTATGTCGTGGTCGCGATCCTGGTCACCCATCAGTGGGACAGAGTCCTTGCGAACACTGTCGTTCCTCATATCCAGTTGAATAAGACGTACCTCGCGCTTTTGGTGGCGGTGCTCGGCACAACGATCTCTCCCTATCTCTTCTTCTGGCAAAGTGCTCACCGGATCGAGGAGATGCGCGACGCACCCGAAGGCGGTGCTGAGCCCCTACCCCTCAAACGGCTGAGTCGTCATCGGGCTAGGAACAAAGAGCGAACGAGTCGTCTCGATGTGTTTAGCGGTATGGCGTTTTCCAATATCGTCATGTTTGCAATAATCGTGGCCACCGCTCAGACGCTCCATATCCACCACCTCACCCACATTCAAAGCGCGGCCCAGGCCGCAAAAGCTCTCCGACCCTTCGCTGGACGCTTCGCGAGCGCAATCTTTGCCCTTGGATTCATTGGAAGCGGCCTTTTGGCAGTCCCCGTGCTCGCGGCCTCGGGGTCGGTCGGACTGGCGGGCCTGCTCGGTAAGGAATGGGGCTTCAGTCGCTCCTTCCGCCAAGCGCCTGTCTTCTACGGCCTTCTCGCCTTCGGAACAGTTGGCGGCACGGCACTTAGTCTCTTGAATGTCAATCCGATCAAACTGCTGGTTCTCGTGGCAGTGATTAACGGAGTGGCTGCAGCACCATTTCTCTTTGTCGTAATGCGAGTGTCGAGTAGCCAGCGCCTCATGGGCAAAGACGTGAATGGACTGACCGCCAATATTCTGGGGTGGTTCACTGCCGCGATCATGACTGCGGCGGCGATCGCACTATTCGTCACGGGAGGTGTCACTCTATGAGTGAAATGCAACTCGGCGCGGTTCAAGTTAGGGCCAAATCCTCGGAGGCAACCTGGAAGCGGTGACTCGAAGTGAGTTCCGCGAGAGGTGAACGAATGACTAGCGTGGGTCGTCAGCCTGGGGATGGACTGGGTCCAAAGGCAATGACATCTCACGACGTTGGTTTGGTCGGGCTTAGACGAGCAAGTAACGAGATGATTCGTACGATTAGGCGGTTTCAAGAACATGCGGGTTTGAATCAGTGGACCAACGTCCACAATCTGACTAGGGAATCAACTCTTGGTGAGCCTCGGAGTGCCTCCTAACTCTAGGACTGGGTCTCGTCTAATGGAAACCTAACTGTCGAAGTGGGCAAGCAAAATATGTAATCAAAAGAAGCCCCACGTAGTCCCTATTTGCAACAACCAGGATTGTGACCAGTGCCCCCCTTACATGAGCCAACAAAGGGCAAGATTCGAAGACTCGATTCCTGGGATTTTTACTGATTGGACTCTATCCGTGCGGTGAAGCGATCGCTTAACGATCGTCCCCTGCTGCGATGACGATTGGTGTCAATGCGTTGCGGGTGAGGCAAATCCCGTCGACCTGCACTGCATTCAGATCAATCAGACGTGACGAAGGTATTGTCGGTGGAATAGTGCAGGTCGAAATTAAGAGACTGCCGATAATCCCCGCGTCGTGGCGAACTCTGAGAGTACGCGCGCGAGCATCCAAAGTCTGATCGATCCCATTGGGAGACGCCCTGGACGCACATCCCCTGAACCCCACCAACGATCAGCAATAGATCTGTTCGCGCCAAGTACTTCAGGAGGAAATGGTCTCCTCGGCAATCTTCGCCGGAGCGCCGAATCGCAGTTGGTAACCGCCAAAGGCGATAGAGCAAAGCGCGAACCACGCCCACCCCAGCGCCAACCCGCCAAGTACGTCGGTTAGCCAGTGCACACCGAGCATCACCCGACAGCAGGCAATACCGGTGGCGAGACCGACGGCGAGACCAGCAAGAAGCGCCCGCACCTTTAGGGAACGCCTTCGACCGATCACCAGAGCAAATGCCGCCAAGCACGCGGCGGAGGCTACGGCGTGGCCGGACGGAAAAGACGGACCGGAGAATCCGGTCAGTTGATAAAAGTCGGGACGGGCCCGACCCACAATCGATTTGATGACGTTGGCGATAAGGAACTGTCCGCCCACGACGAGGGTGAGGAACGTGATTACCGCGACCGATCGCTGGCGTATCGTTTCGACGATTGCCACGATGACAGCGAGGGGGACGATGACCAGAGCGCCTCCGAGCTGGGTATAGAACCGTAAGAACCGAGTCGAAAGAGCCGTCGCGTGGTGCGCTCCGAACAAGCTGGCGCTGCGATCAAGTCGCGCGAATCCAGTGTTGGTGTGAATCATGACGAGCACGATGGCCACCGAGGCGGCTCCAGCGACGAACAGAATGATGGCAGCGCTCAAGAGAAGGCCGGTGGCGGAGTTGGGATCAAGCCGTGTTTGGGTGAAGGCCACCAGTCGCGGGTGTCGGCGAGCCTCGACCTTGACCTGTTCAACACTTAAGTGAGGGGCCGTCGTAGCGGCTTGGGGCCATCGGTACGCAATCAATCCGGCGGCGAGACCGGGGATGATGACCGTGAGCAGTGTGATCGAAAGAATCAGCATCGCGTCACCTACGAGACGCCGCGCAGTGGAGCGACGAGCTGTTCTTTGACGCGTTGGAGCAGCGAACGCCGCTTCCAGCGGCGCGAATCGATTCGGACACTTCGCTCGAGATCACTTTCGAAGTGGCGATCGAGGGTACGCACGACCGATGGATCGAAGATCACCATGTTGATCTCTTCATCGAAGTTGAGGGATCGATTGTTGAAATTCGCCGATCCCACGTTGGCGACGTGGCCGTCGACCGTCATGGTCTTGGCGTGCATCATCGAGGACTGAAAGTTCCACAGTTCGACACCGGACTCAATGAGGTCCTCGTAGTCCACTTCGGCCGCGAGTTGCACGAAACGTTTGTCGGCGAATGGCCCGGGGAGAAGGATCTGCACGTCCACCCCGCGGGTTGCCGCGTCACAGAGACGCTTGGTAAGATCGTCGTCGGGAACGAAGTAGGCGGTCGTGACGCGCAACTGTCGTTGAGCTAACTGCAAGAGCGTCCGAAACACACTTGCCATATCACTTCCGCCCGCGGCCGACGCGCCGCGCACGCACTGGATCACACTCTGGCCGGGCGCGTACTGAATTGGAAAACGATCGAATTCATCGTCAAAGATGACGCGGTCGGTCTCGGACCAATTGTCGAGAAACGCTGCGCGCAGTCCGTCGACGGCCGGTCCTTCGACTTTGAAGTGGGTGTCGCGCCATTCGTGCTCGTTTCGAGCATCGCCTCTCCAGAGGTCTGAAATGCCCACACCACCGGTAAAGGCGACCGACTCGTCAACCACGAGAACTTTTCGATGAGTTCGGTGGTTGACTTCTCCGAGGCGCACCCGACTCAAAGGACGGAACCATCGCAACTGGACTCCGGCCTCAATCATGTCGTCGACAAGATGCCTTTCGATTGGTCGCGATCCCCATGCGTCCAAGAGCACCCGAACACGGACGCCGGCCTTGGCCCGACGACAAAGAGCCTCGGCTACCTCGGTGCCAATCTGGCCCTTCCAGTAGACAAAGGTGAGAAAGTCGATCGTGTGCTCTGCGCCACGAATGGCGCCGAGCATCGCCGGAAAGCTTTCGCACCCGTTGTGCAAAGCCGTAACGCAATTACCCTCGGTCGCCGGGATTCCCACGACTCCCTCGAGCGTGCGCCTCGATCGGCTGACCTGTTCGTCCGCAGCCAACGCGGAGCGAAGAGTGTTGTCACTGGTCATGCGCTACTACCCTTTCTCCAGACGGATCACTCGCGGGATCTGACTCAGTGACCTTCTTCGCGTCCTGCGGCGCCGGTTCGCCGGTTCTGAGGGCTTCAAGTTGGGCCGCCACGGCGGCGCCGTAAAACAAGGAAATGCTCGACAACAAACTCCACACGAGCAACGCGATGACGCCCGCCAGGGGGCCATACGTCGCGCCAAAAGAGGAACTTGACCCGTAGAACAGACCTAAGCCGATCGTGGACAACCCCCACAAGAACACGGAGATCCCAGAGCCGAACGCGAGCCACGACAATCTGGGCTGGCGGCGTCGCGGCGACCAACGGAACAACACCGTGACCGCAATCGCCGTCAAACCTACACCCAGGGGCCAGCGCACCACTGACCACAGCGACGTGAACGCGTGATTGTGGATGGAGAAAAACAGATCCCAGCCAAAGGCCAAGGACACGAAGGACGCCGCGACGAGCGTGCCAACACTCAGCGCGAAAATGAGCCCAAGTCCGTACTTTTTCAGCGTGGGGCGGTCCTGCTCGACTCCGTAGATACGATTGAGCCCGCGTTCGAGTTGACCCATCGCCGTGGTTCCGACCACGAGCGCGCCAATCACACCAAAGAGAAGTGCGCCGTAGTGATGTCCCGCGGCGACGCGGTGGGCCTGAGTCACGGCGGTGGTCAGTACGTTTCCGGCCGGTCCGGGAACGGTTCGGCGCACGGTGGCGTCGATCGTCGCGCTGACGCCGCCCTTGTGCAACACGCTCGCGAGTCCGACAATGCCAATCAATCCCTCGATGGCGACGAGCGAGATCATAAATGCCAAGGAACGAGCGTGACTGAAACCATCCGCTACGCGCATCCGCTTAAAGGCGTCCTTCGCGAGGCGACCCCAACCGGTACGCTTGAGCACCGCCCACGCGTCGTCACCGGTCAGACCACGAGTCTCGGGAACGAGTGTGGCGCTACTCATTCATTCTCCCTTTTTGGGCACGCANNGAGCTTGATCTCCACTTTGCGTCCTCGGCCCATTTGAGTAAGGGGTGAGTGTTTGGCGTCCTTGACCACCAGTCGACTGAGCACCCGCGTCCACTGCAGAATGTTGGCCGCCGTGACCACGCCAACCTCAAGCAGCCCGTCATCGGGTTGGGCATCAGGAAACGCAACGATGCCCGCCGCCAGCGTCCCCATCTGGCCGAGCAAGACGCACGTCGCGTTACCTTTGAACCAAGGTTTCCCNNGCGTCGCGCATCGTGATGGCGTCGAAGCCAACGCCCGCCATGACGGCGAAACGTTCGCCGTTCAAAACCCCGACGTCTAAACGGCGCCGGTCGCCTGAGAGACCAACATCGACGGCCGCGCTCAGATCTATCGGAACGTGCAAATT
>PKWY01000026.1:0-4850 GCA_003132205.1 Acidimicrobiaceae bacterium
GTCATCGCTACCTGACCGTGGTCGCTGACCACGACCAACAAGGACGGATCGTCTGGGCCCACGAAGGCAAGAGCGCCGCCACCCTCGGCGCCTTCTACGACGAGATCGGGCCGCAGCGAGTGGCGAAACTCCAAGCCATCAGCCTGGATATGGGATCAGCCTTCGAGAAAGCGACCACCGAGAAAGCACCCCACGTTCGCCAGTGCGTCGATCCCTTTCACCTCATTGTGCTCGCCAACGACGCGATCAATCAGGCCCGTCGGTGGTCGTGGAACCAGGAGCGCCGAGTGGCCCCGCCCAGACCCCGGGGTCCGGCGCGACTCGGCGAAACCCCTCGCCGTGACCAAGCGCGCTGGACCAAGCACACCCGTTGGGCCTTACTAAAGGACCCGGACAACTTGAGCGACGAACAGCTGGCGGTGCTGCACGAACTGAGGCGGAACAACTCGGTCCTCTATCGCAGCTGGCAGTTGAAGGAAGCCCTGCGCGACCTCTACCGCTTGCACAACCCCGACGACGCGCCGACGCACCTCGAGTGGTGGTTGCGTTGGGCCAGTCGAAGTCGCATCCCCGCCTTCGTGAAGTTGGCCAAGACCGTGCGACGCAACCGCGTGCGCATCCTGGCGGCGATAGAGCTCAACCTCTCGAACTCGAAACTCGAGGGGCTCAACTCCAAGATCCGCCTCATCAATCACCGCGGCTACGGACACCACTCGGCCGAGGCCGTCATCGCCATGATCTATCTCTGCTGCGGCGGGCTCACCATCGAGCTACCGACGTCGAGTCTCTCCGGATGATCAAAACTCACCCACACCAACCCGAGGAGAACCTCATTTTAGGCCTCATATTTCTCCAACACCACGAGACCAAACCGACACAGGACAACACGATTCCTTGAAAACAAACGACATGCGCAACGAGACCGACACAGAACAACCGATGGAAAGTTTCTTTTAATCCCAAGGTGCCGGGATCGAGACCCGGGCGGCCCACCAGTAAAACAAAGGACTTTCGAGCAGATTCGCCCTTCAAAGACCTCGAAACAGGCCTCCGATTTATCCCACGCATTCTGTTGCAATGGCGTGGTCTCGTAGTGCCTGAAGCGTCACTCATTTCCTTGCACCAGGAAAATTTGGTGAATTGTCGGGCCGGAAGGTCAGTCTGCCGAGGTCGAAGTATGGTTTTCCGGACCAACTCGGTTGACGGCTTCGACCAATGTTGCCAGCGCCTGGTCGGGAAATCGATACGACTTTCCCATAATTCCAATCGGCGTGCGCGAGAGCATCACTGCAATCGCCAGTTCGCTCGTCTCGCTCTCGTATCGGCGGGAAGAGTCGGCTTGAAACGCAAGCTCGTTCATGACACCGACCAGTTGTCGGCTTTGGGTCTTGGAAACGCCAACCAATTGCATGGCGTCAAACTCGGCGTTGATGAAGGACCGAGGTACGCCGTGCTCCTTTAAGGTCACCGCTAAGACGGTAGGGAAACGGCGAAGAAGAGTTGACGCAGGGGCCAGCGGCACGAGGACAGGAAGGAAGGTCCTTTCGTTAACGAACAGCGCGAACTGTGGCTTCCAGAATAGGGGCTTGGCGTACCAGTTGCCGAGCTTCGTCGTGGGTTCGGCCACCGGAGCTTCGACGGGCTCCTTCAAACGATCGAGCAGTTTCTTCGTCGCGTGAACGCTGTACACGTCTGCAATATTGCCACTTTCACCGTCGCGCTGGAAAGACTAAGCGGCACTGACGAACACCACTGCTGGCGCGAATGGCTCAACGTGGGTCTGTGACGTATTCGAAACTTGAGTTCGCGGGTCAGGACTCTGGTGCGTGAGGTGGCATGAGATAGGTTCGCAGCCATTCAGCCGTGCGCTCCTCGTTCCACTCCCCCGACGCGACCGACAGCACTGCCCGCTCAGCTTCGTCGACAGACGGATAGGGATTCCACGACCACCCATTCATGTCAATGAAGAGTCGAAGTGTCACCCACGCAGCTCGCTTGTTGCCGTCGAGTAGTGGATGGTTCTTCGCGAGCCGCACGAGCAACACTGACGCCTTGTCAACAAAGTCTGGGTAGAGGTCCTGTTCCTCAAAACCCGTTGAAGGCGCGTGCAGCGCGGAATCCGTCAGATCCAACTTGGTGGCAGTCACCAGCGTTCGGACGTCGAGACCAGTGATGGCCGCAGCGACGGCAAGATAGTCGGTGAGGTCCGGATAGTGGACGCTCACTTCGCAAGACGTTCGAGCAGTTCGCGATCCTCTTCGATGATCTTCTTCAGACGGGTCTTAAACTCTGGATTTTGCCTGCGTCGCTCGATGGCCTCAACCAGCGACTGCTTGACCGTCTCGTTAAGGCTCACCCCGTCGACACGAGCAATCGCCTCGGCGTTGGCCGCTACGTCGTCGGGGATTCGAATAGTGAGGTGCTTTGTCATGGTGTCATGATACCACGCCACCGTGACGGACATACTCGCGTAGCATGATTCACGCGGCTCGTGCCAGCAACGGTTTGATCCTGACTGGGCACTATCCGCTCAGAGGATTTGGCCTCCAACCTTCCCGGCACGATTCACCTACTCATTAGCGTCGCCCCAAAGATTGACTCAAACTTGGGGAAGAAGGCGAATCTCTGGACCTGATTCCTTCCTGGTGCCCTCTCATTTCTTGCTACGGTTGCGCGAGACAAATTGGAAAGGCTTTATGGCCACGGACGAGACGCGCTCTGCAGTATTTTTCGAGCCTGAACTGGTCTCCCTGCTTGATGAGGAGTACCCACGCTTCAGTGATGCTGAAGTAGCTCGTCGCCGTCGAGCCATCGAGGACTTGATGGCGTCCGAGTCCGTGACTCACCTCTTGATCTACGGAATCGGTGGACGTGGTGGCGCCGTGACGTGGCTCTCACAGTGGTTGGTCACCAACGAGGCGCAACTCGTCGTGACCTCAGGTGCACGCGACACCCTCTTCGTGCAGTACTTCAACCACGTTCCCTTAGCCACCAAACTGGCCACTGACGCCTCGGTGAAATGGGGCCGCGCATCAACGATTGACTCCTCCATTGACGAATTGCGTCGTCGAGGTGCGACCGAGAGCAGCGTCGGCGTCATTGGTCCTCTCCCCCTCGGCGCGGCGCGAGCACTCGAGGGAGCCTTCGGTCCGGTCGTGGATCTCAACGCTGGCTACAACCGTCTTCGACTCATCAAGTCACCCGAGGAACTCCTCTGGTTTCGCCTCGGCGCCCGGCTCGCCGACCTCTCGATTGAGGCGCTCGCCAATCATCTTCGTCCGGGACTAAGTGAACGCGACCTCGTGGGCATTGTCGAGGCCGCATATCACTCGTACGGCGGCGTGAACGGCATCCACTACTTTGCGGTGAACGCCATGTCGGATCCGCAGTACTGCGTCCCGCGACAGCATCCATCCACCCGTCTCGTGCGCCATGGCGACGTGCTCAGCACCGAGATAACGACAAACTTCTTCGACTACGGCGGCCAGGTACTGCGGACCTTCAGCGTCGGGGAAGAACTCTCCCCGCTCTTTCGCGAACTCCACGATGTCGCCGACGCGGCCTACCAAGCGATCGTTGAGCGTCTGGTGCCCGGCACCCACGTGTCCGAGCTCGTTGAAGCGGCGCGCGTAATCGAAGACGCAGGCTTTACGACCTTCGACGATCTCGTCCACGGTTACGGCGGTGGCTACCTCGCACCGATACTGGGCTCGTTGAGCCGAACCAACGAGCCCGTTCCCGACATGGTCTTGGAAGAGGGAATGATGCTGGTCGTGCAGCCCAACGTCGTCACGACCGACCACCGGGCCGGTGTCCAAACGGGCGAGTGTCTCGTCGTCAGCGCGGACGGTCCCGCGCGACTGCACACCAGCGTCCAGGGCGCGCTTCGCGTCGGTGGCTAGCCCAAACTCTGGTCTTCAGCGTAAGGCTTCTAGAGCGAACGATTCAATCCCCATCGCCGAGAGAATCGTCTAGTGATAACCAGGGTCGCCGCAGGTCCCACTCCCCTAACAATGGTGGAGTGGTTAGACAGCGCGCGAAGATAGTCGTTGAATGGGCCGAGCGGATGTGCTGAGCGGAGCCCCAACCGAGGACGACGTGACAGTACTCCTCGATGGACGACGCCTGGATTCCAGGGAGTCGATTGAGGCGTGGCTCACCGAAGTAGACGCCATTCGGGTGCGGGAAGCCGCAACCCATGACATTGCCCTATAGCGGACCACCGCTGGACCTCAACCGACTGCTCGAAGTGCTCGTGCGAAACGACGTCGACTTTGTGGTCGTCGGTGGATCGGCAGCAGGATTCCTGGGGGCATCGCGTCTGACCGAAGATGCCGATTGCGTAGTGAGTCACGAACGCGCCAACCTGGAGAGACTTGCTTCGGCACTACGTGAACTTCACGCTCGACTGCGCGTCGCGCGCATGAGCGACGAGGAGGCCAAGGCACTGCCGGTCAAAGTCGACGGCGTGATGCTCGAGACAACCGGGAACTCGACGTGGACGACCGACGCCGGGAAACCAGATTGGTCCCTACTTCCTGCACTCACACCCCGTTGATCTGCGAAGTGCCAGTTAGCCTCGAGCGCACGAGGCGCAGTCCCAGCATCAGTGCACCTAAGAAAACCAGGGCGACGACGATGAAGGCGAACGCGGTGCCTTGACCCGCGATTACTCGCAGAATCATCCCCAACGCAACCGTCGCCAGCCATACCTCCACGCCTGCACCGAGTGAGACGCCGTTTTGGCGACGAACGAGCACGATAAGCCAGCCGATTGCGAGGCCGACAGCAAAGGGCCACGTCGTCGAAACCATGCCAGAAAGGCTGTCCCCGTGGTGGTGGTTGGAACG
>PKWY01000026.1:4888-5589 GCA_003132205.1 Acidimicrobiaceae bacterium
GCTCCAAGTGGTCTTTCGTACAATCCGTAATACTTTCTCGTTACCTCAAATTGAACTTCACCGAGGTCCTCTTGCCGTTGGCCAAGATGATGGTGAACGTGTGCACACCCGTCTTCACGCCGGCATTTACCGTGACCCGGACAGTGAGCAACGTGCCACTGTCGCCAGTAACTAACGCCTTGACGCCCGCGACGTTGCTGATCACCCTTGGTCGACCATAGAAGTTCGTGCCAACGATCTTGACCATCACGGTTCTACCAACCCACGCCGCACCGATGACGCGCCTCGCCTTTGGAACAGCAACGGAGAACTTCACGGTGGTGGCGGGAGACGAGACGGCTTGGTTGGTGGTCGAAGCCGCCTTAGTCGCGGTCACAATGCAGGTTCCCACGCTCGAAACCGTTAGTGAACTTCCCGACACCGTGCAGCCAGTCGCCGTACCATTCGTGACGTTGAAAGTGACCGCGCCCGTGCCAGAGCCACCACTCGTCGTAAGAGTCAGTGTTTTGCCAATGGTGCCCGCAAGAGAAGTGACGCTGAGAGCACTCTGAGCGCTTCGGCTATCAATGACGCTGCTCGTTGCCGTTGTCAGATATCGCGAGGTGTCCGTAACCGTGAGAGTGCACGTAGCCGGCGAGTTAATGACGAGGGCTGAAAACGTAGCGACGCCAGCAACCGCCGTCGCGGTGGCGGTGCCGCCA
>PKWY01000042.1:0-144 GCA_003132205.1 Acidimicrobiaceae bacterium
TACCTTTGAACCAAGGTTTCCCATCGATCTCGATACGGATCTTGCGACTCGTCATGTGCGTGGCGCGTACACCGGTCCACACGTAGGCCATTCGACCGAAATGACCCTTCAACTCACCGTCAGCGTCGCGCATCGTGATGGCGT
>PKWY01000042.1:258-75308 GCA_003132205.1 Acidimicrobiaceae bacterium
GCTTGACGAGCCCGTTCGGGTGCCAGACGGCTCTTGGATACCTCGTACCAGAGGGGATCGGGAAAACCCCTCTCGGCCAAGACCTGTCGCAACTCCTCGAGACCGCCGCCCAATGTCTTATTCTTGTGAGCTACAACGGCGACCGACGTCACTGCGACGCCTCGTCCAATTGGCAATTGCCCGCGGCAGAGGACTGCTTCTCTGCGCTATCAGATTTGGTGGAACGATTGACGCCGGCCACTCGAATGATGAAGACGCCAGCGAAGAGAGATCCAATACCCAAGAGCAACCCTGCAAGGACGTCTGTCGGGTAGTGCTCTCCGCGGTAGACCCGAGACAAGCCAACGGACACCGCTAATGAAACAGCGATCGCCCACATCACAACGCGAGGCCACCACCGAGTCGTCGCCGCCATAACGATCACCGCGATGCCGCCATAGAGAACTATGGTGGCAGCCGTGTGGCCTGACGGGAAGCTGTACGTCGAGGGCGTACCCCCCAAATGACTCACGGCTGGACGAGGCCTTGAAACGATCTTGTTAGCTATTAGGAAGACGGAGAGCTCGATGAGCAGACCGGCCACGAGTAGGAACGCGTGTCGCCCCCATCGTCGAAAGAGGAGGACGATAGTAACGATCGCGGCAACACCGGCTACGTCGAACGTGTCGGCAATATTGGTCAAGTCGCCGGTGATCCGGTTCCAATGAGCGCTGCGATGTCTGTCGAACCACCGACTCACGTTATGGTCCCACGCACCGATAGAGCCGTGCTCGAGGACATGGGTTATTAAGAGACCTAGCGCGACAATGAATATTCCTATTACGGCGAACGAGGCAATCATCGCAATGGCGATGGCGATGTTGCGATGCCCTCGAGCAACACGTCTTGCCAGGCGATTCGCCGGTCCGTCGACCGACGGATTGAGAAAGGCACTTCGTCTATTGGTATCACCGCCGTCCCTCGGCACAATTGAACCGGCACCCTTCACGCTCGTGTCGGTCATCGACACCCTCCCGTCCGAAGTAGGAACAATGTCTGGTCGAACGACGTTGCCCGTGAGCACAAGCGACTCTTTGGGTGAGCCTCACGTGACGCGCCCACGTACATCGTGCGTCGCGCACCATCGGACTGATAATTAACGCCCACCCTGGTGGCCTTTTCCTCAACGGTGTCGGGTTTGACGCTACGACCTAAGGTGACGAGCGCGCCATCCACGAGGCCTCTCGCAGCGATTGTCCTGACGCCAGGGTCCATTTTGATCTTGCCCACACCCGGTACCTCTCTCCTGTCGACTTGGCCATCGGCCAAGACAGAAGGAAACGATGTCTAGGTACCTTCATAATCACTATAGAGCTCGACCCACCGTTCGATCAGAGAACGATAAAACCACGTAGTTTTGGCCTTCAGATGAAGTCGCTTGACGAATTCGAGTCCCGTCCCATTCGACGTATCTATTTACCCAGCCGTGTTTCGCGCCTCACCAGTACAAAGACTGTGGACCGGGTCCAAAAGGTGTCCACATCGCTGCCAGTTGCAGAACGCCGATGTTTGAAGACGAAACCGAAGCCCGTGTTCGGCCTTCGACCTCGGGGCAATGATCAAGCGCGAGGGGTCTGCCTCAACTAGGTGGCCGGCTCGAGCGTCACGCGGACGCGAATCATCAGAAGCGACGCCGTAGCCGCAATTTGAGCGGGCGACCGTCGGGATCGAAAATCAACCGGTAAGCGAGGCCGGCCCAACGCTGACTACCGTTTGAAACCGGATCGATTGCGTGCGATCGAATCCGACTCGGTGGTCGGTGCCCTTCGCCGAGACTCGACCGCCAGCCTTCGAGTTCGTTGGCGGTCTCTTGCCAAAGAACATAACTGTGGGCCAAATTCAAGAGCTCCGGGTCATCGGGCGATCGTCCGAGGTGCTCAGCCCAGAGTGACAGCCGCAACGCGCGCGCGAACTTGCGGCTTCCGTCACCGAGTCCGCCCGGATCAAGAGGCATCCGTTCGTCGAGTTCACTGTCAATCACGGCACAGGATAGTTCCGAGTCATGGGTCCACGAGCGGCGATTCAGGTTGTCCGATCCGACAGTCGCCCACACGTCATCGATAACACAAACCTTGGCGTGGACGTAGATGGGAGTGCCGATTTCGTTCTCGATGTCGTAGATTCCGACTCGCTCACCGCCGGCATTTTTAACGATGGCGAGGGCCCGCGCTTGAGCGAGCCTGCTCGGAGGCCCCGACAACTTGCCATCCTTGTCCGGGTAACGCGGAACGACGGCGATAACCTGCAGTCCCGGTTGTCGACGCAACGTCTTGGCGAGTAGCCGCGCAATTTCGACGGACCAGAAGTATTGGTCTTCGATGTAGATCAGGCTGCGCGCCCTCTTAATCGCCTTGGCGAACGCTCGTGCGACGCTTCGCTCGCCATCGGGAGCGAACGGATATTTGGGGCGTCTTGATGGATAGGTCCGAAGCACTTGAACGGCGTGTCCGCCCGGCGTCGGCGGGTCGCCCAGGCGCGCGGGCAGTGGACGAGCGACGCGATCCCGCGACATCACTCGCGAGAGCATTGCCCTTAGTCGGCCAGCGTGATTAAGCGGGGTCGGATCCTCCCATCGTTCCCGGAACGTGAGATCGAGTTCGGTAACGGCTGGTCCACGGATTTCCAACTGGACATCGTGCCAGGGAGGGCGGTGGCCGAAACGCGGGTCTAGCTTGACACCCTGATGATCTCCTCGGTGGTCGGTGTCATCTCGGCGACCATGGCTAAGGTCGATACCCCCGACGAACGCAACATCTCGATCAAGAAAAGAGGGATGGCGGATAAGGACCATCTTTTGGTGGTGTGATCCGCCGCGGCGCACTCGCTCATCAAGCAGAACTTCACCGCCCGCCTCCGTCACCTCAACGGCGAGGCGTCGATTCTCTTTCGAACTAAACGCGAAACGGTCGCTGTGCGAACGCCAGAGCAACCCCCGAACGTCGACACCTCGTAGACATGCGTTGGCCAAGAGGGCCACAATCGATGTACCTTCACCGGACACGCGTTCGTCCGCGTCTCCTCGCCAATCGGTAAAGCGAATCTCGTCCTGAGGCTCGAGGCTCAAGATAACTTCAGCCAGACTGGTGAAATACGAGACCCCATCGATATGGAACGCAACGTGGTTGCCCTCGGTCCACGCAACGTCCCCAGACTGATGCGAGTCGATCTCGGTCATTGGGTTGCCCCGCTCTTCCGAGGTCAAGAACCAGTCGTCAAGACGCATCACAAGCCAACGTACTACGTGCATTGCGATCGCTTAGGATCGCCACCGAGTGACTGAATGAGAATGTTGCGAGCGATACGGTCGCCGAACGACTCTTCGTAACGTGGAATTACTTGGAGTCTTCATGAACCGAACTCGTATTTCCGTCGACGTCGACGACTTGGCAGTTCATTGAGTGCCGGCCGCCGCCTACTGGATTTCGAGAAACGGCGATGACGACAGTGGCCGGACCCCACGAATCCGAACGCTCCCACAATCATCAATATAAGTCCGACGGTTAATAGGCGAAAGGCCGTTCCTTGATAGGTAACGGCCCAGTACATAACTGCCCCTACGGCACCTTCTATGGCGCTAAGCACCATTCCGGGAAGACCCATATCGCACCTCCTCTTACTGTCGCTGACCAATTGTCAGACGAGAGGGATGCTGGGTCTAGACGTCCTACCTTGAAATTTATCGACTGTCGTCGTTCTTCGTGCAAGACCTGTTTGCGGGGACGTCTAAAGCGCGGGTGCGATCGGCAGGATTCGAAGCTCGAACCTCGCGCGGAGTTCTGGAGGTGTGACATTTCGAGAGTCCTATCTTTTATTCCCCAACGGTGATCCACCCCCATCTGACCGGATTCAAACCTAAGCCTTGAGTGCTGGCATTCCTCAGGTCACCCCAATGTCAACGCATTTGTCAACACTTCCTCTGCTCAGTACACGCGAACGCACGCAAACTGCGCTCACTCGCTCATCGAGGAGATGCCAACTAATCAGCCCAAACGCAAATGACGCTCACCGGGTGCAAGCCGATGAACTGACTCTTAATCAACAGGTTCCGGGTTCAAGTCCCGGCCGGCGCACCAGTGGTGATCTGGCCTTTTGTAGAGATTCGATGGCAGAATGCCGTCGCAAAGGCCTCGAAATGATCCCGCGCTTTATCCCATGGATAACGCCTTGGGAGAGTTTCCCCACATCTTGATGAGGAGCAAAAGCCCGGCAAATTTACTTCGACGCCTCGTTTTCATCATCTGCATCCTCTCCAAACTCCCTCGTAAATGACAACGGTCGCAGGAATCTGAGTTGCGCAAGAAATTGAGAGGAGCCAACCCTTTCCTCATCTGATCATCGCCGACTGAGAGGCTGCCCGACGCGACAGAATGCCACTTTCTATTGGCGACTATCTCAACCGGTGCAGGCAACTGTGCACAGTCACGTGCTCAAGTCAGCACTTTCTTCCAATGAGCTCCGCCGTCACTCGTGCTCCAGAGCGCACTCGTTGGCACGGCGCCGTTACCACTGAAGAGTCCTACACCCTGGTCCCGATTGACGAAACAGAGATCGGTGAGATTCCCCGCTCTGGGCACCGTGCCCTCGACTACGGGTGTCGCCGTGCCGCTCGTCACTGTGTACAACGTCGACGGAGTGAGCCCATTCACAAAGAAGGCGAGTTCACTTGTCACCGGGTCAAATGCCCCAAAGTGGAACGAGGACAATTGGGATAGGGAACTGTCAACCGTCCAGTGAGCCCCACCATCCTGTGAAAAGGGGATTTGGCCAGCCTGCATGCCGTCGTCACAGATGGCCCAAAGAGTCTCCTGGGACATCGCGGCGAGCCCACAGGCCGTGACGCTCTCGAGCAGGGGTTGGACGGCGACACTGAAGGAAGCGCCATCATTGCGCGACGTCGCGACGTATGAGTTCCAGGGTGCGGACAACTGATCCTGCGTACTCAGCCACACACCGTTGCCGAAGGCCGTCAGATTCATCACCGAGCCATATTTCGACAGTGGTGCCGGCACGGGCAACTCCACCCAATGGCGGGTTGACACTGGTGTTCGATCCAAGCGCAGATCCGAGCACGGAGCAGTGCTATCGGGGCACCGTTGGGTGAGCGCATAGAGGTAGGTGGCGCTGGCGGCAATTTGTCGAATCTCGGTGTTCGGCGATATCTCCTCTGCTCGCCACTCTCTCCCTGCATCGAAGGTCGCGTATAGCGTGGAACGAGTCCCCTTCGAAGTGGTGATCAGCGGTCCGATTGCATAACCGTCTTGGAGATTCGGGAAAAGCAGTTGATCTACGAGAAGGGTTCCAGAAGTCGGTGCCGAGGCAATCGGAATGGTCCCCATCTTCACGAACGACTGACCACCATTCGTCGATCGCTCAATGGCGTTCACCTTCGGAGATGCCGTGCTTTCGAGGAGGACATACACGTCGTCTGTCGCGCCCGCTCGCACGACAAGCTGGGGTGCCATCTTTGCCACGGCAACTGGCGGCAGTGTCGTGGATGGTGCGCGCCGGGAGAAAGCGTAACGATCGAGCAATAACGCAGATGCAGCGATAACCACAATCGCGAGAAAAGTCACAAATGCTGGTCGCCACTTCACATTTTGATGCTACTGATAAAGGCTATTACTACGGCATGACAATCACAGTCGGCGGCTCGGGTCAGTCTTCACTTCCAGTGTCGGAGGCCCGACGTGACAAGACTGCAGCCCTTCACTGGCAGCTCATCTGAACCAACTTTCCCTAACGACTGCCTTTGTTGTCGCCAAGAATCAAACGTTGGACTCGCCAGACGCAACGCTGGAAGAGATTGAATTGCCTTGGAATGGGCGAATGGAATCGGTAGCGTAGCCGCCTGAGTCTCTTCTCGCGCGAGGAGGTTAGACCGTAGGAGGGAGATCCGTAGTTCATGGATCTAAAACCTAATCGCACCACTTCAGATAAGACCAAGGGCGGTTGCAGGCCCGATACGACTGATCTACTACCCTGCATTGGCTGTGAGCCGGTCCAGACTTATTAGGAATGCCACCTTGCACTGGGATCGGCTGGCTGTCTAGTCCCGGTTGGCTTTGGAAACTTGACGCACCTTGCGCGCAACAACTCACTGATGACACGGCCTTTCGAACGCTTGGCCCAACTGGTGGCACATTTTTCCCGTGATGCGCCAAAGGGTGCAGCAGCCAGAATCTTCGACAAGCGATGTTGTGACCCCAGGGTGTACGCGCAGTGGGATCGTGGTACTGGTCTTATCGACGGTTCTTGACGATCTACAGGCCCGTGAAGATGTTCATCCGCCACGGTCCAGACGAAGTTGACCTGGTGAACGTGACGTAGAAGTCGTTGTCACCCACGTTCCACGGCCCCGACGAACCGATGAAGTGCAGGTCGGACCTGACCAACAAGGTGAAACGGTTCGACGACGTCCACACGACTTGACGCCAGCTCGTCACAGCGCCGCTCTTGAGCCGAAATGAGTTCATCACGTTCGAACTCGGTACGTGATACTGCCTTGCGGCCACCGCGAACCCCGCGACGCGCCAGAGATCGAGGAAGTCCCGCAGCGCCGAGATCGCAGTCTTCATCGTGGCCTGGCCAGCCTGTCCCGGAGTGAGTTTCTTCGCGATCACGTTGCCTTCGACGTTGAAGTAGTCGGTCGTGCACACGGGCACCTTCTCGCGCAGCGCGAAGTACTTCCGCGGCCAGTTGATCCCAAGCCCGAGCAGCACGATTCCATCGGCCAACTTCGGCGTGCACGATCCGCCGTGCGCGCGTACCACCTGCTTGAACGCGGGCGTCGAGATTGAGACGATGGTGATGGCGGCGTAGGACCGTTGCCCGTGCTCGAGAATAAACGACTGGTAGGCGACAGCGCCGCTGAGTGACGAGCCGACGACCGCATGCCTGGGGCCACTGACCGCCTCGTACAACAGGTTGTTGGGCGAGATGTAGCAAGTAGCCCCGATGTTCGTGTACCAGACGGTGGCGTGGAAGCCTCGGTTGGGCGAGTAAGGAGCTGTCGGGAGAACCAGTGAAACCGACATCTGCGAGGCGTGGCACGTCGGCATTGTGGAGGGATGCAGGGCCGATGTAGTCCGCGTAGAACGATGGTGTTCGAGTACGAACACCAGACCGATGACTAACGCGAACAAGACGACACCAGTTATGAAACGACGCCAAGTCCTGTAGGTTGTGACGTCTGTACCATCTACCATTGAAATTCACCTTAGAAGGGCCCAATATGACCCGCTTAGATTGTTGGCATCCGAGGCCCGACGTGACAAGTACGCAACCTTGCACTGGCTGTGCAGCGTTAGGTGGCGAGGCTTCTCAGGCCATATTCGACTTGGAACTCAAACTGTCGACGCAGGTCATCATCTGAGCCCTTGCTAAGCGGTGATTGACCAGAGCCGCCCCGATCGCCATCGCAGTCAATCCCGTATCGAAAGACCCCCCGGTGCAGACGGCTCGGACGATCTAATTCGAAGCGAATCCTGCCAATCGAGGTCTCAACTGGCTCTGCCCCCGTTTGGTAGACACCTTGCCTGCCAAACGAGGTCAAGGCCACACAACCACTAGCGTCGCCGCGAGAAGGCTGGCGGCGTCATCTCCATTGGTCACGAACGATCGTTGGTCCGAATCGACCAAGCCGCATAAATCGTGTCTGCTTTTTCTGGGCAACCTAACTCAATAACCTTAGGCACTATGCTAAAGACGAATTATGACGCCCAACTTGTCCAGTCAGGAATCGGGTACGCCATCTTTGTTCGTGAGGTTTGTACGACGGGAAGTTGCCCAGATTCGCCGACTCCGCCATCCGCGGAGTGTCTTGCAATCGTTCATCACTGGGTACCTCATCAGTTCGAACCACCTACCCGAGTCGCTCGTCTTCGTATGCGTCAAGATGGCTGGCTTTGTCGTTGACGGACCCTGTGGTCTTTGTGGTGCACAGATTGGAACGGCGAATCTTCAAATTGGCTCGGGAAGTTGGGTTAATCGAGGACTTTGCATAGAAGGCGCGGGTTCGGTCTCGATAGGGAGTGGCGTGATGATAGGTCCGCAAGTGCTCATACTCACCTCGACACACGAGAAGGTGGTCGGAGGTCGGCTGGACCGCGAGCCGAGCTACCTGCCAGTCCGAATTGGTGACAACTGCTGGATTGGGGCCAGGGCGATGATTCTTCCGGGCGTTACGATTTCGGACGACGTGACCGTCGCGGCAGGTGCCGTGGTCGCGGCGGACATCGGCCCAGATGGCGTCTACGGTGGCGTGCCAGCTCGAAGAATTGGTTGAGGAACAGAGAAAAGTTACAATGAGCAATCCCACCGGTGCCTACGACACTGCCCCAGAACATCGAAAAGGCGAACGCCATGTCGGGGCGCCAACTCGAATTGGGTGCAACGTTGCGAATCGCGGCGGTGTTTTCTTGAACAGACCTGTTAACAACTTCATCCTTCGTTAGAGCCCGATAATATTCGCAACAGGTTCCACGATTCCACTCGATTCTGAATCTCCCCTTCATCAAGGGATTCCGCGTCCAAGCCCTTAGCGGCGCACTGATCCAAGACCGCTGAGCAGGACTGCGAAGGGACAAGTCCTCTCGCTACCAGTTCTCCGGCCCTTGGCTGGAGCGTTGCCGGACCTTCTGAAGTGCCGCATTGACTTCGATGAGACTAAACGCAGCGCGATCGAAGACGTCGCCGCCGTTCCAGCGCACGTGGTCATCATGCTCCTCGTGCCCGGGATCCGCGAGCGCGTCTAGGAAGTACTCGAAGCCACCCGGCCCGCCGGAGTCTTCAGGCGGACAGGCGTTGTCGCCAGCAAGACAGAGGGCGAACTTGAGAGCGTGGGGTGTTCGGAACTCGGCCTCAACGGTGATGGTGTGCTCCCACCCGTCGCCGAAGTCATATTCGTAGGTGAATACTTTGTGCCCGCGCAACGCCTGAAGAACCGTGACGGTCTGCTCGTCGAACTCGCCCTCGGGATGTTCGTCGAAGCGCAGCCCATAACGCGCATCGCCGACGGTGAAAGCGTGCAGGTGCGAATTAGTCCAGCCCATGGCCGCTTGAATCATGTCGTGTAGCCGCGACATCCGCACGCTCGTCGGCACCAGAATTCGGCGCCAGACGGCGGGCGTGACCTCGTCCAGTTCAAAGTGCAACTGGAAGGTCAACGGTTCGGGAGGTGTGGGCATGCAATCTCCGCGAGCTCGATGGTCGGTGGTGCGAAAGCCGGGAACGGCGATACCAACAGGCCTCATTGTAGGCCTCATATTTCCGCAACACCACGAGACCAGACTGACAAGAGACAACACGATTCCTTGAAAACAAACGACCTACGCAACTACACCGACACACCGCAACCATCTGAGGCTTCCTCTTAATCAACGGGTTCCGGGTTCAAGTTCCGGCCGGCGCACGAAAGAAGTATAAAAGTCCGCCTGAAGCTTGACGAAATATCTTCGGGTGATCTTTTACGCAGTTCCACCTGATGCTTTACACAGTGTCACCTGATCCATGACACCATGACCCCCACCACCTTGGCTCTTGATGAGTCGATGAAGTGGCCTGGTGCTTGTGGAGATCAGCAAAATGGGACAGCGTCGCGACGCCGTGCTCGGGTCATCCGAAATGGTTTCGGTGTCACCGAGATGACGCGGACCCGGACTTCATTTCGCCGTGGCCACCAGAATGCCAAGTTCATCCGGATCGCCGGCGCGTCGATCGATGTCGATAACCACGCTTTCAGTCGTGGGCAGTATCGCCCAGGCGAAGCCACTCTCCTTCGGAGGTAGTGGGTCCAGAAATGTCTCCACGAAAGCGACCCGGCCACTTGCAACGCGGCCCATCCTCGTAACGGCGCACCGAAGGCGAGCCGACCGCGTGATTCAAATGAGTTCGTCCGTCAGCGGATCAGGTTGATTGTCATAGAACAACTCGAGCACCTGCGCGAAGACCGGTTCATCAGGGGCGGCGCGCATGAACAAGGTCATCGACGAACGCAACTTCTGGGCATCAATGCCGCCAAGGATTTCCTCGGTGCTCTCACCCTGCAGATCAATGACGGCGCGCGCGCACTCGATCAGCCGAGGACCGAGGATGGCGTGCTGCAGATACGCCCGCGACTCTTGCAACGATGAAATCGCGAATCGTCTGGACATGTCGCTCATCCCGAGGCCAGCGATCTGTGGGAACACGAACCACATCCAGTGGCTGCTCTTGCGGCCCCGACGCAGTTCTTCGATCGCGCGGCCGTAGGTACCGCCGTGATCCTGGGCGACGACAAAACGCTCCAGACCGTACGGGTCGTCCTTGGAGATCTCGTTACTCACTGCGCCAGACATCCCATCGCTGGGCCCCTGCGAGCTTCACCACGATTGCCGGGCGCCGTCACGTCAATGCGCCGACGTCAGGTAGGCGACACAACCCTCGACAGTCGACAGCTTGGCGAAGTCCCGGTCGGGAATCTCGATGCCCGTGCTCTCGGCGAGCCCGATCACGAACGTAAGAAAGTCGAACGAGTCGAGATCAAGCGCCTCTTGAAGGCTCTCGCCCGCCGCGACCTCGCCGAGGTCGGCCTCAGGCGCCACCTTGGCCAATACTGATCGCATCAGTTGCAGTGCTTCGACGTTTGTCATAGATTCCCCGGTTCCTGAAGTAGATGATCGATCTCGGTGAGGAAGCGGCCTCCCCGTATGCCGTCGCTCACCCGATGGTCGGCCGAGAGCGTCGCGACGACGCAGGGACGAACGCCGAGCATGCCATTCTCGGCCCACGGCTGCTCCCTCATCCGGCCGAAGCCGACCAGGGCGACCTGAGGGGGGTAGATGACGCCGAATACGGAGTCGACTCCCAGGTCGCCGAGGTTGGTGACCGTGATCGTCGAATCGCTGATCTCCGAACTGCGGAGCCTCCCGGCGCGTGCTCGAGTCACGAGGTCCCTCATCCAGACCATCAGTTCGTCGAGCGACAACTGCTCCACATCATGGATGGCCGGCGCGATCACTCCCCCGGAGCGCTGGGAGATCGCGACGCCAAGATGAACGGCCTCGCTCGGTACAAAGGCGCCGTCGACGAAGAAGCCGTTCATCTCCGGCACCCGTTTGACGGCGCGCGCGGCGGCCTTGAGGAGCATGATCGGCAGCAAGAGTCGCTCGGTGACGGGCCGATCGAGGTTGGCCTCCCCCAGCCAGGAGACGGCGGCTGATACATCGATCGTCGTGCTCAGGTAGTAGTGCGGGATCTCACGCTTCGACCGCGCCATGAGCGCGCCGATCGCACGTCGCATCGCGGCCTGACGGTCTTCGACGGCGACGCCTTCCGCCGTTCTCTCTTCGGGACGGGCCGCGGCGGCCGCGAGGCGCACGTCCTTCTCGACTACCGAACCACCCGGGCCTGATCCCCGAAGCGCCGCGAGGTCCACCCCTAGCTCGCCGGCGAGACGGCGGGCGAACGGCGAAGACGACGGGCGGGCACCCATCGGCACGGGGTGGCCCGATTCCTTGGCTCGCGCGCTCGCCGCCCGCTCGACATCGGCGCGCGTTACGCTTGCGCCCACCCCGCTCCCCTGCACCGCGTCAAGGTCGACGCCGAGCCGCTCGGCCAGGCGACGGACGAGTGGAGATTCAACCAGCGCGTGACGGCCCACCGTCGGCGCAACTTCAGTCTCGGACGGGCGACCCTGGGCCTCTCGAGCGGCCGCTCCCGCCCGAGGCGCGGTCGTCGCTACGGGGACCGGGCCCGGCACCGACGTTGGCTCCCGAGCGGTGACCCGCGCGAGCACGGCGCCCACCGGAACTCGCTGTCCCTCGGGCACGACGAGCTCGTCGACCGTCCCGTTCTGGAAGATCTCAACCTCTATGGTGGACTTCTCGGTCTCGACCAGGGCCACGATGTCACCACGGTGTACCTCGTCGCCGGGCTTGACGAGCCACTGCACAACCTTGCCGGCCTCCATGTCGGCACCCAAGGCGGGCATGGTGAACTCGCCCACTCAGGCTCCCAATCCTCGCACCGCGGCCACTACGTCGGCCACCTGGGGAATCGCCTCGTCCTCGAGATGCTTGGCGTAAGGCATGGGGACCTCGACGCTGCACACCCGGGCCACGGGGGCGTCAAGGTCGTAGAAGACCTCTTCGGTGATGCGAGCGGCCACCTCGGCGGACAGGCTACCGCTGCGCCACCCTTCATCGACCACCACCGCACGATGAGTACGCGCCACCGAGGCGACGATGGTCGGCGTGTCGAGCGGCCGCAGGCACCGAAGGTCGATCACCTCCGCTTCCACACCCTCAGTGGCCAACTGCTCGGCGGCGCCGAGCGCCGTGCGCAGCGTGCCGCCGTAGGCGATGATCGTGACGTCTTTGCCCCCTCGACGTATTGCCGCCTTGTCGATGTCCACCAAAGTGGCTTCATCGGCGAGGTCGCCTTCCACGTTGTACAGCATGGCGTGCTCGAAGATGAGCACCGGGTCGGGATCGCACAGGGCCGGCCACAACATGCCGCGGGCATCCTCGACCGTCG
Source organism: Acidimicrobiaceae bacterium (assembly GCA_003132205.1). Classification (GTDB taxonomy): domain Bacteria; phylum Actinomycetota; class Acidimicrobiia; order Acidimicrobiales; family RAAP-2; genus RAAP-2. Next base: position 12,811 of record PKWY01000042.1, read on the forward strand.
CCGGAGCGAGAATCCGCAGCCCTGGGATATGCGCGAACCACCCTTCGAGGCTGTGGGAGTGCTGCGCCGCGACCTGGCGACCCGCTCCGGTCGCCATACGGATGACGAGCGGCACGTTGAACTGCCCTCCGGACATGTACAGCAAGGTCGCCGCGTTGTTCATGATCTGGTCGAGCGCGAGCAGGCTGAAATTGACGGTCATGATCTCGACGATGGGACGCATCCCGCCCAGCGCCGCGCCGATGCCCGCCCCGACGAACGCTGACTCCGAAAGGGGCGTGTCGCGAATCCGCTCGGGCCCGAACTCCTCGAGCAGGCCGAGCGTGACCGCGTAGCAGCCACCGTAGTGGCCGACATCCTCGCCCATCACGAACACCCTGTCGTCGCGAACGAGGGCCTCGCGGATGGCCTGGCGCATCGCCTCGCGATAGGTGATCGCGGTCACGGCGTCTGTTCCTGCGGTACCGCCTCGGAGGTGACGAACCGCTCCAGGTCGTCCAACGGCTCGTACGTGCCCGCCTCCGCGAAGGCGACGGCGTCATCCACCTCAACCGCTATCTCGGCCTCGAGGCGATCGAGGCCGCCCTCGCCGAGGGCGCCGCTGGCGGTCAGCTGCGCGACGAGCGCCGGAATCGGGTCACGCTCCTTCCATCCCTCGATCTCGGCCTTGTCACGGTAGCGATCGGGGTCGTACATGGAGTGGGCTCTGAATCGATAGGTCCGCAGTTCGAGAAACTGCGGGCCGCCGCCCCCGCGTATGGCTTGGGTCGCTTCGCGGGCGGCAGCCTCCACGGCGAGCACGTCCATGCCATCGACCACCCGCGCGGGAATCCGGTAGCTCGCGGCCTTGAGCGACAGGTCGGTTTCGGACTCGGTGTACTTGAGCGCGGTCCCCATGGCGTACAGATTGTTCTCGCAGCAGAACAGCACTGGGAGATGCCAGAGCTCGGAGAGGTTCATCGATTCGTGGAACTCGCCCTCGGCGACCGCTCCATCTCCGAAGAAGCACGCGGTCACCCGCGAACGCCCCTGCAGGTGGTCGGCGAGGGCGACGCCCACCGCGAGCGGCAGTCCCCCGGCGACGATGGCGTTCCCGCCGTAGAAACGCGTGGCCGCGTCGAACAGGTGCATCGAACCCCCGCGGCCCCGGCTGCAGCCCTCAACCTTTCCCTCCAGCTCGGCCATGATTGCGCGCATGGAGAGGCCCCGCGCGAGAGCGTGGCCGTGCTCGCGGTAGGTGGAAACCACGGCGTCGTCGGGCGAGAGCGCCTCCATGACCCCCACCGCGCAGGCCTCCTCGCCGATCCCCAGGTGGAGGAAGCCACGAATCTCGGCGCGACTGTAGAGCTCGACGCAGCACTCCTCGAACCGTCGGATGCGCAGCATCTCGCGCAGGAGGTGAACGCCGCGGTCGCCGCCTGCTGCTCCGCTCTCTGCGCCCGACTGCCCGACCGCCGCCGCTTTCGTCAAGGCCGTACCTCCAGAGTCGAGGTATCACCCTCGGGCAGACCCAGCTCGCGAGCCTTCAGCAAGCGCCGCATGATCTTGCCGCTTGAGGTGTGCGGGAGGTGCTGATCGAAGGCGATTTCCCGCGGCGCAATGGCAGCCCCGAGCCGCTTGCGCGCGAAGCCGATCAGGTCGAGGCGCAACTCCTCGTTGCCTTCGTAGCCAGCGTGCAGCGTGACGAAGGCCTTCACCACCTCTCCCAGCAGCGGGTCGGGCTTTCCGATGACGGCCGCCTCGGCCACCGCCGGATGCTCCATCATCGCCGACTCGACCTCGAAGGGCCCGATCAGGTGACCCGCTGACTTGATGACGTCATCCCCGCGGCCCACGAACCAGAAGTAACCGTCCTCGTCTCGCCGCGCGAGGTCGCCGCTCAGGTACCAGCCGCCGACAAAGCACGATCGGTAGCGCTCGGGGTTTCCGAGATAGCCACGAAACATCGACGGCCAGCCCGGGCGCAGAGCCAACTCGCCCTCTTGGCCAACGCCGGCCTCGACGGCGACGCCATCGGCACCCACCTCGACGGCGTCGTTCTCATCGCGCGCCAGCACGGTAGCCTCGATTCCCGGCAGCGGACGGCCCATCGAGCCGGGGCGGATGTCCATGCACGCGTAGTTGGCAACCATGATCCCGCCGGTCTCGGTCTGCCACCAGTTGTCGTGGATGGGAAGTCCGAGGGCATATTGACCCCACACGACGACCTCGGGATTGAGCGGTTCCCCGACGCTCGCGATGAATCGCAACCGACTCAGATCGTGCTCCTTCGCCATGGACGCCCCGGCCTGCATCAGCATGCGCAACGCGGTGGGGGCGGTGTACCACACCGTGACGGCCTCGCGCTCGAGCGTCTCGTACCACCGCTGGGCGTCGAAGTCGCCCTCGTCGACGATCACCGTGACACCGTGCACGAGTGGCGAGATGATTCCGTACGATGTTCCCGTGACCCAGCCAGGATCGGCCGTGCACCAAAAGACGTCATCCGCGTGTAGATCCAGGGCAATACGGCCCGTGGCGTAATGCGAGACGACGGCGTCGTGCACGTGCACGGCGCCCTTGGGTTTGCCGGTGGTGCCGCTCGTGAAGTGCAGTAGCGCCATCTCTTCGGGATCGGTGGCCCCGATCTCGTAGTCAGCGTCGGCTTCGACGAGGAGTCCGTCGAGGTCCAGCGTCCCCTCCGGACCGGCGCCCGAACCCGCCGACTGTCCCACCAGCAACACGTGGCGCAACTCGGGCAGGCGTTCGCGGATTCCCGCGACCTTGTGCCGATACAAAGTCGGGGTGGTGATGAGCGCGCGACCGCTGCCGAGTTCCATCCGCTGGCAAATCGGCTCGGGACCGAACGCGGCGAACAGCGGACACAGCACGCTACGGTGCTTCAGCGTCCCCATGGCTGCGACGAACAGGTCGACCGTGCGCGGCATCAAGGCGAAGACGCGTTCGCCGGGCTGCACGCCGAGCGCGGAGAGCACGTTCGCAAAGCGGCTTGAGCGTTCGTCGAGCTCGCCGTAGGTGACCTCGAGGCGCTCTCCGTGGCGGCCGATGCAGCGAATCGCCACGTGGTCCCGCCTTGGACCCAACGCGTGACGTACAACGGCCTCGTGCGCGATGTTCAGCCCCCCGCCATTGGGAAGCCCGTCGAGAGCCTGGCGCGCCTTCTCCCACGTGAAGGAAGCCCGCTCAGCCTCGTAATCGGCCATGTTCGGATCTGCACCCCTGTGCTCACCAGACTTGGGAATCACATTGCCTTGCACCGGCGAACTCCCTTCGCATACAGCGAACCGCGACAACCGTCTACGGCCGACCGTACACCGGGCGGCGGATGCGCCGCAGAGTCGAACGTCACTTTCCATCCCTGGCCTTGCGCATCGGTCGAGGCCCGCAGCTGGCGCCAATTGCCGGGTTCGATGGCGACGGCACCTTGAGGATTGCCAAGAGACCCCCGCCTTCGAGTAACGAGGCGGCGCCCACTTGAGGACATTCGCCTCTAGCGGTGCGGACAGATTCACGAGACGATTGGCCTGAGTCGAGGTGATGCCCGCACCGACCGCCGCCGTCGGTGCGGTCGGCAACGGCAGAGGCTCGACAAGGCAACACCGCCACTAAAGGAGCGACAAATGGAACTGAGCGCGATCTCGATCGAGATGCCCGATGGTGTGAACGTCATAGTCGGTCAGGCCCATTTCATCAAGGCCGTCGAAGACCTCCACGAGGCGTTGGCGGGGGCGAGCCCGCAGTTGCGCTTCGGGGTTGCCTTCTGCGAGGCGTCGGGTCCTTGCCTGATTCGCCGCTCGGGCAATGCCGATGACCTGGTCGAGTTCGCGGCGAGGTACGCCGAAGCGATAGGCGCCGGCCATTCGTTCATCGTGTTCCTACGCGACGGCTATCCGGTGAACGTTCTCAACGCCATCAAACAGGTTCCCGAGGTGTGCACGGTGTATTGCGCCACCGCCAACCCGATCGAGGTCCTCGTCGCCCAGACGGACTTGGGCCGAGGGATTGTCGGGGTCGTTGACGGGATGCCACCCGCCGGGATCGAGACGCCGGACGACGAGGCTGACCGCAAGAAGCTCTTGCGAGAAATTGGCTACAAGCTCTAGGCGTTCTCTCGAACACCGCGACGCTTCGCAACACAGATTGGTGTGGGAATCACGAAGACAGGCACGTCGCCCCGCATCCACTAATTTCATCAACATGCTCATTCGACTCGCGGCGCCCAGTGACGTTCCCGCCATCGTGGACCTGATCGGAGAGCTCGCGCAGTACGAACATCTGGCCCACGAGGCGGTGGCCCGCGACGAAGACATCCAGCACGCGCTCTTCGGCGAGAACCCCCACGTGTCCTGCCACGTCGCGGAGGACAACGGCGACGTCATGGGCTTCGCACTGTGGTTCTTGAGCTTCTCGACTTTTCACGGCGCGAGCGGTCTCTACCTCGAAGACCTCTACGTTCGAGAGAACTACCGGGGCCAGGGCGTCGGCACCGCATTGATGAAGGAACTCGCGCAGTTGTGCTTGACCCGGGGCTACACCCGCTTCCAGTGGTGGGTGCTCGACTGGAACAGCCCTTCCATCGAGTTCTACAAGTCCATAGGCGCGCTGCCCATGGACGAGTGGACGGTCTTTCGGCTGAGCGGAGACGCACTGCGCACCTTTGGAGAGGGAGCGGGCGACCTCAGGTAGTGCAGAACTGTCTGAATCCTGAAACCCTCGCCGTGCGTTCATGCAGGCCGCAGGGCGTCCAATTCGTCGCGATCGAATACACGCGACTTTATGACGAAGTGGTGATCGCGCCCGGCTCCCAGGGAGAATCCCTCGGGTTCGCCGTCTGCGACATCGAGGATCAGCTGCGTATGTTTCCACGCCTCGTACTGACGGTGGTCAATGTAGAAGGGGCAGTCGGCAATGGTGCCGAGGAGCACGTCGTGGCTCCCGATGACGAACTCCCCCTCACCGAAGCAGAGCGGCAAACTCCCGTCGCAACAGCCACCCGACTGGAAGAACATGACGGGCCCGTGCTCGGCTACTAACCCCTCGATCGCCTTGACGGCCGCGGCAGTTGCCACGACGCGCTCAGGAGCACGGGGCCCGTTCATATTCCTTCATCCTCGCTTTAGAAGAATCCCAATGGCTTTGTGCTGTAGCTCACGAGGAGATTCTTGGTCTGCGAATAGTGCTCCAGCATCATCTGGTGGTTCTCTCGTCCCACGCCGGAGATCTTGTACCCACCGAACGCGGCTCCCGCCGGGTAGAGGTGGTAGCAGTTGGTCCACACGCGACCCGCCTGAATCGAACGGCCCATGCGATACGCGAGGTTTCCGTCACGCGTCCACACGCCTGCACCCAATCCGTACAGGGTGTCGTTCGCAATCTCCAGCGCCTCGGCCTCGTCCTTGAACGTGGTCGCGGCGAGGACGGGTCCGAAGATCTCCTCTTGGAAGACCCTCATTTTGTTGTTTCCCTTCAGCACCGTCGGCGCGAAGTAGTACCCGTCAGCGAGTTCGCCGTCGAAGCGAACCCGACTGCCTCCGATGAGGCACTGTGCGCCCTCTTGGAGTCCGATGTCGACGTAGGACGTGATCTTCTCCATCTGCTGCGTCGAGACCTGGGCGCCGATCATCGTCGTGGGGTCAAGAGGGTTGCCCTGCTTGATCTTCTTGATTCGATCGAGGCAACGTCCCATGAACTCGTCGTAGATCGATTCAGCGATGAGGGCGCGCGACGGGCAGGTGCAGACTTCACCCTTGTTGAATGCGTAGAGCACCAGCCCCTCGATGGCCTTGTCCAGGAACTCGTCGTCGGCGTTCATCACGTCGGCGAAGAAGATGTTGGGCGACTTGCCGCCGAGTTCCACGGTCGAGGGAATGAGGTTCTCGGCCGCGTACTGCATGATGAGCCGCCCGGTCGTGGTCTCTCCCGTGAAGCCGATCTTGGCAATGCGTGGGCTGCTCGCCAACGCCTTTCCTATCTCCGCGCCGGGTCCCGTGATGATGTTCAGGACACCCGCCGGCACCACGTCTTCAAGCAACTCCGCCAACTTCAAAATCGACCACGGCGTGGGCGACGCAGGCTTCACCACGGTGCAGTTGCCCGCGGCGAGCGCAGGTGCGATCTTCCACGCCGCCATCAGAATCGGGAAGTTGAACGGGATGATCTGACCCACAACCCCGAGTGGTTCGTGGAAGTGGTACGCCACCGTGTCCTTGTCGATTTCGCTGGTGCGGCCTTCGAGGGAGCGCGTCGCTCCGGCGAAGTACCGGAAGTGGTCGACCGCCAGCGGTATGTCCGCGGCCAATGTCTCTCGAACCGGCTTTCCATTCTCCCAACTCTCGGCGACCGCCAGCATGGGAATGTTGGCTTCGATGACGTCGGCGATCTTGTTCAGGACCGCCGCCCGTTCGGTGAGCGACGTCTCGCCCCATGCCTTGCGGGCCCGATGCGCGGCGTCGAGCGCCAGTTCAACGTCTTCTTTTGTCGACCGTGCGACTTCGCAGAACGCCTCGCCGGTGACCGGTGAAACGTCCTTCATGTACTCGCCCTTCACCGGTGCCACCCACGTACCACCGATGAAATTCTGATAGCGCGGCTTCAGAGAAACCAGGCTGCCCGGTCGTCCCGGGGCCACGAAGACACCCGTCTCCGCACCGCCTTCTCTTCCGGTGTCCTGTGTCGGCTTCGTCAGTATGTCTGTCATAAATACCTCCAACGTCGTTGGATGACAACGCCACCCAATCGTGAGTATGCCGTCACATCTTCAAATCGAGGTGTGACAAAAGTCACATTGCTTTGCGAACATTTCGGGATCTTCACCTCCAGCGTCCTCGGGCGCCCCGACCAGGGTGGAGACGAGAGAAGTCGTGCAGTTGTAGGGTCAACCATCAGGAGGTTCATAGTGACTTCGTCCACAATGTCGGCTTGGGCCGTGCAAGCACCTGGACCAATCGACTCGGGGCCGCTCGTGCGTGTTGAGCGGACGATTCCAAGTCCCGGTCCGGGCCAGGTCCGTCTTCGCGTCAAGACCTGCGGAGTCTGTCGCACCGATCTGCACCTCTGCGAGGGCGACCTGTCGCCACGGCGTCCCCTGGTGGTTCCCGGGCACGAAGTGGTCGGCGTCGTCGATGAACTCGGCGAGGGTTCGACGCGTTTTGGCGTCGGCGAACGGGTGGGAGCGGCGTGGCTGGCGAGAACGTGCGGTTCATGCCGGTACTGCCTCGCTGGCCGCGAAAACCTCTGCACATCGCCGACATTCACCGGCTGGGATATCGACGGTGGTTACGCTCAGTACGTCGTTGTCAACGATGACTTCGCCTACGCGATCCCCCCGCAGTTGGATGACGTGCACGCCGCCCCCCTGCTCTGCGCGGGCATCATTGGCTACCGCGCGCTGGTGCGATCACGCCTGCCGGCGAACGGACGGCTCGGGATTTACGGCTTCGGCGGTTCCGCGCATCTCACGGCCCAGATCGCCCTGGCTCAAGGCGCGCGCGTGCACGTGATGACCCGGTCCGAGGAGGCCCGAGAGTTAGCTCTCTCCTTGGGCGCCAGCAGCGTCGGCGACGCGGCCGACGCGCCGCCCGAGCTGCTCGACTCCGCAATCCTCTTCGCCCCCGTAGGTACGCTCGTACCGCCGGCACTCGCGGCGCTCGACCGCGGGGGAACGCTCGCCGTCGCGGGCATCTACCTCAGCGATATCCCGAAGTTGAACTACGAGGAGCATCTCTTCCAAGAGCGAACCCTGTGCAGCGTGACGGCGAACACTCGCGACGACGGCCGCGATTTCCTGGCCTTGGCCGCTCAGATAGGTATGAAGGTGTCGGTCGATCCCTACCCGTTCGACCAAGCCGACCAAGCCCTGCACGATCTCTGTCACGATCACGTGAACGGTGCCGCGGTGCTCGTCAGTCCCTGAGGTCCGGACGGAACCTCGTCATCGACGTATGTCTCGTAACTGGGCTACTGACATGGAACGACATTTCGCGTCGCCAACACCTGCGCGGCGTCACCCTCCAGCGCCGCACGGCTCAGGACGCCGTCCGCCACCGCCTTCACCAGGGCGTTGGAGACCTGCCTAGCCGCCGCGAGCGACGTGGCCGCGGAACCTGGCGAACCGAAGAGCACCATGTTGGCTCCCGCCTGCAGCGCCCTCACCGCCGCGGCGGGAACGGCCAGATGCAGCGCGCTCATCGCTCCTGCGGAGAGCGAATCGGTCATGATCAATCCGGAAAAGCCCAGACTCTCACGAAGTTCCTGGACGACGACCGATGAAAGGCTCGCCGGAAGTGGAGTGAGGCCGGGCACCGAGGCGTTCGACAGCATCACCCCTGGCGCCCCGTTGGCGATGGCGGTCTCGAAGGGCACGAGTCCGGTCCTCTTCAAGACCGACCACGGCAAGGTCGTAGCCGGGCCATAGTCGGTGTTTCGAGAAGATCCGCCGAGTCCGGGAAAGTGCTTCACCACCGGCGTCACGTCGGCGCTTCGCAACCCACTCATGAACGCAGTTCCGTCACTCGCCACCACACTCGGCGTGCCGCTGAACGACCGCAACCCATCGGGATCGCTGGCTCCCGGCTCGACCGTCCGTCCGTCGACGTCGAGCACCGGAGCCAGGTCGACGTTGACCCCGGCCGAGAGCAGCGAAGTGCCAATGTGCAGACCCCTGCCTCTGATTTGGCTCGGCGTGAGGTTCTTTCCCATGGTCTGGGCCCACGGGATCGAGCCGATCACGTTCGTCAGGCGTTGCACGCCTCCACCTTCCTCGTCCGTCATGATCATCATCGGATACTTGTCGAGCGTTCGCGCCTGCACCCTAGAGATCGTCTCGCCCATATTCACGGGAGCGCTGCTGCCAAAGAGCAGGAGCCCCCCGTAGCCCGCCTGCGCCGCGGGGACCATGGCGCCGAGATTCGCGGCGCTCACGGGCACGACGATTGTCTGGTTGGCGAGTTGGGCGACGGACCAGTTCGACACGTAGTTGAGGGCGCACATCAGATTGCTCGAACCGGGCACAGCGGTCGTGGTCGTCTGGATGGATGTCGTCGACGTGGCGGCCGCCGTAGTGGTCGTCGATGCGCCATCTGCCACTGCACTCGGGCCGGCCGTACCCAGGAGAATTCCGGCGCCCACGACAACTGTGACCAACGCACTCACACCGTTCAGGAGCGCACCGCGTCGTCTCGCCATGCTTCGAGACTACGGCCGTATCGGCGTTACGTCGGCGTAAGCGTCCGGCCGCCCCGCAGGGTGTAGGTCTCGGCCCCCAAGGTTGGATTGGCGCTCGCGCTGTAACACACGGTGTGCCCGTTTCCGACAGCGTTGGAAATCATTGCGCAGCCATGAAGCCGCATTGCGCCGTTCATTACGGTGAGCCCCTTCAGCAAACAGTGAAGATGTTGGGTGGTGGGGACGATGAGATACGAGTTCGCGGTGAACTACAAGCACTCCGCGAGGGCGAAGAGGAACTGCTGCAGGGTGCGGATGTAGTCCAAGAGCGCGGGTTGGCAGGTTTCCAGTTTCTCCTCGGTCATGAGCCCTTTCGCGACCGCCGTCGAGCGAAGAGCGATCTGGAAGGTGCTGAGCCACGCCCACACCTCGGCCTCGTTCAAGAACTCCTCCCCCAGCGTCATCACTGCGAGCTCGGCGTTCGTCGATATCTCGTTCTGACGGTGCAGTTTCGAGACCAGATCGTCATCGTCGCTCGCGGGGTCGATGGGGGCGTTGAGGCTCGCGTGCCATTCGTGGGCCGGATCACGTTCGGCGGCGACGACGTGACCGAAGGCCTCGCGGGCCACGGCCCGACCAGCGTCGTTGAGGCGAACCTCAATCCTCCCGTCGCGCCGTCGAACGAAGAGCTTGTTGCCCACCATCACTGATCCTGCTCGATCGTCGACTGCAGGCCGGCCACCTGCAGTTTCACGCAATACGACTCGGCGCGCTCGCGTTGACCAGACCACACAATGGCCCGTCCCTCGTGATGGACGGTCAGCATCAGCTGCGTGCACTTGTTGTTGGAGTAGCCGAATATCTTCTTGAAGATGACGACCACGACGCTCATCGGGGTCACGGGGTCATCCCACACCACCACGTTCCACGGACGCTCGGTGGCGACCATAATCTCAGTCGTCACTTCAGACTCGGTCGTCAATCGACGCATTGGTTTCACGGCTCCCACCCCAACAGTGTCGCAGACGACCGATCACTTGGAAAGCGGGAGTCCGTAGTCTGGGAGTGAAACCTGGAGGAGGTTGTGTTGAGCGTCACGAGTTGGAGGGAGGCACCGGCACGAATCCGCTCGCGTGCCAACCTCAATATTCGAAGGGCCGTGGGCCTCTCGCAAGATCCTCCCCCACGCTGCGACGATCCCGCGATCGCCTACTTCCCGGTCGACGGCGTCGCCCGGCTGGTGCACGGGGACCTCTCGTCGATGATGGTGGGCGGCCTCGCGTCGATCTTCATTCAGATGCTCCACCCCCTCGCTATGGCGGGCGTCGCTCAGCACTCTCGTTACCAGCACGACCCCCTCGGGCGCCTTCTACAGACTGCGAACTTCATCGGCGCCACGACCTACGGTTCAGCCCCGACCGCCTACGCCTCAATCGAGCGCGTGTTGAGCGTGCACCAGAGCGTGCGCGGAGTCGCCGACGACGGCCGTGACTACTACGCCAACGATCCCCACCTGCTCGCCTGGGTCCACGCCGCCGAGACGTCGATGTTCCTGAGCGGTTACCAGCGATACGGCAAGCACAAACTCTCGCAGCACGACGTCGAAACCTACGTGGGCGAGATGGCGCACCTGGCTCGCGACCTCGGGATAGAACAGCCGCCGACGACACTGGACGAGTTGAACGCCGCGCTGGAGGAGTTTCGCCCGGAGCTGCGTCTCAGCCCCGATGGCGTCACCGCGCGCGACTTCGTGATTGACGGGTTCCTGGAGAAGCCGCTCCAGAGAATCGTCTACCGACTGCTCATCGTGAGTTCGCTGGACCTGCTTACGCCCTGGTCCCTTCAGATGCTTGGCATCCCTCGAAGACCCGCGTGGCAGCGCGCGCTCGTTCGATCCTCGACTCGCTTGCTTTGCGTGGTGCTTCGCGCCTTCGTCCCGCCGGCCGAGCCGGTGACGCTCAAATAGTGAGTCCACCGTCGATGACGACCACCTGCCCGGTTACGTACGACGAGGCGGTCGCCAGGGAGAAGATCACCTCAGCGATGTCCTCGGGCGTTCCCGACCGCCGCAGTGGCGCAATCGAGCTCACGAACTTGTGGGTGTCGTGCCAGTCCGCCGTCCAGGGGGTCGCCACCAGCCCCGGCGCGACGGCGTTCACCCGGACTTCGGGCCCAACCGCCTTGGCGAGCAGCGCGGTCATCTGGTCGAGGGCCGCCTTGGAGGCCGAATACGGGATCGACGAACCCCCGGAGCTGTTGGCGGCAATCGACGAGACGTTCACGATCGAGCCGTGCGCCTCTCGAAGCGCATCCATCGCGGCGACGCTGAGCCCCCACGTGCCAAAGACGTTGACCTCGAATATCTCACGCCACACGTCGATATCCGCGCTGGCGAGGTCTTTGTGGGCGATCCGCTTCGTGATCCCCGCGTTGTTCACGAGCACGTCGAGGCGGCCGCACCGCTCCAGTACCTCGCGGATCAATCGGGTGCGGTCATCGCCCTTGGCGATGTCGGCCTGAACGTAGTGGGACCCGGGAGTGGTTGCCGCGAGCCTTTCGCCGGCTTCGACGCTGCGCGACGAATTGAAGACGACGGTGTCGCCCGCTCGGGCGAACTGCAGCGCCGTCGCCTCTCCAATCCCACTTGTCGAACCGGTCACGAGCACCACGCGAGGCGCCACTACGACCTCCGACGAAGGCGCCACGAACCCGCCCAGTGCTGGCCGGGCTCAAGCACGACCACGTCCTTGCCGCTGCGAAGCGCGTCGGGCGGGCACGTCATTGGCTCGACTGCCACTGACGTACGACGCCGGCCGCGTTCCAGCTTGTCGCCGGTATAGACCTGGATGTAGGGGAAATTGCGGTCGACGCTGAGCTCGACCTCTCCTCCCGTGCTGTCGCCCAGCACCACCGTCGCGAGCCCGCTGTCGTCTCGTACCAACTCGGTGTACGTGACGTCAAGTTCGTGGCCGCTCAACGACTTGCGGCGCGAGAAGTCCAGTTGATGGCCTGCGACGGGCAGGATCTCGCCCATGGGCAGCTGGCGTTCATCAACTGCGATGAACGCCTTCGCCGGCACCTCGAGCTGCGCACCCTCGATCGTCGGAGTCGTCACCGCCAAATAGGGATGGAATCCCACACCAAACGGTATGAGCACCTCGTCGCGGTTGGTTACCGTCGTCGTCACCGTGAGCCCCAGCGAGCCGAGGTGGTACGCGACGCTGATCTCACTGAGAAACGGGTAGTCCGGCGTCGGNNCCGATTCGATTGGGCCACGGGTAGAGGACCTGGCCACGCGCGCCGGCGGGGACCTCCCCGCCCGCGAAACCCTCGACAACGCTGAGCCCGCCCTTCACGTACGTGCGAAGCGTCGCTCCGACCTCGGTAATCACCGCTCGCTGGTCGCCGTGGGCGATCGCGATCTGTTCGCCGGAGGGAAGCATCAGTTGGTTTTCCTTCTATTCACTGCCATGTAACTTACGACAGTTAACGTGGCAAATATGCGTATTCTCATAACAAACGATGACGGCGTCTCAGCTCCCGGAATCGCGGTGCTCGCACGCAGCATCGCCAGATGGATCGAGAGGTGCCCCGAAGGCGAGACCCGCGAAGCCATTATCGTGGCCCCGCACGAGAACTACTCGGGAATGTCGTCAGCCGTCGGCGACGTCTACGGGCACCCCTTCGTGCACTACAAGCGCTTCACGATCAGCGGAGCCGAGTCGATTCCCGCCTACGCGCTCGAAGGACCACCCGCACTCTGCGCGATTCTGGGAACGATTGGCTACTTCAACTTTCGCCCCGACATGATCTTGTCGGGCATCAACGCCGGAGCCAACGTCGGGCGAAGCGTCCTGCACTCGGGAACCATCGGGGCGATTCTCACCGGTGCCCAACTAGGTCTCTCCGGACTCGCCGTCTCGGTCCAGTGGGGAGAGAACGTCCACTTCGAGACCGCCGGCGATGTCGCGGTTGAAGTTCTGCAAGAGCTCATGAACGCGCCCTCACGTACGCTCTTCAACCTCAACGTGCCAAATCTTCCCGTCAGCGAACTGAAAGGCGTGCGACGTGGCCGAATTTCGACAGCGGGCCTCATCAAAGCCGGAGGGTCCCGGGCCGCGGCCGAGCCGCTCGCCGACGAGGGTGAACTCCAGATTCGCCTCGGTGCGGCCACCCCCGAGCTCGGTGACGTGAGCGACGAGGACGCCGACGAGGACGGCGCGCTGCTCGCTGCCGGTTACGCCTCGCTCACGCCGCTCAAGGGGCCACAAGAGGACACCGACACCGCCCTGGACGAACACCTCTACTCGGCGCTCGGAGCGATTGAACGACACCTCGAATCAGCGCGCTAACTAATCCTCGGTGGGGCGCCGGCGCTGCTCCTTGACCCGGCTTCGGGCCTTCTTCTCATCCACACGACGAACCTTTGAGGCGCGCGTGGGCTTGCTCGCTCGGCGAGGAGGTTGGCGAAGAAGGGCGGCCCCGATCTTCTCGGCCAGATGTTCGAGAGCCGCTGAGCGGTTCTGACCTTGCGATCGAAACCGACTCGAGCTCGACCTGACCACCGTGCCGATCTTCTCGAGCAGGAGTTCACGGTCCGCTTCGCTCAGCACCTGGGACGTCGCGACGTGAAAGGAAGCGACGATTCGAGTCAGCGCACGATTCGCGTGCTGACCGCCAGGACCTCCCGACGTCGTGACGCGAAGCACGACCTCGTCGGGCGGGACGATCAGACGGGCCCGAATGTAGAGCGACCCGTCGCTTTGGACGTGGGGGCCGCGCGACGCCATGAGCTAGTGGACGTTGGGCAGTCGAACCATCGCGAGCTGCGTTGACGACGCCACAAGTTCTCCCCTGTCATCGAAGAGCTCGCATCGCTCGTCGACCAGGCCGTCGGCGATGACGACGCACCATTGGCGAGCGCGCAGCCACTCGCTGGTTGGAATGCGACGGATGTAGGAGGTGAGCTGCAACGTCGGCACCCAACCCGACGACCCCAGAGGAAACGTCGCTGGCGGCAAGGCGTCGCTCGCGAAGAGCAGGCTCCAGGCGTTCCACTGCGCATTGCCGTCGTTTAGCCGGAGCCATCCACGGACCTCGCCGCGCTCGGAACGTTCTCCGTTCCACCATGCGGCGCTTGAGGGGTCGAGGCGAAGGTCCATCACCTTCCTCATGTTGATTTCCTCTTCGTCCGTTGACTGGTGACACTCTGCAATCGGCGCCAACTCGGGCGCAGCGGAGTCCATGTAACGCGCGAGTGAGTCCTCGTGCAGGGTTCCGACGGTGACCAGCGATTCGATGGAAACCTGTCCACCTTGCTCGAGCGTGACGTGGACGAAGGAGACTCCCCGACCCACCCGGCGCACATTGGTGCGCAACTCGGCGGGCCCGACGTCCGGAGCGCCGGCGTAGTTGGTCGTGATTGCCGTCGTGTGCAGGTGGCTCGCGCCGTCTTCGGACGCCGCGGCCAGTGCCGCGTTGGCCATGACGCACTGCAGGTAGCCGCCGTTGGGATGTCCCGCGATGGTGTAGTACTGGGACAGGTTCACGAAGTAGCGCCCTGGACCTAGGGGCTCCACGGCAGCCGCTTCGCGCAGGGCGCGGCCTTCTTCTGAGGTAGTCACACCGCAACCCTAATTCGCTCGCGCCGGGCGACGGTAGATTTGGCATTGCGAAGGAGGGTGATCATGCAGTCAGTTCCCGTTTCATCAGCGGCCAACGTGTCCACGCCATCGGAGAGTCTCCGGTCTTCAACCCCGCGACCGGCGAAATGACTTCTCAGGTTCCCGTTTCCGTCCCCGCCTCTTCGTTTGGCGGATGGAGGAACTCCCTCTTCGTCCACGCGCACGTCCACCGCCCCGAGGGCTTCACCTTCTGCACCCGCGCAAGAGTGATCACCGCGCGCTGGCCACTCCGCTCGGGTCCCAGATCGACCTCGGGTCTCCGACCACTCGTTAGGCAATGATCCACACGGCCCGCCACACCCTCGACTGGATTGGGGCCGGACTCCGCGAGAGTCTGGCCATGCTCTGGATGACGTGGTGGCCCATTGTCTTCGGCTTCACGCTGTCGGGCGCCGTCCAGAGTTTCCTGCCCCGTGACGGGCTTCGTTCGAAGCTGGGAACGACGACGCCCGGTTCTTCTTCGAGAGCCGCGTTGCTCGGCGTCATCTCGTCGTCGTGCAGTTACGCCGCGAGCGCCATGTCGCGTGCGCTCTTCGCGCGAGGAGCCTCGTGGACGAACGCCATCATCTTCATGGTCGCCTCCACCAATCTGGTGATCGAGCTCGGGATCGTGCTCTACCTCCTGCTCGGATGGCAGTTCGTCGTGGCCCAGTTCGTGGGCGGCGCCCTCATGGTGGCCGCCCTGATGGCCTTGACGGGCCTCTTCTTCTCCAAGGAGACTCAGGACGGACTTCGCGTGCGGGTCGTGCTCGACGCGCCTCCGGCGGCGTCGGGAACGACCTCAACGTGGCGCGAGCGCATGCGCTCGGCCCGTTTCTACCGCCTGAGCGCCCGCTTCACCATGGGCGACTTCACCATGCTCCGCAAGGAGCTGCTCGCCGGCTTCGTCGTGGCCGGATTCCTCAGCGTCCACGTGCCAACGCTCTGGTGGTCGCACCTTTTTCTCACCGGTCACGGATCGCTCACGGTCATCGAGAACGTCGTCGTCGCTCCGCTGCTCGCGGTCATCTCCTTCGTCTGCTCGGTCGGCAACATCCCGCTCGCGGCGGCGCTGTGGAGTCACGGCGTGGCCTTTGGCGGAGTGATCAGCTTCATCTTCGCCGACCTGGTCACGTTGCCCCTCCTACTGATCTACCGGCGCTTCTACGGCACCCGCTCCACGCTGCGACTGTTCGCACTCTTGTGGCTGGTGATGAGCGGCGGCGGATTGCTCGTCAATCTGCTCTTCAGCTCGGCCCATCTGATGCCGACGACGCGTCACTCCGCGGCGCTGTCGGGTGAGTTCCCCCTCGGCGCGACGCTGGTGCTCAACGTGCTGGCGTCGGCGCTGCTCATCGGCGTGTGGGTCCTTTCTCGCCAGGCCCGCGACGACGCCAGCGCGCGCGATCCGATCTGTGGGATGACCGTCGACGTCAGCGCCCCGGTCGCCACCCGCACGCGCGACGGCCAGACCTTCTACTTCTGCTCACTGCGCTGCGCCGAGCGCTTTGACCGCCACGAGGACCCCGCGCAGATGGACGAGGACCCAGACGGCGATCACGTCGACCCGGTTTGTTCGATGCGCGTGAACGCAACGACCGCCCCGCATTGCGTCGGCGCGGACGATGTGACCTACTATTTCTGCAGCGAGGGATGTCGAACAGCATTCCTCGAAAGCTCGAGCACTCCACCCGGCTCGCAACAAATTGAACTAGGACGTAAGCCATCTCATGAGTAAGCAGCACACCAGTGTCCGTTCCTACGGCGTCTTGATCAGCGAAGGCCGCGTGGCCCTCGTCCGCTCGAGTAACCCCCGTCACGTGCCGCCACTGTGGTGGCTCCCGGGTGGAGGCATCGACTTTGGCGAGGCGCCCGAGGACAGCCTCGTTCGTGAGTTCAAGGAAGAGACCGGCCTCGAGATCCACGAGCCCGCGCTGCTCGGCGTCACGAGCGACGTGCGCCGACGCGACAACGGCGACAAGATCCATACCGTTCGCATCCTGTTCACCGCCGAACTGAAGGGTGGAGAGCTCAGCCACGAGATCCACGGCACCACCGATCACGCGGCATGGTTCGATCTAGCCGACCTCGAATCCGTGAATATCGCCGACTACGCCCGGGCGGCGATCGACGCCGCTCAGCCGAAGTAGCGCCCGGGCATCTCGCGCTTGAGAAACTTGCCCGCGGCGTTGCGCGGAAGCGGCTCATCGGTGAACGCCATCCGGCTGGGGATCTTGAAGCTCGCGAGACGCGGGTGCAGGTGCGCGTGGAGTTCACTTTCGGTGAGCCTCATCCCGGGCTTCAGCATCACGGTCACCGCCACTTCTTCACCGAGACGCTCGTGGGGCAGCCCGAAGACCGCCGCCTCGTAGACCGCGGGGTGCTCGTAGATCGCCGACTCCACTTCGGCGGAGTACACGTTCTCGCCCGCTCGAAGGATCATGTCCTTCAATCGGTCCTCGATGTAGAGGAAGCCCTCGCCGTCGATGTAGCCGATGTCCCCCGTGCGCAGCCAACCCTTCACGATCGTTGACACGGTCGCTTCGGGCTTGTTCCAGAAGCCGCGGATGAGCGTCGGGGATCTCATCCAGATCTCCCCGCTCTCGCCGGCCGGCACCGCGCGGGCGCTCTCGTCTCGAATCTCGACATCCATCACAATTGTCGGCGTCCGCCCGGTCGACGACGGGTGGGTGATGTAGTCGTCGCCGTAGTTTCCTGGTCCGTAGGCGTTCGTCTCGGTCAACCCGTAGCCGAGAGTGGGACGGCCGTGCTTGAAGGAGCTGTCCACGCGGGCAACCAGTTTCGCCGGCGCCGGGGCTCCGCCGCCGCCGACCGCGGTGAGCGACGACGTGTCGTACTTCGCGAAGTTCGGGTTCTCGAGCATGTCCCACGACTGGGTCGGGACACCAACGAAACTCGTGACTTGGTGACGCTCGATCAGCTGCAATGCGCGCTCGGGCTCCCATCGGTACATCATGACGAGCTTGAAATGCCACGAGAAGCACGACATCATGACCGGAATGCAGCCCGTGACGTGAAAGAGGGGAACGACCAGGATGAAGCACGGCGCCAGCCCGCTACCCTCGACGCCGTCGTCTCGCCTCGCCGCTTGGATCGAGGCGCCCGAGGAGAACGCCATGACGGTCTGGCAGATCGCGCCGTGCGTCGAGACGGCGCCCTTCGGGAACCCGGTGGTCCCGGACGTGTAGAGAATCGTCGCGTCCATATCGGGTGAGATCTCGGCGTGGGGCATCGCGGCACCGCGCACGACCACGTCATGCCAGTACTCGACGCCTGGAGGAAGCGGCAGGAGCTCGTCGAGGCGCACGCCCAGAATCCTCACCCCGGCCCGCTGGCAGGCGTCATCGGCTCGAGACACCCGCTCGCTGTCGGCGATCAGGACGCTGAGTCCGGCGTCATTGACCCCGTAGTCCAGCTCGTCCTCGGTCCACCACGAGTTGAGCGACACCGAGATCGCGCCTATCGAGGTGATGGCGGCGAACGAGATTATCCACTCGGGCAGGTTGCGCATAGCAATCCCGACGCGGTCGCCCTTCCTGATGTTGTAATGGTGCACGAGCGCGTAGCCCAGCGCGTCGACTTCTTGCATGACCTCATCAAAGGTCCACTGTTCGTCCTCGTAGACAAGGAACGTCTGATCGAGACCTCGCGCACTGTCGAAGAACTGGCGAAGGTCCGAGGGGGAGTTCTTAAAGACGCGATTGGTCGCCCCATCGCTTTCAACCTCAGTCACTTCAAACGGCTGGCCCGGTGCCGATACCGCCGCGATTGCCTCTTCGATGCTTAATGCCACGAGTCTCCCTTAACGTTTCCAAATCCTATGCAAAACTCCGTGCGGGCCTTCGTCATTGGTAGAACTGATGCATGAACTCCGCCCGCAACGTTGCGCTCAAAGGACAATAGATGCTTCGCTTCTCGGTCCACGTGCACCCCGGCGCTCGCGCGAGTCGGGTGGGGGGCGACTACGACGGGGCTCTGAACGTGCACGTGCGCGCCCGTGCGGTGGACGGGGCCGCCACCGCCCAGGTGCTCAGCGTGCTCGCCGAGGCCTTCGACGTGCGCGTCGGCGCGGTGCACTTGCTACGGGGAGCTCACTCGCGGACCAAGTCCGTCGAGATCGAGGGCGACGAAGCGGCGCTCAGCGCACGACTCGCGCAACTGTTAGGGACCTAGGCTCTGCGAACTGCCCGAAGACCTGTGGGAGAATTCGGGCATATCCATTGTGTGAAAGGAACACCCGATGTTTGGATCAAGTTATCCACTCTTCGACATCTTCGTCTCTACCTTGTACTTCGCGCTGCTGATCTTCTGGATCATCCTGGTCTTTCATATCGTGATCGACATCTTTCGCAGCCACGATCTCTCCGGCACCATGAAGGCCCTCTGGGTGCTGTTCATCTTCGTCCTGCCACTGATTGGATGCCTGGTGTACCTCATCACGCGCGGCGGATCGATGCACGAACGACAGCTTCATCAACTGCAGGTCCAGCAGAAGGCGTTCGAGGACTACATCCGCAAGGTTGCCAATACGAAGGAATAAGGCTCAGCGAAACCGAAGCCCCGCTCGTGAGGGACGAACGCGGCTCATTCGGTTCTCAGGCGAGCGCGTGCGTAGTTCCCGCGGCCTTTTGGGCCGTGCGTTCCACGTTCGCCGAAAGCTTCGCAACGAATGCATCAAGATCAGTCCGCGCCTTCTCGGCTTCCGCGGAGAGCCCCGCCAGGTGATCGACGTCCCAAAGTCCGAGAACCGGGTCGAGCACGTCTTTCAAGAACTGGCCGAGGCCGTAGATACCTTCTCGTGCGATGCGCACCGCGTGGCGAGTGAACGACGGAATGCCGGTGCCGGGCATTGCGAAGGCGCTCACCTGCTTCGCGGCGGCGATCATCATCGTCGAAGGGTCGATCGCGAACGCCGCCAGCGCGAGGTCGCGATAGAAGAGGTAGTGCTTCGTTTCGTCACCGGCCACGAGCGCCAGCACGTTGCGGCCGATCTTGTCGTCCTTCGGCAACTTGGCACCGGTGTTGCGGTGGGCGATCTGGGTTGCCCGCTCCTGGAACGAGACGTAGGTGATGAGATCGGCAATGGTCTCTGGTTCTGGGACCTTTCCCTTGCCCATCTGAACTCGCCGGCCTTCTTCCAAAAGCGTCGGGTCGATACAGCGGCTGATGTGAACCCAGTCGCGCATCACCATGGCGTGACGGTTCTCCTCCATCGTCCATTGATGGTTCCAGTCGCGAATCGGGTGGCCCATGGGAGCGTGGACCATCAGCGAATGCGTGTAGTAGGGCAGGTTGTCCTCGGTCAGCAGGTTGACGTAGATCGAACTGCGCACGCCCGCAGCGAGCGGGTAGTCGGACTCGGACCAAGGGCGTTCGCTGAACTTCTCCCCCTGGCCCCAGTCAATCTGCTCGTGGGGGAACCAAAGGCGGGGCGCTTCGAGGTGACGATTGTAGAGCCGCTCAACGTCGGGGGCGATCTCGGTGAGGAGATCGGTGCGGCTAGTTGGCAATCGCTTTACGGTCAACTCGACCCTTTCGATGGTGGCACTGCATAGCAGCACCATCAAGCGTAATGGCGTAGTCAGCAGAACCTTCGTTCAACTTGTGATTCGCTGCACAAGCAGGGCCATGTAACCTGATTGTCTCGTGAATCTCATTCAGGCGCTGGTTCCAGCGGATTTCCGTAGGGCGACAGACGCGCCACTGCGGCGCTTCTACACCTGCACCTTCATGGCCTGCGTCGGGATGGGTCTCACCCTTTCTCTCTACGTCGTCTACCTACACAACGTCCGCGGCTTCTCGACGAACTTCTCCACGCTGCTGCTCGGTGCATCGGCGGTCGCCGGACTCGCGTCGAGCCCGCTCTGGGGATCATTGACTGATCACCTGGGACCGATGCGCGTAGCACTGACCGCCTATTCCTTCGACGCCGTGGCGCTGGTGGTGTGGGCTTACGCGCACACGAAGTCAGTGGCGATCTTCGCCGCGATCCTCTTGGCGATATTCGGAGGTGCCGGTTGGGGTCCGAGCAGCACGATGCTCAGTCGTCTCGTTCACGAAGACCAGCGCCAGCGTGCCTTCGGATTCAACTTCATGCTGGTGAACCTGGGGATTGGCTTTGGCGGACTGGTGTCGGCGTCAATCGTCGATCTGCACCACCCCGAGTCATTCACGGTTCTCTACTTGATCAACGCGGGCGTCACGCTCGTGGCCGCGGGTCTCTTCTGGACGCTGCGAGCGCACGGTGGTCCGATCACCGAGCACCACGAAGACCCGGTCAAGAGTGCCGAGGGCTGGCGCGAGGTCATCCATGATCGCCGCCTCGTGCAGTTCGTCCTGGCGTCGCTCGTTCTCATGATCGGTGGCTACGGCTCCCAGGAAGCGGGATTCAGTCTCTTCGTAGTCAACAACCTGAAGCTGCCCGTGCACGTCATCGGCATCATCTTCTTCTTCAACACGAGCACCATCGTGCTCGCCCAACTCTGGGTGCTCAACAAGATTGACGGCCGCAGTCGCACCCGCGTGATGGCGACGGCGGCTGGTCTCTGGTGCATCTTTTGGATCATCCTTGACGTCACCCTGACCCTGCCGGCGGTGCTCGCCGTCGCGTCGCTCTGCGTCGCAATGGTGGTCTTCGCAATCGGCGAGACGATGCTGTCACCAGTGGGCCCCGCACTCGTCAACGAGATCGCCCCCGAGCACCTTCGGGGCCGCTACAACGCGGCGCAAGGTCTCACCTGGGGCCTATCGGGCAGCATCGCCCCCGCAATCACCGCGCTGTACTTCGACAATCACCTAGGAAACTGGTGGCCGCTCAGCACGGGACTCACCGCCCTCTGCGGAGGAATGCTGATGCTGAACCTGCGCCGTCATCTGAGCGACTCCGAGGACGGCCGGCGAGTCGCCACGTCCGCCTGACGCAAGGAACCAGCCGGATGGGGAGAGGCAGCCTCTACTCTTGGATGATCTCGAAGGCCCGAAGCCCGCGAATCCTTTCCTGGCGGCGATTCCTCAGCCGTCGCTCGGAGAGCTCGGAGAGCTCGGCGTAGGACTTCAGAATTGCCCGATGAATGTTCTCCACCGTGACAAACGGATTGGGATCCTCGACAATGACCTCGTCGATGAGTCCCAGGCTCAACTGGTCCTGGGCCGTCGAGCGCATCGTGGCGAGCGTCATTCGGACCTGGTCGTGCGTGGGGGTTGGCGTCTTGTAAAGGATCGACGCGGCCGATCGGGGTTCGGCGACGTACGCCATGGCCTTCTGGAGCATCATCACGTGATCAGCCATTGGCGTCGTCGCGAGCCCCCCGCCACTGCCGAGCGCGCCGGCGACGAGCGTGATCACCGGCTCGGAGTAGTCGATGCCCTTCAGGATCGAGCGGGCGATCGCCCGTGATTGACCACGCCGTTCGCTTTCGAGAGTCGGCTTCGCCCCCAGGGTGTCGGTGATGAACAGGGCTGGCAAGTGCAGCCTCTCGCCCATCTCGAGCATCCTCTCCATGAAGGCGAAGTCCTCGGGAGCGGGGTTGGACGGACGCTTGACAATGGTGTCGCCGAGTCGCTGGTACGAAGGTTGGGTACCGACGATGACGAACGGCTGGGCGCCGATCTTGGCGAAGGCGCCAACGATCGCCGGGTACCTCTTGTAGTCGCCCTCTTGCACGTAGTTGTAGACCGCGGTCGCCTCGGTGAAGGCGAAACGGGTGATGAACTCCAGATCGACGCGATTCGCGTCGGTCATTAGGTCCTGGTACTGCTCGACCAGTGCGTCGGAGTTCTCGAGTGCCGCTCCGGTGCGCGCGGGGGCCGCCATCAGAACCATGGGGTCCTTCTCCGTGTCGAATTGGGGACCGTGGATGCCGATCGATCCGAAACTGAAGACGCGGCGCTGGCCGGTGACGCTCACGTTGCGTATCAGGGGCAGCGTTTCACGGGTGATCTCGTGATGCTTGTCGGGCAACTTCGTAGAAGTGAGGATCTCGCCGATGTAGGTGACCATCTCGCCGACGTCGGGAAGGACCACATCGATGTTCCGATCAAGAAGGTTCGCCTCGGCGCTCTGGGAGTCGACCGGAACGATGATGCCCTCGTACGCCTCGATCACCTTGGGGCCCGCAAAGCCGTAGTTCGTTCCCGACGTCGCGAGGATCAGGTCGGCGTTGGGCACGGCACTCGCCGAGACGCCGCCCCACACGTTGCCGAGCAGGACGGCGATCTGGGGCTGCTCGACCTTGTCCTTGAAGTTGCGCAGGGCTTCGACCATTCGCGTCATCTGCGTGAGTCCGGCGAAGTTCTCGTGCTGGCGCACGCCGCTCGAGACGTAGACGCTGATGAAGGGAAGCTTCTTCGCGATCGCGAGGTCCGCGGCGGCTTGGAACGTCTCGCCCGACACCACGCCGAGCGACCCGGCGAAGAAGTCCCAGTTCATTGAGTACATGATCACGGGGTGTCCGGCGAAGATGGCGGTGCCGTAATTCGACGATTCGGACTTGCCCTTGCGGGTCTCGCGGCGCAGCTTGTCGGAGTAGGACTCGTCGCGCTCGTCGCCGTGTCCGCGGCGTACGAGTCCCACGAGGTCCTTCGCGATCCGCCAGCGGCCGTGGCTCGCTTTGAAGTGGACGAGGTCTTGAAGGATCTGGAGCTGCGAAGGACTGTTGATCTTTCGACGGTTGCGTAGGTGCGGTTCGACCTCTAGTTCGAAGACGGGTAGTCCTGCGGGAAAGCCTTCTCCGTAGAGTCTCGATTCGAAATCATCTTCGGGAGTGGACCCGCTTTGTTCGATGCGGTTTGCCATGAACAACCATTATGGCACCTTCGATTTGAGCCCCTCGGACATCGCCAAGCGTCAGTGCAACACTTGAGTATCGAAAGCGCCAATTCACTGTCCTTACTCTTCAGTAGCGGTCTCCCGACAGTCATGCTTCGGAATCGTCGAGCCGCAAGAGGACCGTGCACGGTTCGAACGCTGCGACAAGATCAGCAATCGACTATTCCCCGCGGCCAAGGTCACAGCCATCGAGGAGTTCGCCAGCGTCGCCAACTGGGGGACTCACTTCACTACAGCCCGGACGGGTATGTCTCGGGAGGCTCGCCCTCATCCCAAAGCCGGGTCATCTCGAGAGGCTCGAGGGCCCGCGTGTGATCGAGGTGGATCACGACGTCGAACTGGCGAGCCAGGTCCGCCTGGAAGTAGTGACTCTGCAGCTCGGTCTCCGGACGGTAGATGACGCCGATCGCGCGCTCGAGCAGCGAACTGGCGAACGCGTCGTCGTTGGCGAGATCACGCATTGGTAACCAGTACTGGGGCAGGGCGACGTCGTGCAGCATCGACTCGTAACTGTCGTGCCGCGCGGGCCGGACGCGCTTTCGCTCCGCGGGCCCGCCCCAATCCGTGGCCGCCGTGACCCGTCCGGCGTACGTGCTGAATCCGATGAGCAACGCGTCGTCGCCGTAGCGCTCGCGCACCAGCTGACCGATATTGAGCTCGCCGCGGTAGCCCATCGACGTCGCTCGAGCATCGCCGACGTGCGAGTTGTGAGCCCAGACGACAACCTTGGTCGGCGCTGATTGAAGATCGAAATGCTTGACGAGCGCGTCGAGCGTGCTCGCCATGTGGCTGTCACGAAGATTCCATGAGGAGATGTTCGCCCGATACATCTGGCGGTAGTACTCCTCGGCGTCGTGGATGAGTTGAGCATTTTGCTCGGCGTAGAACTGCTCGTCTTCCGCGACGAGACCGTCACGACCCACGTACGCCGCTGATCGCTCGCGCATCTCGAGGAGCTGAGTGACGACCGCATCCTCGCAGGGGTCCGCGACGCCGGTGGCGAGTGCGTAGCCGTACGCCTGCCCGTCGGCCTCCACATGATCGAAGCACGAGTAGCGCTGGCGCGCCCTACGAGCCTGCTCGGGATCGACGCGCTCCAGGTAGTGGACAACCGCCTCGATGGACGCGCGCAAGCTGTAGAGGTCGAGACCGTGGAAACGGGCCTTGGTCGCCGAAGTCGCCTGTGCGTCGTTGCGGGCGCGAAGCCACTGCACGAACGCCAGCACGTCTCGGTTGCGCCACATCCAGGTCGGAAACCTTCGAAAGCCCCCGAGCGCTGCGTCGGCGTCTTGATCATCCGAGAGCCCCATCACGTACTGGTTCACCCGGTTGGCGTCGGGCCAGTCACCCTCGACCGCCACCACGTTGAACCCGCGCTCGTCGATGAGACGGCGGGTGATGCGGGCGCGCTCGCGATAGAACTCGTGGGTACCGTGGGACGCTTCTCCGATCAGAACAAAACGGCGATCACCGACCAGGTCCAAGAGGCTGTCGTAGTCCTCCGCGACCCCGGTCACCGGACGCGCGAGCCGCGCCAGCGTCTTGACGGCCTGCTCGTTCATCGTGCGCGTTGCCATGTCACCAACATCGCTCCAGACGGTGCACGCAGCCAGAGTCGAATGTCACATCGCTGGGCGCCGGTGGGTCCACCGGTGCACGGGTCCCGACCGCCATGCGCCTATTGGGAGGGCCTTTTAGAGCTCGTTCGTGAGTTCGTTGACCCTGGCCATCCATTCGCGGTCCTCGGTGCTTTCGCCCGCCGCGTGGATCGCCGAGCGCTCGGCGCGCAGTTGGCGGGCCACACTCGACAAGTTCTTCGGCAGCGCCTTTGCCGCAGTGTTGCGAACCCACTGCGCCAGCGCCGGTGACGCGCCGCTCGTTGATACCGAGACGACCACGTCGCCGTCACGGTGCACTGCTGTGAAATGGAAGTCCGACCGGCCAAGATCATCGACCACGTTGAGAAGCACGTTGCGCTCGGTGGCCTCCTTCGCGATCTGATCGTTCACCGCCGGGTCTCCGGTCGCCGCGACGACGAGCAACGCCCCCGCCAGATCGCCGGGCACGTATCGACGCACGAGGAGGGTTTCGACCCCCTCGGGCACCGGAGCGAGTATCTCCTCGGCGATCACGGTGACGCGCGCGCCTGATTCGAGCAGTTGGGCGGTCTTGCGAGCCCCCACCCCGCCCGCTCCGATGACCACGACCGATCGATTCGAGAGGTCGACGACGAGTGGGAACATCACGAGCTCAAGGCGAACGGGGAGGCGAACCTGGCGACGCGACCGAGTTCGAGGTCCGCGACGGCACCGATGACGATGACCGCCGGCGACTTCACGTCCAGCCCCGCCAGTTCCTGCAGAGTGCCTCGAACGGTCCGTTGCTGATCCGTTGACGCCCACTCCACGACCGCCACCGGAGTCTCCGCGCAGAGTCCGCCTTCGAGTAGTTCGCTCGCGATGATGGCGCGACGCTGCACACCCATCAGCACCACCAGAGTGAGATCCGGATTCGCGAGGGCGCCGAAGTCCAACGTAGAACCCTGCACGGTGCTCCCGGTCACGATCGTGACGCCGTGGGACAGTCCGCGATGCGTGACCGGTATCCCGGCCAGCAAAGGTCCGGCGAACGCCGAGGTGATGCCGGGAACGATCTCGACGTCCAGTCCGGCGTCGCTCAAGACCTCGGCCTCTTCCCCGCCGCGACCGAAGACAAACGGGTCGCCGCCCTTCAATCGAACGACGCGTGCGTACTCTCCACCGAGCGACACCAGCAGTTCGTTGATCTGCGCCTGCGAATGCGAGAGACCCGGAACCTTGCCCACGTCGAATCTTCGGGCGGAGCAGTTGATGAGGTCCAGGACTTCTTTGGAGATGAGTCGATCGTGCACGACGACGTCCGCCGTCGCGAGCAGTTGCGCTGCCCTGATCGTCAACAGATCGGCATCACCGGGACCGGCCCCTACGAGATAGACCGTCACGGGGACACCACGCGCGTGTAGAAGTCTCCGAACGACTCGTCCTCGAGTCCCTCGGCCTTCCACCTCTCGAGGACGGGTCGCAGCACTTCGGGCAAGTCATCCAGCTTGACCTTCTCCTGATAGAGCGAGGCCAGGCGGTCACCGCGCGGACCCCCGCCGAGAAAGACGTCATACGTGTTCTTGGTGCGACCCACGATACCGATCTCGGCCACCGCCGGACGCGCGCAACCGTTCGGGCACCCCGTCATGCGAAGCTGCAGACGTCGCTTGGCGAGCCCGTTCGCGTCGAGTTCGCCTTGAACCAACGAGACAACGTCGGGGAGGCGTCGTTCGGCTTCGGCCAGCGCTTGGCTGCACGTGGGCAACGCCGGGCACGCGAGCGCCGACCGCTCGACATTCCCCAGCTCCTCGACGCCTCGCACGCCGTGCACCGAGAGGATCCTCTCGACGACGCCACGATCTTCGGGGCTGATCGAGGAGATAAGTATGTCCTGCTGGGCGGTGATCAGGAAGTCGACCCGCAGCGTCTGGGCGATCTCGCGCAGCGCGCTGCGCAGTCCCTTGCCGTCCGGTCCGTCGCCCACGCGCCCCGCGCCCACCCGGATGCCGAGTTGCAAGGAACCGTCGTTGAGCTCGCGCCAGCCCAGGTGATCATCGGCCTCGCCCAGATCCAGGGCCAGTGGCGCACGGAGTTCCTGTCCCAATCGCTCCTCGATCTCCCGGCGGAACTGCTCGAATCCGGCGTCGGCGGCGATGTACTTCATGCGCGCTCGCCGACGATCTGTCCGGTCGCCGAGATCGCGGTAGGTGGAGAGCACCGCGCGAATGAGATCATCCAGTTCCGCGTAAGTGACAAAGGTCAGTGGATCGGCCAGTCGGGCAAAGGTGTCGGGGTGGGCGTAGGAGCGGCCCAGCCCACCGGCGACGACGACGTTGAAGCCTTCGCCAAGTTCATCATGGGTGGCGGGAATGAGTCCGAGGTCCTGGGCGAAGACGTCGACGCAGTTTTCCCTCGGATTGGCGATCGCGATCTTGAACTTTCGTGGCAGATAGGTCTCTCCGTAGAAGGAGTGCTCGTTGTCGGGCTCGGACGTCGCGCTCTTCTCGCCGTTCACGAAGATCTCCCAGTGGGCGCGCGTCGCCGGCTTGAAGGTTCGCGCGATGTGGTCGGCCATGAGGACGAGCCGTGCGTTGTCTCCATTGGCCAGCAGGTCCGGGCACATCACCGTGTTCCTCACGACATCACCGCAGGCGCCGAATGACGTCATCAGGTGGGCGTCGAGCTCGAAGGCCATGGGCCGCAATCCCGCCTTCAGCACCCCGTGAAACTGCACCGCCTGGCGCGTCGTCAGGCGAATCGTTCCGTCCGCGATGTCCTCGGCGATCTCGTCAAGCGCCAGCCACTGATCGGTGGATAGTCTTCCGCCGGGAATCGCGACGCGCACCATGAAGATGTACTCCAGGGTCTCGCGAGCGAGCGAGCGCTCGCGGCGCACGTCGCGATTGTCCTGGGCGTAGATGCCGTGGAACTTCAGCAGGTGCTCCGACGCACCCTCGATGCTGGGCTTGCTACTTGCAATCTCGCTCGACAGGTCTCCGCGAAGGAAATCACTCGATCGTTTGAACTCCTCTTCGACCGTGTGCGACGCCTCGATTTTCGTCATCGGGGATCCCCTTTTCCAGATTCTCATTGAATTGCCTGAAACCCTATCGGATTAGTCATAATTAAAGTACTTACGAAATCCCAGGTTCTAAAGGTGTTTTCAGTTTCCGATCTGGGCTCGTTGCACTGGCAAAGGTGCGTTGATCCGGATTCGACTCAGTTCGATGTGGGAGTCGCGAAGAACTCCCGCGGCGTTCAAGACCGCCGCGTCACCGTCCTTTCTATAATCAATAATTACGATTGATTTAGTTGTGATTAAGCGAGAGATGACGTGGTTAGCACTGCACATCAATGGAGGATTCGTCAGCTAACGGGAAACTTCGGGGCCGATGTCTTCGACTTTGATTTACGCTCGTGCGACGACGGACCGGCGTTGCTGGAGCTTCTCGAGGAGCATCTCATGCTCGTCTTTCGTGGTCAGCACCTCACCCACACCGAACAGTCGCGTAGCGCTCGACTGATCGGCGAGGTCGCACCCGTCCACCCCGTCGTGCCCGGCCATCGCGACTTCCCCGAGATCCTCGAGATGAACGCGCAACAGGGCGGCAAGAACGCGCGCTGGCACACCGACATCACCTTCGTCGAGAGCCCGCCGGCCGCCTCGGTCTTGGTCGCCGACGTCGTGCCCGAGTTTGGCGGCGACACCTTGTGGGCCGATGCCCGGACCGCGTTCGCCGCTCTCTCGCCAGCGCTGCGTGAGGCGGTCTCGCAGTTGGAGGCGGTTCACCACATCTCTCCCCTTGCCTGCTGGGCTGAACCATTTGACACCGCCCTCAGCCGCGAGGACGCGCACAAACTCCTTGACGACGCCGCGAAGGTTCCCCCGGTCGTCCACCCGGTCGTTCGAACTCACCCGACGACGGCGAAGGCCGCGCTCTTCGCCATTCCCGGATTCACCATCCACATCGTTGGACTGTCGCGCATCGAGAGCGACAATCTCCTGCGCCTGTAGTTCGAACACATCGTCCAACCCGAGTTCACCCTTCGCCACCACTGGCATCGCGGCGACGTGGTGATGTGGGACAACAGCGCGACGCCGCACTACGCCACCGACAACTACGGACAAGCCGATCGCCGCATGCGGCGCATCACCCCTCGAGGAACCCCCGCCCTCGGACCTTCGTTTCAGGAGAGCCACGTCAGCAACGACCCGTTGCTGACGTCAGATAGCCCAGACCGCCCATTGCTGATGGCAGCCCGATTGCTAACCGCAGTCTGGCTGCGACCGCCCGCCTCGTAACCTAGACGAGTGGAACTTTCTAATGCCTTTACCCGCACGTCAATCTGGGGCCTCGGACACGTCGATGCCCCCGAGGTCGTGACCTCGGCGTGGATCGACGAGCAACTGAGCGAAACCTACGAGCGGTGCGGCATTCGCCCGGGACTGCTCGACGCGGTGGCGGGCATCAACGAACGCCGTTGGTGGCCCGAGGGAGTCAGCTTCAACCAGGCCGCCGCGCTCGCCGCCCGTGAGGCTATGGCCAACGCCGACGTCCAGCCCTCCGAGATCGACCTGCTGATCTCCACGTCGGTCTGCAAGCACCACCTCGAGCCGAGCGTCGCGTGCGCGGTTCACTTCGGCCTGGGCCTCTCGTCGGCCTGCACGAACTTCGACCTCGGCAACGCCTGCCTCGGATTCATCAACGCCATGAACATCGCGGCGATGGCCATTGAATCGGGACAAGCACGGACCGTGCTCATCGTCGACGGCGAAGGAAGCCGCCACACCCAGCTCGCGACGTTGGACCGCCTGCGTCTGCCCTCGGCGACCGCCATGGACGTCTTCGATCAGTTTGCCTCGCTCACCCTCGGCTCGGGCGCCGCGGCCATGGTCATGGGCGGACCGCGCTCGGGAGGACACGCGTTTCTCGGCGGCATCACCCGTGCCGCGACCAGCCACCACGAGCTCTGCGTTGGCGACCTCGAGCAGATGCGCACCGATACGGCGAAGCTCCTCGTGAGCGGCCTCGACCTGGCGAATGAGACATTCGAAGCGGCGCTCGCCGCCGGCTGGAAATGGAAGGACTGCGACTGGTACGTAATCCACCAGGTGTCGGCGGTGCACACCTCGAAACTTTGCGAACTCCTGCACATCGACACCAAACGCGTTCCGCTCACCTATCCCAAATACGGCAACATGGGGCCCGCGGCCGTGCCGTACACGCTCTCCACGATCGCTGATCAATTGGTCGCCGGCGACCGCGTGCTGTTGATGGGCATCGGGTCTGGACTGAACTGCGCCGGCGCTGAGCTGGTCTGGTAGTCCTGCGTGGCTCAGTCCGAGAGAGGACCAGCGTCGCGTGGGCTTGACGTAACCCCGACGCTGGACCAACTGCGCCGCTGGGGCCTCGAGCCAACGTGGTCCCGTCTGGTCACCTTCGCCGGCGCGGACGGTGCGACGCTGACTTGGCACGTCCTTGACACCGGACCCGCCCCGCTGGGAACAATTGTCTGCGTGCACGGCAATCCCTCGTGGGGCTACCTCTGGCGCGATGTCCTTCGAACGCTGTCACCAGGCTGGCGGGTGATCGCCGTCGATCAGACCGGCATGGGATACTCCGAGCGCCCCGGACCTCGACGGCTGAGCGACCGGGTGGACGAACTCGTTCGGTTCTGCCGCGAAGAGGTCAACGGCCCCTTGGTGCTCGCGGCGCACGACTGGGGCGGTCCGGTCGCCGTTGGCGCCGCAGTGTCCCTGGACGTCCGGGCCCTCATTCTGGCCAATACCGCGGTGGCGAAACCCGACGACATTCGAGTTCCGCCGCTCATCGCCGTTGCTCGAAAGATCACCGCGCTCACGTGCGCGCGCACCCCCGTCTTCGTTGATGGAGCGGCGCGGATGACCGCCAGGAGACATCGCGAGGCGCTTCGCGCCCCTTACCGCAAGGCCTCGCGTCGCGCAGCCATTGCCGACTTCGTCGCTGACATCCCGGTCCGCGCGTCAGACCCGTCGTGGGCCGCACTCAGCCAGAGCGCCCAGGCTCTCGCCTCACTGCAGTGCCCCATCCTCTTTCTCTGGGGTGGTCGTGACCCCGAGTTCCACGACCGATTCCTTCGAGACCTTCGACGCCGTGCACCGCAGGCTCAGGTTGAGCGATTCGCGAACGCCGGCCACTACGTCTGTCTCGACGAGCCGGTCGGGACAGTAATCGAGAACTGGCTCGTACAGTCCCTCGCGGAGCCACCGGCCGCCACCGCGCCGCCAGCGTCGGTTGAGTCGCCTTCTGCGGTGGCGCAGGACCCAACTACGTTTCGAACGGTACTCGCGAATCTTGAGGAGCGCTCAGGCGACTCTTCGCTCGTCTACGAGGGGCCCGACGGCGTGATGTCCTGGCGCGACCTCGCGAGCAGGTCGACGAGCGCGGCGTCCGCGCTGCAACGCCACGGCGTCCACCCCGGTGATCGCGTGAGCATTCTGATAGCTCCGAGCGTCGACCTGCTTATCGCCACGTTTGCGATATGGAAGGTCGGCGGGGCCGCCGTCGTGGCGGACGCTTCTGGAGGGATTGTTCAACTCCGCCGACTCATCAAGGGCGCCGCTCCCTCCCACATCGTCGGCACCGCCGCCACGTTGGCCGCGGCCCATGCATGCCGGTTCGCCCCTGGCGCTCGACTCGCGGCGTTCGCCTCGCTACCGGGTGTCACCGATCTTCGAGAGCCCTCGAAAGGCCCGGAGTTCATTCCGGTGATCAATCACGCCAATGACGTCGCCGCCATTGTCCACACCTCCGGGGCCACCGGGCCCGCGAAGCCCGTTCGCTACACGCACGGCGCACTCGCCGCACAGCGTGACGCCCTTTCCGACCTCTTGGAGGTCGAACGCGGCGAGATGTTCACGACATCGTTCGGGCCGTTCATGTTGCTGGCTCCGGTCATTGGGCTGGGATTCGTTCGGCCCGATTTCGACGTCGACAAACCTAGAGAGTTGGACTTCGACACGCTGTCCGGCGCCGTCGCCAAGGGCCATGTCAGCACCGCGTGGCTGTCTCCCGCCTCGGCCGAGAAAGTGGCCTCGACGTCCGCCGGGCGCGGTATTGACCTGCGCCTCGTCATGCTCGCTGGCGCCCCGATTTCAACTTCACTGGTTCGCAGCATCCAGGCAATCACCAAGGGCGAGGTACGTGCCCCCTACGGCATGACCGAGTGCCTGCCCGTCACCGACGGAACCGGCCCGCTAACCGCGGGTCCGCTCGGCGGAACGGCGACTGGACGTCCGCTGCCGGGATGCCACGTGCACGTCGTCGCGCTCGATGACGTGCGGGGTCCCGCGCTCGTCGATGGCGAGTGGGGCGAGATCCTGGTGAGCGCGCCCTGGCTCTTCGACGGCTACGACGCGAGGTGGTCGGCCGACTTCTCCGCGAATGTTCTTCGCGAAGGACGACGCTTCCACCGAACCGGCGACGTCGGCTACTTCTGGAGTGGCGAACTGTTCCAACTGGGACGAGCCCAGCACGTGCTTCGAACCGCCGATGGCCCGCTCGCGAGCGTCGCGGTGGAAGCTCCGGTGGCGGCCGCGCTTGATCGACCGGTGGCGGCCGTTGGCGTTGGCCCGCTGGAATCGTGCGCGCTGGCGCTCGTGATCGGCGGCGAGGGCGTCGTCCGTCTCGCTCCTGATTCTCTCGCGAGTGCGGCGCGGGCGGCGACGCCGCACCGCATCGCCGCGGTGCTCGTTGGTCGGCTCCCGACCGACCGGCGTCGCCAGTCGAAAGTGGACCACACGCGTCTCGCCGCGACCGTCAGCGATCTCCTGGCCGGTCGATGACTCGGTACCCTCGGCCATGAAGGTACTGGTCACCGGCGCGTCAAGCCTGCTCGGACGGAGCGTCGCCCTCGAACTGGCTAAACGAGGCGACTCGGTCACCTGCTTCCAACGCTCCTCCTCGGGAACGGGGCTCCCCGACGTTCGAGGCGACATCCGCGACGGCGCGGCGCTGCTGGCGGCCGCCAGCGGCCACGACGCCCTTATCCACGTGGCGGCCCTGGTGGCTCCGAAGGCCGCCTGGTCCGAGGCCTACGCCGTCAACGTCACGGGCACTCTCAACGCCCAGCGCGCGGCCGAACTGTGCGGACGATTCGTCCACATCTCAACCCCGTCGGTGGCCTTCAACGACGCGCCGGCCGTTGGAGCGGACGCCGAACCCGCTTCGTACGAGGGTCGCGATGTCTACGCCCGCTCCAAAGCGGTGGCGGAACGACTGGTTCTCCAGAGGAGCGAGGTCCCCACCGTCGTAATACGCCCCCATCTGGTCTGGGGTCCCGGCGACACGCAACTCGTCGGGCGCATCGTCTCTCGCGCGAAGCGGCACCGCCTCATCGTGCCGAATCACGGCCGGGCGCTCGTTGACACCACCTACGTCGACGACGCGGCGTCGGCCATCGTCGCGGCACTCGACCATGCGCGCGCGGGCACTGACGCGGGCAATCGAGCCTGGGTCGTCACCGGCGCCGATCCGCGTCCCGTCGCCGAGTTGATGAGCGGGATTCTCCTCGCCGCGGGGCTGCCCCCGACCTTTCGCTCAGTACCGGTCCCCGTCGCGGCGCTGGCGGGACGAGTCGCCGATCGTTTCTGGCCCGGGATCGAGCCGCCGATCACGCACTTCGCCGCGCGCCAGCTGTCCGTGGCCCACTGGTTCGATCAGCGCGAGACCCAACGGGTCCTCGACTGGAGCCCACGCGTCTCGGTCGACGAGGGCCTGGAGCGACTCGCGCTCTGGTTCCACAACTCGCGCTGACTCGAATCACCAGGGGCCTCAGGGGCGGTCCTGGGTGGGCGGAAGGCTCCGTGCTACTTCGCCCAGGGCAGAGCCTCGCCGGAACTCTTGAAGAGCCTGAAGGAGCAGACGACCTGCACGAGGGCGGCGATCAAGGCGATGATGATGCCAATGCGCGGACCGTAGCTGTAGCTGTAGCCGCCAATGCCACCGCTCCCACTCGGCAGCGACAACCACCGAATGGCGATCAACAATGTTCCGATCAATGAGAGTCCGAGGACAATGACGCCCGGGCCAACCGATGTCTTGGGAACGTTCGATCCGGAACGAAGGAGCGCCAGATAGACACCCGCGGCGACTAGAAGCAAGGCCCCTACCCAGCCGTAACCTGATCCAAAGCCACTCACCGAGGCGCCACCGTACGTCGAACTCGCCCCGTACCAGGGCAGGAACATCGCGATCAGCGCAACGAGCGCCGCGAGGACGACAACCCGATCGATTGACGACAACTTCTTCATGTCTATTACCACCATGAGTACCCCATCCTTGGTTGGCTAGCGGGAGTCTTCGTGCAACGACCAGTACCCGAATGGGTCCTTGGTCTAGTGAGCGTTGGCAGTAGCACTAAGGCGTAGAACGAATTCTCCCGTTTGGTCTGATTACGTAGTTGTACCACACCGGACCGTGAAACGTGAGGCATTGGCGCCCAGTCGCCGGACGAACGTCAATTGAGATCCCAGTTCAATTTGGAGTCGCCGTCGATGGCTTTCGCAGCGTCGCATCACGCCACCACGCTCGTTGTCGCTCTGCGCGTCGGCCAGCGGGCAATGCACGAGACCTTGGTTCGCCACAAGTGAGCCGTAGCGAAGGGCGCCGGTTACGATCCCGACCTTCGCTCTTCAACGGTTGCGCCTGGTCGAGCTGAATCGAATCATCGGCGTCGGGCCTCGCCCGCGAGGTTGGGAATGAATTCGACCCACGAGAGAGCGACAAGGGCCGCGAGTAGCGTGGCTTTGATGCGGGTCAGCCTCGGGAAGATCATCGAATGGACGAAGTCCCACCAGGGGCGCAAGTTGATTCGCTTCACCTCGGTCTCGGTAGTCTCGACGGTCGTCTCGATCGTCACCATCTCACTGGTCTACGGCTTCAAGATCATCCGGGGTGAAGTTGAGGCGACACTGTTCGGAAACCTAATGGGTGCGATTCCCTCGTATACCCTCAACCGGCGTTGGACCTGGGGAAAGACCGGTCGAAGTCACCTTCGAAAGGAGATTCTTCCGTTTGCCGTCATGTCGGCGCTCGGCATCAGCTTCTCGATGGTCGGGGGCGCCTACGCCAGGCACCTCGTGCACACCCACCGGTGGAGCCATGTCTTCAACACCGGAATCGTTGACGCCGCCAACCTCGCAAGTTTCGCGATCTTCTGGGTTCTCAAGCTCGTGGTCTTCAATCGAATATTTCGCGTCGACGAGGAGGCGGAGATCGACGCCCATCTGCTCCGCGAGGAGTCCCCGCCGGGCAACTAGCCGCCGGTGAGACGTGACGTCCCTCGCGCCGCTCGACAGGCCGCATCGTGCGACCAGGCGAAGCTCACGTTGCGTGGCGCTGCGGCGAAAAGGACTAGTGAAGTGGCTCGCTGAACGTGATCGTGAAGGGTGAAGTAGAAGTACCCCGGAGCGCCTGGATCGGTTCGGTCTTCGAGCCGCTCGTCACGAAGAAACTCAGCGCGGTGCCGTCGTAGTGCCGTGCGGGACCCTTCGTGATGAACTGGCCAGACGAGTTCGCCTTCACGCAAAAGCTCTGAAGTCCCGCCATGAAGGAGGTGCTGAGGCTTACGCCGTAACACGCGACCCGAGCGCCCGTGTTCTTCACCCGAACAACTCCGGTGACCGTGCCAGACGCACGCGGCGCATTCGGGATCTTGAAGCCGCAGATATCATGCGACGCGAGCACGCCGGCCTTGGAGCACTCGGGTGCTCGACCCAGGGTGCCCGAAGCACGCCACGACCACGCCTTTGGAGGTGCGGCCGCAGCAGCCGAGCCGAGGACCAAGAACAGTGCCCCTCCCGCCAACCACGCAACAATCCACTGTCTTGGCGCGATTGCCTTCATCAACTTGCACGTTACACAGAGTGCGAATGTCGTAGTTTCGGCGAGAGATGAAACTGTGTGTCACAAGGCAGCCCGACGGGACAGTAACAGGGTGTACGACGGTAAGGCAGAGGACCTTATGACACGCAGCTTCCGGAATCTGAACCGTACCGGCGTCACGTTGCTGCTCTGTGCAGCGTTGCTTGGTGTCGGGGGTTCGACCGCCTTCGCCGTCACGAAGCCCGCTGGCGACTTCGTGGCGAGCGGCGCGAAGGTCCTCTACTGGACGCACCCCCTGCCCGTGTCGAGCAAGATTCTCCATGGCACGATCAGCGTCACGAAGGCGTCGGTGATCGCAGAAGTCCGGACCCTGATCAATTCGTTGCCCCTCACCACTACCGGTCACCGTATTTGCCCCGACGACATGATGCTGCCCTCCACGATCAGCTTCGCCGTGAGCAGGAAGACCACGCCGTTCGCCAAAGTGGTCTTCCAACTCGGTGGATGTCCCTATGCCCGCGTCTACCAGCACGGCGTCGCGATGTCGCCAACCCTCGGGGGACCGCACCTCGCCCAGGTCTACGGCGAAATCCAGCACCTGATCAACCCAAAGGGGGTGCCAATTGCCTGAGCCCCTCCCGCCGTGGTCACTGCCCGCAACCTGTTGCACTCAGTAATTCACGGCGCCGGGTGGACATGGTACTAGCAAGACCCGTTAGGAAGGTTGTTATGAAGTCGATCAAGTTTCTAGCCGCCGTTGGTCTATTGGCCAGCACGCTGACGACGAGCGGATTGCTCGCCGCCAGCCAGTTTTCATCATCCGCGTCGTCCGCGCCCTCGTGCAGGTCGTCGCGGATCGCCGTCACCCACGGCGCGCCGCAAGGCACGGCGGGCACCACGTACATTCCCCTCCGCTTCACCAACGAGGGAGCGGCGTGCGCGATCTGGGGCGTGCCCGTGATCCAGCCGGTCGTCGGCGCATCGCACAAGCCAGTCGGTCCGGGCGCGCGCAATCTCTCCACGGGCGAGATGCCCGTGCGCCACGTGGTCGCGAAAGGCGCGGCCGTGAGCGTCGCCTTCGGAGTCGTCGACACGGGCAACTACTCGGCGTCAGCCTGCGTCGCACGTTCCGCGAGCGGTGTCATCGTCACGCTCGGCTCCTTCGCGCGCGCCACGTACCTGCACCTGCCCATCACGGTCTGCACCAAGCGTTGGAGCGTGACTACCAGGTTGATCGTGCCGGGCGTCAGCGGCTACTAGACGCCGATACGCGACTGCAGCAACGACGGCGAAGTGCTTTTCTTCGTGGCCCTTGTGAAGGCGTTGCACGCCCCGTGCTTGGCAGCGCCCTAGGTTCTTGCCTCGCAGACCGCCGCAGGACTAGGTATCGCCAAGGTATTCACCGCGTGGAGGTTGGCGACGGTACAAGCGCGCAGCCACGCGAGTGGGTTCCTCGCCAGCCGGTCGCACACCCAGTCCCAGTGGAGCGAAACGATGTCGCCTTGCGCCAAGCCTCGCACGAAGCCCACGCCGTCGAGACTTCGTCGCGCCACCTCGACACGCTCGTCGCCCAGAACGAGCTGCGATCCAACAAAGGTGAGCGGTCGGCTGGACACCTCGACGAGATCACCCTGCACGGAGATCACGCGTCCCCAACGAATACGACAACGGTCGAGTATCTCAAGGGGGGCTCCCTCGTTTCCGGCGCGAAGCAGTCCGAGCCAGGGATACACGGCGAAGACATGGAAACCGTGCTGGGCGACTCCCCCCGCCACCGCGGCCGACACCAAGGAGTCGAGGTGACGACCAGTTCTGCGAGCGAATCGAAAATCGAGTGACGCCGCCAACGCCGTCGAGGGCACTCGAAGCGTCAGGCCGTTGCCGACCCAGTAGGCCTCAACCACACGCGGATCCAGCGGATCGGCGATGGAATTACAGCCCGCGATCAACTCCAAATAGGGCCATGCGCCTTCGAACTGTCTCGCCAAATGCGCGAGGTGCTCCACGTGACCCCCCTGCGACGCACTTTCCAGCAACGCCGCCGGATCATTGGGACCGCAGTATCCCAACTCGTTGGGCGCGTACGCGTAGCGCGCGAATAGTTCCGGACCCGACCCTGTTTCGTCGCCGCGCGTGCTCGTGTCAAGCGAACTCAAGGTTCGACCACCGAGGGAGCCTGCGACGAGCTACGAACCATTCGAGTCCCTCCGGCCCACACCACAAGAACCGCGCCAACCACGATCAGGAGAAGCCCCAGCGAAGATGGCGCGGGCGTGACCGTCCCCGCTACGAGCTGAAGCAGCCACGTGATCAACGCGCTCGCCACCAGCACCGACGTCACATCGAGCGCTCGAGCCCTCGACAACGCCGTCATCCACGTCGCGACGTAGGCACTGAGCAGCAGTCCGGTCCACAGCGCCCACGTCATCTGGTTCGCGTTCAGCGACCAGAGAAGATGCGTGGCGCCCTTCGAGGCGAGGTACCCGAGCAGGGTGACCGCCCCCAACCCCATTCGAACCAACGAGAGCGTCGCCGGCGCTATGAACCGCAGTAACCGCCTCGCGACCACGACTTCGACGGCCCAGAGCATGCTGGAGAGAACGACCAGCATCTCGCCGCGATTCGCCGTCAATCGTCCGACGCCTCCGGTGAGGATGATCTCGCCGGCGACGAGCAGGACCATCGCCGCCAGGTTCCACCATCGGATCCTTTCGCGAAGGAACGCCACCGCGAGCAAAGCCACCCAGACGACCAAGGTGTCCCGCCAGAACGCCGCCGACGCCGGTTCACTTTGGGCCAAGCCGTCGAAGAACAGGACGAACGCCAGTCCGCCCCCGATCAATCCCACGTAGGCGAGGCTCATCCAATCTCCAATACCGAATCGACCACCTGACGCAGTTCGAGGAACAGAGACGAAGTTGGCGGGGGCCGAACCGGCGCGTCGACCCCGGACCAGCCAGCCGCAGAGAGCCGCGCCCGCGATGACGACCGCCGCCACCATGTTCTTCGCGGTCGTGTACACCGCGGGAGAGGACATGGTGCGAAGGCCGTAACTGTTGACGAACACGGACACGCCGCTGATCAGCGCCGTCATCCCGGCGACGGTGATGCCCGACACCGGCGTTGTAGTCCTTAACGCTTTTGCCCCATGACTGTTCATGAGTTCACCCCGATCTCATCGCTACTCACTGGCTTCGCTTCCCCCCTGATCTCCGTCCAGATCCGTTGCGCCTCGTCGCGGTCCGCGCGGTCGATGACGTAGCCGCTGTGCACCACGACCCAGTCCCCCGGCGCGGGAAGATCGCCGTCGAGCGCGAGCAGCGAGGCTCGCGTGACCGTGCCTTCGACATCCTCCACCCGGACTGCCCTGGCGCCGTCGTTGTCCAGGACTTTGTACAGCCGGCTCATGCACATGTGCGCGCCTCCTCTATGAGTTCCACCACTCGCCGCACCGCTTCTGGAACCGCGGCTTCGACGGGCGCGCTTAGTTCTTGGCCGAACCCGAACTCCCGGCCTTCGATGGCGACGAGCACTAACCGGGCCGGCGCCCGGCCCAGGGCCGTCGCCAGGCGAAGCACGCCGGCGAGCCCGATTCCGTGGGTGCTCGTCTCGTGGGACTCGATGTTTCGCTCATCGTCACTGCCCGCCACGCCGCCGACATCCATCTCGATCACTCGAATGGTGCCTGGCGCCGCGCCCGACCTGACCGCGTCGATGACGACGACCAATGCCGCCCCGTCCCACTGTCCCAGCAGATCCAGTGGGTCGCTCAGAGGCCCCACCTCATGCGTCGAGGGCCGCAAGGAGGCCGCACTCGCCGCGACGATCGAACCCACGCCGTCGTCGCGGCGATACTCGCTCCCGAAACCGGCGATCACGACCCTTGAGCCTGGAGCCAAGACGCTCACGAGCGCACCACCGTGACGTCGAGGAAGTGGGCCGCGCACGAGATGCAGGGATCGTGGTTGCGCACGGCCTGCTCGCATCGCCACTGAAGATCGTCGTCACCCAGCGTCATGCCGTCCTCGACGACCCGACGAAGGTCGTCCTCGACGGTCAGCAGATTTTGGGACGTGGGCGGCATGATACGCGCGCGCACGATGATTCCCTGATCGTCGATCTCGTACTGGTGCAGTAGCAATCCACGCGGAGCCTCGGTGACGCCGGTCCCGACGCCCGCGCGTGGCTTCACCTCGACTGCCGGGCTATCGGGTGGCTCGTACTCTTCGACGAGCCGCAGCGCCTCGTCACAGGCGAAGACCAGCTCGACCGCTCGAACGACGATGCTTTGGAACGGATTCGTACAGGCGGCGCCGAGGCCCGCGTCGCGCGCGGCATCGGCGGCGACACGGGGCAACAAGGCGCCATTGATGGCGTAGCGAGCGAGCGGTCCGGTCAGGTAGTGGTCTCGACCCTCGAGCCTCGAGTGCAGTGCCGTCGAGCGGGCCACGTGCTCTTCCACCGCGAGCTCGGCGAACTGCCCGGCGCTGACGTCGAATCCTTCGAACAGTCCGGGGCGACCCTCTTCGACGGCGTAGCGTGACGGGGAACGCAGCGCGACGAAGCGGTAGTCGCCCGCGACGTCGGGAAACACGAATCCCGACACCCACGACACCGTCGCCAGGGCGTTCTCGCGCGCGCGGCGCAACGGTTCCGCCAGTGCCGCGATCGCCGATGGATCAGGGGTCCGGTAGAACCCGCCGACGCGGACGTTCACCGGATGGATCGCGCGGCCGCCCACGGCCTCCATGATCAAGTTTCCGGTGCGTTTGATGTCGAGGCCGCGCTCGACGACGCGGGGGTCGCGCTCGGCGAGCTCGACCGCGTCCGCGCAACCGAGGAAGTCCGGCGCGTGCAGGAGGTAGATGTGCAGCGCGTGGCTCTGGATCCACTCGCCGCAATAGAGGAGACGGCGCAGCCTCTTGATCGCGTCGCTGACGCTGACCGAGCACGCGTCCTCCATCGCCGCGCACGCCGACATCTGGTACGCAACCGGACAGATCCCGCAGATCCTCGCCGTGATGTCGGGCGCCTCGCTGAAGTGCCGTCCCACGAGCATCGCCTCGAAGTACCGCGGCGGCTCGAAGATGTCGAGCGCGACGTCGGTGACCTTCCCGTCGCGCACGTCCACGCGCAGCGAACCCTCGCCCTCGACTCGCGAGATGCCCTGCGCGCTGATGGTTCGACTGGACTTCGCGCCGTGGGTCATTGCTCAGCTCCTTCGTGGGAAGGCCTTCTCGATTGCTCCAGGGCTACCGCCGCTACCCGGCCTGCGCCGACCCCGCTACGAAAGGCCGGCGCGGCGGCGTTGAAGGTCTGCAGGAGCCGGTCAAGCTCCCCGTCGGACCTTCCGAGCAGGCGAAGTCGCGCCGTCAGCGACGCGACGTTGGCGCTGTCACTCGGTCCGAAGCAGCCGAAGCATCCCCGGCCCACCGAGGGACAGAGGGCGCCGCAGCCCGCGCGCGTCACCGGCCCGAGGCACGCAGTCTTGTCGCTCACCAGCAGGCAGACGGTCGAACGGGCCTTGCACTCTTGGCAAACGGAGTGGCCCGCGACGACCGGTCGTCGTCCCGCCAGGAAGGCGAGCAGCACTTCGAGCAGCTGATGGCGGTCAATGGGGCATCCGTGGAGTTCGTAGTCGACCGCCACGTGCGCGCTGATCGGCGTCGAGGTCTCGAGGGTCTCCAGATACTCCGGGTGGGTGTAGACGACGCTCGCGTACGCGCCGGGCTCGACGAAGTTCCGCAGTGCCTGGATCCCCCCGCTCGCCGCGCACGCCCCAATCGTGACGAGGTGGCGGGAGTTCGCTCGCACCTCCTTGATCCGCTCGACGTCGTCAGGGGTGGTGATCGATCCCTCGACGAGCGAGATGTCGTAGGGTCCCGAGACCGTCGCGCGCGACATCTCGGTGAAGTGCGCAATCCGCACCGCGCCCGTCAAGGCCAGCAACTCCTGCTCGCAGTCGAGCAGGCTTAGCTGGCATCCGTCGCACGACGCGAATTTCCAGACCGCCAGGGTCGGCCGGACATCACTGTTCGAGGTGGATCTCATCGTTCACGCTCGCTCAGCAGTCGGCTCACCAGCCCGGCGTAAGCGACGATTGGTCCGTCACGGCACAACAGCAGTGGACCGAACTGGCAGTGCCCGCACCAACCCAGTCCGCACTGCATGTTGCGCTCGAGTGACACCAGGATGGCCTCGGGATCGACCCCCATGTCGACCAGCGCGCGCGCTGTGAAGCGCATCATTATCTCGGGGCCGCACAGCATCGCGCGGACGTTCGAGGGATCGAACCCGGCGTCGCCCAGAAGCGTGGTGACGAGACCCACCCGGCCCTGCCACTTCGTCGTGGCGCGGTCGACGCTCACCATGACCTTGGCGCCGTCGCGAGCCCAGGCTTCGAGATCATCGTTGAAGACGATCTGGGACGGTTCGCGCGCCCCCACGAGGAGAAACACCCGGCCTCCCCCTTCTCGTTGCGCGGCCACCAGTTCGTGCACGGCCCCGCGCAACGGCGCCAGCCCGATACCGCCTGCGACGACCACCACGTCGCGCGTCTCCATCGCCACGCCGGCGTTCACGGGAGTTATCTGCCAGTCGCTGCCGAAGGGACCGCGCACGCCGATCAGGTCGCCCGCGGCGCTCTCAGACAGCGCGTGGGTAACCGCACCGACGTCGCGCACGGTGTGGCGCAGGGGGCCCGCATCACGCGGCGCGCCGCTCACCGATATTGCGACTTCGCCCACCCCGAAGACGCTCAGCATGTTGAACTGTCCGGGCAGGAAGTCAAGGCGGGCACCCGAGACCGGTTCGAGGCAAAGGGTCACGACGTCGCCGGTCTCCCTGATCCGTTCGACGACCCGGTGCATGGTGGGCGTGAGACTGCCCGCTCCTCGTTGCGAGGAAACCTCCGTCGAGGCGCCTTCGTGAAGCGTTCTAGCGCTCATTTCGCCCACCGTAGAGGTCGAGCAGGCGCAAGCGGGTGGCCTGCAGGCGAGCCAGCAACTCCTTGGAGATCCTCGACAGCAGGGCGAAGCCCAGGGCCGGATCCGTTTCGGACTTGCCGCGCAGGCAGGCTCCGTCGATCGC
The DNA here is from genome assembly GCA_003132205.1 of Acidimicrobiaceae bacterium. Lineage (GTDB taxonomy): Bacteria > Actinomycetota > Acidimicrobiia > Acidimicrobiales > RAAP-2 > RAAP-2. The sequence goes on from PKWY01000042.1 coordinate 56,018, forward strand.
CACGGCCCCCACGCGGCTCTTCGCCCGCGCGTCGAAAGTCCATCGGTAGGGGGGGATCAGCCAACTCCACCCCACGACGGCGCCGGGGCCCACCGTCTCCATGACCACCGGACCCCTTCCGGGGGCGTGCACGTCCAAGGAGACATGACCACGCCGAATCAGGTAGAACGTGTCGGCGCTCTCGCCCTCGACGCAGAGCATCTCACCGGGCTCGAAGACCACGTTGCGCGAGCAGCCGGCGACGATCGCCAGCGCGTCGGCGTCCAGACCGGCCATGAACGGGTGCGCCGACAAGAGTTCGTCCATGGTCCGTCTCACGAGCCGCCCCTTGTCGACGGCAGGCTCACCCGCGTCGCGCCGTCCGACGCGGCGATGGACGCCGCCTCCTCGGTGATATCTATTCCCACCGGGCACCAGGTGACGCAGCGGCCGCAGCCGACGCAACCGGAGGTGTCGAACTGATCCCACCACGTCGAGAGCTTGTGCGTCATCCACTGGCGATAGCGTGACGAAGACGAAGCCCTCACGGCGCCACCGTGCAGGTACGAGTGATCGAGGTCAAAGCACGACGACCACGCTCGCGCCCTGCTCGACTCGCCCGAGATATCGGTCGTGTCGTGAACGTCGCTGCAGAAGCACGTCGGGCATACGAGCGTGCAGTTTCCGCACGAGAGGCACCGTTCGCCAACGTCGCTCCAGCGGGGGTGGTCCATGTTTCGAGCGAGCAGGCCCGCGAGGCCCTCAGTCTGAAGGTGACGACCCATGGTCGCTGCAGCGCCCCCGAGAACGCGCGCCCGAGCCTCAAGGTCGTCGGCATCCGCCGCCACGGACGGCACGCCGTCCAGCATCTCAGAACCGTCGTCGGACCCGACCCTCACCACGAAGCGGTGGCCACCTTCGTCGTCGATCTCGGTGAGCGCCAGGTCGAATCCCTCTTCAATGCCGGGTCCGGTCCCCATTGACGTGCAGAAGCACGTCGACGCGGGGCTCGCGCATTCGACCACCGCGACAAAGGCCGCCTCGCGCCGGTCGGCGTAACGTGGATCGCGGTACGTCCCCTCCTTCAGCACTCGGTCGAGGACTTCCAGCGCTCGAACCTCGCACGGACGCGCCCCGACGATGGCGAGCGGCGCCGCTTCCCCCACCGCCTCGGTGAATTCAATGGTCTCGTCGCTCACGCGGGCCCGCCACACGTCTTGGTGCGCAGGAAAGAACTCGCCCTTCCAAGAGCCAGGCCCCACGGCCCACGCGAAGAGCCGTCCGTCGTCGCCCTGGGTAAGCCGGTAGCTTCCCGGCGACTGTTCATCATGGACGCCGGCGGGAAGATCGTCGACCCCGCTGATCGAGCCCGGCACGACCGCGCCGCCGCGAGACACCGGACCCTTGACCTCGTAGCCGCTCTCGGACAGCTTCGCTATCAGAGCGTCGAGCCCGTCAAGACCGAAGGCAACCGGACCCGCCGCTTTCACCCGGGGGCCATCAGGGGTTCGAGCAGGCCGCGACATCACGACCTCACTCGCATCCGATCGGCGAGAAGAGAGGGTCATCGAACCAGTGCACGTGTCCCACGGCTCCTCCTCCGATCGACGGATTCCCCCACGAGTCAATTCTTCCCCGCAACCATCACCCGTCAATAGAGCAGAATGTCACCGAATGATCGGGGCCGCCAGCCCTTCTCGCGCGAACGGCTGGCGCGGATCGCGAGCAGTCCCGCAATGGGACTTATGGCTCTAGCCCCGCGACCCGCGGGCTGTCATGCTTCGTGCAATTGCCTCAGGGGCATTCCGGCGTTGGTGCGCTCGCGATGTCCCATGAGGGCCTCTAGCGGAGGTGGTAACGATGCAAACCGTGTTCGTTAACCCTGAACGGTGCATTGGCTGTCTTCAGTGCGAAATAGCCTGCGCCGTTGAGCATTCGACCAGCCGAGATCTCGCGCGGGCCTTTCACGAAAGGCCGCTCCCGCGAAAGAGGGTGCACGTCGAACCCGGCCCCGTAGCGACGACAGCCTTTCCAAACAAGTGCCGCCACTGCGATCCGGCTCCCTGCCAGCGCGTCTGTCCAACGGGCGCGATCAGCCGCGACGCGGTTGGGGACCTCGTCCTGATCGACCCGGCGCGATGCATTGGCTGCGCGATGTGCGCGGTCGTCTGTCCTTTCGACGTCGTGACCTTCCATCCGTTGGCGGGCGCACTCGCACCCGACTCGCTGGTGGCCGTCAAGTGCGACGGCTGCAAGGAACGCCTTGATCGAGGCGAAGTGCCCGCGTGCGTCGAGAGTTGCAAGGTTGACGCCCTGGTGTTCGGTGACCTCAACGAGTTGATCGCGAAGGGCCGGCTGCGCGAGAGCAACGCGGTCCTCTCGGCGGTCGGCTTCAGCGCCACCGAAGGTCCCAGCGGGGATCCACTCGCCGGTTGGCGGGCCTTCGGCATCGCGCGCGCGACGGTTGACGACGCCGCGCAAGACGTATGGAACCGCCGCCGACGCGAGGCTGGGCGCGCCGGCGCTCAGCCGGGCAACGGTAATGACTCCAAAGAGAACAATGGCGCAATGAGAGAGGAAGGTGCCTCATGAGCACGACCTACGACGGCGGGCGGCAACTGGGCCGACTCACCATTCACGATGACGCGCAGCAGATGATCGATCGGGCGCGCGAGGAGGGCATCGAGACGGTGTGGGACCGTCTGCACGCCCAAGAGCCCCAGTGCGGCTACTGCCAACTCGGACTGAGCTGCCGCAACTGCGCCATGGGACCGTGTCGGGTCGATCCCTTCGGCGAAGGGCCCCAGCGGGGCGTCTGCGGCGCCGACGCGGACGTGATCGTCGCGCGAAACCTCGGACGCACCATCGCGGCCGGCGCCTCGTCGCACTCAGACCACGGTCGTGACATCCTCGAAGTCTTCGGTGAGATGGCCCGGGGTGAGACGAGCGGCTACCGGGTGACCGACGAGGCCAAGCTTCGCCGGATCGCCGACGAAGTCGGCGTCGCTACCGAAGGCCGCGACACCAACGATGTCGCCATCGATCTGGCGGACGAGCTGATGGCCAACTACGGCAGTGCCAAGGGCTCGCTCTCCTTCGTTGGTCGGCTACCGCAGCTGCGCCGCGACAAGTGGGCGGGGCTCGGCATCACGCCGCGCGGGATCGACCGCGAGAACGTCGAGATGATGCACCGAACCCACATGGGCGTCGACAACGACTACGTGAACCTTCTGCTGCACGGACTGCGCACCGCGCTCGCCGATGGATGGGGCGGCTCGATGATCGCCACCGAGTTGTCCGACATCATGTTCGGCACGCCGAGTCCGGTCACGTCGGAGGTCAATCTGGGGGTGCTCAGCACCGACCAGGTGAACATCGCGATGCACGGGCATAACCCGCTTCTCTCGGACGTCATCCTCGCCGCGGCGCAGGATCCCGAGTTGCTCGAGCTCGCGCGCTCCTACGGGGCGACCGGCATCAACATCGTGGGGCTCTGCTGCACCGGCAACGAGCTTCTCATGCGCAAGGGCGTCCACATGGCCGGCAACCACCTCATGCAGGAGTTGGTGCTCGTCACCGGGGCGCTCGAAGCGATGGTCGTCGACTACCAGTGCATCATGCCTTCGGTGGTTGACGTCGCCAAGTGCTACCACACCAAGGTGATTTCCACGTCGGACAAGGCGAAGTTCCCGGGCGCGACGCACGTGTCGTTCGACCCTCGTCGGGGCGCCGAAATCGCCCGCGAGATCGTGCGCATGGCGGTCGAGGCATACCCCAACCGCAATCACGACCGTGTGCGGATTCCCGTCGCGCCCGTGAAGATGATGGGTGGATTCTCCGTGGAGGCGATTCTCGGCGCGCTCGGCGGCACGCCCCAGCCACTGATCGACGCGATTGTCGCGGGGTCGATTCGCGGCGCCGTGGCCGTCGTTGGCTGCAACAACCCCAAGTTGGCCCAGGACTTCGAGCACATTGAGTTGACGCGCAAGTTGATCGAGAACGACATCCTGGTGCTGGTCACCGGATGCGCCGCGGTGGCGAACGGTAAAGCCGGCCAGATGATGCCCGACTCCGCCGATCTCGCTGGCCCCGGTCTGCGTGCGGTGTGCAGGTCGCTCGGGATTCCACCAGTCCTTCACATGGGCTCGTGCGTGGACAACAGCCGCATCATGCAGCTCGCCGCCGCGCTCGCCAACGCCCTCGGCGTCGACATCGACAGCCTGCCGCTCGCGGGCGCCGCGCCCGAGTGGTACTCGGAGAAGGCGGTCTCGATCGGCGCCTACGTCGTCGCATCGGGCATCACCACGGTGCTCGGCGTGCAGCCGCCGATCTTCGGCAGCGCGAACGTCGTCAACCTGTTGGCGGGAGGGCTCGACGACGTGGTCGGCGCCAAGTTCGCGGTCGAACCTGATCCCTACAAGGCCGCACTGCTTATTCGCCGACACATCGAATCGAAGCGCCAGGGCCTCGGTCTGACGTTCATCGCCCCGGCCGACATCCGTGACGACGAGCCCGCGGTCGCCAGCGCGGCGTCGCAGGGTTGAAACCGTGCGCGACACCAGCGATTCAGTGAAGGGGCCGCACGAGCAGGGCGCCGACGAAGGCGTCCGGGTGGTGGTGGTTGGCAAGGGCGGCGTCGGCAAGTCGACCCTCACGGCGATGCTTGCGCGCTCGATGGCTCGCTGGGGCGCACGAGTCGTCGCGGTTGACGCCGACGAGCAGAGGAATCTCGGCGCGACGCTCGGGATCGACCTCGACACGTTGGCGCACATCGTCCCGTTGGCCCAGAGCGTCGAGTACGTGGAGGAAAAGACGGGAGCCAAACCCGGCGACGGCTCTGGCGCGATGCTGCGACTCAATCCCGACACGTCCGATATCGTCGATCGACTCGCCGTCGAAGCGCCCGACGGCGTGCGTCTGTTGACCATGGGCGGGGTCCAGCGCGCCGGAGGAGGCTGCCTCTGTCCCGAGAACTCCATACTCGCCGCCGCCATGGCCAATATGCGCCTTCGCCGGGGCGAGGTCGTGATCATGGATACCCATGCCGGCGTCGAACACTTCGGCAGGGCCCTGGCCCGTGGCTTCGATCGGGCCCTCGTCGTCGTGGAACCGACGTTCAACTCGGTCCAGGTCGGCCTCGACACCGCCCGTCTCGCCAACGATCTCGGCATCGAAACAATCGATCTAGTCGTGAATCAGTGCCGTCGTGAGGGAGACCTCGACACGGCGCTGTCGTGCCTCGATCGCCTCGGCGGCTTCGCGTTCAGCTCGGTCACCGAGCTCCCTTTTGACGAGCGCGTCGTCGTGAGCGAGCCCTCCATCGGCGAACTGCTGGACGACACTCCACTGGCGAAGGCGATCCAAGCCCTCGCTCGCCGACTCTTCAGTCGGACAATTGACGAGGCGCGTCGCGACGACTACCTGTCAGTGGGTCACTGATGCGCGCCGTGGTCATCGGCACCGGTCCAGCGGGAATCACCGCCGCCGAGACCCTGCGGGCCCAGGATCCCTCGGGGTCCGTGGTGGCCCTCTCGACCGAGCCGTACCCGCCGTACTCTCCGGCCGCGATGGCCGACCACTTCCTTACCGGGCGCGACGAGACGTTGTACTGGAAGGGCGACGGCGTCGCCGAGCGCCTCGGCATCGAGGAGCGGCGAGAGGCGGTCGTGGGTGCGATCGACGTCGACAACCGAGAGGTCGTCCTGGGCGACGACGAACGAATCCCCTTCGAAGGACTGATCATCGCGTCGGGCAGTCGCCTCCACGCGCCGCTCGAGGGTGCCGATCTGGCCGGCGTCCTCGACTTCAAGTCGATGCGAATGGCCAATGGACTGATTGGGCGCGTGAAGAGGGGTGAAGCGCGCACCGCGCTCATCGTGGGCAACGGTTTCATCGGCGTGGAGCTCTCACTCTTGCTCGCCGATCTCGGAGTTGACGTCACCATCATTGGTCGACGCACGTGGATCATGCCGAGGGTCCTCGATCGCGCCACGTCCGCCGTGGCCGAGCAAGGGCTCGCCCATCGCGGCGTGAAACTCCTGCTCGGCGTTGAGGCGGACGCCTTCGTCGGTACGCCGAGCGTGACCGGCGTGCGACTGCAAGACGGACGGGTGCTGGAAGCTGACCTGATCGTGGCCGCCACCGGCGTCAAGCCGCATATTGAATTCCTTGGCGGATCCGGGATTGTCGCCGAGTGGGGCGTTCACGTGGACGACAATCTCCAGACATCGGTGCCCGGAATCTACGCGGCGGGCGACGTCGCCGAGGCCCGCGACTGGCTCACCGGGGAACGTTTCGTGCACGCCATCTTCCCGAACGCCGTCACCCAGGCGCGCGTCGCGGCGAGCAACCTCCTCGGCGCGAAGCTGACCTACGAGGGGGCCGAGGCGATGAACAGCCTCAAGCACCTCGGGATCCCCATCGTGGCCATGGGCACCATAGACAGTCCCGACGACGTGCTGCGTTGGTCATCGGGCCAGTCGCTGCGTTCGGTGTACCTACGCGACGGCACGATCATCGCCGCGCAGTTGGCCGGCGACATCCGGTCCGCAGGCGTCTACCGTTCGCTCATGCTTCGCCGGGCCGACGTGAGTTGCTTCGGCCGCGGGCTGGTGGAGCCGGGCTTCGATATCGGCAACGTGGTGTGGGACGCGCTCGCCGCGCGCTAGTCGCCCCGTTGGTCGAAGTCGCGAGAGCGCGGCTCCGTCTTCAGGCGCCGAAGTTCCAGCCGCTGCCGTTCTCGTAGCGGTGGAGGATGTTCTTCGCCATGAGGATCTTGTGCACCTCGTCGGGTCCGTCCGCGAGTCGCAGCACCCGGGCCGTGAGGTACATCTGGCCGAGCGGAAGATCGTTGCTCACGCCGGCTCCGCCCCAAACCTGAATGGCGCGGTCGACCACCCGATGGTACGCCGCGGGCACGAACACCTTGATGGCCGAGATCGCGGTCCGGGCGTCGGGGTCGCCATTGGCCACCTTCTCCGCGGCATTGATCGTCATGAGGCGAGCGGACTGCAGATCCATGTAGCTCTCGGCGATGAACCCTTGGATGAACTGCTTGTCCTTCAACAGCCCGCCGTGAACCTCGCGGACGAGGGTTCGCTCGACCATGAGGTCGAAGGCGCGCCACATCTGTCCGATTGAGTTCATGCAGTGGTAGACGCGCCCGGCGCCGAGCCGGTCCTGGGCGGCCTGATGGCCCTGGCCGACGAGACCCAGCGTGTTCTCGATCGGTACCCGCACGTTCTCGTATTTGATCTCGCAGTGGTCGGAATGAGGGTGGCCGAAAATGCCGATGTTGCGGATAATATTGACGCCGGCCGTGTCGCTCGGGACGATGATCTGGGTCATCCGGCCGGTCGTCCCGAATTCGCCGGTCGGGTCGTTCGCCCGGCACATGACGATGAAGAAGTTGGCGTTGATGCCGTTCGAGGTGAACCACTTGTGGCCGTTGATCACCCAGTGGTCGCCGTCGCGCACCGCCTCGGTCCGGATCGAGCGCGGGTCGGACCCGGCATTATCGGGCTCGGTCATAGAGAAGCCCGACTCCATCTCGCCCGCGATCAACGGCAGCAGCCACTTGCGCTTCTGCTCCTCGGTGCCGTACTTAACGAGAATGCTGGCGTTGCCGGAATTGGGCGCGGCGATGCCGAAGAGCGAGGACGCGCCGACGGCGTAGGCCAGGATCTCGTACATGTAGGCGAGCGACAGGAAGTCGAGTCCGGCGCCGCCGTACTCCTTTGGCAGATGCGGCGCCCAGAGTCCCGCTTCGAAGACTTTGACCTTGATCTGCTCGCGCAACTCGATGCTCGCGCGCCGACCCGTCTCGCGCTCGTCCTCGGACTGGTTCGAGTTGCGTCGCGAACGCCACAACACCTCCTCGTGGGGCAGCACCTCGTTATTGATCAGATCAGCCGTGCGCCGTCGGATGTCGTTGAATTCATCACTAAGCGCGGGTATTGGCGTGACGTTGATGGGCATTGCGAACTCCTGCTCGATTCGAGATGACTACCTCGATTATGGCCGCAAACAACGCCAAGGGTTGAAGGACCGACGCCTTTCAATCATTTCGAGATCATGAGAGGGCACGACACATGCCCAACCAGTCAACGTTGACTGTCATCTCCAAGTGGAGTCGCGAAAGCGGGCTTGGGGCCTATCGACCCTTAAGCGGCTGGCCCATGAGCGGGGCGAAAACGCAAACGTTCGCAGCTCCGGCGAAAAGCGGCACCAGACCAACCACCGACAACACCAGCCATCCACCTCCAAGGGCGACTCCAACCACGACGAGCACCGCTCCGGCCACTACCCGCAGCAGTCGACCTGCTCCCGACGACATGAACTTGACGAAACTCATGATCCCCCCATTCTCAGGACAGACCGTTGGCCTGTCATCTCGCCGGCGCACAGATCCGGTTCGTGTGTTCACTATATACCCATGGGGGTATATAGTGAACACTGCCCAAACGACGGGGAGGACGATCGTGAGCCGGACTGCGTGGGGCAAACGCTACGGAGTTCCAGCCCTCGTTTGGAAGGCAGAGCCTGACCAATTCCTCCTCCAAGAGGTACGTGACCTGCACCCTGGCCAGGCGCTCGATGTCGGCTGTGGCAAAGCCCGAAACGCCGCGCGGCTCGCTCAGCAGGATTGATGCCGTCATTCTCCTGCGCAAGCTGGAGAGCCTTGAGGAGCTGACAGATGGCAACGGTTGAATTGACGAAGGAGAACTTCGAAGGAATCGTGAATTCGAACGACACCGTCGTCGTGGATTTCTGGGCATCGTGGTGCGGCTCGTGCCGGTCGTTCGCCCCGGTCTTTGACAACACGTCCGAGAAGTTCCCCGATGTCGTATTCGCAAAAGTCGACACCGAGGCCCAGCAGGAGCTCGCGGCGTCGTTCAATATCATGTCAATTCCGACGTTGATGATCGCCCGCGAACGCGTCGTACTATTCAACCAGTCGGGCGCCTTGCCAGAGTCGGCGCTCGTCAATCTGGTGGAGAAAATCGTAAGTCTCGATATGGAAGAGATCCATCGCCAGGTTCTGGCTGAACAAAACGGGAATTCCTGAGCTTTCCGGAGGCTTCGTTCAATCCGTGAAGCAACCCCGCAGGAACTGGTTCAACTGGTCGGCGTTGCGCCGCAGCAAGAGGTGTCCGTGCGAGTCCCGTTCGATGTCAAGCGAGGGGCAAAACGCCTCGCTGCCGCGACAAAAGAAGTGCGGCGAGCCCTTCGCTCCCCTCTCACGACCTCTGCGCCAGTCATCCAGAACCCCTTCACCGCCAAGCCCCCCGTCTAGAACCAGCTCGAAGTCATCGGCGATCTCTTCGAGCACTTCGCGACGGGCGATATTCCTGCCTTCTTCGAATAGCGCGTCTCGTAATGCCATGCTCACGGCCTCGCCGGTCGACAGACCCTGGTCGTATGCGAGATGAGCCAGCGCGAGAGCTGGCAGCGACGTCGAGGGAAAATCCTCCTCGTCGAAGTCTCGAAACATGTCAGGAGCGACTTGTTCTCTCAGATCTTGAATGTGCGCTGAAGTCGATCGGACGTCCATTGGGGCACCGTTGACAAGTTCAAGGGGCCACGCACGAATGACGAACGGGCTGTCTTCAATACCGTTGTCAGCGCGAACCGCCATCGCCGCCCTCAATCCCACGTGAGCGAACGGGCACCAAATGTCGGCGAAGACCTCGAGAGTTCCGGTCGCCTTCACAGCAATCTTCCCATCACCTTCGACGCCACCTCTGCTGCCTTCTCATCGATCCGTGCTGTGCAGCACCGATGATTCATGCCCTCAGCCCTGCAATAATTTCACTGCGCGAATCAACATCCAACGAGTACGGCGTATAGAGACTGAAGCGATCCACGACGTCGGCGAACCGGTCCAACACCCGACCCGCGACCTGCTTTGGCGTCGCAACGACCGCGAACGCGTTGAGCACGTCGTCGTCAATCAATCCGGCCATCTTCGCCCAGCCACCGGTGCGCGAGAGTACGTTGAGCTCGCTCTGCAATTCGCCCCAGCCCTGCAGTTCGAGGACGCCCCGGTACGCCGGCGTCGAACCGTAGAAACCGATCTGGGCACGGACCTTGTCCATAGAACTCTCCATCTCCGCGTCCGTGCGGCCGGTCGCGATGAGACCCGAGAGGGAGATCTGGAACGTCTCGGGGGACCTTCCGGCCTTGGCGAGACCTCGCTCGAGGGCGGGCAGCGTCACTTCGCGAAGGTAGCGCTCGGTCGTGAAGGGATGCACCAGCAGTCCGTCGGCTACTTCGCCGGCGACTTCGGTCATCAACTCGCCGACGGCCGCGAGGAACACCTTCGGGGGTCCGAACGAGTTCGGCCCCGGATCGAAGAACGGCGTCATCAACGTGTGCTTGTAGAACTCGCCGCGGAAACTGAGTTTGGTCCCCTCGTTCCAGCACGACCAGATCGCCCGCATCGCGAGGACGTACTCGCGCATCCGGGCCGCCGGGTGCGACCAGGGCATGGAGTACCGCTTCTCGATGTGCGGTTTGATCTGCGATCCGAGGCCCAGGAGCAGCCGCCCTTTCGAGAGTAACTGCACGTCGTTCGCCATCATCGCGGAGATCATTGGGCTTCGCCCGAAGGCGACGACGATCCCGGTGCCGAGTTCGATCTTCGTCGTCGCCGGCGCCGCCCCCGCCAGGATCAGCAGCGGGTCGTGGCCGACTTCGCCCGCCCACACTCCGTCGTAGCCGTCGGCCTCGATCTTGGACGCCTGCTCGGCGAAGTCGCCCGTTCCAAACGCGATCTCTCCGTCAATCAACATTGGGCCGAGATTACATCAACGTCCGGGTTGACCCTCAACCTAGAAAAGGCTGAAGCTGGCCGCAACGATCATCGAGCAACCAACCGGTACCCGGCGCCAACGGCATCGGCGCTTGCCTGCATTCCACGAGCTCAATGCGACGCTCATCCGGGATCATCGAAAATTCACGAGACGCGCTCATTGAGCAGTTTGATGAGTCATCGCGCGACATTCGGAGTGACCAACCGCCGCGATCGCAGGACGTACAGCGGAATGGTCCGGTCGGGTTCAAACTTCGATCGGAATTGATTGATGCCGGCGAAGCGATACTGGCGGTCGAAGAACTTGATCACACCGTTTCCGATGGCGCCGAGCTCATGCGGGTCGCTCCAGTGGTCGTGGGGACGCCAGAACGGCAAGGGCCCGTTCGAGGCGAACGCGAACTCTTCATCACGAAAGGTATCGAGGGCGAGGGACATCGCGCCCTCCAACGCTCCGAGTGGGGCCTCGGGCGAACGCACGATGTCCTGGAGGTACCACCCCTCGTGGCTGACGGGCGTGCACGTGACGAAGGCCAGAATTCCACCGGGACCGTCGCACACGAAGTACCGGCGAATGTCGGCCAACACATTGAATGAAGTGCGTAGGAACGAATCGGTTCGGCGTTCGTGACGGTCCTCCTTCCACTGGCGCTCCACGCGCTGCATGCCGTCGCAGTCGCCGGCGTCAACGAATGGAAACGCCTCGCGCCAGCGCAGCCCAAGCTTCGCCGCGTGGCTTCGCGCCCAACGCACCTTTTGACGACGTCCTCCACGTACCGACCACGCCGGAAGATCCAGGAAACTCTCGGTGCCGGTCCAGATCGGAGTCATGCCGAGTTCGACACCCGCCGCGCGGGCATGCTCGCCCACTTCAATCAGGAACAACGGCTTGTCAACGTTGTTGGCGTGAGCCACCAAACGAGCGAGGAGATCGGGCTGATCGATGGCCCGGGCCACCGGGGAGCGCCAGGAGAGCAGGCATTTGCGACCCTCCAGGAACGCAACGAAGCTGCCGCGGTCGGCACTCCAAAGTAGTTGCCAAGGGTCTGGTCCAAGCACGTTGTACTGACCCGCCTCACAACCGTGAAGAGCGAGCGCGGCCAAGATCATTGTCCGGTCGTCGAGCAAGGTTTCAGGTCCAGTGAGTCCTGGCTCGGGCTTCTTCTCGCTCATCAGAATCTGATCACCACATAATCAGGCGAGCGAGGTGCGTTCTCCCCAATGTGACGGATTCAACCCGGGTCCGTGGGTTGCGTGAACAGCATGGACCGCGCGGACGAGGCTTCTTTCGCCGCAGGGGCGCGGCCCGGTGTCATGTCCACCGCGAGAAGAAACTGAGTCGGGCTCAATGAGTCGAAGCGTGGCCGCCGCGGCGCTCTCTCGATTCGCTCACATCGTTGACCGTTGTCCGCGACCGGGTCGCCCTCCAGATGACGAAGCCAACCAAGGCGACTCCAAGAACAAAGACCACGAGTATCGCGACGGGACCACGAAGGTAGAAGGACAAGAGGCGAGCCACGAAGATGAAGAAACCCATCACGCCGAGGGCAACAACCGGCGGTTGCCGCGTCGAGAGCCCGATGGCCTCACCCCCCACGGCGCCCGGCAAACCGAAGGTGATGCCGAGCGCCAGAATCGAATCCGAGATCGCGAGAGCCCCGGCGAAGAAGCCAACCTGCGCGACCATCGTCACGATGAGAGTTGGGCGGAGCACGCGCAACGCGAGCGCTCCGAGTGCCACGCCGGCCGTCCACACGACGAGTCCGACCGTCGTGGTGCCCGGATGCCAATACTCCAACGAGATGAGACCGCCGACCGTGAGCCCGAGGCCGGCCACCGAGCTGAAGAACTGAAGGGGCCGATCGAGATTGCGCCAGAGGCCGACGCTCACGGCGGCGGCGACGAGTCCGGTGACGAGCAACGTCCAGCCCGCGCTGTGCGCCGCCACACGGTCAATCAGCACCGCCGTGGCCATTGCGACGCCCCCTGTTCCGCACAGCCAGAAGAACCAACCAAACTCGGTCGTTCCTTCGACGCCCAGTCGCGAAACCACCCGGCCGCATCCGAATCCAAGCAACGTTACGACGACGCCGACGGCTAGACGACCGCCCAGGGCGAGACCATGCCAGAGTCGGTTAACGAACAGTTCCCCACTCGCAAGGACCACAACGATGCCGAGATACGACACCAGCTCCGCCACGGGCGAGAGCCGACGCGCGACCGGGGTTCCGGGGGGCTCTGCGCCAGCGACGCTCTCGCTTCGGGCCCGCTCGAATTGAACAATCCGTTCACTCTGCTCTTCGCTCACAATGCCGGCGCCCGCCCAACGGCGCGCCTGATCGGGCAGACTTTCGGATGACGAACGGGCAATCTCGGAAGGCACGTCGGCCTCGCTTCCAACTTCGTTTCCCAAACCGGCGAATCATGCGACTTCAATCGACGTGAAGCGTCATGACCGTTCCCTGCCCTTCAGACGGGCAGCGCCGAATCCCCGGGCTCGCGAGGTGCCCGGACCCCTAGCGAGACGTGACATTCGAGTGGACCAATTGCGTTCGCTCAGCTGACTTCTTTCGCCCAAACTTCGTCTTTGAGTTAGACGTCGCCGCGTCCTCGGTCAATCCCCACTCGCAAGTTACTTCCGAGTAGCAGTCGAGGCGACACTGTCCTTCGGTCCAGTTGCCTACGATTCCACTGATTCAGGAGTGTGAACTCGACGCGACGGTGATTCTGGTTTGTTTGAACCAAATAGAATCTCTCCCATCACCACTACCGCCAATCACCTATGGACAACAACCGACCTCGTGGGGCCGGCGAAGGGGATCCCCCGATGAGCGATCAAACTCGGACGCCACGAAAGGCCTCGGCCCGCTCAGAAGCCGGCACTCGCGCGAAATCGGTGAGTGCGTCTGAGACGGCGACCGACGATGGCGATCGGTTAATCGACTTCTACCGACAGATGATCTTCATCCGCCGGTTCGAAGAGCGCGCCGCCAGGGGTTACACCCAGGCTCTCATCGGTGGATACTGCCATTTGAACCTCGGTGAGGAAGCCGCGGTCGTTGGCCTGATGGCCGCACTGAGTCCCACCGACTACCTCTTCACGAACTACCGCGAACACGGCTACGCGATCACGCGCGGTATCGACGCGAATCGCGTGATGGCCGAACTCTACGGTAGGGTCGACGGTGTCTCCAAGGGTTGGGGCGGCTCGATGCACATGTTCGACATCACGCATCGGCTTCTCGGCGGCTACGGCATCGTCGGCGGACAGCTTCCCCTCGCCACCGGAGCGGCGCTCGCGATCGACTACCGCGGCGGCGGCGAGATCGTGATGTGCACCATGGGCGACGGGACGACGAACGTCGGGGCCTTCCACGAGTCGCTCAACATCGCGGCACTCTGGAACCTGCCGATCGTCTACGTCATCATCAACAACCAGTTGGGCATGGGTACGACCGTGGAGAAGTCGTCCGCGGAGCCCGAGCTCTACAAGCGCGGGTCCGCCTACCGCATCGCCTCCGAGCGCGTGAACGGGCTTGACCCGCTCGCCGTCGCCGACGCCGCGACTCGCGCCATCGGTTCGGCCCGGGTCGGCAAGCCCTTCCTTCTCGAAGTCGTCACCGAGCGACTGCGGGGCCACTCTGTCGTCGACCCGGCAAAATACCGTTCAGCCGAAGAGGTCGCCGGCCTCAAAGCTCATGACCCCGTTCACACGTTGGCCGAGCGGCTGCTCCGTGAGGGACTGCTCGACGCTGACGCGCTCGCCAAACTCGACGAGGAAGCGACGGCACGGTCCGACGCGGCCGCAGCGTTCGCCGAGGCCAGCGCGCTCCCCGACGTGTCGACGTTGTTCGACTACACGTACGCCACGCCGGTGCCGAACGACTCTCGTCGTCTACCCGGCCAGCCGTTGTTCGAGCCGGCGCCGATGCCGGGGTTGGAGGCGGGCGAATGACCGTGATGACCTTTCGACAGGCCCTGCACGACACACTTCGGGCCGAGATGCTGCGCGACGAGAACGTTTTCCTGATGGGCGAGGAGATCGGCGTCTTCGAAGGCTCCTACAAGATCACGGCTGGTCTACTCGCGGAGTTCGGTGAGAAGCGAGTGCGCGACACCCCGATCGCTGAGGAGGGCTTCACCGGCGCGGCCATCGGCGCGGCCATGCTCGGGCTTCGTCCCGTCGTCGAGATCATGACGATCAACTTCACCCTGCTCGCGCTCGACCAGATCGTGAACCACGCCGCCAAGATCTATGGCATGTTCGGGGGCCAGGCAACGGTGCCCCTGGTGATCCGCACGCCAGGTGGCGGTGGCCAGCAGCTCGGCGCGACCCACTCGCAGAATATCGAGTTGTATTACGCGTTCGTGCCGGGCCTGAAGGTCGTCGCCCCGAGCACGCCGGCGGACGCCAAGGCGCTCTTACTGGCGGCAATCAGGGACGACGACCCGGTGCTCTTCCTCGAGAACCTGGCGCTCTACAACACCAAGGGCGAGGTGCCCGACGACGACACTCCCGGCGAGATCGGCAAGGCGGCGATCACGCGCGAAGGAAGCGACATCACGCTGATCGGCTATTCGCGGATGGCGCACGTCGCGTCCCAGGTGGCCGAGCAGCTCGCGCAGTCCGACGGGCTCGACATCGAGGTCGTCGACCTTCGCAGCCTGCGCCCGCTGGACCGCGAGACGGTCATCGCGTCCGTGAAGAAGACGCACGCCGCCGTCGTTCTCGAGGATGACTGGCTGACCTACGGCATCGGCGCCGAGGTTGCCGCGTCCATCTCCGACGGCGCCTTCGACTACTTGGATGCGCCCGTTCGACGCGTCGCCATGGCCGAAGTGCCGCTGCCGTATTCGAAATCGTTGGAGACCGCCGCGTTGCCCTCAGTGGATGACGTGATCCAGGCCGTTTACCAGACTCTCGACGCTGTCGGCAATCGTCGCGAGAGGATCGGCAAGGAATCATGATCGAAATCACCATGCCGCGTCTCTCCGACACCATGGAGGAAGGCGCGATCGCCACCTGGCGAAAACAACCGGGAGACCAGGTCAGCGTCGGCGACATACTCGTCGAGATCGAGACCGACAAGGCCACGATGGAGTACGAGGCGTACGACGCGGGCACGCTGTCGCAAATCCTCGTCAACGAGGGTGAGACCGTGTCGATTGGAACGCCCATCGCCCTGCTCGACGACGGCAAGTCGTCTGGCCCCTCCGCGCCGGGCCAGTCGCCGAGCACACCCGCCAAAGTCGTTTCGGCGCCATCCGAGTCCGCGACGAAGGCCGAGCCCGACCAAGTTCCGCGGACCCAACCCGAGAGCGTCGACGAAGATCGACTGTTCGCCTCGCCACTGGTGCGAAAGCTGGCCCGGGAGCATCATCTCGACCTGAGCCAGGTACGCGGCAGCGGTCCCGGTGGACGGATCATCCGCACCGATATCGAGGGACTGCTGACGACTGCGGGGACACTACCGGCGCCGGCACCGTCTCCCGCGAGGACGTCCGCCGCGCCGACTGTTGCCAAGCTGGTTGCGGTCGGCGCCCAGCAGGTTGACGAACGGCGCGGGACCGAGTCGGTCACCTTGAGCAACGCCCGCCGCGTCATCGCCCGCCGACTCGGCGAGAGTGCCCGCGGTATCCCCCACTTCTACGTCACCGCGGTCGCGGACGCCGAGGCGCTCGTGCAGCTGCGCGCCCAGATGAACGAGCAGTTCGCCGCGATGGGGCGAGAAAAGGTGAGCATCAACGATCTGCTGATCCGGGCGTGCGCGCTCGCGTTGCGCGAGAACCCGCTCGTCAACGCCTCGTACATCGATGACGAGAGCCGCACCATGCTCGTGCACCAGCGGATCAACGTCGGCGTCGCCGTCGCCTCGGACAATGGCCTCGTCGTTCCGGTGATCTTCGACGCCGACCAGAAGTCGGTGGGCGAGCTCGGCGCGGAGGCCAAGCAGCTCGCGTCCCTCGCCCACGGCAAGGGCCTCACGATCGAACAGATGAGCGGCGGAACGTTCACGATCAGCAACCTCGGCATGTTCGGGGTCGAGCAGTTCACCGCGATCATCAACCCTCCCGAAGGGGCGATCCTGGCGGTGGGCGCTACCGCGCGCGAACCCGTGGCCGTCGGCGACGAGGTGGTGGTGCACCACCGCATGCGCTACACACTCTCGGCCGATCACCGGATCATCGACGGAGCGCTGGCCGCCCGTTTCCTTCAGACGCTCACGCGCCTGATCGAGAATCCCATCGCCATCATCGCCTGATCGTTCCCGCCGGGGTCGCGACTCAGCAACTGGCGTGGCGCCATTCGCTGCAGTGGCCGCGACTGCGCTGCGCGGTCAAAGGAGCAGCTACGTGCCAGTCCGACGCGGCTCGCAGATGACCAGTGGGACGTCACGGCGGGCTCGCCGGCGGTAGCCGTCGTAGGGCCCATACGTCGACACCACCCGAGGCCACAAGGCGACGGTCTCCGCCTGAGTCGCGACGCGCGCGCGCATTGGTCGACGCTCACCCGTGACGATCAGCTCGACGTCCACGGTGGTGAGGATGTTTCGGTACCAGTCCGGATCCCTGTCGTCACCACCCTTGGACGCCACCAGCACGTACCGACCATCTTCCACGATCGGAACCGTCAGCATGGTCGAGCGGATCAGACCCGACCTGCGTCCGACGGTGAGCAACTCGACGATCGGCATCCCGAAGGCCGATCCCCCGACCCGGCCTCTGCTGGCGTGCACGACCACCCGATGGAACCTATTCAATGCCTTGAATCCGACATCGGTCAGGGACTCGCGCAGACTCATCTTCCGAAGTTATCGGACCTGGCCACTCAATGGCCACCGATCCTTCGAGACGCTGCTGCTACGTGAGCGGCACTGGTCCGTTCTCAATGAGGTCGCGGGTGTTCTCGAGAGCCCGAGCGACGCACAAGGCGATCTTGTCGCGGATCGCGCTCTCCGACATTGGCGAGAGAGTATCCGCCTCACTACTGACGTGGCTTCCTCCTGCCTCGACTGCGATGTTCGCCTTCGGGTGGACAGTGTTGTCGTCGCCCGTCTCTCGCACCTCGACCCGATCCGCGAGAGCGAGGATCTCCAGGTCCTTCAGCACTTCGACGGTCAGGTTGTCCAGCGTTGGCGCACCGCGCTCGAGCGTGAAGGCGACCAGGAAGGGAATGGAGTACTTGGCGTCACCCAGGGTCGACGGTCGGCGTCGCTGACCCGCGGGCTGGCAGAGCCGAAGCGCCGATTGATTGACCTCGATCACGACTCGATCCGGGCGCACCGCACCGAGCTGCTCCCGGATGCCAATTGCGGCGGCGACGTACGTGTGCGTCAGCCTGCAGCACGGCCACCGCTTGACGTCCGTCGAGAGAAACGACCACGCGGCCGAGTCGTCGAGCAGTCGACTCGCCTTGTCAACTGCGAGATCGTGGCCCATGTAGAGAGGGAACAGTCCGGCTTCGCCGTCGAGTGACTCTTCGGGCCCGATGATGCCCTCACGAGCGAGCAGCGCGGCGCGGACCCCACCCTCGGCGGCGAAGGCGGGATAGATCGACCTCGCCGTCGAGCCGGTCCCGAACCCCGCCTGCTTCGAGCCCGCGGCTTGCATCGTGGCAAGTCCGATAGCCGACACCAACTCCTCCTCGTTGAGAAAGAGCATCAAACCAGCCGCGATCGAGGCACCGACGTAGCCGTAGAGCTGGGTCAGGAACCAACCTGAGGCCGGACCATCGCCGACCGGTTCAGTCACTTCGCCGAGCCGGCACATCACCTCGTTGCCCACGGCAACGGCTCGGCACAGTCGTTCATTGTCATGCGAATCAACTAGGTCGCCTATTGCCAGGACCGCCGGCAGAATGACCGTCGTCGGGTGCAATCTGGCGTTGTCGTGGATGTCGTCAAAGTCGAGCGCGTGGATCAGTGCCGCGTTGGCGAACGCGGCCGCCAACGGTGCGAGACCTGAGGTTGGCTTGCCGCCAATGCCTCCGAGGACCCTCGCTGGCCCGGGGCCGCCACTGATCGTGGCCGTACGCAGGATCTGTTCGCCAACATCCTCGACGCGCGCGGCCATGGCGATACTGGTCGCGTCAAGGATGTGGAGCTGCACCTTGCGCGCAAGGGCGCCGGGCAGCGGTTCGTCGAACCTCGCCCGGGCCCAGCGCGCCAGCTCCCTCGAGAGCGACGTCACGAGCTAGCGAAACACGGGTATTCGAACTGTTGTGTATTCCTCACACTTGAAGGATATAGGGCATCCACGGTGCGGTCGTAATGGCGTGAGCCATCTGGTCCAAGATCCGACGCGGGATCGATCCAGACATCTCGGGGTCTCTCGACATCTCACTCGATCGGGCTGGTTCGACTGCATCCGAGACGCAGGTCGGTTCGGTTCGTCAAGCACCTCGGTGACCTCGAGGCGCCCGTCACAAGAATCGACTCCGCCGATACAAGACTGCGGGATTGTCCCTAACAGCGTGTGTCCTATTTGGACCCACCGGTT
>PKWY01000014.1 GCA_003132205.1 Acidimicrobiaceae bacterium
ACTCGAACAGGCTACCGCGCCAGAGCCCGAAGTTCAGCGCGAAGAAGCCGCCAAACGTGTAGAGCAGCGGCGCGGCGAAGCCTCCGACGGCACCGATCAGCGGCGTCACCCACATCGCCGCCGAGTCAAGGTCGCCAATCCCCTCTCGACCGAGTCGCGAAGTGGCGTAGGCGAGGATCAGCCCGACGACCGCCGCAAGACCGAAGGGGGTGACCGCGTGGGTGTCGAAGAGTATCCCGCCGAGCAGCGCGACGTAGAGCGCGAGCGATGTGAAGCCGGCGAGCCCCATCACGAGCGGCCAGAGCCAGACCAGCATGATCACCACACCAGCGAAGCGCAACGAGGAGAAGACCTCCAACTGGAATGCGACGACGAAGAGCGTGACGAGCGTTGCCGGAATAAGCGCCCTTGTCACGTAGAGGGCTCCCACAGCACAACGTCGAGGTAGCTGAGGAACCGCAGGTTCGCCGTCGGGCGAAGCACGAGGTTGTAGGTCGCGGCGCCCGGCGTAAGGGTCACTTTCGAGACCTTCGCGACGGGAAGCCCTGGCGGATAGAGGCCGCCCTCGAGCCCGTCGGTCGCCATGATCGTCCCGGGGCTGATGCTGGTCGTGAGCGGAATGGCCGTCGCGCCGAGGCCGTTGTTGACGCCGCGCCCGCTCACCAGCAGCGTCGATTTCCCGCTTCCGTAGGTCACCCCAATCGAAGAGTTGGTGTCGCTGATCAATCGCACGGTAGCCCCGTGCGGCGTCGTCGAGATGACGTCACCGACGAGCCCTCCGTTAGCGACGACCGGCATGCCCGCGAGCACTCCGTTGTCGCGACCGACCGAGATGTCCACCGTCGCGGCGAAATTCGTCGGCGAAATCGCGGTCACCTGCGCCGCCACCGTGGGTAGCGATCCGACGAAGGGCACGTGGAGCTGGGTCGATACCTGCTGGAGCTGGCGTTCGAACGACCAGCTCTCGTTGGACTGCTGCTGGGACTTGCCGAGCTCGTAACGAAGCCTCTGGTTCTGGGCGACGACGTCGCTGTAGTCAATGGCACCGGCGAGAAAGTGACCGATGGGCTTCGCGACCTCGTTGACGGACCAGCTGAAGGGGCTCACCACCACGTTCGCGGCGCTGCGAAGCCCCGAGAATATGCCTCCGGTCAGGTACAAGACGACAATCAACGCTGTCGCGCCCAGACCTAAAGTCAGCGCTCGACGTCTCGAACGTTCGCTGGCCACTTCTTAGCGCGAAGGACTGGTCTTCAACATGCGCGAGAAGACGTCGAGCTCCTCGAGGCACATGCCGCTACCGAGGGCCACGCAGTTCAAGGGGTCGTTCGCGACGATGATCGGCATGTTCGTCTCGGCTTCGAGGCGAGCGGCGATTCCGTTCAGCAACGCCCCACCACCCGTGAGCACGATGCCCTGTTCCATGAGGTCTGACGCGAGTTCGGGCGGTGTGCGATCGAGCGTGACCTTCACCGCATCGACGATCGCCTGGACGGGCTCTTCGATGGCCTTGCGGATCTGTTCGGTGGAAATGATCACGGTCTTGGGTAGTCCGGTCACCAGGTCGCGTCCGCGAATCTCGGCGCGCAACTCCTGCTCGAGCGGGTACGCGGATCCGAGCTGTATCTTGATCTCCTCAGCCGTGCGCTCACCGAGCGCCAACTGGAACTCCTTCTTCACGAACGCCATGAGCGCTTCGTCGAGCTCGTCGCCGCCGATGCGGATCGACTGACTTGTCACGATGCCACCGAGCGAGATCACCGCGACCTCGGTGGTGCCGCCGCCGATGTCGACGACCATGTTCCCGGTCGGCTCGTGGATCGGAAGGCCCGCGCCAATCGCCGCGGCCATGGGCTCTTCGATGATGTACGCCTTTCGAGCGCCGGCGAACTCAGCAGCTTCCATCACCGCACGCTGCTCCACGCCGGTGATTCCCGACGGGACACAGATAACCATGCGGGGCTTCGCGAAACGACGCTGGTGGACGCGATGGATGAAGTAGCGCAGCATCTTCTCGCAGATCTCGAAGTCGGCGATGACCCCGTCCTTCAGCGGACGGATCGCCTGGATGTTGCTCGGCGTGCGACCGATCATGCGCTTGGCCTCGGCGCCGACGGCAAGCGGCTTGCCGTCCTTCACGTCCACCGCCACCACGGACGGCTCGTTCAGGATGATGCCGCGTCCGCGCACATACACCAGGGTGTTGGCGGTGCCAAGGTCAACTGCCATGTCCCGGCCCAAAAATGAAAAACGACGATCTACCATAAGAACCCTTTATCGAGAGCCCGACGTACGCCCTCTTGTATCTACAAGGCTAGGGCAGAACTCACGAAGCTACCCATAATTCTTATCTAAGCCAGCTCTGGAAAGAAAATTGCGATTTCGCGCTCAGCGGATTCCGTGGAGTCCGAGCCGTGGACCAGATTCTCCTTCGTCTCAATCGCGAGGTCGCCGCGGATGGTACCCGGCGCCGCTTCCTTGGGGTTCGTCGTCCCCATCAAGTTGCGGACGACCTTCCAGGTATCTGCGGGGCCCTCAACGACGAGGAGCAAGGCTGGTCCCCGGGTGATGAACGCCACCAGGTCGTCGTAGAAGGGCTTTCCCGCGTGTTCCGCGTAATGACGGGCGGCCGTTACCTCGTCAATCGTACGAAGCTGTGCCGCAACGACTCGCAACTGCTTGTTCTCCAAGCGTCCGACGATCTCACCAATGAGACCCCGCTCGACGCCGTCCGGCTTCACGATGACAAATGTTCTATCCACGAGCAGGAAATCTAACAGCCCTACGAAAGATGTCGTGAGGGGACCTGAATCACCTCGCCGCGCACCTCGGCGACGAGGTAGAGGCTTCCCGCGACGACGATGAGATCCTCATCGGTGGAGCGTTCGCGCGCGTGCGCGAGCGCGGACGTTCCGCTCGGGTGCTCGTACGCAATGCCGCCGTGGCGACGCACTGACGCGGCGACCACTGACGCGGCGACCGCACGGGGCGACTGGGGCGCGCAGCAGTGGAACTCGGTGAAGCCCAACGCGACGAGCGGGCTCACCATGTCGTCGACGTCGCGCCCGCTCAGCATGCCCAGCACGCATCGTCGCTCGCCGTGCACGTGGAACGCGCCGTCGAGCGTGGCTGCGAGCGCACGCATCCCGGCCGGGTTGTGCGCACCATCGACCACGATCATGGGACGCCGCGAGATGAGCTCCATGCGCCCGGGCATCTTGGCGCTCGCCAGCGTGGTCGAGACGACGTCGAGGCCCAGCGCGCGCCCCAGGAACGCCTCCGCGGCGACGATGGCCGTGGCGGCGTTGACGCCCTGGTGAATGCCGTGCAGCGACACCAGCACGTCGTCGTAGGTCTCGAAGGGCGTGCGCACCGTGATGGCGCGACCCCCCACGGCGAGGTCGTTGCGCTCGAGCACGAAAGAGTCATCCAGAAGCCAGAGCGTGGCTCCGAGCTCGGCGGCCCGGCGCTGGGCGATCTCCACCACGATGGCGTTGGTCGTTGCCACGACGGCGATCCGCTCGCTTCGAAAGATGCCGACCTTGTCGCTCGCGATGGCGCCGATGGTCGTGCCGAGCACCGCCGTGTGGTCGAGATCGACGTTGGTGAGCACCGCCACGTCGCTGTTGATGACGTTCGTGGAGTCCCACGTGCCGCCCATCCCCACCTCGACGACGCCGACGTCGACGCCCTCGTCGGAAAAGTGCAGCAGGGCCGCCACCGTGAGCAGCTCAAACCTCGTGAGCGATATCGCGCTCACCGACTCGACGTCCGCGAGGCGCGACAGCAGCAGCACGAGGCTCTCGTCGTCGATTGGCTCGCCGTTCACCGCGATCCTCTCGTTGATCGCGTGCAGGTCCGGGCTGGTGAACGTGCCAACCCGAAGTCCCGTCGCCGAGAGCAACGCCCCCGCCAGCGTGGCGGTCGTTCCCTTGCCGTTGGTGCCCGTGATGTGGATCGTCGGGTAGTCGTGCTGGGGGTCGGCGCAGAGCGCCAGGGTATCGACGATCGGCTGGAGGGTCGGAACCTCTTGACGGTTGGGGGCGACGCGTTCGAAGTCGACGTGCGACTCGAGCCAGGTCAGCGCTTCAACATACGAGTGAAACCGCACGGCTTAGCTCGCGCGACGGGTACGCGTCGCCTTTCGCATTTCATAGGCTGGCGGGGTCTTGTCGCGCACCGAGTCCGCGGTGACCACGCAACGATGCACGTCGGAGCGTCCGGGCACGTCGAACATGGGCTCGAGCAGCACGCTCTCAAGGATCGAGCGAAGTCCACGGGCGCCCGTTTGCCGCTCGAGCGCGAGGTCGGCAATCGCCGCGAGAGCGTCGGTCTCGATCACGAGCTCCACTCCGTCCATGGCGAGTACCTGCTGGAACTGACGCACGAGCGAGTTCTTGGGCTCGGTGAGCACGCTGATGAGCATGTCGCGGTCGAGTTGCTGCACCGCGCTCACGATCGGCAATCGTCCGATGAACTCGGGGATCAAGCCGAACTTCACGAGGTCCTCGGGAAGCGCGTGGCGGAAGAGTTCGATGTCGCCCCTGCGCCTGGATTCAATCGGCTGATTGAAGCCCATCGACTTCTTGCCGAGGCGCCGTTCGATGATCTCTTCGAGCCCGGAGAAGGCGCCGCCGCATATGAACAAGATGTTCGCGGTGTCAATGGTGATGAACTCCTGGTGGGGATGCTTGCGTCCTCCCTGGGGCGGCACGCTCGCGACCGTTCCTTCGAGGATCTTCAGCAGCGCCTGCTGGACGCCCTCGCCCGAGACGTCGCGCGTGATCGACGGGTTCTCCGCCTTGCGGGCGATCTTGTCGATTTCGTCGATGTAGATGATCCCGCGCTCGGCCCGCTTCACGTCGAAGTCCGCCGCAGAGAGCAGCTTCAGGAGGATGTTCTCGACGTCCTCGCCAACGTATCCAGCCTCGGTGAGCGCGGTGGCGTCGGCGATGGCGAACGGCACGTTGAGCATGCGCGCCAGCGTCTGGGCGAGGAAGGTCTTGCCGCAACCGGTGGGTCCGAGCAGCAGGACGTTCGACTTCGCGACCTCCACGTCGTCCTCATGCAGGGGTCCGGACTGAATCCGCTTGTAGTGGTTGTACACCGCCACGGAGAGGATCTTCTTGGCGTCAACCTGACCGATCACGAAGTCGTCGAGGAACGCGGAAATCTCGCGCGGAGTTGGGAGGTCTTCGAGGACGAGCTCAGGTCGATCGCCGAACTCGTCGGCGATGATGTCGTTACAGAGGTCAATGCACTCGTCGCAAATGTAGACGCTGGGTCCAGCGATGAGCTTCTTAACCTGCTTTTGACCCTTAGCGCAGAAACTGCACTTAATAAGGTCGTTGTTTTCGCCAAACTTTGCCACGAATAACCTCCGACACGACCACGAACTTCACCATCCTACGGGTCACGGGGCCCGAAAACGGGCACTTACAGTCGAGCAGTCAGGACGTCGTCAATAAGCCCGTATTCGACTGCCTCTTGGGCCCCGATTATGTAGTCGCGATCAGTGTCTTTGGTGATCCGCTCGACCGTTTGGCCGGTGTCGTGGGCGAGCATCGAGTTCAGCATGTCCTTCATCCGCAGGATCTCGCGAGCCTGGATCTCGATGTCCGAGGCCTGACCGCCGACGCCGCCCCATGGCTGGTGCAGCAGAACCCTCGCGTGCGGCAACGCGTAACGCTTGCCCTTGGTACCGGCGCCCAGCAGCACCGCGGCCGCTGACGCCGCCTGGCCAAAGCAGAACGTCGACACGTCTGGCTTGATGTACTTCATCGTGTCGTAGATCGCGAGAAGTCCCGTGATGTCGCCACCCGGCGAGTTGATGTAGAGGTTGATGTCCTTGTCGGGGTCCTCGGACTCCAGGAACAGCATCTGGGCACAGATCAAGTTGGCGATGGTGTCGTCAATTGGCGTGCCTAGAAAGATGATTCGCTCGCGCAGCAGACGGCTGTAGAGGTCGTAGGCCCGCTCACCGCGGTTCGATGACTCAACAACGGTGGGGACGAGATAGTTCTGGGCTCGATAGTGGTCGTTCACGTTCCCACCTTAAGCGTTCGACTCTACGGACTGGTCCGCGCGGAGCAGTTCTCGGTCAATCTCGATGCCTTCAGGGTCGATGAACGTCACGTTGTCCGTCAGCCAGCGCGAGGCCTTCATCTTGGCGACTTCCGCGTTGAACGTGGTGACGCGTCCGGTGTCGCGCAAGTTGGTGCGCAGGATCTCCGCATCGACGTCCATGGATTCAGCCGTCTTCTCAAGTTCCTCGTCGATCTCTTCCGGGGTCGGCTCGAGATTCTCCGCCACCACGAGGGCGCGCAATGCGAGGTCTATGCGAACTCCGCGCAGGGCGTCCTCGCGAAGCGTGGCCAGCAGTTGTTCGGGGGTCTGGTTCGTGACCTGCAGAAACGACTCGAGGTTCATGTTCTGCTGGGAGAGGCGGTGACCCAGATCGTGCAGGCGCTCGTTGGTCTCGGCGTCCACCAAGACGTCGGGGGCGACATCCTCGTTCACGAGTTCAGCGAGTGCGACAAGCATCGCGTCGCGCTGGGACATCTGCGCTTCGACGATCTTCGTGCGGCGCATCTGGTTCACGATGGCGTCGCGCATCTCCTCGGCGCTCGTCCAATCGGTGTTCTCCTGCGCCCACTCGTCGGTGAGTTCCGGTAGCTCGCGCTCTTTCACCTGCTTCAGCTTCATCTCGTAGGTGGCCACCACGCCGCCGCCCACGTTACCGTTCAGCTTCAACTCTTCGCCGGCCTTCAGTCCCAGGATGAGTTCGTCGACCCCTTCGGTGATGGTGCCCGATCCGACGGTGTACATGAAGTCGCTCATCTCGAGGGGCTCGACGTCAGTGCCGATCTGCTGGACGCGGATGTCCATCGTCACGAGGTCGCCCGTGACGATCGGACGGTCAACGTCCTTCAAGATGGCGTCGGTCTCACGGTAACGGTTCATCTGGGCTTCGACTTCGTCGTCCGACACGTTGGGTGAAGGAAGCGTCACGCGCAGGTCGCGCTGGCCAGTGATGGTGACGACGGGACGAACCTCGACCTCGGCTTCGAACGTGAAGGGACCTTCCTCCTCGGCGCTCGTCACGTTGATGTCGGGCTGACCAATCGGGTCGATGAGGGTGTCCGCGACGGCGCGGGCGTAAAAGTCGGGCATCGACTCGCGGATCGCCTCGGCGCGCAGCACCTCGAGGCCGCCAATGTGGGCGACGAGCACGTTCTTCGGGACTTTACCCTTCCGAAAACCCTTGACGCTCACCTGTTTCGCCAGCGAAGCCGCCGCGGCGTCAAGCGCCTCGTCCATCTCGGCGTCGTCGAGTTCCACGACGAGCTTGATTCGATTGTTGTCTAGGGATGTGGAGATGGCACGCATAAGAGAAGTCAGCCTACCGGCTTGTCTGGCTGGCTTAAATCATGATGTTCAGGGCCTCGGAAAAGGCCCGGGCCAGCTCGAGGTCCCCGCGAACATGGGTCGCCGACGCCGAGAGGAAGGCCTCGGCGCCGATCCGGCCCGCCGCCCGGCGCCAGAAGATGGGCACGGGAGTCGTGATTTCGAGGGTAGGCGGCTCCGTCGTCGAATCCAGTGGCTGCGCGCGTCCGCCGCTCACTTCAAGCAGGACCGTTCGTCCCAGCCGCCCGCTGAGATTCACCTGGACGACGGTACCGTCGGGACAATGCATCTTTCGTCCCACGATGTACGGCAGTGCAGCCTCGAAACGATTCACCACGATCTGCTCACCCGCCCCGTGATCGTCCTCGGGTTGCAGCAGGGCATCACGGATGTCCTGAAGATGGATCCAGCTGTCGAGCACGCGCGTCTCCTGGAAACGGTGGTAGGGCCGCTCCCCCTCCGGGCTCCAGCCGACCTTCTCCCAGTCGCCGTCGCTGAGCGAGCGCAGCGCCGCGAGCGAGCGCGTGGACGCGTCTCGAAACTGATCGAGCACCTCACTGCCGGGGTCGCCGCGGCGGGCCTGCACGAACGCCTCATTGAGTTCGCCAATGGGGTTGTGGACGTACTCGGGCCACGGTCCTTCGTAGGTCGGAACCGGCGCGCCGTGGAGCATCACTTCGAACCCGAGCAGGTGACTGATGACGTCTCGAACGCTCCAGCCCGGGCAGGCGGTCTTCGCGTCGTACGCCTCCTCCGGCTTCGGGCGCATCAGTCGATCTATCGATGTCCACGTCTCGTCGAGCGCATCGATAATCCATTCGTAGGCCACGAAAATCCCCCTCCCACTCTTGCCTGCAGCCTACGAAGTGAACGTCGGCGGCGGGAGCATTAGGCAAAATGTGTAACGATAGAGCGACGGGAAGTAGCGCAGCTTGGTTAGCGCGCCTGGTTTGGGACCAGGAGGCCGCGGGTTCGAATCCCGCCTTCCCGACCAAGGGGACTTAGTGGAACTTGGTTCAACTGCCTCGTGAAATCACAGCCGAGGAGTTCCAACCGGCTCAGTTTTGATGCCGCGGTGCCCGCCGCGTCACGAAGATACCTTCGTCGCAAACAGCATCGTCACGCCCTTCGCGGCGAGCACGTGACAGTTCATTGCCCGTTCACGCACTCACACCCGGTCTTCCCGAGTCATCAGGGTCGCCATCGCAATACCCGTGGCACTGACGACCGCATTTACGCGCCCCAGGTGGGATCGGCGGTGAACTCGACGGTGAGCCACAGGTCGAGGGCGAGCGAGTCGAGCTTGGTTGCGAGCACGTGACGTACTGCGTCGGACTGCGCGACGTTCCACGACGGATCCACGACAAAGTCGATCTCCACGTAGAACTTGCGCCCGATCTTGGTCATGCGCAGACGTTGATCACCGAGTCCGTAGGTGGCGGCCACTTCGTCGACGGCTTCTCGAGCGGGCAGCGCCAACTCAGTGTCGGGGCTTCCCTCGACGAGCTCGATGAACGTCGTGCGAATCATCTGCACCGGCGGTACAACGAAGGCGAGGCACGTCACGATCACGAGCGAGGGATCGACGTAGCGCGCGGCTGGCGCCCAGGCGGTCCCGATGATGATGCGCGCGAAGATGAACGCGAGCAGCATCCCGAGCCCCAGGATGCCACCGGCGAGCCACTGCGTGGCTTCAGCGGAGACGAGCTCGAACTCCCGGGCGCTGCGACGCATCCACCACCACAGTCCGGTCGGCAGCACCAGGGCGATGACGGCGTAGGCCAGGCTCCACCCCGACGGGATCCGCGCTCCCCCGTGCACGATGGTGAGCACCGCGTTGAACGTCGCGTAGCTGCACGTGGCGAGCAGCGCCACACCCTCGACGCCGATGATGAGCGGGGTCAGCGCCTCGCGTCCGAAGGGGTAGCGCACGGTCGGGCCGGTCGCGACGAGGTGCGAGACCCGTAGCGCCATCCACGAGAGTCCAATGCCGAGGAACGTGTAGAACCCGTCGAAGAGGATGATCTGCGAGCCGGTGATGACCCCGATGGTGATGCCAACCCCTGCGAGCACGAAGCCCGTCGCGATGGAGAGCGACAGTGCCCGCCGCTCGAGCAGGAACTCGCGTCGGCGCCGCCGACTGAGGTGCGTTGTGCGGTGCCTCGCCGCTCTTCGGGCGCGGTCCTGCTCGTTCTGCTCGCGGTTCATAGTCCCTATAGTTTCTACCGGCGCTTCCGCCAAAGTTGAGTGATGGCGGCCTGATTTGTTTGGCGGAATTAGTGCCGTACGGCGTATCGATGAGAGGCGAAGCAACTTCACACTGGACTTCGTTCGAACCTTTCCCGGTCCTCGTGAAAGCCGGCCAGATTGAGGGGATTCTCCTTCGTGTGAAAGCTTCCGCCCGATCGTGAGCGACTTGATGAGATCACTGCGAAACCCCAGCTCACGTAAGCGTTTGGGGAACTCCTCTCAGTGTCCGCCAAGTCGACTGAAGAACCTCGTAACGGATTTCGAACCGCGTAGCGACGATGCGTTGCCACTGATTGAGAGGCAACGTTGCAGCGCCTGGGGCGGCGGACAACGGATTCGCCCCGCCACGCCTCAAACCGGGCTCAGGCCCGCTTCTTCGACAATCCAAGACTGAGGAGCGCGAACACGATGCCCACCGAGAAGATCACCGTTCCGAAGACGAAGACCTGCGGCGGGGTGCCCACTCGAGACGCCCCGTAGACCCACACCGGGAACGGGACGCTCGAACCGCTCACGAAGTTCGAGGTGACGAAGTCGTCAATAGAGAGTGCGAAGGCCATCAGCGCTCCGGCCAGCACACCGGGCATGATTAACGGCAGCGTTACCAGGCGAAACGTGCCCAGAGGGCTGGCGCCCAGGTCGTACGACGCCTCCTCGAGCGAGACGTCGAAGCCCGCGAGGCGCGCGCGAACCGTGACAGTCACGTAGGCAATGCTGAACATGACGTGCGCCAGGACCAGGGTGAGGAAACCCCTGGCGATATTGAAGGTGACGAAGATACCGAGCAGTGACGCGCCCATGACGATCTCCGGCGCCGCGATGTTGAGGAAGAGGATCTGCTCGATGCCGCCCTTGCCTCGGAACTTGGAGCCGCGGTACCGGACCAGTGCGATGGCTAGCAGCGTTCCCAGTGCCGTCGCGATGACGGTACTGACGAGCGCCAGGCGAATCGAGAGCCAGAACGCGGACGTCAGCCCCGGTATGCTGCGCCACTGCTCGTACCACTGAAAGGTGAATCCGTTCCACGCGAAGCTCACCAACTGCAATCCCGAGATGACGCGGTTGAAGCTGTAGACGATCATCACCGCGATCGGAAAGACCAGGTAGGCGATGACCAGCCACGAATAGGTTGGGAGTACGAATCGGCCCAGTCGACGTGGTCGCCGGCTAGCGCGCTCGCTCCCGGTCGATTCGTCGACCCGGGCGAAGGGCGTCAGGCTCACAGGTACTCCTCAATCGTGCGCGACCCGAGAAGCTTCGCGTACAGCCAGATGCCGAGCAGCGAGATGACGAGCAGCACGGCCGACAGCGACGCACCGCCGGCGTAGTCCGAATCGATCAGGAACAGGTTCTGGATTACCGTTCCGATCATCGTGTTCGCCGTTCCGCCGAGGATTTCCTGATTGACGTAGTCGCCGAAGGCCGGAATGAATGTGAGCAGAAACGCGGCAAAGATTCCCGGCACCGTAAGGGGCAGGATCACCCGCATGAAGGCCACCCTCCGATTGGCGTAGAGGTCGTAGGCGGCATTCAACACGCGACGGTCAATCCTCTCGAGCGCCACGTACAGGGGAAGCGCAGTGAAGGGCAGGTAGTTGTAGGCGAGACCCGCGACCACCGCGAAGCCGGTTCCCAGCACGTGGAAGCCCGACGGCAAGAGATGGTTGCCCTTCAGAAAGGTCAGCACGACGCCGTTGTTGGACAGGATGAACTCCCACACCAGGGTTCGAATGATGAAGGAGACGAAGAACGGCACCAGCAGCATGATGAGGAAGAAGTTCTTCCTCCGACCACCGTAGAAGGCGATCCAGTACGCGATGGGAAACGATATGACCAGGTCGATGATCGTTGCCACCGCCGCGAAGATCAGGCTGGTGACGAATTGCGTACGGTACAGATTGACCACGTGGGGGAGTTCGCCCCAGTTCCACGTCATCACGCACTGGCCCGAGGCCGGGCTACAGGTCTTCAGCGTGATCGACAGCATTATGAGCAGCGGGACGATGAAGAGCAGCAGGAGCCACAGTCCCGCCGGCGAGCTCAGGAGATAAGGGGCGAGGCCCTTCCTCCAGGCCGCGCGACGAGGCGGGCTGCTCATGCCCCCTGGATGATCGGAAGAAAGAGGTTGTTCCACGCGTCGATCTCGTCTTGGCTCTTGAAGTTGTAGTAGCTCTTTGAGGCCTTGACTTGCTTCGTCGACGGGAACACGTCCAGTGAGTTCGCGGTAACCGAGGTCGGCAGTCCGATCTCGGGTTGGAGCGACTTCAACGCCGCCTTGTTCCACCCCGTCGGGCGCAGCAACTCCTGCTTCGCATCCGGAACCGGACAGATGTAGTCGTTGTAATACTCGACGACCGACTCGGTCTGCGGATTGTAGAAGTAGTCCATGCACGTCATCGCGTCCAGGGGATTCTGCGAGTACTTGGGAATGCACATGTTGTCGGTCCAGAGCATCGCGCCCTCCTTGGGCAGCATGAGCGTCAGGTCCTTGTACTTGCTGTTCAGGTCGGCCTGAAAGATGTCGCCGGAGTAGCACATCGACACCTCGATGTCGCCGTTCTTAAGGTGCTGGATGTAGCTCTGGTCGTAGTACGAGGCGACGATGCCGTCGCTCTTCTGTTGGTGAAGCTTCTTCGCCGCCTTTGCCCAGTCGGACTCGGTGGACTTCGAGGGCTCCACCCCGATGGCGAGCAGCCCGACGCTGCCCAGTTCAAAGGGATCACTCAGCATGCCGACCTTACCTGCGTACTTCTTGTCAAAGAGGATGTCGATGCTGGTGCCCGGGTTCTTCACCTGCTTGTTGTTGTAGCCAATCGCCGTCCAGCCCGACTGCCAGGCCATCGTGTACTTGTTCCCCGGATCCCAGGAAGGGCTTTTCACGAGGGGGCCCGCGAACTTGTTGAAGTTCGTCATAAGCGATCGATCAAGGGGAATCAGCCAATCAAGCTGAACCATGTAGCCGAGCTGAGGATTGTTGTTGGTGAGCACCACGATGTCGTAGCCCGTGTACTGGCCGGCCGCCAGGGAAGGCCGAATCTTTTGATAAAACGAGGCGTTGTCCTGGACCACCTCGAGGTAATTGACCTTGATCCCGGTGGTCTTGGTGAAATGCTCCAAAGAGGGGTGCTTGCCCGCCAGCACGTCGATGTAATACGGCCAGTTCGCGAAGTTCACCACGTGGTGCAGCTTCTGTTTCTTCCACCATTTTGCCGATCCAATGACGCTCGACGCGCCGGCTTGGACCGCGGTGCCGCCGTACGTGGCGAGTAGCGCGGATGTCAGGCCGGCGCCCGCGAAGCCCATCGCCTGACGGCGCGTGAAACGTCGCTGCGTCATCCCCCGCCACAGCGCCGGATCGATCGCCCCGCTCTGTGACCCCTCATTCTCGACATGTCCCATTACCGCTCCTTCAACTTTCCGACTCTTCGCCGCTAAGACCGCTCTCCATGGGCCGGACCGCAAACGTGTGCTCCACGGGCCAACTCAAGAGCACCTCGTCACCGCTTCGAGGGGCGAGCTCCTCGCCGATGTTTTGAGCGTAGACCGTGATATCGGCGCCTGAGGCCATCTCCACCAGGTACTGATTTCCAACGCCGGTGAATGTCGAGACCCTCACTCGTCCGCGCAGCGAGTTCTGATTCGGGCCGACCGTCGCGTTCGCGGCGACGATGCTGATCTTCTCCGGGCGCACGCCAACTTTCACCGTCGTGCTCGTGAGTTGATCGGGCAGGCGGGAGGTGGGCACCGAAAGCGTCGAGCCGTTGGTCAGGTCAATTGTGGTCACCGATCCGTCGCGTCGGGCGACCTCGCCGGTCAAGAGATTCGACGCACCCAAGAAGGTGGCGACGAACTCCGTCGAAGGGTTGTCGTAGACATCCTTAGGCGAACCGATTCCCTCGATCCTTCCTTGACGCATCACGACGAGTCGATCGGACATGGTCATCGCCTCTTCCTGATCGTGCGTGACGTAGAGAAAAGTGATGCCGACTCGCGACTGAATCGACTTGAGTTCGATCTGCATTTGGTGCCGCAGCTTCGCGTCGAGTGCCGACATGGGTTCGTCCAGCAGCAGAAGCTTCGGTTCGTTGACCAGTGCTCGCGCCAACGCAATCCTCTGCTGCTGGCCACCCGACAGTTGGTTCACGCGACGTCGTTCAAAATCGGGCAGGTCCACAACCTCGAGAATCGCGCCGACCCGGCGGCGCACTTCCGCCTTGTCGACCTTCCTTCGCCGAAGCCCGAACGCAATATTCTCGAACACGTCGAGGTGCGGGAAGAGCGCGTAGGACTGGAAGACCGTATTGACGTCGCGGTGGTACGGAGCCATGTACGTGACGTCGCGACCACCGAGCATGATGCGTCCCGAAGTTGGTTCCTCGAATCCGCCGATCATCCGCAGAGTGGTCGTCTTGCCGCAGCCCGAGGGCCCCAGTAAACTGAAGAATTCACCTTCGTTGATTTTGAGGTTGAGGTCGTCGACCGCGGGCACGTCATCGAACGTCTTGGTCACGTGCTCCAGCCGCACATTGACTTTGGCGCCGTCAGTACCTGCGTCGCCCGTCGGACCGTCCGAGTGATTCACGGTGTTCACTTGGCCGTCCGTCATTTCGTATTGAATCCTTCTGGCGTAGCGTCCCTCGTCCACGCGACCTCGCCTCTCAGCAACTGGCCCGGAACGTCATCGACAATTTCGAATCCTCCGGCCGTTCGAGCGTCACGCGGCTCGTAGCGCACGAGGTTGCCGTCGCGTCGAGATCCCGGTGGAAGGCTGCTCGCGACCATTACGTTGGCCCTTATTGCTCCGCACCCGCTCGCCACGATCGCCAGTCCCCTCCGCCGTTCTTTGAACACTATCTGCCCGCAAGAAGCCTCGCCGTAAGTTGAACGCGAGATCTATTCGGCCCACGTTCTGGCACGCGAGCGCGCCCATTGCGATCTCGGCGCGGTGACTCCCCCGTGGCGGACGGCGTGAAAATCAACTCTTCTCGCGAGACTGCGGAGTTCATTCGACCAGGCTGATGCGGTAGTGCCCCCGGCAGGAGTCGAACCCGCAACCTGACGGGTAGAAACCGTCTGCTCTATCCAGTTGAGCTACAGGGGCGCTCCCCTATCGTAGTGAACGACCCCGGGACCGCTCGGAACTACTTGATCGCTGTGTCATACTGGAAAGGCTTGGTGGGCGTAGCTCAGTTGGTTAGAGCGCCAGGTTGTGGTCCTGGAGGCCGCGGGTTCGACCCCCGTCGCTCACCCCACGCAACACCCGACTTCTAGCCTCTGCGGACTGGAGTCGGGTGTTTTGCTTCTACCACGAAGTAACTCCGACGTGTAGATTTCCAACCATGGCCAGTGGCCTGTCCTAAAGGGGGAACCATGTCAATTGTCCGCGATTCGTTTTACATCAACGGTGAATGGGTGAGGGCCACTTCGGGCGAAACCCTCGAGGTCACGTCATCGGGCACCGGCGAGCTCTACGCCACCATCCCCGCCGGCACCGTCGAAGAGGCCGACCGGGCGGTCGAGGCCGCCGCCGCCGCCTTCAGCGCCTGGGCGAACACGAGCCCGAAGGAGCGAGGCGAGTTCCTCGTTCGAATCTCGGAGAAGCTCGCCGAGCGCAGCGACGAGATCGCCCTCACCATCGCCAACGAGGTCGGCATGCCGCTCATGCTCGCCAAGGGCATCCAGGCCGGCCTTCCAACCATGACGTTCGCGGACAACGCCAAGCGCGCCGCGGAGTTCACGTGGGAAGAGGAGCTCGGGAATTCCACGCTTGTGCGCGAGCCCGTCGGCGTCGTCGCCGCAATCACGCCATGGAACTACCCGCTGCACCAGATCGCGAACAAGGTGGCCGGATCACTCGCGGCCGGCTGCACCGTCGTCTTGAAGCCCAGCGAAGTCGCCCCCATCAATGCCTTCATTCTCGCCGACATCATCCACGAGATCGGACTCCCGAAGGGTGTCTTCAACATGGTGACCGGCCTCGGACCCGTTGTTGGCGAAGCGATCGTTGCCCACCCGAAGACCGACATGGTCTCCTTCACGGGTTCGACCCGCGCCGGCAAGCGCGTCATGCAGATCGCGGCGGAGATGGTGAAACGGGTATCGCTGGAACTGGGCGGCAAGTCCGCCAACATCATGCTCGAGGGCGCCGACTTCACGAAGGCGGTGGGCGACGGTGTCTTCAAGTGCTACCTAAACTCCGGACAGACCTGCTCGGCACTGACGCGTATGGTCGTCCCTCGCTCCCGCCTGGCCGAGGTCGAGGACCTCGCGGTCGCCGCGGCGTCGGGCCTGCAGCCCGGTGACCCGATCACTGGATCGAGTCTGCTCGGGCCGCTCGTCAGCGCCGCTCAACAGCAGCGTGTTCGCGACTACATCAACAAGGGAATCGACGAAGGCGCCCGAATCATCTGCGGTGGAACAACGCCTCCCGAGGGGCTCGAGCAGGGCTTCTACGTGCAGCCAACGATCTTCTCGGACGTGACGAACAACATGAGCATCGCCCAGGAGGAGATCTTCGGGCCGGTCCTCTCGATCATCCCCTACGACACCGAGGAAGAGGCGATCGCCATCGCCAACGACTCCTTGTACGGTCTCGCCGGCGGCGTGTGGGCGGCGACCGATGAGAAGGCGTTCGAAGTCGCTCGCAAGATCCGTACCGGCCAGGTCGAAATCAATGGCGGCTCCTTCAACATCCTCGCGCCGTTCGGCGGCTACAAGCAGTCCGGCATCGGACGCGAACTCGGCCAGTACGGCTTCGAGGAGTTCCTCGAGGTGAAGGCCGTCCAGCACAACTAGTTCGCACCGAGCCCGGCGCGCGGCGGTATAGACTCGTCACGCGCCGGTAGCTCAATTGGCAGAGCATTTGACTCTTAATCAACAGGTTCCGGGTTCAAGTCCCGGCCGGCGCACCAAAGTAGTAAAGCTCTACGGGCTCGTGCAACCCAACGGTCGCGCCGACTGGGCAACGGCATGAAGATTTGGAGATTTGGAAGAAGATTGGTCAGCGCGAAACCGGTCGCGATCTACTGTGACTTTCACTTACGGATTTTGTTCTGCGGGTTACCTGGATCATCAATGCTGACGACGTTCACCAGTTTCAATAACGAGGGTCTCCATATCGGACGGACGACTCCAGCGGCCGGCAGGACGTGGTCGACCCTCTCGCACCACGCTGGCGCGTGCCCCAACCGGGTGTCGTCGAGCGCTAGTGAGGCGCACTGCGCGCTCGTGGCTCACCTTCATTGGGTGTAGCAGTACCCACCCGAGAGTCACTACTGGTCGCTTCAGTGGGTACTGACGGCAATCTTCGAGGCAGCCGCACTCGCCGCTCGTCAGCTCGCTCGTCGCGGTCGCCGTCAGTACGCTTGAGACGTCTCGCTACCAGTTGACTGGCATCTTAGGAACGTGCCCCCAGCGCTCTTGACCAACCAGCATTCGGCGCTTAGCGGAGTTTTGAGTTGATTTAGTGGGCTTGTGACTCCATTCTCAGGACAATTAGAGGATGTGCACACTTGCGCTAAGAATTACCAGGAGGTCCATCATGTATCGAGCGAAGAGAACCACTACAGCACTAGCCGCACTCGTTACTTTGCTCAGCGCGGTGTTGCTTTCTCTTCCGGCTTCAACTGCAGGAGCGGCAACGGCTTCTCCCCCGGCATCACCTCTCTCGGTAACGTTCGTCTCGTCAGGAGAGGGCTGGGCCCTCACTACATCCAAGTGCGGTACGGGAGCGTGTATTCGCCTTGAACGAACCGAGAATGAGGGTAAGTCGTGGTCTGACGTGGCCATGCCTACTGCTCTGCAAACGTGGGTGAATGTCTACAGTTCCCTTTCCGACTTCCCCCAGAACCAACCCGATGTCTATTTTGCAAACAGTGCGGACGGGTGGATTTACGGGACGATCAACGTACCCGGAAGTAGCTCTCTTCCCGTCGCTGAGTTGTGGGCTACTCATGATGGTGGCCAGACCTGGAGCCAGATAGCCGCATCCACTTTGGGAATGAAGTATGACGTACTCACGATGAGCTCGAGCAACGGTTGGTCCTACGCGATTGTGTGGCACACCGACGACGCCTTCGGTCTCTGGCGAGCTCCAGTGGCGAGTAACACGTGGCAACGAGTCTCAACTCCGACTCTGTACCAGGCGGCGGGTGGAACCACCATGGAAGGCGCACTGGTGTTCCGAGGTAAAAGTGGATGGTTGATGGTCGGAAACGACCGAGGTGCGACGGGACTGGCCCGTCTGACTCCTTCTGGCGCCTGGGTGAAGTGGAATGGACCCTGTGGCCCAGTTGGCGACAGCGACGCAGTACCGGTCGCGTCCTCTTCGACAAACTTGCTTGATGTTTGTACCATCGGTGGCTACGGAGGAGACGTCGCATCGGGAACGCCCGCGAAACTAAAAATGAACACCGAGTGGCTCTTCTCCTCACACGACGCAGGGTTGAAGTTTGCACCAGTCAGAGAAGTTGGTGCTGGCTACACAACTCAGTGGCTAGGAGGTGTTGCAAGTACGCCTAAGGCGACATCCTCCGAGTCGATCTTCGTTGAGAAGTTGGTCCGACGCGGTCAGTCGTCCATTCAGCATCTAGAAGTCTCGCGCAATGACGCCAAGTCGTGGACCACGGTCTCTTCGGTCAGATCAAATGTCTTCAACTCATTTTTTGGACCTGTCTCCTTTACTTCAAAGGGTCTCGGTAGTGAGATTGTCTTAACGTCACTAGAGAAGTCTTCGTTATTCATCTCAACGGATGAGGGTCTGCGATGGGTCCGTTCGGACACCTGACCACCCGGGACTCAAGACACTGGGTCTCCCGCGTTGGCCTCAGCAAATTGTGATTTGGACACCGTTACAAATTCCCGGAGACTTTGCGATGAGGTAATTGGTTGGAGGCATTACTCCCTGCTGAAATTGCGTCAATTGACCAAAATCCAATTCTCAGGGCTCGACAACTTCCCATTGTCGGAGGCCCGACGAGAAATTTCTGCACCGTTGCACTGCTGGTTGGTGCTGACTACTTTTCCGAGGGTGGTCACTTCTCGATGCAGATGACATTCTCTCTAGCAGTCACGTTCGCTTTCACCGCCAACTTGTGAATTCCAAGGCAACGGTACGTTCCGTTGCCGTACATGGGAGAGGCACCAGTCAACTGGTAAGTCCCCACTGGGACTCGAAACTCGAAGTACCCGCTGGTAGGAACTGTGGCGCCAAAGGGCTCACCGCTTCCGGCCGTCGCCCAAACCGTTCCCGGGTACGGCCGGTACCCCGAAGATGGGCTTGGTCCACCATTGGTTTCGAGTCGGCCCTTGATGAGGCCGACGGGCGAATTCGCAATGACCCCGGCCGTGATGTTGAAGTAGTCCTTGGTGCAGACCGGCACCTGCTCGGGTAGGGCGAAGTAGTGCGACGGCCACGAGTCACTGCGGACCTTTAGGTTCGACACCACTTCGATCCCGTCAGCGTATTTCGGAGAGCACGAGCTGCCGTGCTCGCGCATCATCTTCTTGAATGCGGCCGTAGAGATCGATCCGATAGACACACTGGCGTAGGCCAGGTCGCCGTGAGCCAGGACCAACGACGGGTAAGCGACGGCTCCACTCAATGAGCCAATCCCGACCGGCGTGCGGGATGGCCCACTGACGGCCTGCACCGGGACATCGTCGACGAAGAGTGTGCAAGCTCCATCCGCGTTCTGAAACCATAGTGTCGCCCGGAAACCAGCAGACGAAGAGTACGTCCCCTTCAGCGGGCTCATCGAGGGAAGTAGTTGGCCCGGCCGACAGATCGGAAGTGACGTTGCGTGTTTGGTCGTAGCACCGGCCAAAGGTGTGGTGAGTGGGATAACCAAGAGCAACATGCCGACGACGAACGTGACGATCCTGATGCGTTGTTGGCGGGGGGCTAGCGACATGGGTGGACCTTCGTTACTTGGTGGCATTGGCGACGACCTTCATTGGACCGGCCTCGGGGTGGACGAAACGGGTGCTGGATGACGTCGGACCCCGGAGGTCAATGACCTCTCTCACAGACGTAGCCACTGGGCATCCTTGGAACCCAACTGTGTACTCCGGTGCGGTCCCGTACTCGGTGATCGTGATGGATGACAGGAAACCGGAACGCCAAGTCCCGGCGACGGCGTCGCTAACGATGCGACCGCACGGTGGCGGTGAGACGTCGATTACGACGTTCGACGCGCCAACCTTGCCAACGAACCTCCACGGCAGAGAGAACTGCTCCATGGCGTTGGCGAGTTCGGCCGGATAGAGACGTCCGCAGCGCACGCTCTTGGCGATGTAGATCACGGCTGGTGAACCAGAGGACTGGCCCGCGACGACCACCGCCATCCCGCTGTAGGGTGCTTGGCGCAACAGCTGTTGTGTTGACTGTCCGTTCGTCTGCATCGGACAGTGATACGAAGCGGTCTCGTAGGCGAGGCCCACCCACGCCGGAACCCTTGTGACCACCGGCACTCCGGCAACACGCTTGGTGATAGTGACTAATCCGAACCCGAGCGACCCTAGCGGCTGCTTCGAATAACCCTGGAGTTGGGAGGTCGCCCAGATTCGTCTCGAGAACCCTGAAGCGTCCGCCGGCGTCTTCATCGACGCAGGGGCTGGTCCTACGGTGAACGCCCCATTGTCCAGTTGGAACGTGTGGACATAGCGGTTGTTGCTGACATCGAAACCCACGACCGCGCCAGTTCCGGTCAGCGTGACTCCGGTACCCGTCGTGACCTTTTCGTGCGAGACGGTTGTCTGCACACCCCTGCTTGGCCCCACAGCCGTGCTCTGAATGACCAAGGGCGCCGAGCTGAAGAGGGTGACGGCTCCCGCTATCGCAATGGTCGCCGCTGCCGCGCTCGCGCCGACGAGCGCGGGCATCCGTCGCCAGACCGGTATCCGTACAGTCCGAGGCTCGGGTACCGCACCACCAATGCCAGCCGTGATCTTGGACATGAGTTGCTCATGAGGTACGAGACTGTCGAGGGTCTCGTCAGTGAGGTCACGCGCGGGATCGATGCCAGCCATCACGTTACTGAGCAGGTCCTCATTCATGAGTCGGTCCCCTCACGTCGTAGTGGCGACTGACCTGGACCCCAGAAACTGGACCGCGGTTATGAGAGTTTGGTCGTGTACTACCAGGAGGTAGACATGCCCTTCAGTTACTCCGTGGAGTTTCGTCGTTCGGCTTGCGAACGACTACTTCGAGGTGAACCGATAAAAGCGATGGCGATCGAGCTCGGGGTCTGCGAAGCAACCCTCTTTCGCTGGAAGAAACAGCTCCTCATTGATCGCGGGCGTCGCCCCGGCGTGAAGAGTTACGAGGTCGACGACCTGGCAAGGGCTCAGCGCACCATCAAGGAGCTCGAAGCCGAGCTCGAACTAGTGAAGGCCGCCAGCGCCCTCTTTAACGGGGAGCAGGTGGCGCGCCCAAAAGGAAGTACCAGGTTGCGCAGGCGCTAATCAACCTGGGTTACTCCGAGCGCACCGCCTGTCGGGTCACCGATCTCAACCGGTCGACCTTCTATTACAACAAGCACCATCGACCCACTGATCGCGACATTCGCCGCCTCTTGTTG
Organism: Acidimicrobiaceae bacterium; assembly: GCA_003132205.1. Lineage (GTDB taxonomy): Bacteria > Actinomycetota > Acidimicrobiia > Acidimicrobiales > RAAP-2 > RAAP-2. The sequence goes on from PKWY01000014.1 coordinate 21,237, forward strand.
ACCGATACGATCAGCAAACTGCATTCTCGCTCTCGCGCCACTTACGGCAAGCGTCGGATCCGAGCGGCCCTCGCGATCGAGCACGGTCTCATCGTGAACCCGAAACTGATCACCAAGATCATGCGCGACCTGGCGATTACGGGTCTGCCCGGTCTGAAGAAGGGTCGGCGCAATCTCGTGAACGTCGCCACCTACGAGGATCTGGTGAACCGCGAGTTTCACGCGAAGACGACTAACGCCCTGTGGCTCACCGACATCACCGAACACCCGACGCGAGAAGGCAAGGTCTACTGCTGTTGCGTGCTGGACATCTACTCACGCAAAGTAGTTGGTTGGGCCATCGATCGAAACTGCGAGGCCACGCTCGTCAACGACGCACTGTCCATGGCGGCGAGGTCACGAACGACGTCACCCTCAACGGTGATTCATTCCGACCACGGATCTCAATTCACGTCGTGGGGCTTCAGCGAGAACGTCCGTCAGTTCAGGCTCCTCGGGTCGATGGGGACCATTGGCGACTGCTACGACAATTCGCCAATGGAGTCGTTCTGGGGAACGATGCAGATCGAACTGCTGAACCGAAAGCGATGGACCACGAAGCTCGAGTTGACCATGGCCATCGCGGACTACATCGAGAACTTCTACAATCGCGATCGCCGGCACAGTTCGCTCGGCTATCTGACACCGCACGAATTCGAAGATCTACAATTGAGTTGAAACCAGGCCGGACTCGCATTGCTAGTTGACCTCAACTGTTATTAGCAATGGCGCGCCTATGTTCAACTGTGAATCCTTGATCACGATCATTTCCTTTCGTAGGCCGTTGCTCCATCTGGTGCGCGCTGATAGTTACTCCTCATGTAGCAGAATTGCGAATTCATTGATCAGCTAGCGGATTGCCACCCAAGTCGCTCACCGTGCCCAAGGCGTCAGTCATTGACGCGCGAAAATAATTTTTCGGCGGTGAACCCAAGTCTGGCAAGCCATCGCTTGCGACCTTCAACGCCTTCTCCCACTAATGGCATTGCCCATATTCTCTGGAGACCGGCCAATTCTGCGTGACGGATACTCTCGATGACGAGTTTGACCCCGATACCAGAGTTTTGTTACGCCGGCACGATTCAGCGTCGTGGGACAACAGGGTCTTGAGACAGGTCAATGTGTCAATTGAATCGGCAGCAAACCCTCCCGGTGCAATCCCCCACCCAATTGTTGACAAATCACGATTACATGCACTCAAAAGCGGAGATGAACGCAGGTAAGCCACTTGACCCTCTATCCGGTTGCAGGGAGCGGTGACACCGGAATGTCCCAGACATCGATTAGCGCAACAAGCCCGACAAGAGCGCCGGCTCGAGTTCGCCCGCGTCGAGAAGGGGGCTAAGGCAAAAGAAGACCAGCACCACAAACTTCAGAAATTTGACACGCCGGGCCTTGACTCAAGGTCAAGGTCCCGATGGATATTCGCTCTGTCCTATCGAATGACCTTGTAGGTTCGAGTCCTTCGGCGCACACAGTGTGATGTCTCAGGTTTTCTGGGACAAACGAACCCTCAGACCTTAATTCCGCGGGACTGGTAGTCGCGCGATGGGTCAAGCGTGAGGTGGCGGATAACCGTGCCGGTCTCGTCGAGCACCCGAACGTCGAGGTCAGCCATCAAGATGAGCACGCGTTTGCCGGCGTGCGCCCGTCCCAGCCCAGGTCGTGGAGCTTGGAACGGTAGCGCAGCGTGACGCACCCGGTCTTGTCGACGCGAGCGAGGCGGCTAGCGGCGGCGCTCACGCAGGCATCGACCGGCGTAGACGCAAGAGCGTTTCGGACGTTGACGCAAGTGCCAATGGTGCGCGTTCAGTAAGATTCCACCCGCGGCGCACCTCACCTCGAGAAGCCGAAACCCTGGGGAAATCGTCCAAGGCTCCTTCCACCATTATCCCTTGTCAAAGAAACTTTCTGGCGCGCGGCCCGTCACTTTTGGCGCTCCGGCGGTACTTGTGGTAGCCAAGACGGACGAACTTGCTCAGTGATTCCGACCGGAAGGAGACATCATTAGGCGTTCGATCTGCGAATGCTCCGAGTGGGCGGCGGGGTGGTCTTGATGATGAACCTTGTCGGCGGGTACGCCACCGTGACGGGGTCTTCGACGTGAGCACCAGCGACGCCGACGACCCGAGGCGAGTCTCTACATCAAGGCGACTCTGGGCGGTCGCCCTCGTGGTTTTCGCCCTCACGGTCACTTGGAGTGTCGGCCCGGAGAGGTCGGCCTCAGCCGCCATCCGCAGTTCGGCCTTGTGCGGCGGCTACGCACCGTGCAGCCTCCTTCCCTTTTCCAACCACGCGTACGCATCCCATAGTTCGACGTCCTACTGGCGTATGTACGCGGGCAACAACTGCACCAACTACGTCGCCTACGTGGAGTCGACCGTCTTCGGGGTGCGCACGCCGTCGTACCTCCTGGGCAACGCCGGCCAGTGGGCCGCCACCGCCGCCGCGCACGGGGTGCCGGTCGACCAAACGCCGGCCGTCGGGGCTGTCGCCGTCTGGTACGGGGGCACGGCGAGCATGGGTAGTTCGGGGCACGTAGCGATCGTCGAGGCGGTGGGACCCAACAACAGTTACATCATCATCTCCCAGCAGCACATGATCGGTGCCGACGGCTACGACTGGGTCCGGATCTACCCCGTCGCGTCCGAGAACCAGTGGCAGAATTGGCCCAATGCCTTCATCCATTTCGCCGTCGGACCCGCGGTCCAGTCGCGGCCCAGCACCTAAGGCAGCTTCACCACCCTGTTGCGGGTCCGATCGGCCGAGGCAAGATGGAACGTTCGCTTTGACGCGAGCAGCGGGTTCAGAAACGACCGCAGCGACCGCCCCTCGACGCGCACGGCATTGACGCAGCACTTAGCAAGATCCATGGACACCTCCTTGAACGGAAGTGTCCCAGAAACCATGAGACATGGTGTCCCAGAAAGTCTGGAAGGTCAGACTTCGGCGCACAGCGTAAAGCAGGGAGAGTTGATAGGTACGACCGAAACGACCGATCTGGCCCTTAGAAGTTCGAATCTCGCCGACCGCACCAACGTTGAATGGGCCAGGTACTCAGGTCCCGTGCGGCTGTCGCGTAGTCGGACGGGGGCTTTAGTTCTGGGACGTCCAGCGCTGCTCAACCACGCACTGGCGTTCGATGAAACTACCAACACCGCTTACAAAGTATACGGTGAGGAAATGGAGATGCCCGACGATGCGGCCACGCTGAGGTGTCAAGGCCAAGAGCGTTCTAGGTTCGAGTCCTTCGGCGACCACATCGAAAGACAGGGTTATTAGATAAGGCCTGCCAAAACGCCGCACCCCAAGCTGAGGTTCGAACCCCCGTGGCCGCAATCACGATGTCGAGGTTCGGCAACGTGGCGCTTCGGAAATGCGCGGGGTCAATTGCCGGTAATACGGCGTCCGAGGCACCACAGCACGAACTTGCCAACTTTTCCGACGTTCTGACTTCGTCCGTGAGCCGCCTCGTGGCCAAGGCGCGTCCCCGAAACACCGGCGCTGCTTTCGGCGAGTCCCGCGAGCTGGATGTTCGAGACTTCTTCAGCCTTCGGCACCTTGGCCATTCGATGCCGCAACTTTCTTGGCTTATCTCCGGAGGATCCCATTGGTGATTTGTCCCGCATATTCGATCCGGGTCCGAAGGGGCCCTTGGTGCCATTGCCTCCCCATCGAGCGACCTTACGCAAATGCCGCGCCCAGAATCAGGCTTAGGACTCGAGCGCACTTCGATGTGCCTCTACAGAGCGCGGCGACAGAACGATGATGTCGGGCCTCCTGCACTGTTTAAAACATCGCCGGATTTGGACGGTAACGTTTGGCACCAGATCCGTTGCGTAGGCCCACCAACATGGACCCTCACGCCGAACTCTTGAACTAGCGCGATCAGAGACACGATTACAGCGATGGATGGTCCCAATCCTTCCGTGGCCCCGTCGCCGCCGGCGTTGCGCTGACGCGCATGCGGGCTGCGGCCCCGAAACCCGCGAGACAACCTGGGGACCATCCCTGCGAGGCGATTTCATCACTGCAACCTTGCAACCAGATTGTCAGCAGTATTAGGATGGCGATACGGATAAGGAGGTGTTCATGAGCACACCTACTGACGAGCCTGCGTCGCCTCTCAGTGCTCCGGCTGCGAGAAGCAGTGTTTCGCTGCCAATTGATTCTGATGGCGTCCCTGCCCTGTCGACCTTGCCCGAAGGCGCACCGCTCAGCTTGATTCTTGGGGGCTTCCTGGCGCTCTTGGTGTCGGCGTGGGCGGCGATTGTTCCCTTTATTGGCCCGAGCTTTGGCTTCTCGCCAGACGGGACGCCCTCGTGGACCTGGAATCGCGCTCACGCGCTCGGCGCGCTCGTGCCAGGCGTGATCAGTCTGCTGGCTTGCCTCGTCATCGTCGTGCTTGCGCGCCACCCGAGCGGAACACTTGTCCCTAGTCGGCTCGTCAGCGCGGGGTTCCTGATCTTCCTGTGTGGGGCGTGGTTCGCGTCGGTCCCGGTGGTATGGCCCGTGCTCGTCGGCAGCTACTTCCGTGATGCGTCGTCGTCTCTAACTCTGGCCTACTGGATGGGGGCTGCGACCGGACCGGGCGTTCTGCTCGCTGCTTTCGGTGCATTCGCGATGGGGCGTGCCGGACGAGAGACGCACCAGAACTCTTAAGACCTTTTGCCTGGTACGTCGCCCTGCTGTGGCTGATCTCTTCTCGTTCAAGCAGAGACAGGGCGCGCGTGACATCCTGTGTTCTCCAACGATCGGTGACGGTCAATAGCACTTGGACGAACTGGCTAAAGCTGCAGAACTATGTACGTCAAAAGAAGTATCGGGATGTTCCGTACTTTGGAATCGGGTCAGCAAGTGAGCGGCGATCCAACGTAGAACGTCGACGCAACCGCAACTTGAAGAAGGCCGGCCAACAATGGCCGGCTGTTGCCGCTGAAGCTCAACCACATACTGAATCGCGAGTTCGCCATCCCGCCGCGTACCGTTCTCGAAGGTCACTGCGCTTGAGCAGTTTCTGGCCTATGGCAGAAAGAGGAGTCGTTGTTGACTCGGTCCTGGTGAAAGTTGCCGTGGCCCGATCACTGCTCGGGACAGCATCAACCTCCGATGTCATTGACATCGCCTTGACCGGCTCACCAGAGACGAGCAACTTCACCGTGACACAGGGACCCCGCGAGGCGCCCTCCGACATTGGTGAGGTTTCAATTAACCAACTCGGCAGCGCCAGTGAAATTGTCGACGACACGGACTGGGCTTCACTCCACGCAGAGGATGCGGAGTGACCGAACACGAGCGAGATGCAGACTCGGTCAACATCGAGACCTTCCTAGTTGTTGACAAATCACGATGACATGAACACGAAGGTTCAGATCAACGCGGCTAAACCTGTTGACCCTTTGTCCGGTGGTAATGGAAGAATATCTTTCATCGCTGTGCGACGACATGGTCGTGCCCACCCGCAGCCCAACGAGCTCGCTCACTTGTCTTCGCCGGTCACAAAAGTTTTGCCCGGGCCCTCGCGACATGACCTTCAACCTGGCTCAAGTCAATTGGTCGAAAGAAAGCTTCTCGACGGCTCATGACGACGTTCCTCTTACGCACTATCTTGAGATCCCTACGCGACACGAAGACGAAGTCGCTTATGGCAGGAAGGCGTACACGTTGGTGAAGTCGAGCACGAAGTTGACCGAAGACCAGTTCGAGCCGACCGGCACATCAAAGTAAATGCTTGCTCCAAAGGCTGAGTTTGCAGCCACAGGTCCGAGGCCCCCCATTGCGTAAGGCACCGACGAGTCGAAGGTGATGGAGTCGACCGTACCCTGGCCCCCGCCCACTAGCGCTAGGGCGAAGTTGAAGACCTCGAGGCCTGGATCACTCATCCCTGTCGGACCCGTGGACATGCCGAGCGACACCACATCGAGTTGATCCCCGGCCGGCTGCTCACAAACACCTGGGACTGGACAGAGGACGTTCTGCAGCACACCACCGATCGCGACGGCAGTCGCGTCATAGGTATCGGGTACGCGAAAAGTGAGCGTGCACGACCCCACGATGCATTGGGTCGGTGGTGGCACCGTTGTCGTTGTTGTCGTTGTCGTTGTTGTCGTTGTCGTTGTTGTCGGGGCCGGGGCCGGGGGCACCGTTGTGGTTGTTGTCGTGGTTGGCGGTGTCTTGCCAGCCTGATTCACCCGCCAGCGATCGACCTTCGTGGTCCTGCCGCTGACAACCAGTGTGATTGCGTAGTTCTTCGCCGTTGGCGAAGTATTCGCCTTGAACTTCGCCGTCCGGGCGATCCTGCCAGTCGCACATTTGACGGTCGCGTCAAATCTCGCGATTCCAGGAGTTGATACCCACGTGCAGGTCCTCGCGTTCCTAACAGTGGCGGTGAACGTTACCGAACCGCCGGATGCGCCAACCGTTCTAGTGGCAGCGCCCGCATCCGTGACAACGAGGCCAGCAAGGCTAAGAGCAACGCAGGCAATACCCACTGCAAACCGGTGCTTCATGAGCACCTCCCGTCATCGAAGGCAGGTCTACACCTTTAATTCGCATGTCCGCTTGGGACGAATGTCACAAATGATCAAAGTCATCGACAACCACGTCGGAAAGAACGACGAAAGCTCCGAAGTCGACAATGAGCGCGGCTAGAGTTCGCCCGCGTCGTGAAGGGGCCCACAGCGGGCGAAGACGGCCACCACAAACTTGAGAAATTCAAAACGGAGGGCCTTGACTCCCGGTCAAACTCTTAGAACGAATTTTGATCCTCTTACGCCCTTCGCCCTCTTGGTTCGAGTCCGTCAGCGCCCACCACATCATTTGGGGAGAAAGAGGCCCACGCCCCGCCGCCGCAGCGAACCCCCGCACGAAGACGAGTGGACCGCCCGCCCGCCCGCGCGAGCTCAGCGTCGTCCATCAACGTGTCGTACTAGGCGTCACGAGCACCACGGAGCAGATCTTCCAATGCCACTTCAGGATCTTGGAGTCGAGCCAAGTTGATTGGTTTGCCCGAGCGAACGAGGTCGGCAATGGCATCAGTGACGTCCCAAACATTGACGTTCATGCCCGCGAGCACTCGCCCCTTATCGAGCCAAAAGACAATGTACTCACCCTGCGTGACCTCACCGCGAAAGACGATTTGGTCGTAGTGACCAGAGTCGACGAAGCCCGAGTACTCCATCCCCAAGTCGTACTGATCGGAGTAGAAGTACGGCACGCGGTCATAGGCGACGGCGCGGCCCATCATGTTGGCTGCGGCCACGGGTCCCTGGTTGAGGGCTGCCGACCAGTGTTCTAGTCGCAGGTGACGGTTGAGCAACGGGTACCAGGTGTTGGCCACGTCGCCGGCCGCGAACACGTCAGCGTCTGAACTTTGCAGATATTCGTCGACAACTATCCCGTTGTCGATGGTGAGGCCGGCCGCCTCGGCTAACTCGAAGTTCGGAGTGATGCCAATACCAACGACGACCATATCGGCGTCGATTTGTCGGCCATTGGTGAGACGCACACCAGTAGCCCGATGCTCCATCCCAGTGATTTCAGCTACCTCAACGCTCATGTCCATCGTGACCCCGTTGCGAGTGTGCAGGCTGAGGAAGATCTCAGCGATCTCGGGACCGAGTACGCGCACCAGCGGCAGTTCCCCTGTCTCCAATACCGTCACCTCGACGCCAGCCGCGCGGGCCGCGGCTGCAGTCTCGAGGCCGATCCAGCCCGCCCCGAGGATGGCTACTCGCTTCGCGGTGACGAACGCAGCTTTGATCGCCTCGCAGTCAGCCACTCGTCGCAGATACAATACTCCGTCGAGGTCGCTGCCGGGCACCTTGAGGTGACGAGGGGACGAGCCAGTCGTCAGCAGCAGTTTGTCGTAGTCGAATTGCTCGCCGGATTGCACGGTCAGTTGGTGAGCGGTGACATCAATGAGCGAGGCCGGGCAGTTGAGGCGAAGTTCGACGTCGTTGTCGACGTACCATCGCTCAGGGTGAACGTAGATCTTCTCTTTCTCCGATTTCCCTTGAAGGTAGTCCTTGGACAGCGGCGGTCGATTGTAGGGACGCTCGGACTCGTCGCCGATGAATACCACCCTCCCGTCGAAACCCTCGGCGCGCAGGGATTCAGCCGCTTTAGCACCGGCCAATCCACCACCCACGATCACGAACGTCTGTCGTCGCGTCATCTGGTCACGACCTTCGTCTCATAGAGACATGGCTCAGGCACAAACACCGTCCGACCGCGCTGTCGCCATCGACTCGAGCTCAGATCCAGACGTACGGACCGACGTATACTCGAGTACCGCGGCGATGCTGTCATCTCTGTCGCTCCTCTGCGCCTGGGCATGTTCCGAGCACCACTGTCGGTGCTTACGCTGCCGGGGTCTGGAGCAACGAAGCGCCGCCGAGGCCCACTCGGTCTCGGGCGCACTCACTAACCAAAATTGCTACCACAACTGATCACAAGATGCAAGCACGAGCGTGGTGAGAACTTAACCACAGATAGATCGAACTGTCATCGACGTCGGTACCATCAGTGCAATTGTGCGCCACAAGATTGGTAGGGAAAGACGATTCGTCAGTTGAGTCCGTCAAGGAGAGCCAGCATGTCCTCGGCGTGGTGGGAGGACCCGTGCGCCGGTAGGCGACCGACCGGGAGCCGCTAGGCGTATCGGTTGTATACGGCGAAGGCCCGCTCGTCTCCGAGCACGGCCCTGTCCCACAACTCCCGGCCGGTCACCGCGGCATCGATCACGACAAGAGTGATGTCCGCTCGAGCCACGCGGTTCCCTCGCACTCGCTTGAGCATTCGAAGGACCAGGTTGTCACCGATCGCCTTTGAGCCGTTGGAGCCGCGGCCGCGTTGGTCACCGACGCCACTTCCGTTGAGGGACGCGAGGGCTTCACGTCTGCCACGCTTAGGATCGGATTGTTGGCAACGCGTCTTCCCCAGTCCGGTGATCGAGGCCGCTGCCCCCCTTCGGGTTCGCGGTTCGCGTTCTAGATGCCGCCACCATTTCGGCAACGA
>PKWY01000045.1:0-36434 GCA_003132205.1 Acidimicrobiaceae bacterium
AGGAGTTCCAACAGGACATCGACGACTACGCGCGGGTCTGAGCGTCTCGGTGATGAGAGTCACATCGAGTTTCATCAAGCAACGAGTTACATGAATCGGGGCGCGATGGTCTGCAGAAGTCACCGGCACACTGTTGACGCGTGGCAGCGATGGGCAGATTGCAAGAAGTCAGCGCGAATGAACGCTCGTGCCAAGAAACTCACGAGGCTCCTACGACACCCGACGGTGGAAGACCGCACAGAAGGGGAGCAAACGGTGGCAACGATGTCGATCCTCTCGGACCCGCGTTCTCGGCTCGCGTGTGACGTATTCGACTGATCCAATTACGACTTGGAGACCAAGAGTTCATCGACCAAACTCTGCACTCGAAGCCTTATCTCGTCGCGCACTTGACGGACACCCTCGATGCTCATGCCCTCGGGGTCATTCAAATCCCAGTCAACGTACTTCTTTCCCGGGTAGATGGGACACACGTCGCCACAACCCATGGCGATGACAGTATCCACTGCGTGCACCACCTCGTCGGTCCAGGGCTTGGGGAATTCCTGGTGAATATCGATGCCGACTTCGGCCATGGCCTCGACCACCACTGGGTGCAGCGCGTCACCCGGTTCGGAGCCACCCGTGAAGACGTCAACGCGATCTGCCGCAATACTTCGCAGCCAGCCCGCAGCCATCTGGGAGCGGCCAGCGTTGTGCACGCACAGAAAGAGAACGCCGGGCTTGCCCTTCGTCGCTGCATCGACTCTGGTCATTGCCCCAAGGCGCTCACGTGCGAAGCGCTCCGAGAGGACGCTCAAGAAGTTCTTTGACTTCGAGTTTGCGGCGAGGCGATCGTAGGAGTCGACCAGGAAATGCTCGATGGTCTCGTCGTCGAAGGTGCCATGAAACTCTTTGAGCAGATCGGCCAGAGCGGGACGGAGCGGGCGTTGGTCGCTCGGTGGCAGCTCGTCGATGAGGCGGTTGTCGGACATAGTTGCTCTCCCGCTAGTTGTTTGCTGTCAGCAATTTGTCGATGAGCGCCGCGACGTGCCGCTCGACGTCGTCGCGGATCGGCCGGACCTCCTCGAGTTGCTTGCCGGCCGGATCGGTGATCTCCCAATCGACGTAGCGCTTGCCCGGGTAGACCGGACAGGCGTCACCGCAGCCCATGGTGATCACCACGTCAGCACTCAATGCCATCTCGTCAGTCAATTTCTGCGGCTTCTCTCCAGTGATGTCGATGCCCTTCTCGCGCATCACCTCAACGACCGCAGGGTTGAGGTGCTCTCCCGGGGCTGAACCGGCCGAATAGACCTTGATGCGGTCGTTTCCAAGCTCGCGAGCGAACGCTGCAGCCATCTGTGATCGTCCGGCGTTGTGCACACAGAGGAAGAGGATTTCGGGTTGCTGGGTACTCATTGTTCTCCTTGTTGAGCGGCAGTGGTGCCGACGAATGCTTCAATGCGCTCGCGAAGTTCCACGACGGTCGCGTCGAAGGCGCCTTCCGTGCCCCGCGCTACCGGATCGGGCACCGACCAGTGCGACCACATCCGTTCAGAGCCGAGCTCTTCGTGGGCTTGGTCGCACACGGTGATCACGAGCGGCGGTAGCACGACAACGTCGTCGAGGCTCCGCGGAGTCGTCGCGTGGAGATGCAATCCCGCACGCTCAGCCGCCGCGATGGCGCCTGGATGGACACGCTGTGCAGGGTGCGTACCCGCTGACTGGGCGGGAGAACCGGCGCACTCTCTCCAGAGCGCTGCGGCGAGTTGACTGCGAGCGGAGTTCATTGAGCAGACGAAGAGCACGTCGGTGGGTGCCAACTTCGTAACGGGGTAGAGCGAGCGGAGTGGCCCGGGGATGAGCCGGACATAACGACGCCGACCGTCGCCACTCGATTGGGACCGGACGATGAGACCGGCTTGCTCAAGCGTGTCGAGGTGATGGGCGAGGAGATTTGATTCAAGGCCCGTGAGCGCTTGGAGTTCCACCGGCGCACGATCCGAGACCATGAGTTCGTCGACTATTGAAAGGCGAACTGGGTCACCCAGTGCCGCATGAAGCGTCGCTCGACGTTCGATGGTTGGATCAGCAAGCACAGAAAAAGCATATCACTCAATAATTCTTGAGATAATAATGATCGAGTGATCGACCTCGTGGCCTTCTGGGCTTGGCGCAGCGGTGTGGGTCCCAGTCCGTTATCGTCAAACTATGACCACCGGACCGTCAGACTCCTCGTTGAACCCGGACGAGTGCTGCGTCATCGAGACCGGCGTGCTTGGGGTAGAGGTTCCCGACGACGTCGGCCTGGCGGCGATGGCCAAGGCCCTCGCCCATCCGGCGCGGGTGCGAATTCTTCGGGTACTCGACGCTCGTCAGGCCTGTGTAACCGGTGACGTTGTCGTCGAACTTGGACTTGCCCAGTCCACGGTGTCCGAGCACCTGCGCATACTTCGAGAAGCGGGCCTGATAAAGGGCGAGATCGAGGGACCTCGAACCCGCTACTGCGTTAGCGCCTCCGGACTCGCCGCGTTGAAGGCTGGCATCGCGGCTCTCTGACGCTGGCTTTCGAGATAGTTGACAGGGTCGTATCTATCGGGTATCGTCGATTAACGATCAATACCTTGACCAAGGGAGTTCCAGTGCAAATTGAAGTCTTCGACCCGGCGATGTGCTGCTCAACCGGAGTGTGCGGTCCGAGCGTCGATCCTGCGCTCGCTAGGTTTGCCGCCGACCTCGAGGGCCTCGCGTCGTCCGGGGTTGCTGTGCGTCGATTCAATCTCGGTCAGGAACCCCTGGCGTTTGCCGAGAACGAGCAGGTTCGCGAGCTTCTGACGACGATGGGCGAATCTGCACTTCCGATCGTCTTTGCAGGCGGCGGTCTGCGATCAACCGGGCGATTTCCCACTCGCGACGAGTTGGCTGCGTGGACCGGAACTCCGTCAGCAACTCTCTCCGTCCACCTGCCTTCGGGAACGGCCTCCGATGAGACGACCTGTTGTTCGCCCGGCGACGCTGACGCATCGGGCTCGTCTGGATGTTGCGCGACGTCGGAACCCGTGGCGATGGGCGAGAAGGCAACCAACGCTGCACCCTGCTGCTGAGTGACGATCGCCGTGCTCGAGCAACTTCTCGCTAATCCAACTCGGTTCATGTTCTTTACCGGGAAGGGCGGCGTCGGCAAGACCTCACTCTCGGCGGCGGCGGCAGTGGCCCTGGCCGGAAAGGGACAGCGAGTGTTGCTCGTGTCGACCGATCCGGCATCGAACCTCGCTGAGGTACTCGGCACTCCCGTCGGGCGTTCACCTCAGCACGTTGACGGGGTTCCTGGACTGGACGTGCTTGATATTGATCCGAATGCTGCGGCTGCGGCGTACCGGGACCGGATCGTCGACCCGATTCGAGGAGTGCTGCCTGAGACCATCGTGAGCGGAATCGAAGAGCAGCTCTCTGGCGCATGCACGGTGGAGATTGCGGCCTTTGACGAGTTCACCGCGTTATTGGCCGACCCTGAAGCCACTGCGGAGTACGACCACGTCGTCTTTGACACTGCGCCGACCGGACACACCTTGCGACTGCTCGCGCTGCCGGCTGCATGGACCGGCTTCCTCGACACGAACACCGCGGGCACCACGTGCATTGGTCCGCTATCTGGCCTTACCCAGGCACAGGACCGCTACCGTGTCGCCCTCGACGCCCTGGCCAATCCGGCGACGACGACACTTGTTCTTGTGACGCGTCCCGACAGCGGAGCGATCAATGAAGCCGATCGTGCTCGCGCCGAGTTGGAGGTGTTGGGCCTCACCAACGAGTACCTCTTGATCAACGGAGTCTTCACGGCCGAGAACCGCGAGGACCCGACCGCACGAGCTTTTGAAGCTCGCCATCGCGAAGCACTGCAGATGTTGCCCGCGTCGTTGGCCGGACTGCGGCACGAAACGCTGCCGCTGCTCTCTGGAGCCCCGATCGGCCCGAAAGCCTTGAGCGATCTTCTCGAGGGCCACAGCCCCGAAGGGGTCGCCGCGGATGACTTCGCTGCCGCTTCAACGTCGCTGGCTGAGATCGCCGATGATGTTGCGAGAAGGGGTCACGGACTCGTCATCACCATGGGCAAGGGGGGCGTTGGCAAGACCACGATCGCCGCGGCGCTTGCCGTCGACCTGGCGGAGCGCGGGCTTCCAGTCACGCTGACAACGACCGACCCCGCGGCTCATCTTCACGACACTCTCGGCGAGGGAGAGACCTGGCCATCGGGTCTGTTGGTCGAGCGAGTCGACCCCAACGTGGTGACCGCTGCGTACGTCGCCGACGTGCTGGCGACGGCGGGCGCCGATCTCGACGAAGCCGGACGAGCGGTGCTCGAAGAGGATCTCCGATCCCCGTGCACCGAGGAGATTGCCGTCTTCAAGGCCTTTGCGGCGACGGTCGCAGGAGCAACAGACCGAATTGTTGTCCTTGACACGGCGCCCACCGGACATACGATGCTGCTGCTTGACGCCGCGGAGAGCTACAGCCGCGAGGTGCGACGCCTTCAAGATCAGACCCCCAGTGACGTCTCGGAGTTGCTCGGACGGCTGAGGGACCCTGAATTCACCTCAGTCCTCCTCGTCACTCTTCCAGAGCCGACCCCCGTGCACGAGGCATCGGCTCTCCAGGGAGACCTCGCGAGAGCCGGTATTCAACCCGCAGCATGGGTGGTCAACCAGAGCCTTTCAGCGACCGGTACCACCGACCCGACGCTGGCCTCACGCGCCAAGCATGAAACTCGCTGGCTTCGAGAGATACGTGACAACCATCCGCTTGTCGCGGTCGTTGCCTGGCAGCCGAAGTCACCTACAGGGCCGCACTCGCTGCTGTCACTCGTGGATTCGACTCGCCAGAGCGTTGCACTGGCTCGATAACGACTGGTGAGCGAGGGGAGAAACTCTGACGTCATTTTCGTTGGACGAATCTCGTGTATGTCCGAGTCGAGCAGTTGCAATGGAAGAGACTTTGCGACAGTGAGAAATGGCGACAGGAGCGAGCAGAAGCGAACAGTGGCGAAAGCCAACAGCAAAGTCTGCAACGATCTCTCCAGTCGTTGCAACAAAACCAAGCTTGGAGCGGGCGACGGGAGCGGGCGACGGGAATCGAACCCGCGTTCTCAGCTTGATTACACCGCTTGCACGTAGAAGGATTGCACAGGTTGCCCGGGAATGTGTGACTCTCGATCACGTGTCGCGAGGCCGAATGATCCTGGGTGTCGGCGTGGGGTACTCGGGCGACGGGTGACCCAGAGTTCGCGGCGATGGGCGAGGAATCGGATCCGCGAGTGAGAGCCGAAATGCTCGACGAGGGGCTTCAGGTGCTCACCGGGCTATGGACGGGGGAGCCGTTCGAATTTCACGGCGTGTACAACCATATTGACGAAACAGTCTTCATGCCGGGTCCCGTTCAGGTACCACGCATTCCGATCTGGGTGGCCCGCTTCTGGCCGAACAAGCCACCGATGCGCAGAGCGGCACGATTCGACGGGATGTTCTAACTCCACCAGGACTTCTTCAATGGCGGCGTCCTCTCTCCAGCTGACATTCGGTCGTCGAAGTCGTTTGTCGATGAGCACCGATCCTCCAGCACACCGTTTGACATCATCTTCGCCGCCAGTTTGCCTGACAATCTCCCGAACCCAACGCCCGAGGTGGTGGCGGACTATCAGGATGCAGGAGTCACGTGGTGGCTGGAGAACTTCACGTCACTCGCTGATGCTCGTCAGCGCGCTCAACAGGGACCGCGTCCGAGACTTTGAAACCAACGACACGAGCGCGTGGGCGTCACGGATTCTTGAACCCCCTGTGCGAAGGCGTCATGGTCGAAAGCCTTCTGACGCGGCCCAGTCGGCCCGTATGGTTCGGGACTCGAGCGCACTTCTCGAGGGCGCCATCAAGAGGTCACATCGCTGCGAGCAACTCAGAGGTGGAGCCCTCGATGAGCGGCCGCTACCTTCAAGACTTGATCGTGCGGGCTGGCGATCAACAGGTCGACCGGCCGTCGGCCGGCGACCGTCGAGGTGGCTACTCTCCTCCTCGAGCAAGTCGGCTGCGCCAGCGGGCGACAGCGAATCCGTAAGCAACTTCACCGTTTCAACAATTGCGGTGTCGGTCTCCCTAGCCGTGGCGTTGCCCGCCGCGGTTCAGAATTCGCAAAGTTGGGCGTGCCTTTGCAAACGCGCACGAAGTCACGTCCAAAGTGCACTCGATTGCCGTCTCACCTCGTCGCGAGTTTGCCGAAGAGGCGTCGAAGAAGACTCGACGGTGCTCGGGCTCCAACAGATCCGCAGCGCTGGACCACAGATGTATGTTGAGAACGTCAAGGTGAATCACGCCGGTGGCGGAGGTGGGAAATGAGAGATGGATTCGGTCCAACGATTAGCACCCCCGGGCACATGGGGGTGGATTATGAAACACGCGTCGATTTTGACCGCCTACGGAGTTACCGATTCGCGCGTGCCCGAGAGGCCCTCGAAGCCAGTGAGTTCGGGGCCCTGCTGCTCTTTGACTTCTACAACATTCGCTACGTCTCGGGCACCTGGGTGGGCGGTGCGCTCGGTGACAAGATGACCCGGTACTGCCTCTTGACACGCGATCACGATCCAATCGTCTGGGATTTCGGTTCCGCTGTCATTCATCACCAGCTCTTTTCAACTTGGCTCGAGCCCGAGAACTCTCGCGCGGGCATGCTGGGTATGCGTGGCGCGATCGCTCCAGAAGCTGGACTGTTCGCATCGGCAGTGGAGGAGCTGGTCGGGATTCTGGGCGACCATGGTGTGCTCGGTCAACCTATCGGTATTGACATCGTCGAGTTGCCGTTTCTCTTCGAGATGCAGGCGGCGGGCGTGGAAGTTCGCGACGCCCAACAGACCATGCTCGACGCGCGCCAGATCAAGTCAACGGATGAGATCATGCTGCTCTCACAGGCGGCGGCCATGGTCGACGGGGTCTATCAGGACATCTTCGAGGCCCTCAAGCCCGGGGTCCGCGAGAACGAGATCGTGGCGCTCGCGAACAAGCGCCTCTACGAGATGGGCTCCGATCAGGTCGAGGCAATCAACGCGATCTCGGGTGAGCGCTGCAACCCGCACCCGCACAACTTCACGGACCGAATCATCCGTCCAGGCGACCAGGCATTCTTTGACATCATCCACTCGTTCAACGGGTACCGCACCTGCTACTACCGCACCCTGGCGGTTGGCAGTTCGACGGCCCCCCAGCGCGACGCCTACACCAAGGCTCGAGAGTGGATGGATAAGGCCATTGATCTGGTACGCCCCGGCGTCGGCACCGACGTGATCGCCAAAGCCTGGCCCGCCGCCACCGAGTTCGGATTCGCCAGCGAGATGGCGGCCTTCGGACTGCAGTTCGGCCACGGCCTCGGGCTCGGTCTGCACGAACGCCCGATTATCAGTCACCTGAACAGCCTCTCGCACCCCGTTGAGCTGAAGACTGGAATGGTCTTCGCCCTGGAGACCTACTGTCCCGCTTCGGATGGCTTCTCCGCGGCGCGTATCGAGGAGGAAGTCGTTGTCACCGACGACGGGCCGGCCATCCTTACGCGCTTTCCCGCGCAGGAGCTGATGGTCGCCAACAAGTACTGAGAGAAAGATGGGTCACGAGTTCGCCAAGGAGGGAAGGGTCCATCACGGCCCTTTGGGCTTCGAGTGGCACCGATGTCAATCGACGCGCTCGGGCGAGAACCGCGTGAGGGAGAGGACAGTGGTTGGAAACGGACTTGCTCGCGCTGCGACTCCTTTCGCCAACTTCCAGCCCCTCAGCGTTCGATTGGGAAGCCGACGATCGATCCCCATTCGGTCCAGGAGCCGTCGTAGACCCGCACACGGTCCTGTCCGAGCAGTCGGGTGAGAGCGAACCAGCCGAGAGAGGCGCGGTGACTCAATCGACAAGAGGTCACCACCTCCTGTCCGTCCGCGACGCCGATCGCGGCGAACTCCGCCCGCAGGTCATCGGGCGCCTTGAAGGTTCCGTCGACTCTCAGGAGCCGCTCGATCGCTAGATTGCGGGCCCCGGGAATGTGGCCTCGCCGTTCAGCGCCGTGATCGAAAGGTGCGCTGAGCGGTGCCACCCGCTCGCCGGAGTACTCTTCGCCAGAGCGCAGGTCGATGAGCAAGCGGCCCGGACTTTCGAGACCAGCCAGAACCTCGTCGCGCCCGATCCGGCACGCTGCATCGACCGGTCCGGGCGTAACCGAGCGGGGTTCGACAACCGGCAGATCAGTTGTCATTGGATACCCCTGGACCGACCACGTCTCTCGGCCTCCATCGAGGACGGTGGATCGTGCCTCGAACCCGGTCATGGTCAACACCCAGTACGCGTAGGTGGCGAACTGCACGGGATCACCTACCAACACCAGCGTGGTGTCGTCACCCACGCCCAGCGAACCCAGCCGATCGGCCATCACATCCGAGGTGGGGAATTCGCGGTCCAACTCCCGCCAGAGCAAGTCCTTCCAGTACGCATAACGGGCACCGGGGACGTGGCCCTTGAAGTAGGCGGCCTTGTCAGGATCGTAGAAGGACACCTCCAGGACGACGACATCAGGATCATCGAGTCGGGCGAAGAGCGACTCCGCCGAGATCAGTGGATCGATCATCTGCGTCGCACCGCCGGCTCGAACCCAATCGACTGAGGAGCTGCTAGCCCGGCGCACGGCCCGCCGCAGGCCCGGGCCGCCGAGGGACCCACCCCCGACACCCCGCTAGCGAGACTTGTTCGTCGCGCCACCGTCACGGCGGGTGCCACCTCGATCGCACGTTCCAGATCCGGGGTCGAGCGCGGCCGTCATGACTGTCTCCTTCGAACTCCGGCGAGGGCTTCAAGTACCAGTAACGCCGCGAGGCGAACCGTGCGCTGATCGTGGCTGTCGCGATCCACGTCGATCTCAGTGATATCTATCGCGCTCACCCTGGGATCAACCGTGATGGTGCGAACGAACCGTCGCATCTCGTCGGCGCTGAAACCGCCGGGCGCAGCCGCGTGACATCCCGGCGCCACCGCGAGGTCGGCGGCGTTCAGGTCGATATCCACGTAGACCCTGCGTCCCCCGTCACCGGCGATCTCCATGGCGCGCGCCGCCGCCTCTTCAATTGGTTGGCGGCGCAGTTGGTCACGAGTGATGACCGTGATGCCGGCTTCATGCGCACGACGGGCGTAGTACTCCGAGTTTGAGAAGTCGGCCAGGCCGACCTGCACGACGCGATTCCCCTCTACCCCGGCCTCGAGGAGCTGGCGAACGTGTGAGCAGTTGGTCTGGCCGTCGCGCAGATCGTAATGGGCATCGAGCGTCACCAGGCCGTAACTTGACAATTCATCACCCGCGATGGCCCGCAGAGCATGCCACGTCGCGGCGTTGTCACCACCGAGGATGATCCGAAGCTTGAGGTCGTGGTGGAAGCGAGCTACTGCCTCGGCAATGCGCTCTGAACCACCCTCGTCATCGGGCTCCACGACGTCGCCGTAGTCGACGATGCTCAAGGTGTCACCCAGATCGACCCGGTCGCTGCAGGACCAGGTGGAGAAATACGTCAACACCGTGCGCACGGCGGCTGGAGTACTGAGCGGTGACCGCGGCGTCACGGATGTCGCGTGCGTATTGATTCCGAGGAGCCCTACGTTCTGCCGGTGGCGCTGCGGCGTCGCCTCCAGTAGTGAGGTAGCCGGGGGCAGGTGAGAATCGTCGAACGGTCCCATACGGCTCATACTATGCATGTCCACGAGGTTGCGAACTTGACGCTGACGCCGTCGTGCAATTCCATCCCGCAAGGGAACTGCCGTTTCCCTCGACGTGCTGGGCGCAAGACGACCCTTCCGCGAGGCTCTGCGGTCACGGCCGGGTGATGCTCGTGCCGCCGCTCACCCGGGTCCGCCGCTGCAGTTTCGATTTACGATTCGCCGATCGCCGCGAAGCGACCAATGCCGACCTTGACCCGTTCTAAACAAGTTCACCCCTGCGACTATCGCATCGACCAGTGGGTCTTCAACCCTCGGACATGCCCTCGGGGACCGCACCAGGCGCGGCGAACCGACCGGGATCCTCGTCGAAGCGTTCGGCGCAGCCGACGTTGCAGAACCAGACGTCGCGCCCTTCGTGGACGCGGTGGGCGGGCGCCGTTGCCGGGTCGACCGACATGCCGCAGACGGGGTCGATTTTCGGCACCTCGTTGGCACTCGTCGCACTACCCGGCGATCCAGCCACTTCTGCCCGGCCCAGGTAACGTCCGGGATTCACCTCGAACTTCTCACGGCACCGATCCGCGCAGAAGTAGTACTTCTGTCCCGCGTGGACGATGATCGCCGGGGCGTCGGCCACTCGGACCTGCATGCCGCAGACCGGGTCGATCGCGTAACCTTCGCCGCCACCGAATCGCTCACGATTCCTCGCGAGCCACCACACGCCACCCGCGATGAGGATAAACAAGATGTTGAGGAAGGTCGTGTAATTCCACTCGAAGTGAGCCGTCGAAATGCTGACCGTCCGCCGCGAGGGAACGACCCCCAGCGCGCTGAAGATCCCCTCGGTGATGAGTCCGGCCACGGCCATCACGGCGTAGAACAGCGTGATCATCCGAAGGGTGAGCGCGCCGCCGTAGAGCTTGCGGTAGATCAGTATGAGCGGCATGGAGATCAGATCGGCGAAGATGAAGGCGATCACGCCCCCGAAAGAGATCCCGCCCGACCACAGGGCCGCCGCCAATGGAACGTTGCCAATGGAGCAGACCCAGCTCACGACCGCGATCAACGGCCCGACGAGGGCGTTCTCGGCGCTGGTCCAGAAGCCGTGCCCGTGCAGGAACAGGGCGTTCCACGCGTGAGAGGGCACGAGCACCGCCAGCAGCCCGGCGACCAGGTATCCGATGACGAGTTCCCGGCGGAGCATCGTGGCGTCGGCCACGGCGTAGGCGGAGGCGTCGGACCAGGCCGCGGGCGAGCGGAACTTCGTGCCCGACGAGCCTGACTCGAACTCGTCGCTCGGTGATGAGGCGTGATCGGACCCCTCCTCGTCCTCTCCGCGAACGCGGCGACGCGCTCGTTCTATCACCGGACCGGCGAACACGACCCCACCAGTGAGGGCGAGCAGCACGATCATGATCGGCCCGCCGACGAACTCGGCGGCAGCGAACTGCCAGCCGAGCAGGACCAGCATCACGACCCCTAGCTCCACGACGAGATTCGTCGACGCGAACATGAAGATCATGGAACTCGTGAAGTCGGCACCCTTGGCGAAGAGCGACTTCGCCATCGCCGACGCGGCGTACGAGCAACTGGACGACACCATCCCGTAGCCCGATGCGCGAGCGACGACCACGGGGCGGTGGGAGCCCAACTTCGCCCGCATTTGATCCTTGGAGACGAAGGCCTGCACCACCCCGGACAGCGTGAAGCCGAGGACGAGCGCCCAGAGGGTCTGCCAGAACATGAGGAGGCCCTCGCGCAGGCCCCGACCGACATCGATGACGACGGGTGAAGCAGCGACGAACGAGGTCATGACTTCACCAGTCGGGCGATCGCCTCTGACGCCTCGCGCAGCTTGACCTCTTTCTGCGCCCCACCCTCCTTCACTGCGCTGACGACGCAATGGCTCAAATGCTCGTCCAACAGGTGCAGGGCGACGCCCTGTAGGGCGCGCGTGGCGGCGGAGATCTGTTGGAGCACGTCGATGCAGTAGCGGTCGTCTTCGATCATCCTGTGGATGCCTCGCACCTGACCTTCGACCTTCTTGAGCCGCGCGAGCACCGCTGCCTTGTCCTCGGCGTATCCCGGTGTTGCCATCGGCGTCCCCCTCTTCTCTCGAGGCAGCGGACTCAAGCCACCGCCGGATGACCGAGTGGTGAACTCGTGAACCGCCCGGTGGCGCGCCGGATGAACATCACCGACCGTCTCCAGTCAGGCTGGCCTAAATCACCATACTCCCTGGGAGTATACAGACGACGCGCTGGAGGTCAAGACGACCTTCGGGGACCTTGGTCACATTGCGAGAGCACGTCTGGGGCGACGTTCATCGAGCGAACGTTCACCGCCGCTCTTGCACAGGGTTCCGGAGCCTTCGCGACCGGCGATGAGGAATCGCCGGTCGTGCCGGCGCCCTCTTGTCGGCTACGGCGAGTCGGGCGCTTTCTTCGGCCGCTGCACCCGTATAACGAGTGCAGCGATCACGAACGCCACGAGGGCGCTCGACGCGCCGACACGCAACGCCTCTTGAAAGCCGTGCACCGTCGCGTCCACCTGCGCGCGCGGCGACACCCTGCCCACCCCGTGCAGCGCTCGGGCCGCCGCTTCGAGTCGGTGGCGACGGGCGGTCGCCGCTACCGTGACTAGGACGGCGAGGCCAAGTGATCCACCGATCTGTTGGCTCGTGTTGAGCAGCGACGACGCCAGACCCTGTTCGTGGTTGCGCACCGACGAGACGGCGTTCAAGGTGAGCGGCACGAACGTGAGTCCCATTCCCATGCCGAACGTGACGAGGGGTCCAAAGACGTCCGCATACGACGACGTCGGGGTCAGGAAGGAGGCCCAGAAGATCCCGACCGCGACGAGAAGTGGGCCGGCGGTGAGGAAGACCCGAATGCCGAACCGCTTGATCTTTCGCGACAGGAACAGACTGGTGGACGCCACCATCACCGGTACGGGGAGGTAGGAGACGCCCGCGCGAAGCGCGCTGTAGTGCAACTGCTCTTGCAGGAACTGGGTGAGGAAGAACAGCAGCGACAACATCGAAGCGCCGATGAGCAGCGCTATCACGTAACCCCCGGCCCGATTTCGATTGATCAAGAAGTGCGGGGGGAGTAACGGTTGCGACGTTCGTCGCTCGATCACGATGAACGAGGCGAGCAGGATCGCGGCGGCGATGAACGCCAGCAACGTTCCCGTCGCGGTCCAACCCGCGGTGGGTGCTTGGACCAGCCCGTAGACCAGCAAGGCGAGGCCACCCGAAACGGTGAGCGCCCCGGGGATGTCCAGACGCCCGCCGTGGCCGTCGACCTTCGGCAGCACGAAGGGCGTGGCCAGCAAGACCAGGGCGCCGATGGGGACGTTCACGAAGAAGACCCAGCGCCACGTCGCCCACTCGGTGAGGGCCCCGCCGAGGACGAGCCCGAGTGCGCCTCCGGCCGCGGTCATCGCGGCGTAGATCGCCATGGCCCGATTGCGGGCGTGCCCTTCGGGAAAGGTCACCGCGATGAGGGCCAGGGCGGTCGGTGACGCAATCGCCGCCCCCACCCCCTGGACGGCTCTGGCGATCACCAGGAGGAGCTGCGAAGTCGCGAGGCCCCCCGCAAGCGACGCCAGGGAGAACAGCGCGATACCCACGAAGAACATCCGTCGTCGTCCCAGGATGTCCCCCGCTCGTCCTCCCAGCAGGAGCAACCCGCCGAACACAAGGACGTAGGCGTCGATGACCCACGTGAGATTGGTCGAGGAGAAGTGAAGGCTCCGCTGAATGGACGGCAGCGCGACGTTCACGATCGTGAGGTCCAGCATCACCATCAGCTGCGCGGCGGCGATGACGCCGAGTGCGACTCCGCGACGCTCCCGGGTGGCGAGCTCGTTGATCGTCACAGTACTCATGACGCCACCTCTCCCGGCCCCGCGCTCTTGACTGCCCACAGCAGCACCGAGACGTCGGGTGAATCGTCAGCGTCCGACGCGTGCTCTCGGCGCTCGAGGATCTCGATGGTGAAGTCGTCGAAGCGGTCGCGGAAGAGCGACTCCTCATAGAGGCGTTCGCGAAAGGGAGGGCCGTGGTGACCGAACGCGTCGACGTGGTGCCCGATGACATAGAGGTGTCCCGATGGTGCCACGGCGCGGGCGGCGCGGTCGAAGAGCGCGTCACGGTGAGCGGGCGAGAGGTGGATGTTCGCAATGACCACCAGGTCGTAGTGCTCGGGGGATGGTTGATAGGCGAGGAGGTCGGCTTCTTCGAAGGTGAGGTGAAGGCCTTCGCGCGCCGCCTGCTCACGAGCCATCGTGAGGCCAACGGCCGAGGCGTCGACGCCCGTGACCTCCCAGCCAGCGCGCGCCAGCCACAGGGCGTTGCGGCCCGTGCCGCAACCGAGATCAAGAGCTCGTCCGGGATTGAGCGGCGCCACGAGCTCGACCAGGCTCACGTCGGGAACGACCGACCACCCGCTCTCGGCGTAACGCCGGTTCCAGACATGGCCGGGCTGTTCGTCATGTTCATCCATCTTCTTCACTCACTTCCGTGTTGGTCGAAGCGCTCACCGGGGCTACCGGTGAGATGGAGGCCCTCTTCCAGCCGATCGAGAACACCGAGCAGCTGCTGGTAGTCGACCGGCGAGAGCATCGTACGCAGCCTGACCTCCTGGCGCCGGACGAGAAAGTCGAGCTCGGTCATCACTTGACGTCCGGCGTCGGTGAGGTTCAATACGCGCGGCCGGCGGTCCTGGGGCAAGCTCGAACTGCGCACGAGCTCGCGGGACTCGAGTTCGTCCACGCAACGCTTGGCCGACATTGGGTCGGTTCCCAAGGTGCGCGCGAGCGAGCGAAGCGAACGGTCCGAGGACTCGGCGATACCCCGCAGTATCGCCGCTTGGGGTGGAGTCAGACCCAGGTGGGTCAGTTCCTGCGACCATGCCTGACGACGGGCGCGGGCTACTCGGCTGAGGCGAAAACCCACGGTATCGTCCAGCATCAGTCTTTCCATCGTGCCAGGTGACGGCGGCGGTGTACTCGCAGTGAGGTCGCCGTGACTCAAGGGAACCACCCCCACGGTTGGCTCGAAATGCGCGCAACGTCCTCGTGGGCCTGGTTCTTCTGTGTCACGAGGATGAGCATAGGACTAATCGTAACACTTGTGACAGTTGCCGCGACTACGACCCTCTTCCATTGATGCGTTCACGCGAGATCAGGAATCGCCACGTCGAGCGTGGGTTGATCGCGAAAGGATAGTGACTCTGGTCCGCGCACGCCCCCGGCGATCAGGGCGACGAACCTCCATGCATGGAGCGTCGAGGAGGCGCTCGTCGCGGTGTGCCGTTCGTCGCAAGGTGGACTTGCGTCGAACCGTGCCGCATCGTGGTGCCTGGACATCGCGGGCAGGTCGGGCCACCCTCGACTCGCGAGGGATTCCTATGCTGCAACGATGCGGTAGACGACGAACGCAAGACCAGATATCACCAGGAACCACCCGAACGTCCGCTGCAGCTTCCTTGCGGCGACCCGCTGGGCGAGCCGTGCGCTCCAAAAGCCTGTCGGGACAGCCCCCAGCGAGAATGCCCCGGCCACGGTCCAATCGATGTGTCCGAGCGCGGCATGAACAGCGAGGATTGGCACGCTCAGCACGACGATGACCAGAAGGCTGGTCCCGGCAGCCTTTCGCATATCGAGACCGAAGGCGAGGAGGTACATCGGGACGAGCAGAAAGCCGCCACCGTTGGCCAGGAGTCCAGAGAAGAACCCGACGAACGCGGCCGCGGCGACGAGGAGAAGGCGATTTCGGCGTCGGACGGTGCCCGAGACCTGGAGCGGTTCGGCGATGGGCCGGATGACTCGAAGTCCGATGACCACGAGGACGAGTCCGGAAGCGATCAGCAATCTCGCACCTCCGACCGTTTGGGAGAGAAACGCTCCCGCAATGGCAGCGGGCGCGCTGCCGAGCAGGGTCCAGCCCGCGGCCCGGGGTCGAGTCTCTCCGTTGCGGGAGTAGCTCAGCGCCGCAGCGATGGCCGTCGGGATCGTCGCTGGTAACGGGGTCGCGATGGCCAGCAGCCCCGGGACACCGAGCAGGGCCAGCAGGGGCGTCGCGATCGAGGAGCCACCGACGCCGAACAATCCGACGAGCAGTCCGACCAACGCTCCCGCAGCGATGAAGACCGGCCAAGGGACCATGGAACGGATATTAACGACAGACGCATGATGAACAGGTGGAGCGCGAGAGTCGATGAGGGTCGATGGACCTCTCCGCCAAAAGCAAGATCCGTACATGATACCCCCCAGGGTATATGCTACGATGAACTCGATTGGGGAGTTCGTAGTTCCCGATCGAAAGCCGAGGTGTGACATGACTGATGTCCGCATAGCCCGCGAGGTAACGGCGTTACCCGAAGCTCGTTCGGTCCTGGCCGTCTGCGCGCATCCCGACGATGAAAGCTTCGGCCTTGGCGCGGCGCTCGCCGCCTTCGTTGCATCCGGGTCTTCGACCTCCGTGCTCTGTTTCACCCACGGCGAGGCGTCGACGCTCGGCGCCGACGCGCCCGAACTTGGTCGCGTCCGAGCCGCAGAGCTCGCCGACGCCGCGGCTGAGCTTGGCGTCATGGAGATCGAGTTACTGCACTACCCGGACGGCGGTCTGGGAAGCGAACCACTCGACCTGATGACGAGACACATCCAAAAGGTCGTCGAACACGTGCAGGCGGATCTCCTCCTGGTCTTCGATGAAGGCGGCATCACCGGACACTTCGATCACCACCGGGCGACCGAGGCTGGCGTGACGGCGGGACACGAACTCGGCGTGCCGGTGCTGGCGTGGGCGTTGCCCGAATTCGTGACCGACGAGTTGAATCGTGAGTTCGGAGCGGGCTTCGTCGGCCGGTCAACTGAGGAGTTGGACTTCCTCGTTCCGGTTGATCGGGAACGCCAGCACAAGGCCATCGCCCGACACGTGAGCCAGGTGACCGATAATCCGGTCTTGGGGCGACGGCTCCAACTCCAAGGCGACCTGGAGGCGTTCCGATGGCTTTCGGTGCTATTGCCATAGTCTTCGCTTGCCGACGATCAAGGCCGATGGGCTCCGAGATGGCGCACGCTTGGACCAAGCGTGAGAATGCGCTCAGTATCGATCTGGAATGCTGAGGGGTCGTTTATGAATCTTCCCCTCCCACTCATTGGCGACGGGAGTCTGGTGCCCTGCATCGACGGCGTGTCTCGTCCCTACGTCGGTCTCGACGCCGCTGCGTCCACGGGGGCGCTCCCTTCGGTGATGGCACGCGTCCAGGAGTTCCTGCCCTCGTATTCGAGCGTCCATCGAGGCGCCGGCTATAAGTCGCAGCTGGCGACCGCCGAGTACGAGGACGCGCGCGAAGCGGCGCTGCGCTTCGCCGGGCGAGAGGGTCGCGACGACGTGGTCATCGTCTGTCGCAACACGACCGAGGCCATCAACCACCTCGTCTACCGTCTGCGCCTTCGCGCCGACGACGTTGTCGTGACCACGGTGGTCGAGCACCACGCGAACCTGTTGCCGTGGTCGCGCGTGGCCACCTGCCGGTACGTGGAGTGCGCCGCGGACGGGACGTTCACGGTTGACGACGTCGTGACCGCACTGGACGTGGCACCCCGGCCCCGGATCCTCACCCTTAGCGGGGCGTCGAACATCACCGGATGGATGCCGCCCGTCGAGGAGATCATCGAAGTCGCCCACGCCCGCGGGATTCCCGTGGTGGTCGACGGAGCGCAACTGGCGCCCCACCGCCCTCTCCCTCGCACCGCGGACTTCGTCGCGTGGAGTGGTCACAAGATGTACGCCCCGTTCGGAGCGGGCGTGCTCATCGGTCCGCGAAGCGCCTTCACCGACGGCGACCCGTTCCTCGCGGGTGGTGGGGCGGTGGACCTGGTTGGTCTCGACGAGGTCGTCTGGACCTCACCGCCGGATCGAGAGGAGGCGGGTTCGCCGAACGTCATGGGCGCGGTCGCCCTGCACGCGGCGATGGACACGCTCAGCGAACTCGGCTGGCCGGCGATCATCGAGCACGACCGATGCGCGTCGCGCGCGTTGCGTGGCGGGCTCATGGCGATTCCCGGCGTGAAGGTGCTCGGACCGGGACTCGAGACCGACACCTTGCCCGTGGCCGCCTTCACGGTCGAGGGCGTGCCCTTCGCGCTCCTGGCAGCTCGGCTCTCGGTCGAGTTCGGCATCGGTGTCCGTCACGGTTGCTTCTGCGCGCACCCCTACCTCATACGTCTTCTCGGGCTCACCGGCGACGAGGTCGCCCGATTTCGCGCGGACGTCCGTCGAGGCGACCGACACGCAATGCCCGGCGCGGTCCGGGCGAGTTGCGGGATCAACACCACCGACGAGGACATTGGCAAGCTGCTCGACGCCGTCGCGCGGATCGCCGCGGGCCTCGAACCTCCCTACGCCTATCTCCAGGATCCGGCGTCGGGCGACTTCTTTCCCGATCCGGCGTCCGGATGGCAGGTCGACGCCCGATCCCAAGGGGGCTCGTGCTCACCGGGGTGAGGGCAACTCGGAGAGCGGTGGTGTCGCTTCTTCCCCGCGGCCCATCTGTCGACGAGCACCGCTACCGCGGGCGGAGCGCGACGGCCAGTTGACGATCCGGCTCACGCAACGCCCTTTGTCGCCGGCGGGGCAGAGGCTCCAGGCTTGGGAGGCGCCGTGAGGGTTCCCTTGCCGGTGTCGTGCACCGTTCTCGACGCCACGACGATCCACGCTCCGACGAGTATGACGTAACCCGCGACCGACGCCCAACGAAAGGCCGCCAGTCCCGTCTCGGCTGATAGGCGGATCGTCCCCGTGACGACCACGCCGATGGGGAAGGTGAAACTCCACCACGTCAACGAGAACGGCATGTGGCTCAGCATCGTGCGCAGGGTCAACGTCGCGGCGAGAGCCGCCCACAGCATCGCGAAGCCCCAGACGGGGACGCCGAAGAGAACCGAGAAGACACTCATGGCGCTCGCCAGCTGGGGCGAGACGGTGAGGTGTGCGTTGGCGCCAAGAATCCCGGCGGCCGTGATCGACTGGCCCAGCGGGCCAAGCACAATCCACAGCGTAGGAACTCGGGGGCTGTTCGAGGATCCGTAGTGAGCCAAGCGAGACCAGATGAGGGTCGTGATGATCATGGCGGCCATTAGGCTCATGCCGAACATCGCGTAACAGGCGTAGAGCATCGTGGCCCGACCCGACCCCGGCGCCATGTAGGGCAGGAGCAAGGCCCCGGTGGCGGCGCTCACCATCGGGGGCACGACCGGCATCAGCCACCCGCCGAACGCAGCGTCGGGGCGCACCTGGATCTGCGTGAACAGTCGGTAGGGGATCGCGACCGCCGTGAAGAGTCCGAGCGCGGTGCCCGTAGCCCACAGGACCCAGTCGAGGTCGACGGCGAGGCGCAGCCCGATCAACGAACGGCCGACGAGCACGGCGCCCGCACCCACGGTCAAGAGCGCCATCGGTGGCGCGCCGTAGAACTGCGACATCTGCACGTCGAGGCCATAACTGCGAACGAGCGCCCGGTGGGAAAGCCAGTGCACCACGGTCGCCACGATCAGCGCGGCGAGCAGGACCGCCGCGATCAGCCACACGGTGAGCGCGAACTCGTGCAGTCCCGCGACGTGGACGGGCAGGATCGCACCGGCGTTGGCGATGATGCCGGTCCCCATCACCGACGCGAACCAGTTGGGCCCGAAGTACCGAGAGGGCGTCTCGACCTCCGACTCCGACTCGAGAATCCGAAACCACCGATTCATGACGCTCCTCTGCGTGACCCCCTCGAACCCAAACCCTCAAGTTATCGGAGCCTGCGGATCGCCCCGGCGCGAGACGGGTTGACGCTCACCCGATGAAGGGAGCGGCTTCCTACGACCCCGTGCTCTGCTGGGCGAGCACTTGTTGGTGCACTTCCTCCATGTCCAGCGCCATCACCTTCTCGACCACGTCGACGAGTGCGTTCTCGGGTAGTGCACCGGCCTGGCTGAACAGGACGACCCGCTCACGGATGATCATCAGCGTGGGAATGGACATGATCTTGAACGACGCGGCGAGCGCCTGCTGGGCCTCGGTGTCCACCTTGCCGAAGACCGCGTCGGGGAACTGCGCCGATACCTTCTCGAAGATCGGCGCGAACGTTCGACACGGACCGCACCACGACGCCCAGAAGTCGATCAGCACCACGTCGTTCGACGCGACGATCTCTTCGAAGTCCTTCTCTGTCAGCTCAACCGTTGCCACGGGCAACCTCCTGCTCGGGTCTCGTCACGCTACTTGCGCGTATACCCCTAGGGGTATATACTTTACCACATGAGCCGACCGCTATGTCGGCCGTACGAGGGGCGAAGAACCCTCGTGAACAGGAGGAATTATGAATTTCGTCAAGTTCATGTCATCAGGTAGCGGGCGACTGCTGCGCGCCGTCGCGGGGATCGCGCTTATCGTCGTTGGATTCGCGCTGGGGGGCGGTTGGTTGACGCTGTCGGTCATCGGACTGGTTCCCCTGTTCGCGGGTGGCGCCAACGTGTGCCTACTCGCACCGCTCATGGGCCAGCCCTTCAGGGGTCGATAGTCCTCCACCCAACTAGTTCGATTGGACGACTGCACCCGCCGGAGGCGGCGTCCCAAGGAAGGCAAAGCTATGACATCCGCTGAATCACCACACACTCTGCAAGACGAGGAACAGATCACCGCCATTGCCAATCGCCTGAAGCGGGCCCACGGCCAGTTGGGTGCGGTGGTACGCATGCTCGACGAAGGTTGTTCGTGTGAGTCGATCGTCACGCAGATGGCGGCGGTGGCCAAGGCCATCAACACCGCGGCGTTCACGCTGATCTCCACGAGCCTCAAGGAGTGCATCGTGGATCCCACCGTCGACAGCGGACCAATGACCGAGAAGTTCCAGAAGCTCTTCCTGAGCCTGGCCTAAAGGAGATACGTGAAAGTAGTCATCATCGGGGGAGTAGCCGGGGGGATGTCGGCGGCGACGCGGTTGCGTCGTCTGGACAATGAGGCTGAGATCATCGTGCTCGAGAAGACCGGCCACGTCTCCTACGCAAACTGCGGCCTCCCGTACTTCGTCGGTGGCGTGATCGAGGAGGAGGAGTCGCTGCTGCTCCAGACCCCGGCGTCACTGCACAACCGGTTCCGCCTCGACGTGCGCGTTGACACCGAGGCCCTGGCCATCGATGCCTCGGCCCGCACCGTCACGGCGCGCAACCTCGTGAAGGATGAAACCTCCGAGATCTCGTACGACTACTTGATCCTCAGCCCAGGGGCGTCGCCGATCATCCCCCCGATTCCCGGTATCGAGCGGGCCCTGCCACTGCGCACGGTCGAGGACGTCGAACGGCTGGTGAGCGAGGTCGAGCGGTCGCCCCGGCACGCCGTCGTGATTGGCGGGGGCTTCATCGGACTCGAGATCGCGGAGAATCTGCAGCACAAGGGCATCTCGACGACCCTCATCGAGGCGACGGATCAGGTCCTCGCCCCGCTGGACCCGGAGATGGCGACGCCGGTCGCGGACGAACTGCGCCGCCACGGCGTCATGCTCTTCCTTGGCGATTCGGTCGAGGCGATCACGCCGAGCGACGTGCGCCTGGCGTCGGGTCGGTTCGTGCCCGCGGATCTGGTGATCGTCGCCATCGGCGTGCGGCCCGACACTGGACTCGCGCGGATGGCGGGGCTGCGCATCGGCGAGCGCGGCGGCATCGCCGTCGACGAGTTCAACCGCACCAGCGTCGAGAACGTCTACGCGATCGGTGACGCCGCCGAGAAGGCGGACGCTCTGGACGGGTCGGCCACGTTGGTCCCCCTCGCCAACATCGCCAATCGTCACGGTCGGGTCGTCGCGGACCACATCACCGGGCGCACCGTGCGACCTCGCACCACGATCGGTACGGCCATCGTCAAGGTCTTCGACCTTACGATCGCGACGACCGGTTGGAACGAGAAACGACTCGCGGCTCAGGGCCGTCAGTTCTTCGCCGTCCACACCCACCCGGCGTCACACGCTGGTTACTACCCCGGAGCGAAGTCCATGTGTCTCAAGCTGCTCGTGGACCCCTCGTCGGGCGAGATTCTCGGCGCCCAGGGCGTGGGTACCGAAGGTGTCGACAAGCGGATCGACGTGCTCGCCACGGCCATCCGGGCCGGGCTCACGGCCCCGGAACTCGCGGACCTCGAGCTGGCCTACGCCCCGCCGTTCGGCTCGGCGAAGGATCCAGTGAACATGCTGGGCTATATCGCCGAGAACGTGCTGTCGGGACTGATTGAGACGGTGCAGTGGAACGAGGTCGACGGTTATCGGGCCCAGAGAGCGCAGTTCGTGGACGTGCGTACGCGCGAGGAGTTCGCGCGCGGCACGTTGCCCGGGGCGGTCAACATCCCGGTCGACGAGCTTCGCGAGCGTTTCAGTGAGCTTGAGCACACCGACATCGTCGTCAACTGCCAGGTCGGCCAGCGCGGTCACACCGCGACGCTGCTGCTCAACGAACTGGGCTTCCACGCCAGGAACCTCGACGGCGGCTACCGGACGTGGCACTGCTCGCCAGCGGCGGCTCCACTTCAACTCGTGGGCTAACGCGACCTATTGACAACAACCAGTAAACCAAGAGAGAAAGGCAACAACGATGTGCGGTAAGACAACTTGCAGGAATTGTGGGAAGGCGACGTGGAGCGGATGCGGCAACCACATCGAGCAGGCATTGGTCGGTGTACCGAAGAATCAGCGGTGCACGTGCGACGAGAGCAGTTCGGCGACGAGTTCGAGTGAGGGATTCTTCGCGCGCTTTCGGGGGCGCTGATCCCGCGACGACCCGATCGATCCTCCTCTAGCCGAAGCCCGCGGCTACGACGGGCCCGACGTAGACCCTGACGCGCCGACGATCGGCTCGGCTCAGTTGCTGCGCCGGAACTGGCCTGGAGCGCTATCGAGGGGGAATCCGTTCCAGATTCTGGCGGTTGGCGTTCCAGGTGAGTTGCCAGAGCCCAATCGGAGAGCCATTTCTCCATCCGCCTGCGTCGACACGGCTCCTGACGGACTGGTGATGGTCGACGTCACGGATGTGCGACTGGCCGTCACTGGCGCCGTCGTGGCAACCACGCCACGCGCCGCCTTTGACGAGTTCGAGGTTCCGTGAGCAACGGCTGCGGTGCTCGCGGGGCCGTTGGCCCCCGTACCGAGGATGGTCAGGGTGGCGGCGAGCGCACCTCCAGTGGCGCCGAGCGTAAGCGCAAAGGCGACGGCGATGCGGCGAAGTCGATTGGCGGTGGTCCGATACACGGTGCTTCTTCCTTGGCGCGGAGAGCATCTCCGCGCGTCACCCATACTGTGCCGGGCCCACTAAGGACTCCGCGTGAGGGCACTTAAGGGCGGGCAACAATTTCCGGAGGATTCCCTGTGCCGACGTTTGCGTCAGTCTCGGGAATGCAGGAATACGGCGGGTTCGGCGCGAACCGTCACTGAGGTGACTTCCACCGATTGCGCAGCACGACCAATGGAATACTCGTACAGGGCGCGGACCTGGTGGTCCTGATCTCCGCGAACGTACGGCCTGAGGAACTCAAATTCACGTTCGCGTGTGGAGTCGCTCGATCGATCATGAGTCACAACCGCCGGGTAGTTTCCCTGTGCCGACAGAAGTTGGCGGCCACCTCGTTCGATGTTGCGAAAGTACTGCGGCACCTGGAGGTGGCAAACGGTGCACAACAGGAGCGAACAGTGGCAATGAGTGCAGCAGTCCTTACGACCCCAAAGCCCAGTCCCCGCAAGGGGAACTGGAATGGAGCGGGCGACGAGAATCGAACTCGCGTTCTCAGCTTGGGAAGCTGATGTTCTGCCGCTGAACTACGCCCGCGTGCGCTCTATCGTACCGTTCTTGCCAGCCCCTCTCACGAGTCCTCCGCGAGCGGCCCGCTTGAATCGACGCGGGGTGTGCGTACGATCGGGGCCATGGCAAATTCATCGTGGCAGAGCCACTGGCACAAGCATCCTGGCGTTCGATCCGGAAACGAGCTCTCGCTGGGCGAAAGGGCCGCTGATCGAATGCGGAACCTAATGGGGTCCTGGCCCTTCGTGTTCGGCTTCTTCGGGGTACTGATCTTGTGGGCACTCGTCAACACACTCCTGATCCAGCACATCCTTCACCACAAGGCGTTCGACCCGTACCCGTATATCCTGCTCAACCTGTTTCTCTCGATGATGGCCGGCGTCCAAGCGGCTGCTCTCCTCATCGCCGCCAAGCGCGCCGACTCGATCTCGTCCGAGGTGGCGCTGCACACCGCGAACAACACCGACGACATCAAGACGCTCATCCAGGAGAACACGGAACTGACCGCCCTCATCAAGACCAACACCGACCTTCTGGAGGAGATCCATCTCCACGTGTCGAGCATCGGCAAGAAGATCGGGGTGGACGTGGGGCGCTTCGATCCCGGCGAGACGCCGCTGCCCAGTTCCTGAGGTCGCGCGAGGGCCGGATGAATAGGGATTTTCCCAAGTTCTTCTTGGGGTGCTCTTATGTTCGAAAGTTACCCTCTCCACGTGGCTCCAACCAGACAACTTCGAAGGGTCGAGCGTCCAACGTGGACGAATCACTCGATCGCGACCAGGCGACGCCACGGTCACGCCCCGAAGCCGTGGGTGGCCGACCTCCTCGCCGCCCTCGCCGGAATCGGCTTCGGAGTCGTCATCGCACTCGTCGTTATCGGGGAGACCGGGGGCACCCTCGCTTCGCCGGGTGGCTGGCTCATCGCGGTCGGGCGTCTCGCGGGCTTCACCGGCACGTACTCGATGCTGGTCATGATCGTGCTGATCTCTCGGCTGCCCTGGCTCGAACGGACCGTCGGCCAAGACCGCCTCGTTCGCTGGCACCGGCGCATCGGCGGCTGGCCCGTCGCGCTCATCGCGCTTCACGTCGTGACCATCACACTCGGATACGCGCAGATGACCAAGGTCGGACCTCTCCATCAGTTGTGGGTGTTTCTCGCCAACTACCCCGACATGCTGGCGGCGATGGTCGGCTTCGGGCTGCTGGTCGTGGCCGGCTTCTCGTCGGCCCGGATCGCCCGCCGCAAGATGAAGTACGAAACGTGGTGGGTCATCCATCTCTACATCTACCTGGCCCTCGCGCTGGCGTTCGCCCATCAAATCGTCACCGGGGTCGTATTCCTCGGACATCCGCTCACGCGGGCATTCTGGATCGCAATCTGGTCGCTCACCGCCGGACTCGTGCTCGTGAGCCGTTTCGTGTGGCCCGTGATCAAGAACCTGCGCTATCAACTTCGCGTCGCCGACGTCGTCGAAGAAACACCGGGCGTGTATTCGCTCACGATCTCGGGAGAGCACCTCTCGCGCCTGGCGGTCTCGGGCGGGCAGTTCTTCCAGTGGCGGTTCTTCGCGAGAGGGCTCTTCTGGCACAGTCATCCCTACTCGCTGTCAGCGCTGCCCCATCCGCCTTTCCTCCGAGTGACGGTGAAGGGCTCGGGCGATCAGTCGAAGGCGGTTGCGCATCTGAAGCACGGCACCCGAGTGTTCATCGAAGGTCCCTACGGCACCTTCACGAGGCACGCCCGCACCCAGGGTCGCGTCACGCTCATCGGAGCGGGCGTCGGGATCACGCCGCTTCGCGCGCTGCTGGAGGACCTTCCGACGGACGTCGACGTCTCGGTCGTGATTCGAGCTTCGTGCGTTGAGGACATCGTCCACCGCGACGAGGTCGAGGAGCTCGTTCGGATGCGTGGAGGGAAGTTCCACGAGCTGGTGGGCTCTCGCAAGGAGGTCTCGTTCGATCCCGGAACCATGGGCCGACTCGTTCCCAAGATCGCCAAGAGCGACGTGTACGTCTGCGGGCCGGACGGATTCACCGAGCGGGTCGTGGCGGCGGCACTGCGGCAAGGTTGCGACCCTAAGAGAATCCACCACGAAGCGTTCAGCTTCTAGAGCAAGAGGGCAGAAGATGACGACTTTGAACATTGAGCCAGCGAAATGAGGAGATCGCCAATCGTCATTGCCGGAACGTTGGCCGGTCTGTTCGGTGTGCTGGGCTTTCACACGTCACCGGCGAAACTCAACCTCGGCACGGTAGGGACCGCTGGTTCCAGCCCGACCACCACCAGTCCGTCCCCATCCACCACTTCGCCGCCCACCACCACGAGTCCTCCTCCGACGACGACCGTTCCTTCCACGACTCCTCCCACGACCGCGACCTCCTCGAGAGCCGCCAAGTCCAAGACCGGCAACTCGACGACCTCGACCGCCGCGCGTACGACGACGACCACGACGAGAACCACCACGACCACGGTGGCTCCGACAACGACGACGACCGCCGCATCGAGCGCCGCGCGCACCGCCACGGGTCCGCTCGTCAACTACAACTTCGGCGTGCTTTCGGTCACGGTCACGCTGACCGGCACGAAGATCGCCAAGGTGACGATCGGTACATTGGACGACGGCGGGAACTTCCGCTCGCAGTCCATTGACCAGATGGCGATCCCGCAGCTCGAACAGCAGGCTTTGCAGGCCCAAAGCGCCAGCATCCAAGGAGTGTCGGGGGCGAGCTACACGAGCGCGGGTTTCGAACTCTCGCTCCAGGACGCGCTGAAGACACTGGGCTTCAAATGACATCCCCCCGGTCAGATGGTCTTCGACCCTTGACCATTCATCACCGTGAAGAAGTGATGGGAACCGTCGTCACCTTCGATATCTATGACGACGAGGGGATTGATCCCGACACGCTGCTGCCCTTCCTCGCCAAGGCCGTCGCCACCCTCCATCGAGTCGACAAGGTCTTCAGCACCTGGAAGCCGGACAGTCCGCTGAGTCGGCTGCGTCGCGGGGAGATCGCGCTCGGAGAAGCGCCGGTCGACGTCACCGAGGTCCTGGAGAACTGCAAGGGCGCGAAGGAGCTCTCGGGCGGCTGGTTCGACCCGTGGCGTCTTCCCGGGGGCGTCGACCCGAGCGGCTACGTGAAGGGTTGGGCCGCCCAGCAAGCGCTCGAGGACCTGGTCGGCAGCGAAGTTGGCGGGGCCATGGTGAACGCCGCCGGTGACATCGCCAGTTTTGGGGGTCCCACCTCCGAAAGCCCGTTTCGCATCGGCATCGTTAATCCCTCCTCACCGACGTCACTGGCGTGCACCGTGGAGCTGCGCGGGGCGATCGCGACGTCCGGGGCCTACGAGCGCGGCGAGCATCTGTTCAACCCGTTCACGGACCGTTACGAGACGGCGTTCGCCTCGGCGAGCGTCACGGGTCCGGACCTGGGCCTCGCCGACGCGCTCGCGACGGCCCTCGTCGTCGGCGGCGAGCAGGTCCTTTCGCTGATCGAAGGGGTCTACGACTACGAGGCGATGGTGATCGGCCACGAAGGCGCAATGAAGTGGACGACGGAGTTCCCGTTCGCGAACTGACTGTCGGGTCCGTTGTGGTTGGGGAATGGTTCGCGATGTTCGGTGACCAGAAGTTCTGGGACCGCCCTTACTTAGGAGTATCGTTGCCATGGTTATGGTGCTCTCAGATCGCTCAATCAAAGAGGCTCTCGAACAGGGTCGAATCATCATCGACCCGATCGGGGACGACTGCATTCAACCCTCTTCGGTGGACCTGCACATCGACCAGCTCTTCCGCGTGTTTCGCAATCACTCCCAGCGGGTGATCGACGTGCGCGAGGCGCAAGAGGATCTCACCGAACTCATCGATGTCGGCCCCACCGACCCGATGATCCTGCACCCCGGGGAGTTCCTGCTCGGCTCCACGGTCGAACGCGTCGCCCTTCCCAACGATCTGGTGGCGCGTCTCGAGGGCAAGAGTTCTCTCGGTCGACTGGGACTGCTGATCCATTCGACCGCCGGCTTCGTGGATGCCGGTTGGGACGGGCATCTCACGCTGGAGCTCTCCAACGTGGCGAACCTTCCCATCACGCTGTATCCGGGCATGAAGATCGGCCAGATCAGCTTCTTCGAGATGACAACGCCCGCCGACCGTCCTTATGGTGCGTCGGGCCTCGGTTCGAAGTACCGCGGCCAGCGCGGACCCACGGCGAGCCGGTACTCGGAAAACTTCAAGAAGTCGTAGCGTCCAATAGATGGAGGGATTGCGGTGTTAGCTCGGATCATTATTGGACTCGGCGTAACCGCAATCTGCTTCATCGTGGCCGGCCAACGCTTCTACTGGCTGTCGCGCCTCATTCGAAGCGGCCAGGCGGCCCCTCGACGCTGGCAGGGCTTTCGAAAGGTCGGCGAAGCCGAGGTTGTCGAAGTCGCCGGCCAACGCAAGATCCTTCACTGGACCGTGCCGGGCCTCGCGCACTTCTTCACGATGTGGGGCTTCACCGTGCTGATGACGACGATCATCGAGGCCTACGGTTCGCTCTTCCAGCGTGGCTTCCACATCCCGCTCATCGGCCAGAGCAACTGGCTGGCCTTCGTCGAGGACTTCTTCGCGACCGCCGTGCTGGTGTCGCTCGCGGTCTTCACGATCATCCGCATAAAGAACGCCCCGTCGCGAAAGGAGCGATCCAGCCGCTTCTACGGCAGCCACCTGGGTGCTGCGTGGCTCGTGCTCTTCATGATCTCCATGGTCATCATCACGTTGCTGATCTACCGCGGCGCGCAGATCAACACCGGTCACTTCCCCTACGGGAACTCAAAGTGGGCCTTCGCGAGCCACGTCGTCGCGATCTGGCTCCACCCGCTCGGCACCGGCGTCAACGGCGTGCTCGAAGCGGTCTTCCTGCTGGCGAATATCGCGGTGATCACGGGCTTCCTCGTCTTCGTCTCCTACTCCAAGCACCTCCACATCTTCCTGGCGCCGATCAACATCGGCGTCTCTCGCCGCCCCCGCGCGCTCGGTGGCCTCGACAAGACCCCCGACATGGACATGGAGAACGTGACCGAAGACACGGTCTTCGGCGTCGGCAAGGTGGAGGACTTCACCTGGAAGCAGATGCTCGACTTCGCGACCTGCACCGAGTGCGGGCGCTGCCAGTCGGTGTGCCCGGCGTGGAGCACCGGCAAGCCCCTCAGCCCCAAGTTGCTCATCATGGGACTGCGCGACAACATGTTCGCCTCGGCCGACCGGCTCTTGTCGGGCGAGGCCTCGGGCGACGTCGCGACGTTGGTGCCGACGACGATCGATCCCGACGTGCTCTGGTCGTGCACCACGTGTGGCAGCTGCGTCGAGCAGTGCCCCGTCGACATCGAGCACGTGGACGCCATCATCGACATGCGCCGCTACGAGGTCCTGATGGAGTCGAGGTTCCCCTCCGAGGCGAGTCTGCTGCTGCGCAACATGGAGAATCAGGGGGACCCGTGGGGCCTCGGCTCGTCCAAGCGCACCGAGTGGCTCGGCGCGCTCGACTTCGAGGTGCCCATCATCGACGGCCCGATTCCCGACGACATCGAGTACCTCTACTGGGTCGGGTGCGCGGGCTCGCTCGACGAGCGCGGCCGCAAGCAGGTCGAGTCGACCGCGAGGATGCTGCACCGCGCCGGGGTGACCTTCGGAATCCTCGGACCCCGCGAGTCCTGCACCGGAGACCCCGCGAGGCGCCTGGGCAACGAGTACCTCTTCCAGGAGATGGCCAAGGCCAACATCGCCACCCTGCACGAAGTGGGCGCCAAGAAGATCGTCGCCAGCTGCCCGCACTGCTTCAACACGATGAAGAACGAGTACCCGGGCCTCGGCGGCGAGTTCGAGATGATCCACCACGCCGAGCTGCTGAGCCACCTGGTCGCCGTTGGCCGTCTCGTGCCCGGCGTCAACTATTCCGGGACCGTGACCTACCACGACCCCTGCTACCTCGGGCGCCACAACCGGGTCTTCGACGAGCCGCGCAACGTGCTCGACGCGATACCGGGCGTCAAGCAGGTCGAAATGGGGCGCTGTCGGGAGAAGGGCTTCTGCTGCGGCGCGGGCGGCGCGCGCATGTGGCTGGAGGAGAACATCGGCACGCGCGTCAACATGGACCGCGCCAACGAGGCCCTCGGCACCGGAGCGGACATCGTCTCGACGGCCTGCCCGTTCTGCATGATCATGCTCGACGACGCCGTCAAGGCCAACGGCAAGGGCGACGAAGTCTCGGTGATGGACATCTCCCAGGTGGTGGAGCGATCCCTGATGGCTCCGGCGTCCGCGGGACCAGGTGGTTCCGGCACCGCGTCGTAGTTAATACGCACGAAACACTTCGCTAACGAATTAGAAATCCTTGGTTGGCACACTGGTGCGAACAACCAGAGGTCAGCGTCGCCCTCTCCTAGTTATCAAAGGAGTGGATGTGCTATTCGCAGCGACCAACATCCCGTATCCCAGTTGGCTGAATCCGGCCGACAACACCTGGCAACTCGTGGCCGCGACTCTGGTCGGCTTGATGAGCTTGCCGGGACTGGCCGTCCTCTACGGAGGACTCGTGCGAAAGAAGTGGATCGTCAACACGATGTTGATGGTGTTCTCCGGCTTCTCGTTGACCCTCGTCGTGTGGATGCTCTGGGGCTACAACATGGCCTTCGGACCAATATCGCACTTCGGCTCGACCGGATCGTTCTGGAGCGGGTTCGTAGGCCACTTCACGCCGCTCTCCACCGCTGGCGCGGAGCAGGGTCAAGCCGTCTCGGGTGCCAACTCGCTGATCCCCTTCCACTACTCGACGGCGACGCTGGCGTACTTCCAGTTCGTGTTCGCCGCGATCACCCCGCTGCTCTTCCTCGGTGGACTGGTCGGGCGACTGAAGTTCAAGGCGTGGCTCTTGATCGTGCCGCTGTGGATCACCTTGATCTACTGCGTGAACGCCTGCCTGCTCTGGGGCGGCGGCTTCTTCGCCCAGAAGGGCGCGGTCGACTACTCGGGCGGCTACGTCATCCACCTGAGCGCTGGCGTCGCCGCGTTCGTGGGCGCCGCGATCCTCGGACCACGCCGCTGGCAGGACCGTGAGAACGCGTTCCCGAGCAACCTGATGATGGTCGCGGTGGGCGCGGGAATCCTCTGGCTCGGTTGGAATGGGTTCAACGGCGGTGACCCCTTCTACGCCGGCGCCGACGCCGCGAGCGCGGTGCTCAACACCAACGTGGCGACCGCGGTTGGCGTGCTCACCTGGTTGATGATGGACATGTTCTTCTCTCGCCAGAAGAAGCCCACGTTCCTCGGTGCCATCAACGGCATGCTCTGCGGCCTGGTGGCGATCACGCCAAGCGCTGGATGGGTGAACGGCACGGGCGCGATCTGCGTCGGCCTGATCGCCTCGTCGATCGTCTGGGTCGCGTGGAACTACCTCTCGAGGGTTCGTCCCTTCTCGAAGGTCGACGACGCCCTCGGTGTCGTCTACACCCACGGCATCGCCGGTCTCGTCGGCGGTCTCCTGGTTGGAATCCTTGCCGACCCCGGCATGACCGAATACGGCGTGGCGGGCGCGAAGTACAAGGGAACGGGAGGATTCTCGGTGGATGGCTGGTTCTACGGCCACTCGTTCCACCAGCTGTGGGAGCAGTTCCTCGCGGCGCTGTGGATCATCGGCTACACCGCCGTCGGCACGGCCGCTATCTTCTATCTCGTGAAGTGGATCCTCGGTGGTCTTCGTGAAAGCGATGAGGTGCTGGCTCTCGGTGACATCGCCATCCACGAGGAAGAGGCCTTCCCAGAGCCCACCTTCGGTGAGCCAGTATCCAGCCCAAGCCACACGCACAGCGACAACGTTTAAGGAGCAGATCATGAAACTAATCACTGCGGTTGTGAAGCCGTTCAAGCTAGATGAGGTGAAGGTCGCCGTGAAGGAAGTTGGCGTCACGGGAATGACCGTGGGCCAGGTGCGAGGATTCGGACGCACCGGGGGTCACATCGAGATCTACCGCGGCAAGGAATACGAGTTCGACTTCATCGACAAGATTCAGATCGAGATCGTCGTCACCGACGAGCAGGTCGAGCAGGTTATTGACGCAATCGTGAGCGCCGCGCGCACCGACACGGTCGGNNGCCGCACGCCGGACCGCTATGGGACCAGCCACTGGTCGGCGTCTCGCTGCTGGAACTGCTCTCTTGGCTTGGGCCCGGCGCGCAACTCCAGAGCAGTCGTCTCTTGGCCAGCGAATCAGCCGGCTTGGCGAGCGACCGCTTCGGCAGCCGCCGCCGCGGCCGCGGGATCGCCCAGATACTCGGCCGTCAGGACCGTGAGTTCGTTGTCCAGTTTGATGCGGTAAGGAATGCCCGTAGGAATCTCCAGGTCCGCAATCTCCTCGTCGGAGATGTTTTGCAGGACCTTTCGAAGGGCGCGAATCGAGTTGCCGTGGGCCACGACAATGACCGCCCCGCCCCTCACGGCTTCACGGCGAAGGTCCTCAACGATGACCTCGCCGAAGTAGGGGGTCACGCGCGCCACCACGTCCTTGAGGCATTCGGTGGCGGGAATGAACTCAACGGGCACGTCGCGGTATCGCGGATCAGTCAGGTTGCTGCGTGGATCGCCCTGGGACAGCGGCGGCGGCGGCACGTCGNNTCGCCGTAGTGGCGCTCGTTGAGCCGCCAGGTGCGCCGCACGGGCAGCCACGAGCGCCCGCACGCGTGCAGCGAGATCTCGGCGGTGCGAATAGCCCTCGTGAGCACCGAGGTGTGCAGGATTCGAAGGTCGAGGTCGGTCTCGGCGGCGAGCAGTTCGCCCGCCGTTTGCGCCTCGGCTTCGCCGGCGGCGACCAGGTCGACGTCCTCCCAGCCCGTAAACAGGTTGAGGTCGTTCCATAGCGAACGCCCGTGGCGTAGAAGTATGAGATCTGGCACGTTTCTAGCGTACTGAATGAGGGGGGAAGCCACTTCGGGGCCTCCCCCAGGGCTACCGGGATGGTCGGATCCTCTGCGCACCCACCAACTCTTGGTCAAGAGAAGAGCGGCTCATCGGCGTATCTGCGTTCGAAAACGCGCCGCGGATCATCTGGAACACTGTTGGAAGTGAACTCCTTCGGACATCCAAGCAAGCGCCCGCCGTTTCAGTCGCCGCCTCGCGTCAAGGTTGGCGACCGCGTGGCGGTGGTCTCGCCCTCGTGGGCAGGTCCCGGAGCGTTCGACGATGTCCACGAGCGGTCCATGCGGGTTCTGCGTGATCACCTCGGCCTCGAACCGGTCGAATTTCCGACCACCCGCGTGGTGGGGGCGTCAGCAAAGGACCGGGCCCGCGACCTCATGGCGGCGTTCAGCGACCCGAGCATCAGCGCGGTCATGGCGTCGATCGGGGGTAGCGACCAACTCACGGTGCTGCCGTACCTGGACCCTGACGTGCTCCTCGCCAATCCGAAGAGGTTCCTTGGCTACAGCGATAACACGAACCTCCTCAACTACTTGTGGAATCTGGGGATCGTCAGCTACCACGGCGGATCGACGATGGTCCATCTCGCCCGACCCGGAGGGACGCATCCACTCTCGCTTGATTCGTTGAAGGAGGCGCTCTTCACGAACGACACGGTCCAGCTCCTTCCCGTCGAGAACTTCACCGACCTGGAAGCCGACTGGAGCGACATATCGACCCTGGCAGAGGAACTACCGACGACACCCGATCCGGGATGGCATTGGCACAACAGTGACATGATCGTCTCGGGGCACACCTGGGGCGGGAATCTCGAGATCCTCCACTGGAATCTCGCGGCGAATCGATGGATTCGCCCGGTCGAGGACTACGAGGGCTGCATCCTGATCCTGGAGACGTCCGAGGAGATGCCTTCGGCTCGAGACGTCTACTTCATGCTGCGCAGCTTCGGCGAACGCGGGCTGCTCCAACAGTTTCCCGCGCTCGTTATGGCCAAGGCCAAGGCCTGGAACAGGGAGAGTTGCCTGGACGAGCCCGCCCGCCAGGCGTACCGCGAGGAACAGCGCGACGCGGTCCTCAGGGCGCTCGACGAGTACAACCCCCGGGCCCTCGCCGTCTTTGGACCCGACTTCGGGCACACCGATCCCCAGTTGATCCTCCCGTACGGCGGACTGATGCTGGTGGACGGCCACTCCCAGCGGCTCGTGGTCACCTACTAACTCGCTTCAAGGTGGCCAGTTCACTTGAATCTGGGGGAATTTCAACGAAATAGGGGCCCGCTCGTCTTCTTCCAGAACTATCAGAATCTTTGTACGCTTTCTTGACAAGCAGAGACTCAACTCTGTATCATTGAACTTGTAGGTTCTCGCTTCCTGGATGGTCCGGCGAGTCAGAGACGAAGAAACAGCTAAGGAGCAGTTCATGGCAAAGGCAGTCGGTATCGACCTTGGAACCACCAACTCGGTGGTCAGTGTGCTTGAAGCGGGTGAGCCCGTCGTCATCCCCAACGCCGAGGGCGGTCGCACGACCCCTTCCGTGGTTGGATTCTCCAAGACCGGCGAAGTGCTCGTTGGTGAAGTCGCGAAGCGTCAGGCGATCACCAATCCCGAGCGCACGATCCGATCGGTGAAGCGCCACATGGGCGAGAACTGGTCCGTCGACATCGATGGCACCAAGTACACGGCCCAGGAGATCTCAGCGCGAATCCTGCAGAAGCTGAAGCGCGACGCCGAGGCGTACCTCGGCGACACGGTGACCCAAGCGGTCATTACCGTGCCTGCGTACTTCAACGACGCCCAGCGCACCGCGACGAAGGAAGCCGGCCAGATCGCCGGACTTGAAGTGCTGCGAATCGTGAATGAGCCGACCGCCGCGGCGCTCGCCTACGGCCTCGACAAGGTTGGCCAGGAAGAGACCGTGCTGGTCTTCGACCTCGGTGGCGGGACGTTCGACGTCTCGGTGCTCGACATCGCCGAAGGCGTGTTCGAGGTGAAGTCCACCCACGGCGACACCCACCTCGGTGGCGACGACTGGGACGACGCGGTCATGCACTGGCTCATCAAGACGTTCAAGGACACCGAGGGTGTCGACCTGTCCGCCGACAAGATGGCCGTCCAGCGTTTGAAGGAGGCGTCGGAGAAGGCGAAGATCGAACTCTCGTCCGTGCAGGAGACCCAGGTCAACCTGCCGTTCATCACGGCAACCGCCGAAGGCCCCAAGCACCTCGATCTCAAGTTGACTCGCTCGAAGTTCAACGAGTTGACGGCCGATCTCGTCGAGCGCTGTCGCAAGCCGTTCGACCAGGCAATCAAGGACGCGGGTCTGACCCTCGACCAGATTCACCACGTGATCATGGTCGGTGGTTCGACACGAATTCCCGCCGTCCAGGAGCTGATCACCAAGGTCACGGGCAAGGAGCCCAACAAGAGCGTGAACCCCGACGAGGTCGTCGCCATCGGCGCCGCCGTGCAGGCCGGAGTGCTGAAGGGCGACGTCAAGGACATCCTCCTGCTCGACGTGACGCCGTTGTCGCTGGGCATCGAGACCAAGGGTGGCGTCATGACCAAGATCATCGAGCGCAACACCACGATCCCCACCAAGAAGTCGCAGACCTTCACGACCGCTGACGACAATCAGCCGTCGGTCGAGGTCCACGTCCTTCAGGGTGAGCGCGAGATGGCGTCGTACAACCAGACGCTGGGCAAGTTCCAGCTGGTAGGTATCCCGCCGGCGCCACGTGGCGTGCCCCAGATCGAGGTCACCTTCGACATCGACGCGAACGGCATCGTGCACGTCTCGGCGAAGGACACCGCTACCGGAGCGACCCAGTCAATGACCATCACCGGAGGCTCGTCGCTTTCGAAGGACGAGATCGACCGCATGGTTCGCGACGCCGAGGCCCACGCCGAGGACGACCGCAAGCGCCGCGACGAGGCCGAGGTTCGTAACAACGCCGATGGACTGGTGTACCAGACCGAGAAGTTGCTGAAGGATCAGGCCGAATCGTTCCAGGGAACCGAGCGCGAGGACGTTGAAGGCGCGCTCAACTCGCTGAAGGAGACCCTCAACGGCACCGACATCGAGTCGATCAAGAACGCGACGGAGAAGTTGCTCACCACGAGCCAGGGCTTCAGTCAGCGCCTCTACGAAGAGGCCGCGAAGGCGAACGCCTCCGGCCCGGCGGCTCCCGCGGGCAGCGATGACGACATCGTCGACGCAGAGATTGTCGACTAATCGTGAGCGATAACGCCGTAGAAGGCG
Source organism: Acidimicrobiaceae bacterium (assembly GCA_003132205.1). Lineage (GTDB taxonomy): Bacteria > Actinomycetota > Acidimicrobiia > Acidimicrobiales > RAAP-2 > RAAP-2. Next base: position 35,748 of record PKWY01000045.1, read on the forward strand.
ACCAGGTGGTGACGTCGGACGACGTCACCACCGAGGTCGCAGATGGACGAAGTGAGGCCGAGCGCCAGCGTGACGAATATCTCGACGCGCTGCAGCGCTTGCAGGCGGACTTCGAGAACTACCGCAAGCGGGTGGCCCGTTCCTCAGAGGACGCGGCCGTTCGCGCGGCGGGCGGCATTGTCGTGAAGCTGCTTCCGGTGATCGATGCGTTCGACCTCGCGCAGGCGCACTTCTCGAATGCGGACTCGGACGAGGCGGCCGCGCTCACCCAGTCGCGCGGTCTCCTGCTCGACGCGCTGGCGAAAGAGGGTCTCCAAAGAATTGACGCCGTGGGGGTCGCGTTCGATCCCCAGGTGCACGACGCGGTCGCCCACATCGAGGGTGACGGCGAACAGGTTGTTGATGAAGTGCTGCGCGCTGGCTACCTCTGGAAGGGTGCGGTCCTGCGCCCGGCAATGGTGAGAGTGAAGGGCTAGATGGCCGAACGTGAGTGGTTCGATACGGACTACTACAAGGTTCTGGGGCTGTCGTCGAGCGCGACGGCCAAAGAGATCACTCGCGCGTACCGCAAACTGGCCAAGGAGCTCCATCCCGACACGAACCCCGGGTCCGAGGAGAAGTTCAAGGAGGTGTCGGTCGCCTACGACGTGCTCGGTGACGCTGAGAAGCGCAAGGAGTACGACGAGG
>PKWY01000045.1:36456-116474 GCA_003132205.1 Acidimicrobiaceae bacterium
GCGCCGATCTCGAAACGGCGCTGCACCTGAGTTTTCGCGACGCGGTCATGGGTGTCACGACGACGGTCAACCTGCCGAGCGGCGACGCGTGCCACACCTGCGGCGGAAAGGGTGCGGCGCCCGGAAGCGGCTTCACCACGTGCGAGCGCTGCCAGGGTCGAGGCGTGCTGAACGATGACCAGGGTCCCTTCGCGATGTCGAGCGTGTGCCCGGTCTGCCAGGGCCGCGGCGGCCGGATCATCACCCCGTGCGCGTCGTGCCACGGCACTGGACGCGAGCCCTCGTCGCGCCGCGTGAACGTGCGCGTCCCCGCCGGCGTCGTCGACGGCCAACGTATCCGCCTCAAGGGCAAGGGCAATCCCGGNNCCTGTTCGTCGACGTGCACGTCTCTGGCGATGCGCGCTTCGACCGACGGGGCCGCCACGTCACCACGAGCGTGGACGTCCCGTTCACCCAGGCAATCCTCGGAATGACCGTGGAGGTCGCAACGCTCGATGAACCGGTGACCCTCAGGATCCCCGCGGGCACCCAGCCCGCCACGACGATGCGCGTGCGCGGTCGAGGGGTGCCCGCCGCAGGAAAGCATCCCGCCGGTGACCTGCTCGTGACGGTGAACGTCACGGTCCCGAAGAAACTGAACAAGGAACAAAGGACTCTGGTCGAGAAGCTCGCCAGAGCCCTGAATGAAGAGGTCGAATCATGAACGAACGCCACCACCACGCCGTCTACGTAATCTCGGTCTTCGCCGAGATGGCCGGCGTGCACCCCCAGACGCTGCGCAACTACGAGCGCAGCGGCCTCTTGAGCCCCAAGCGCACGAGCGGTGGGTCGCGACGGTTTTCCGAGGCGGACCTCGCGGCGCTTCGCCGGATCCAGGATCTCACCAACGAGGGTGTAAACCTCGAAGGTGTGAAGAGGATCATGAAACTCGAGGCCGAACTGGATGCGGTCAAGGAGAAGTTGGCCGCCACCGCGGACGAGGCCCGCTCGCACGTCGCCGAGACGCACCGCCAGTACCGGCGCGATCTCGTGCCGGTGCGCAACACCATCGCGCTGTTCATCGACGCGCAGCGCCGCCAACGAGGAGGCATGTAAATGGCACTTGATCCGCAACGCTGGACTGTGAAGACCCGTGAAGCGTTTCAGGCAGCGACCACCCAAGCTGCCGCAGCGGGTAATCCTTACGTAACCCCGGCTCATTTGCTCCTCGCCCTGCTGAATCAAGCCGACGGCATTGCCCGACCGCTGCTGATCGCGGCGAACGTCGACCCGATCGGGGTTGCCGCTTCGCTCAATGAGAAGGTCGCCGCCGAACCACGCGCCGTGGGAGGCACCCAGCCCGGACTCTCGAACGAGGCTCGAAAGGGACTGGAGGAAGCGGACGAACTTCGCGCCGATCTCGGCGACGACTACTTGTCCGTCGATCACGTGATCGTCGCGTGGGCGCAGTTGCTCGGAACCTCGCGTGAGACGCTGCTGCAGGCGCTTCGCGGAATCAGAGGATCGGCACGCATCACGTCGGAGAGTCCCGAGGAGACGTTTCAGTCGCTCGAGAAATACGGACGCGACCTCACCGCGCTCGCGAGGAGCGGGAAGCTCGATCCGGTCATTGGCCGCGACGACGAGATTCGGCGGGTCATTCAAGTGCTCTCGCGCCGGACGAAGAACAACCCGGTGCTCATTGGAGAGCCCGGAGTGGGCAAGACCGCCATCGTCGAGGGGTTGGCCCTGCGCATCGTCGAAGGCGACGTCCCCGAGTCGCTGCGCGACCGCAAGGTGATCTCGCTTGACCTCGGATCTATGGTCGCGGGCTCGAAATACCGAGGAGAGTTCGAAGAGCGCATGAAGGCCGTGCTGAAGGAGATCCAAGACGCCGAGGGCGGCGTCATAACCTTCATCGACGAGTTGCACACGATCGTCGGTGCGGGCGCGAGCGAGGGCTCCATGGACGCGGGCAACATGATCAAGCCGCTCTTGGCGCGCGGGGAGTTGCGCCTCATCGGAGCGACGACGCTCGACGAGTACCGCCAGTACATTGAAAAGGATGCCGCCCTCGAGCGACGCTTCCAGCAGGTGTTCGTGGGCGAGCCCTCGATCGAGGACACGGTCGCGATTCTCCGCGGTCTGAAAGAGCGCTATGAGGTGCACCACGGCGTGCGGATCCAAGACGCCGCCCTCGTGGCCGCGGCGACGCTGTCCCAGCGCTACGTGCCTAACCGGAACCTTCCGGACAAGGCCATCGACCTGATGGACGAGGCGGCAGCGAAACTCAGGATCGAGATCGACTCGATGCCCACCGAGCTCGACGTGGTGATTCGCCGCGTTCGCCAGCTGGAAATCGAGCACGTGGCCCTCGAGAACGAGACCGACGAGCGCTCGCGTGAGCGTCTCTCGAAGCTTGAAGAGGAGCTCGCCGATCAGCGCGAGAAGTTCGACGGGCTCGCGGCGGGATGGCAGGCGGAGAAGCAGGCGATCCAGAAGATCCGAACGGCGAAGCTGGAGTTCGAGGATCGCCGCGCGGAGGCCGATCGCCTCGAGCGCGACGGTGACCTGAACGGAGCGGCGGCCCTGCGCTACGGGACGATCCCCGAGCTCGAGAAGAGGATCGAGGAAGCGACGCGTGAGCTGGGCGAACTGCAGGCGAACGGAGCGTTCTTGAAGGAGGAGGTCGACGCCGAGGACATCGCCGAGGTGATCAGCCGCTGGACCGGCGTGCCGGTGTCGAAGTTGCTCGAGGGCGAAGTCGACAAGTTGATCCGCATGGAACAGCTGCTGCATTCGCGCATCGTCGGCCAGGACGAGGCGGTCGTGGCCGTGGCGAACGCCATCCGCCGCTCGCGAGCCGGGCTGTCCGATCCCAACCGCCCCATCGGGTCGTTCCTGTTCATGGGCCCGACCGGTGTCGGCAAGACCGAGCTCGCCCGGGCCCTCGCGGAGTTCCTCTTCGACGACGACAAGGCCATGATTCGCCTCGACATGAGCGAGTACATGGAGAAGTTCGGGGTCAGCCGGCTCATCGGAGCCCCTCCGGGCTACGTGGGCTACGAGGAAGGCGGCCAGCTCACTGAAGCCGTTCGCCGACGCCCCTATTCGGTGGTGCTGCTCGACGAGATCGAGAAGGCCCACCCCGACGTCTACAACCTGCTGCTGCAGGTGCTCGACGACGGGCGTTTGACCGACGGGCAGGGTCGCACTGTGAACTTCACGAACGTGGTGCTCATCATGACGAGCAACCTGCCGGGCGATCCCCTGGAGTTCTTCCGGCCCGAGTTCGTGAACCGGATCGACGACATGATCCGCTTTCGTGCACTGGACGAGAAGGATCTGGCGGTCATCGTCGGGATTCAGCTCGGTCGCCTGCGTCGCCGTCTCGCCGAGCGTCGCCTCGTCTTGAACGTGACGCCCGCCGCTTCGCAGGAACTGGCCCGCGAGGGCTACGATCCGGCCTTCGGAGCTCGACCGTTGAAGCGCGTGATACAGCGTCGGCTCGAGGATCCGATTGCACTCGCGGTTCTCCAAGGCGCGTACCACGACGGCGACACGATCAACGTGGACGAGGTCGACGGCGTCATCACGTTCAGCTAGGCGCAGAGCACCGATTTTGCGTACGGTAGGCTGGGCCTGCAACGAGGCCGTCTCGAGGGAGTCAAGTGCCCGCAACCGTGGTAGTCGGAACCCAATGGGGTGACGAAGGCAAAGGGAAGTTAACCGACCTTTTGGCTCGTGAAATGGATATGGTGGTCCGCTACCAAGGCGGCCATAACGCCGGGCACCGCATCGTCGTCGCCGGCGAAGCGTTCGCCCTTCAGCTGGTTCCTTCCGGGGTTCTCTATCCGCATATCACGCCGGTCATCGGGAACGGCGTCGTCGTGGACCCCGCCGTGTTGTTGGCGGAGCTCGACACCCTGAGCGCGAAAAACGTGGACGTCTCGCGGGTCGTGGTGTCGGGAAACGCGCACCTGATCATGCCGTACCACCAGGAGCTCGACCGGCTGACCGAGCGTTTCCTCGGCAAGAACGCCCTCGGAACGACCAAGCGCGGCATCGGACCCGCCTACGCCGACAAGTCGTCGCGGGTGGGGCTTCGCGTGCAGGACCTGCTCGACGCGAAGATCTTTCGAGAGAAGCTCGGCGTCGTGCTGCACGAGAAGAACCTCATACTGAACAAGATCTACAACCGCCCGGCGATGAGCGCCGACGACATCGCCGCCAAGTACCTGGACGAACTCGCTCCGCGCATGGCGCCGATGATCGCCGACACCGTGGGCATCGTGCACGATGCGTTGGCCCGGGGCGAGCGGATTCTCCTCGAAGGGGCGCAGGCCACCTTCCTCGACCTCGACCACGGCACGTACCCCTTCGTCACGTCCTCCAACCCGGTCGCCGGCGGAGCCTGCACGGGCTCGGGCCTCGGGCCCCGCGACCTGACGGGCATCGTCGGCATCGCGAAGGCCTACGTGACGCGTGTCGGGGCGGGACCGTTCCCGACCGAGCTCGACGGCGAGATGGCCGAACTACTGGTGGAGCGCGGACACGAGTACGGCACCAACACGGGGCGCCGGCGCCGTGTGGGCTGGTTCGACGCGGTCATGGCCCGCCAGGCGGCGCGGCTCAACTCGCTGACGGAGATCGCCCTCACCAAGCTTGACGTGCTCGATACCTTGGACGAGATCCAGGTCTGCGTGGGCTACGAGGCCGCCGGCGTGCGCTATAACTACCCGCCGTACCATCAGTCGGTGCTGCACGACGTGAAGCCTATCTACGAGGTGCTTCCGGGATGGAAGAGTGATATCTCCTCCTTCACCAGTTACGACCAACTGCCCGAGAAGGCCAAGAGTTACGTGAAGTTCCTGGAATCGACCATCGGCGTGACCATCTCGGTTGTCGGGGTGGGACCAGGCCGAGAGCAGTTCGTTCGACCCTCGTGAGTCGCGTCGTCGTCGTTGGCTCGGGCGCCCGCGAGCACGCGCTGGCGTGGGGGCTCTCCCAGAGCGCGCAGGTCGTCGTCACTCCGGGCAACGCCGGTATCGCCGCCCACGGCATCACCTGCGTGCGGACTCCGCCGGAGGATCTCGACGCCGACCTCTTCGTCATTGGACCTGAACAGCCGCTCGTTGAGGGCCTGGCTGACCGGCTCCGCGCCCAGGGAAAGGTCGTCGTTGGACCGGGTTACGACGGCGCACGCCTCGAAGGCTCCAAGGCGTTCATGAAGGAGTTCCTCGACGTCGCGGGTGTCCCGACGGCGCGGTTCGGGGTCTTCAGCGGCGAGGCGGAGGCCATTGCGTTCCTCGCCACGATGGAGGCGCCGTACGTCGTTAAGACCGACGGCCTGGCGGCCGGCAAAGGGGTCCTCGTCACCGACGACTTCAATGAGGCCTGCGCCGATGTTCGCGACAAGTTGAGCGGCGCCGCCTTCGGTGACGCGGGTACCACGGTGATCGTCGAGGAGGGACTGGACGGCGAGGAGTGCTCGCTGCTGGTCCTCTGCGACGGCGCCACGGCCGTTCCTCTCGCTCCGGCTCAGGACTTCAAGCGCGTCGGCGAAGCCGACCAGGGCGCCAACACCGGCGGCATGGGGGCCTACGCGCCCATGCTCGCGATGACGCCCGAGCACGTGGAGCGCGTGATGCGAGAGATCGTGGCACCCACGCTCAAGGAGTTGGCCAAGCGCGGCATTGACTTTCGTGGCGTGCTCTACGCCGGCGTGATGTTGACGTCGAAGGGCCCCAAGCTCCTCGAGTACAACGTCCGTTTCGGCGACCCCGAAACCGAGGTGCTGGTTCCCCTGTACGGTGGATCACTCTTCGACCTGCTGGTTCGGGTGGGCGAGGGGCGCCTCGAGGCGACGCCCGCTCCGACGAAGGACTTCGCTGTCACCGTGGTGCTGGCTTCGCACGGCTATCCGCAGAACCCCAGATCCGGCGACCTCATCAGCGGCCTGGGCGTCGACGGGCAGCTGGCCGAGCCCGTCGAGGGCGTCACGATCTTTCACGCGGGCTCGAAGCGAAACGAGAATGGCAGCTTCGTCACCGTGGGCGGCCGGGTTCTCGCCGTCACCGGCGTCGGGCCAACAATGGCGCTGGCCCGTGAGCGCGCCTACCAGGGCGCAGCGCTCGTAACCTTTGAGGGAAGAGTCATGCGCACCGACATCGCCCTCGCCGTGGTCTAAAGGAGACAAATGATTCCGAGGTACGCACCCAAGGACGTGGCGGCACTCTTCAGCGACGAGAATCGCTTCGACACGATGCTCGAGGTCGAGATCCTCGCCGCCGAGGCGCTCGCCGAGCAAGGGGTGCTGCCCGTCGACGACGTGGCCCAGCTGCGCAAGCGCCGGCCGCTTATCGACGCGGCATTCGTCGTCGAAGTAGACGAGCGCGAGCAGATCACGAACCACGACACCGCGGCGTTCGTGGACATCGTCCAAGCCAAGATCGGCATGCCCGAAGGCGCGTGGATTCACTACGGCCTCACCTCGTCCGACGTGGTGGACACCGCTCTCTGCCATACGTTGGCGCGGGCCATGGACATCGTGATCATCGAGGCGACCGCCCTGCGAGACGCCCTGACGGTTCGAGCCGTGGAGTCGATCAACCTTCCGATCACCGGCCGCACCCACGGAATGCACGCCGAACCCACCACCTACGGCGTCAAGTTCTCGCTCTTCGCGCTGCAGGTCAACCGCGACATCGAGCGGGCCAAGCGTGCCCGCGAGGCGATCGCGGTCGGGAAGCTCTCGGGGGCGGTGGGCACCTATTCGAACATCGACCCCGCGGTCGAGGAGTACGTGTGCCTCGCCCTCGGCCTAGAGCCGGTGCCCGCGACCCAGGTGATCGCGCGTGATCGCCACGCCGAACTGCTGTACGCCTGCGCGTCGCTCGGCACGTCGATGGAGCAGTTCGCCCTCGAAGTGCGCCTTCTCGCGCGAAGCGAGGTGGGCGAGGCCGAGGAGCCGTTCACCAAGGGCCAAAAGGGATCGTCGGCGATGCCGCACAAGCGCAATCCCGTCCTGTCCGAGCGACTGTGCGGCCTCGCCCGCGTGCTTCGCGGATACCTGCAGGCGGGGCTCGAAGACGTGGCCCTTTGGCACGAGCGCGACATCTCGCATTCGAGCGTCGAGCGAGTGGTCCTGCCCGACGCGCTGCAGCTCACCGTGTACATGCTTCGAAAGGCCACCGGACTCGCCGAAGGTCTGGTGCTGCACCCCGAGCGCGCCCTCGAGAATCTGACCGTCGGGTCGCTCGGCCTGGTGTTCTCCCAGTCGGTGCTGCTGGCGCTCGTGGAGTCGGGGATGTCGCGCGATGACGCCTACCGGATCGTCCAGGCCTGCGCTCGACAAGCGGTTGAAGAGCGCCGCAACTTCAGGGAGATCGTCGAGAATGACGAGTCGGTGACGTTGAGCAGTGACGCGCTCGCGCGGGCCTTCGACACGGAGAGGCTCCTGGCCCACCGCGGGCGCTTCCTTGACGCATTGGCGTGGCGCTCATGACGAATCTCGACCTCCATCGCATCTACTCGGGCAAGGTCCGCGACCTCTACGAGGTCGACGAGGAGCACCTCTTGATGGTGGCGTCGGACCGGATAAGCGCCTTTGACGTGGTGATGAAGGAACCGATTCCCGAGAAGGGTCGGGTGCTCACGGCCCTCACCCACTACTGGGTTCGAGAGTTCGCCGACCAGGTGCCCACGGCCCTCGTCGCCTGCGATCCGGCGGTGATCGACGAGTTCGTGCCCGGTTTCCTCGACGAGACGGCGTGGCACGGTCGAACGATGCTCGTGCGTCGCGCGAGGATGCTGCCCCTCGAGTGCATCGTGAGGGGCCGGCTCGCCGGCCAGGCCTACGACGAGTACGCGCTCAAGGGCACCGTCCACAACATGGAAGCTCCACCGGGACTGCGTCTTACGGACCCCTTCGAGAGGCCGCTCTTTACGCCCTCGACCAAGGCGGAGTCCGGACACGACCTCAACATCGACCTCGCCAGCGCGGCGCAGATAGTGGGCGACCAAGCGTTGGGCCAGGCGATGGGCCTTTGCCTCGACCTCTTCAAGAGGGCGGCGGCGGCGATGGCCGAGGTCGGACTGGTGCTCGCCGACACCAAGTTCGAACTGGGCTTCGTCGACGGCGAGCTCGTGGTCTGCGACGAGGTCCTGACGCCCGATTCGTCGAGAATCTGGCCCGCCGATCAGGTCCGCCCGGGAGAGATCCCGCCTTCGTTCGACAAGCAGCCCTTCAGGGACTGGCTGGCGAGTCAGCCCTGGGACCGCACGCCGCCACCTCCACCCGTCCCCGACGAGATTGTCCGCGTGACGTCAACGCGCTACATCGCCGCCTACGAGCGGGTGACCGGGCGCTCACTCGCAGACTGGTACGGTGCGTAGTCGTGAACTTCCCCGTCATTGTCACCGTCACGCTGCGCGAAGGTATTGCCGATCCCGAGGGGGCGACAATCGAACGCGCCCTGCCGGCGCTGGGCTTCACCGGAGTTACCCACGTTCGAGCTGGTAAGTCATTTCGAATGACCATCGAGGCCACCGACGAGGCGTCCGCGCTCGAGAAGGCCACCGCGCTCGCCGAGCGACTGCTCTCGAATCCGGTGATCGAGGACGCTTCAGCCAGTATCGGAACCTCGGCAACAGGAGGCAGTGTATGACCCGCATCGGTGTCGTCGTCTTTCCCGGTTCGAACTGCGAGTACGACGCGCTCGCCGCGGTCGCCGCTCTCGGCGCTCAGGCCGACTTCATCTGGCACTCCGAGACCAGCATCACTGATTTCGACGGGGTTATCCTGCCCGGCGGTTTTGCCCACGGCGACTACCTGCGCCCCGGCGCGCTGGCCCGGTTTTCGCCGGTGATGGAAGCGGTCGCCAACTTCGCGAACGACGGTGGTCCGGTTCTCGGCATCTGCAACGGATTCCAGGTTCTCACCGAAGCCGGCCTCTTGCCGGGCGCGCTGCAGAAGAACCGGGGACTCACGTTCATCTGCGAGCCGACGACACTCATCGTCGAGTCGACCAGGTCGGTCTTGACGCGCGGCGCCACCAAGGGCCAGGAGCTCGTCATCCCGATCAACCACTTCTCCGGTGCCTACACGTGCGATGACGAGACGCTCCGCTCTCTCGAAGAGAACGACCAGATCGTCCTTCGTTACAAGGAGAATCCCAATGGCTCCGTGGGCGACATAGCGGGTGTCTCCAACGTCGCCGGCAACGTCGTAGGTCTCATGCCGCACCCCGAGCGCGCCATGTCGACCCTGCTCGGAAGTGCCGACGGGCGGGTCCTGCTCGACGGTTTCGTTTTCGCTCCGGCCCTGGCCCGCTAGCGACGAAGCCGCGATGGCTGGGGGCATGAACGACTCTCGCGCCAGACCCGCAGCCGTTTGTTACTCGCTCGCCACGATCATCGTCCTCTACTGGGTCGCCTGGTTCAGCCATCGCTCGCTGGTCGCCTCCGAGTCCAATCCCGTCTACGTCAATTTCGAGCAGGCGTTTCCAGTGGCGGACGGCTTCATCGTTATCTTCCTGCTCCTCTCCGCGAGGGCCCTGCGGCGAAGGTCGTCCTCAGCGGTGCTCTTCCTGCTCCTCGGCGCCGGCGCCGGTTTCTACCTAGGCGGGATGGATGTTCTCTACGACGTCGAGCATGGTATCTGGTCACGAGGGTCGAGCGGGCTGGTCGAGCTCGCGATCAACGTCGTCACATTCGCCGCCGCCACCGTCCTTTCGAGGTGGGTGTGGGCTCATCGTCGTGAACTCGATCAGGTGACGGGCGAGGGTGGTGGCGCTGGCCAGTAGTTTGGAGGGGTGAGTAGCGCCCCCGAGCCCCTGCACCGCGCCCTTGGTCTCACCGATTCCGAACTGGACGACATCCGCTCGGTGCTCCGTCGAGACCCCAATCCCCTGGAACTCGCGCTCTACGGCGTGATGTGGAGCGAGCACTGCTCCTACAAGTCATCGCGCATACATCTGAAGCGCCTGCCCACCGAGGCACCGCACGTGCTCGTGGGACCCGGCGAGAACGCGGGGGTCATTGACGCCGGCGACGGGATCGCCGTCGCGATCCGCATCGAGAGCCACAACCACCCTTCGGCGATCGAGCCCTATCAGGGCGCGGCGACCGGCGTCGGAGGCATCCTTCGCGACGTCTTCACGATGGGCGCTCGCCCCTTGGCCTTGATGGACCCGCTCTTCTTCGGTGAGCTCACCGACGCCCGTCAGCGCTGGCTCGTCGAAGGGGTGGTGTCGGGAATCTCGGGCTACGGAAACTCGGTTGGCGTGCCGACCATCGGCGGCGAACTCACCTTTGACGAGTGCTACTCGTCCAACCCGCTCGTGAACGTCCTGTGCGCCGGGGCACTGCCGACCGACCGGCTCGTGCTCGGCATCGCATCGGGCGTTGGCAACCTCGCGGTGCTGCTCGGCTCTTCGACCGGCCGCGACGGCATCGGCGGCGTTTCGGTGCTGGCGTCGGCGGGATTCAGCGGCGAGGACGGAGCGGAGTCGCTCGACGACGCGAAGCGGCCGAGCGTCCAGGTCGGCGACCCCTACGAGGAGAAGCGGCTTATCGAGGCGTGCCTCGAGTTGCTCGACCGCGGGCTCGTGGTGGGCATCCAGGATCTGGGCGGGGCGGGGCTCGTCTGTGCGACGAGCGAGACCGCGGCGCGCGGAGGCGTGGGCATGGATGTCGACATCACCGCCGTGCCGCTTCGCGAGGAGGGGATGCAGCCCTTCGAGATCATGACCTCGGAGAGCCAGGAGCGGATGCTCGCCATCATCACGCCCGAGAGCTGGCCCACGGTCGCGCAGCTGTGCGCGAAGTGGGAAGTCCGCGCGAGCATCGTCGGCCACGTCGTCGAGCCCTCGGTCGACGCCGAGGGGAAACCCTTCGGCATGCTGCGAATTCGACGGGGCTTCGGCGGCGAGATTCTCGCCGAGGTCCCCGCGTCGTCCCTCGCGGACGAGGCGCCCCTCTATGACCGGCCGCGACGGCGCCCCGAGTCGCTCGACGCGGTGCACGCGGACGACCCGACGAACGACGAGCCCGAGGGCTCCCCGAACGAGGATCTCCTGGATCTGCTCATCGATCCGGCCTGGGTCTACCGCCAGTACGACTCGCAGCTCTTCTTGAACACGGTCGTCGGACCGGGCCGCGACGCCGCGTTGCTTCGCCTCGCCGGGCCGGGGCTTCCCTTCTCCGAGCGGGGCATCGCGCTCTCGACTGACTCGAACCCGCGCTGGTGCGCGCTCGACCCCCGGGTCGGGACCGCCCTGACCGTCGCCGAGAGCGTGGCGAACCTGGCGTGCGTCGGCGCGACCGCGAAGGCGGTCGTCAACTGCCTCAACTTTGGCAATCCCGAGCACCCCGAGGTGATGTGGCAGCTCTCGGAGTCGATCGACGGCATGGCCGAAGCCTGCAACGGCCTCGGACTTCCGGTCATTGGCGGGAACGTCTCGCTCTACAACGAGAGCGGCGGCAACGATATCGACCCGACGCCGGTGGTCGGACTTCTCGGTGTCGTCGACTCCTTGATCGCCCCGCCCCCCGGCTGGGCGTGGAACCAGGGGGACTCTCTGGTTCTCGTGGGCACGCGAAGCGCCGCGGGCGAGGTGCCGTTTCCTCTCGGCGGAACCCGGTGGGCCACCAGGCGCGGGCGTCGAGGAGGCAACGTGCCGCCCTTCGACGCGACGACGCTCGCTCCGACGATCGCTTTCGTCACGAAGGAGATCGCGGCGATCTGCGCGGGATCAAGGAGCGACGTCACCGCGGTGCACGACGTCGGCGCAGGCGGGCTCGCCACCGCGCTCGCCGAGATGGCGGCCTCAACCGGCATCGGGGCCGAGGTCGCGCAGCTGACGGGTCACGGCGAGCTTTTCGCCGAGTTTCCTGGCCGGTTCGTCATGGCGACCAGCAACGTGGACGCCTTCGTTGCCCGTGCGGGCGAGGCCGGCGTGCCGGTCGTGGCCCTGGGAACGGTGGGTGGCTCGTCGTTGAAGATTGGAGCCGCGATCGACCTCAAGGTGGGCGACATCGAGAATCGCCGCCGCAACGCGCTCGAAGACGCCCTCACCTCGGCGGACTAGAGCAAGGCCTTCAGCTCGTCCAGCACTTCGTTGGGGACCCGCAGGTCGCCGGCCTTTCCGAAGCCCAGCTGCACGTCGGACTTGTAGGTCCCGTGGTAGTCGGAGCCGCCGGTAGGAATCATCCCGGCGTCGCGGGTCAACTTCACCATGAGCGACCTGGTCGCCGCGTTCGTCCCGCCGTAGTACGCCTCGACACCCGCGAAGCCCCGCTCGCGAAGCGAGGCCATGACGCGCGGCATGGTCGACTCGATGGACGACATATTCGATCCGTCCACGTAGTTCACGAGGGGATGGGCGATCGAGAAGACGGTCGACGACCCCTTGGCGGCGTCCACGAACTCCTCGATGGGCATGCTGGTCTTCGGGATGTACGCCCCGCCGTCGCTGCCCAACCATTCGATGAAGATCCGACCCCAGGATTCGTCGGTGCGCTCCCCCACGATCTCTGGATGAAGCTCGAACATCGCCCGTGCGAAGTGCGGGCGACCAATCGAGTCGACGTTGCCGGCCATCTTCGCGAGGTAGTCGAGCGTGATCAACTCGAAGCCCTTCTCGTTCAGGAGGGCCACCAGCGAGTGGTTCCGCACGTCACGGTCGACGCGCAGTTCGTTCAGCTTCTGCTGGAGCGGGTGCGAGGGATCGAGCGGCGCGAAGTAGGCCAGCACGTGGACGCTGCGCGGACCGGTGCTGCCGTCCGGGCGTAGCTTCGGGAATTCACTATCCCGGAGCGAGACCTCGAGGCCGGTGATCAGCTCGAGGCCGAGCGACGTGCAGGCTGCCGCCATTTCGCCGTGGCTGGCGGTGGTGTCGTGATCGGTCAGGGCCAGCGCCGAAATACCCAGATCGTGGGCCTTTTGGGCCAATTCGGTCGGAGTATCCGATCCATCGGAGAAGCTCGAGTGCGTGTGCAGATCAATCACGACTCCAGCGTACAGAGGGGCTGCCAGGGATCTTGGCGTGTGTGCGAGAATGTCTCAGTGCCTTTCCGTCAAGTAACCCCTACAGTGGTGAAGGCATGAAAGAAGCTTGTGGCGTTGTTGGGATTGTGGCTCCGGGCCGCGACGTCTCTTATCTCTGCTACGACTCGCTCTTCGCGCTGCAGCACCGCGGGCAAGAGTCGGCCGGCATGGCCACCTTCCACAACCAGCAGATCACCGTTGTAAAAGACAACGGTCTCGTGAGCCACGTGTTCGCCGATACGACCCTTCGCGCACTCGCGGGATCGATCGTCATCGGCCACACCCGTTATTCGACGTCCGGCTCGGCGAACTGGACCGCGGCCCAGCCGGTCTACCGCCCCGCGGGCACGTCGGGTTTCGCGATCGCCCACAACGGCAACCTCACTAACACCGCGGCCCTCGCCGAAGTGGCGGGTATCCAAGTGACGTCGATGCTGTCCGACTCGGACCTCGTGGCGGAACTCCTGTCGCGCGCGGTCGAGCGTGGCCTTACGCTCAGCGGAGCACTGCACGAAGTGCTCACGAAGGCCGAGGGCGCGTTCTCGATGGTGGTACTCGAGGCGAACATGGTGCACGCCGTGAGAGATCCCTACGGCTTTCGCCCCCTGTGCCTCGGGCGCCTCGGCAGCGAGGACAAGCCCGAAGGCTGGATGGTCGCCTCGGAGTCGCCGGCGCTCGACGTCGTGGGCGCCACGTTCATCAGGGAGATCCGCCCCGGCGAGATGGTGACGATCACGAACGAGGGCGTGGAGTCCGTGCAGTTGCTCGAGCCCGCCGGCGACAAGCAGATGCTGTGTATCTTCGAGTTCGTGTACTTCGCGCGGCCCGATACGTACCTCATGGGTCACCAGGTGCACACCACGCGAAGGCGAATGGGCGAGCTGCTCGCGGGACAGTCCAAGGTCGAGGCGGACATCGTGATGGGTGTTCCAGACTCTGGGGTGCCGGCCGCCGAAGGCTACGCCAAGGCATCGGGGATACCTTTCGGCTACGGACTGGTGAAGAACCGTTACATCGGGCGCACCTTCATCGCGCCGGATCAGAACAAGCGCGCCGCGAGCGTGCGACGCAAGCTCAATCCACTTCGCGAGAACATCGAAGGCCAGCGTCTCGTGGTGGTTGACGACTCCATCGTGCGCGGCACGACGACCCAGGCGCTGGTGCGCATGCTCCGAGACGCCGGCGCGAAGGAAGTGCATCTGCGGATCTCGTCGCCGCCCTTCATGTGGCCCTGCTACTTCGGAATCGACACGCCGACGCGCGACGACCTCCTGGCGGCCAACCATTCGGTCGCCGAGATGAACGCATTCATCGGATCGGATTCGCTGGAGTTCATCACGCTGGAGAACCTGCGATCGGCCATACGACTCGACGGCGAGTGCTGCGACGCCTGCCTGACCGGCAACTACCCGGCGCCGACCCCGGTCGCCCTCGGCACTGCCGGGGGACGCTGGTGAGCCGGCTCCTCGATCAGCCCTCGGGCGGGATGACCTACGCCGCCGCGGGCGTGTCGATCGAACAGGGTGACCACGCGGTCGAGCGGATCAGAGAGGCCGTCGACAGCACGAAGCGCGCCGAGGTGCTCGGCGGCATCGGCGGTTTCGCCGGGCTCTTCGCCCTCAACACGAAGAAGATGAAAGAGCCGGTGCTCGTCGCATCGGCCGACGGCGTCGGCACCAAGCTCGAGGTCGCCCGCCAGGTCGGACGTTACGACACCGTGGGAATCGACCTCGTCGCGATGCTGGTCGACGACCTGGCGTGCGTGGGCGCCGAACCGCTCTTCTTGCTGGACTACGTCGCCGTCGGAGCCCTTGACCCGCATCGTCTCGAAGAGCTGGTGGGCGGTATCGCCGCCGGTTGCCGGATCGCGAACACGGCGCTGCTCGGAGGCGAGACGGCCGAACACGGCGGCGTCATGGGTCCCGACGATCTCGACGTGGCCGGCTTCGCCGTCGGAGTCGTCGAGAGAGGTCGCGAACTCGGGCCGCACCGCGTGCACAAGGGCGACGTGCTCTTGGGTTTCGCCTCGCCGGGTCTCAGGTCCAACGGCTACTCGTTGGCGCGCAAGGTCCTGATCACGAGCGACACATCTCTCAGCGAACCGGCCTACGACGGTTCCTCGCGCACGCTCGGTGACGAGCTGCTCGTCCCGTCGGTGATCTACTCGCCCGCCATCACCGCGCTCCACAAGAAGCTCGGCGCCGGACTTCGCGCAGCGGCGCACATCACCGGCGGGGGAATCCTCGGCAACGTCGGGCGGATTCTGCCGCCCACCCGCGACGCGGTGATCCACATGGAGAGTTTCGAGACGCCGGAGATCTTCTACGAAATCCAACGCCGCGGCCAGGTGAGCGCGGACGAAATGGTGCGCGTTTTCAACTGCGGGCTCGGCATGGTCGTGGCGGTTGACGCGGACGACACCGACTCCGCCATCGAGGTGGCCCGGGCCACCGGTCTGACCGTCTCGGTCGTCGGCCACGTGCGAAGCGGCAGCGGGTCCGTCGTACTGTCATGAGCGACGCCCGTAGCCGAGTGCTCGAGCACCTGCTCGAACATTCGGTGCGACGCGGCGACTTCGTGCTGAAGTCGGGACGCCCATCGTCATGGTTCATCGACTCGAAGCAGACGATCTGCGCGCCCGAGGTGATGGTTGACGTGGCGAGCTTGCTGCTCGAGAGAATCCCCGCGGACGCCACCGCGATAGGCGGGCTCACCATGGGCGCGGACGGCGCCGCCTTCATCACCGCGGGGGTGGCGGCGACCAGGGGTCGCCTGCTTCGCGCGTTCAGCGTGCGAAAGGAAGTGAAGGATCACGGCGGCGGCGGACGAATCGCGGGGCCGCTTCTGCCCGGCGACCGCGTGGTGATCACCGAAGACACGGTGACCAGGGGGACCAGCCTCCTCGAGGCGGCCCGGGTGGTGCGTGACTTCGGCGCCGATGTGATCCTGCTGCTTGCGGTCGTCGACCGGGGAGGGACCGCGGCGGCGATGGCGGCGAATGAAGGTCTGACGTTCGACGCGCTCTTCAGCGCCCCGGACCTGGGCTTCTGCTACGAGGGCGCCTAGAACTCTTCCGCGAGCACGGCCAGCACTCGGTTGCGCCACTGGTCGAGGGCCGGGTAGTTCTCCTCGGGCGTGTGACCGAAGCGGAGGATCAAGGCGTCGAGGGCCGGGACCACGTTGATCATCTGACCTTCGTAGCCACTCGCCCAATACGTCCCGTAGCGGTCTGCGGTCACCCACCACTGCCACGAGTAGAACGAGCCGCTCTCCTCGTCGAGGCTGAGGGGGACCTGGGCGGTCGAGGCCCAGGACTGCGAGATGAGCCGTTCATCGTCCCACTGGCCCCCTCGCAGGTACAGGAGCCCGAACTTCGCGAAGTCGAGAGCCGTGGCGTGCACGTAACTCGATGCGACGAAGACGCCCGTCGGGTCGAAGGTCGCTTCGGCGCTCTTCATGCCGATCGGACCGAAGAGATGGCCCTGCAGGTACGACCGGTAGGCGTCGCCGTAGCCAATCTGGTCGGCCACGATTCGACTGAGCACGTTCGTGGTGCCGCTCGAGTAGTTGAAGAAGGTGCCGGGCTCGTGGGCGAGCGGAAGCTTCGCGGTGTAGGCCGCCGTGTCTTCCTTGCCTTCGCCGAAGAGCATCTCGATGACGTGGCTCACCTGGCCGATCTCGTAGTTCTCGATGAAGGCCAGCCCGTCGCGCATGGCGAGCAGGTCACGAAGTCGGATCAGGTGGCGGGGATCGTGCTCGTCGCTCCATTCGGGGACCGGGGCGAGCTCATCGGGCGAGAGGATGCCCTGGTCGACCAGGCCGCCGATGATCATGTGCAGCATCGACTTGGCCATGGACCACGAAAGAAGCTTGCTGTCCTGGTCAATGGGAACCGAGGGACGGTCGAAGAACTCCTGCACGCCGCCATAACGCTCGAAGAGCACCCGTCCGCCCTGGATGACCACGACCGCGTTGGTGACCCCAAGATCATCGAGGGTGAAGGCTTCGTTGATGACTTCTTCGAGGCGAGCCTGGTTCTCGCACGTGGCGCGGGGCCACTCGACGGTGGGCCACACCACGCCCGCCGGCTGATCGGCGAACCTCGGTATCACTCTTGGTATTTCGCTCATGGTCTCAAACCCCCTTGAGCATTGTGCCATGAAGAGGGCGTCACACCTCGTCGGTAGTTTTCGCCAATGGCCGATGAAGAGTGTGACGTGGTTGATCGATACTTCTACCGGTCGGTGGCGCCTACGCGAAGGCACCGAAACCTCGTGAGCGCGTATCTGGTCGAGCGGTGCCGCGGCTCGAACGTCGTCGCACGCATCGAACCGCTCGGACTCGTGAGTCAGAAGATCGGGGAGCACGAGATCATCCTGCGCGGGCTGAGGCGCAACCTGGTGCTCGCGGGTCGGTGGGAGCCCACCGCGAGTTCGCACCACGACAGGGTTCGCGTGCGCCCGCTCGGGGCCCCGCAAGAATGAGGATGGTCGTCCCCGGGAAGAGTTTCCAAGAGACGACCGCGATGGTGGTCGAGACCGGCGTCGATCCGGTGACCTCACGCTTTTCAGGCGCGCGCTCTACCAACTGAGCTACTCGACCTAACCTCGTCACCCTTTCGGGTGTCGAGCGGACCTGACGGGATTTGAACCCGCGACCTCCGCCTTGACAGGGCGGCGTGCACTCCGAGCTGCACCACAGGTCCTCGGTGTTCTCGAAGTTGATACCTCGAGACGCGAATTGTAAGTCTATCCGTTGTGGCGATGGCACTTCGAGCGCTGCAAAATAGGCAAAATAGCCCGACTCGTAGGATGGACGCTGTGCTCGTCGCGCCGTCATCCTCTCACGAAACGGAGCGCGACGCATGAGCACAGCCGTTGTCCTGGTGGTGCTGGGCGCCGGGCTGGTCCACGCGGTGTGGAACGCCATGGCCAAAAGCCTGCACGACCAGTTCGCGAGCTTTGCCCTGCTCAATCTGGGCGTGGCGACGGTGTGCTGGATCGTGTGGCCCTTCGTTGGCCTTCCGAGATCCGGGGCGCTGGTCTACTTGATTGCCTCGATCGCGTGCCACGTGGGCTACGAACTCTTCCTCATGGGCGCGTACCGACGAGCCGACTTCTCCCAGTCCTATCCAATCGCGCGCGGCATCGCGCCGCTGCTTGTCTCGGTCGCGGGACTGGTATTCGCGAACGAGCACCTGAGCGTCAGGGGGCTTCTCGGAATCGCCGGCATCGTCGCCGGCATCACCGCCCTTGCGGCGCGGCGCGGCGCAAGGGCCGGTCATCTCCGCGGGGTCTTCTGGGCGATGGCGACCGGCGTCGCGATCGCGGTCTACACCGTCGTCGACGGACTGGGAGTGCGGGCGAGCCACAGCGCCCTTCGTTACGGGGCCACCCTGTTTGCCTTGCAGTCAAGCGCGTGGCTCGTAGGGGTCGTCGCGCGCCAGCACCGTGGCTGGTGGCCCGGCGCCCGCAAGGCTGTCATCGGTATGAGTGGAGGTGTCCTTTCGATGGTGGGCTACGTCACCATTCTCTGGGCCCAACTTCGAGCGCCGCTCGGCGTGGTGAGCGCGCTTCGAGAGACGGGCGTTCTTTGGGCGGCGCTGATCGGCGTCGTGATCTTCCGGGAGGGAAAGCTGCGACGAATCGTCCTTCCGGCGGCACTGGTGGTGGTTGGGATCGCTCTGCTCGGCGTTGGCTGAGGTCAGGCAATTCGGAGTGTCGAGCCAGACTCCTCCTCTCTCGGCTAGGTGAGGAGCAAGCCATCTTCGACGAGAATCGTCGGCGTTGTTCTCTTTCCTGCGTGGATTGATGCCATTTCCTCGCGACCGGCGTCACCAGCTTCGAAGTCAATTCGTTGGGAGTGCACGCGCTGATCGGCAAGAAATGCCTTCAAGCGGGTGCGGCGCGAGCACCTCCAAGTTTCGAGCACTCTCAGCGTGGCCGTGTTCTCGACTAACGGCGACTAGTTGCGAAGCACGAGGCAGAAAGGGTGCCCCACCGGATCGAGGTAGACCCGAAAGGTGTCACCCGGCTGGAAATCGGGCTTCGTGGCGCCGAGGGCGAGGACGTGTTCTTCACCACGATCAAGATCATCGATGACGAAGTCCAGATGCAACTGTTGGGGCAGGGGCCCATCGGGCCACGTAGGGGCCACGTAGGAGTCGATCTTTTGAAACGCCAGCGTGGGTTGACCGCCGTTCAATAACTCAATCCAATCGACATCCTCGGAAGGAAAGTCACCGAGCGGCTCAATCGCGAGGCCGGTGAGTTGTGAGTAGAAATCCGCGAGCGCCAAAGGGTCGGGACAGTCGAGCGCGGCGAGTTGGAAACGAGGCAGGGTCATCGGCCAAAAGTACTTGAGCCGCCGTGCTGCATCAAGTGAACTTGGCCTGCAGGTCGGCGAAGAAGGCGTCGGAGAGCTTTCGGAAGTCCTTCTGGGTCAACTAAATCTTCTCACCGACTCCGATCTTCAACACGGTGTTCTCGGGTTTCATCTTGATGGTGCTGTCAGTGCCCATGACCCCGCCATTGAGCATGAGAGAGCCCGAGATCACGCGGACTTCGTTCATGGCGTTCCCGTCCTTCAGCTCGATCGCGCGAACGCGGTGAACGAAGTAACCCTCGAGCGCGATCAGCAGGTTATTGAAGTAGGCGTGTTCGAGGGATTTGGCGGCCATTACGAACGAAGGATCCGCGGAACTCTTGGTCACCTGCGCCATGAACTTCTTGAACGTCGCGATGTCGTTGTTCACGCGCGAGCGGCACGCGTCAATGTGTCCTGGGGGTACTCGTTCCTTGAGAGCATGTCCGTAACATACTTCAACAGCCAAGGGATCTACTCTGGAATTCAGACCGCGCCACGGCTGATTTGCGCTGCGATGCGGTGACGCGAAGGCGGGCGAGCGAGAATCACGGGAGGCGACTTCGCCTCGCAACGTCGTGGTGATTCTGCTCGACTCGCTGAATCGCCACCAGCTCGAGACGCACGGACCATCGGAGTTCACGACGCCCAACCTGAAGCGCCTCGCCGAGCGTTCTTTGCGCTTCACGAACCATCACACGAGATCGCTGCCGTGCATGCTCGACCGCCAACGTGCTGTCGGCTCGCTCGAAGCGTCACCAGTCGGTGTTTGTGCGGTTGCCTTCGATTTGGCAGGCCACGTTGATGTCCCCATGAGAACGAGGTTGGAAAACTGACTTCTCGCTTGGTCATACGGAGAACTTCGGGCGCGCAGGCTCGAACGATCGACTTTGCCACTGCGTGCGCGGCAGCCCGGCTACTTATGGATGATGAGGTAGAAGCCCCACACGCCGGTGGCGAGGATGACGAGGGTAATGAGCGAAATCAACACCGCGTTGACGCTGCGCAACGCGGCGGTCGCGTCCGGGCGACGAAAGACCGACAGCGAGTACACGCCCACGGAGAAGACCACGACGAGACCAATGCCGAGGCCCACGCTCGTCGCGAGGACCTGGCCGAGCGCGTGCCAATTGATGAGCGGGGTAGGAGGGGTAGGCGCGGTCATCTTTTCAAGCCCCGACGCTGACGGCCCCGGTGGCCTTCTCGAACGCCTCGCCGTGCTCGCCCCATCGGTCGTTGACGTTGTCGGCGGTGATCTTGTTCTTGCGCGAGAGCAGGAAGATGACCGTGCAGTAGGCGACGAGGGCCACGGACATCACAACGACGCCGAGCGAAGCGCCGAAGAGGCGCTCCACGTAGAAGGCCAGCGCGCCGCAGATCGCGGCGGCGGGCAAGGTGACCACCCAGGCGATGGCCACATCCCTGGCCAAGGTCCAGCGGACTGTGCGCTTCTTCGTGCCCACTCCCGAACCGAGAATCGAGCCGGTCGCCACGTGCGTGGTCGAGAGCGGCATCCCGAAGTGGCTCGCCGAAAGGATGACCACGGACGACGTCATCTGGGCGGCGAAACCTTGGGTGGGGCTGAGCTTGGTGAAGCCTTGTCCCATCGTGCGGATGATGCGCCATCCGCCAATGAACGTTCCCGCAGCGATCGAAAGTCCGCAGATCACCACCACCCATTTGGGCGTCGAACTGTTTGCACCGATCGTGCCGTTGGCGATGAGGGCCAGCGTGATCACGCCCATGGTCTTCTGCGCGTCGTTCGTGCCGTGGGCGATTGAGAGCAGTGATGTCGAACCGATCTGGCCGACGCGCATGCCGAGCGACTTGGTGCCGCTGTCGACGTTCCTCGTGAGGTATCGCGCCAGGGACGTGGCGACCGCCGCGATGACGAGCGCGATCACCGGCGCCGCAACGGCCGGAGCCAGAACCTTTCCAGCGATGCCGCTCCACAGCACGGCACTTCCGCCCGCATGGGCCATCATGGCTCCAACGACCCCGCCGATGAGTGCGTGACTCGAGGAGGAAGGGATTCCGAAATACCACGTGGTGACGTTCCAAGCGATTGCTCCCACGAGCCCGCCGAAAACGACGGGCAGGATGATGCTCGTTTGGCTGACGATTCCGCTCGCGATCGTGGCGGCGACCTTCAACGAGAGAAATGCGCCCACGAGGTTGAGGACGCTGCTCAAGATCACGGCAGTCTTTGGCTTCAATGCCCCGGTCGCCACCGTTGGAGCAACGGCGTTGGCGGTGTCGTGAAAACCGTTGGTGAAATCGAATCCGATCGCGATTAGGACGACAAAAGCGAGAACAAATGAATTGTGCACGCTTCACTTCTAGCAAGCGGAACGGGGGTTCTCCCATAAAAAGCCCCGTAATTAGCCTACTTTTGTTTCAAATTTCACCTTCTCTTTACCTTGGCCAAGTCTGGCGCGAACCCGGGCGAATCGGAGCCGATCGAACCGGGATTCTGAGAGGTTGTGGTTAGAGTTGCCGTGACCCAGTCAGGTGCATCGAGGAGGTACGGCCGTGGCCGAATTGACACCAGAGCGCAAGCCGGCGAGCGACGTTACCGAGGCTCGACAGGCGGACGTTCGCCAGAAGATCGCGTCTGGCTCCAACGAGGATTTCGAGATCGCCGAGCGCGGTCGTATCGCCCCGGGAGCGCCTCGTCAGGTGCCGGGGCGTTTCGGTCACGCGGTGTGGGACCTCGACAGCTACGCGTTCCTCGACGACCCCGTGCTCAAGGAGAATCCGCCGGCAACGGTGAACCCGAGCTTGTGGCGCCAGGGCCGGCTGAACAACATCGCCGGGCTCTTCGAAGTGGCACCGTCGATCTATCAGGTCCGAGGGATGGACATCTCCAACGTCACGTTCATCGCCGGCGAGACCGGATGGATCGTCATCGATCCGCTGACCGCCGAGGAGACCGCCTGCGCGGCGCTGGCGTTGATCGACGAGCACGTCGGCGCGCGCCCGATTCACGCGGTCGTCTACACGCACAGCCACACCGACCACTTCGGCGGGATCCACGGGCTGCTGAGCGAAGAGGAGATCGCGTCCGGCGACGTCAAGTTGATCGCTCCGGTTGGCTTCTTCGAAGCCGCGATAAGCGAGAACGTGCTCGCCGGCACGGCGATGCTTCGTCGCGCCATGTACATGTACGGGGCGTTGCTCGCCCACGACGCCCAGGGCCACGTCGATACCGGACTTGGAAAGGGCCTTCCCGCGCTTCCGACCGTCGGGTTGGCGGCCCCGAACATGGAGATTGAAACGACCGGGACCGAACTGGTCATCGACGGCGTGCGGATGGTCTTTCAGATCACCCCGGGCACCGAGGCGCCTGCGGAGATGAACATCTTCTTTCCCGAGATGCGCGCGCTCTGCATGGCGGAGAACTGCACGTCCAACCAGCACAACGTCTACACCCTGCGCGGCGCCCAGGTTCGCGACGCGTTGCTCTGGAGCAAGTACATCGACGAGTCATTGGAGCTCTACGGGTCCGGCACCGACGTGCTGTTCGCGAGTCACCACTGGCCGCGCTGGGGCGACGAGGCGATCACTCGCTTCCTCGCGAGTCAGCGTGACGCGTACCGATACGTGCACGACCAGACGCTTCGCCTCGCCAACCTCGGCCTCACCGCGAACGAGATCGCCGAACAGCTGACCCTGCCGGCGGGGCTCGAGGACGAGTTCTTCAATCACGGCTACTACGGGACCGTCTCACACAATTCCAAGGCGGTCTACCAGCGTTACCTCGGTTGGTTTGACGGCAACCCGGCCCACCTTTGGCCCAACCCGCCGGTCGAGGCGGCGAAACGGTACGTCGAGTTCATGGGCGGCGCCGAGGCGGTGCTCGAAAAGGCGCAGAGGTACTTCGACGCCGGCGACTATCGGTGGGTCGTCGAAGTGGTGAACCACGTCGTCTTCGCCGAGCCCCAGAACGAGACGGCGCGCCTGTTCCAGGCGGACGCCCTGGAGCAGCTGGGCTACCAGAGCGAGTCGGGTCCGTGGCGTGACTTCTACCTGACCGGCGCGTTGGAGCTTCGATCGAATGGCACGCAACTGAAGGGCCTGCGCGGGAACGCTCTCGGCCCGGGACTCGTGAAGTCAATGACCTTCGAACTGCTCATCGACCTACTGGGTGTTCGCCTCAACGGTCCGCGCGCCGAAGCACTGAACTTCGATGCGAACGTCGTCGTCAGCAATCGGGGGAACGATGTCTGGACGGTCGGTGTTCGACACGGCGTCATCCACGCCCGTCACGGCGCGCGGAACTCCGGCGCCGCACTGGAGATCGAGACGACCATCGAGGAGTTCGCGGCGTTGGGTTCAGGATCGAAGAGCCTCGAGCAACTGATGAACGGCGACGGCTTTCACGTCGAAGGCGACGTGGCGCTGCTCCACGAGTTCATTGAGTGCCTCGACACGTTTGAATTCGGTTTCGAGATCGTGATGCCTTAGGCCTTCAGCCGGGCAATGACGTCGTCAACGACGCCACTTGTCGTCGCCTCGCCTCCGAGATCGAAGGTTCGCACTCCGGCCGCGGCGCCCGCGAGGGTCGCCGAACGCAGTCGTTCCGCCGCCACCCGGTACGCCGGGTAGTCGAGGTGCAGCGCCGCCTGGTCGAGTAGCGCCGCCTCGGCGAGCAGCATCGCCATGGGGTTCGCCACGTTCTTGCCTTCGAGGGTCGGCGCCGTGCCGTGGGGCGCCTCGGCCATCGCCACCTGGGGGTGGAGATTCTCGTCGAGCGACATCAGCACTGACTCGGCGCCCGCGATCGAGCCGAACATCGCGAGCACGAGGTCGCTCAGGCAGTCGCCGTCGCGGTTGAGGGCGGGAATCACGAGCGCCTGCTCGTGCACGTCGGTGAGCAACCCCGCGTAGGAGGCATCGATCAAGGTGGGTCGATACGTCACGCCGGGGTAGCGCGCGGCGGCGGCGTCCATCTCTTCCTTGAGCATCCCCTCGTAGGTGGGCGACACGGTCCACTTCGGTCCGCCGTAGACCATGCCGTCGATCTGCGACGCCGCCTTGAAGGCATACTCCGAGACGAAGCGGCACGTCGAGCGTTCGATGCGCTCGGTGCGCCATGCGACTTCGGTGAAATCGCCGGCGATGCCCTCGCGGCCTTCGTCGGCTCCGTAGGCGTCACCCACGGCCATGCGGATCACGATGATCGGCTTGTTCGTCGCCACCACCGGCGCAACTCCGGGAATACGGCGCCCCGTCCGCACGATCACCGAGCCCCCGATGCCTTCGCGGAGCAGTCGGTTGGGTGAGCCAACGCCGCGCATCTCCGGAGGCGTCACCGTGGCGGCCTTGAGGCCGAGTCCGGTCTCGACCATCGCCGCCGCGGCCTCTCGGACTATGTCATTATTCGTCGCACGGCGCTTCTCCAGCGAGAGGTCGTAGTGAACGAATTCGAGGGGAACCCCGAGGATTTCGGGTGTCATTGCGCGAAGCGCCTCGATGAGAAGCTCCTGGCCGGTCTGGTCGCCGTCGCACACGATGATCTTTGCGGTAGTTGTGGTCACGTTTGACGCTCCTGGCAAAAAGATTGGAAAGTCCAAATATCAAGCACTTGGAACCAAGTACTGACGCACGCCAACCTTAATGCAAAGGCCTTGCGTCGAAGTCTGGTGAAGAGTGGATTCGCGTGAAAGCAGCCGGCCAGATCGTTGATGTTCGTTGATCGGCCTCGTTGTTTTCAAATGCGGGGACCAGCCGAACGTGAAGTCGTGGGCCTGGACCCCGTTGGTGGAGCGGAGCCCGAGGAGGCCCACCGAGTCGGCGCTTTTGGAATACAAGGTGTAGAGACGAGGGAAGCCCTCGACGTTGACCGTCTTGTAGTACTTGCCGTTCAGCGTCTCGGTGATCGTTCCCTTGCCGCGGACCACTCGTCTCCCATGGTGCCGTAATGAAACAACGTGACTGTCGTCTCAGGTCAAGGGCGGCCTGGTCTGCATCGACCGAAGCCACTGGTACTACTTCCCCGACGTCCGATTTCGTTGCAGAATCTCGAGGCGTTCGCAAGGTGATTGGAAGATTCCTCGTGACAGGGCGCGTCCCAGCTCCTAGAGCAACCGTCGCTCGGCGGCCCAGTTCGTGAGCTGATGGCGATTGGAGAGTTGCAGCTTGCGCAGGACCGCAGAAACATGGCTCTCCACCGTCTTGATGGAGATGTCCAGCTGCACTGCGATCTCCTTGTAGGCATAGCCCCTCGCGATGAGGCGCAGGACTTCGATTTCCCTCGGAGTGAGTTGATCGAGTTCTGGGTCGAGCGTCGGAGGTGTGGTTGCGCCCGGGTGGTCCTTCGATGAAAAGGCGTCGAGCACGAATCCGGCCAGCCGCCGAGAGAACACCGCGTCCCCGCCCGCGGTGCGGATGATCGCCTCGACGAGTTCGGGTCCCTCGATGTTCTTCGTCACGTATCCGCGAGCCCCGGCGCGAATGATCGTGATGACGTCTTCCGCGGCGTCCGAGACCGAGAGGGCGAGGAACTTGACATTGGAGTTCGCCTTTACGACGCCCTCGAGCACTGCGAGCCCCCCGCCATCAGGCATATGAACATCCAGGAGCACGACGTCCGGCGAGCGTTCGATGATCATCTCGATCGCGGCCGGCACCTGGTCCGCTTCACCGATGATTTCGACGTGTCCCGCGAGTTCGGCGCGTATTCCGGCCCGGATAAGCGCGTGGTCATCGACCAGAAAGACTCGAGGCAGCGCCACCGTGCTCACGCCGTGTCAGGTCGATGTGGCATGTGGAGCTCGACTTCGGTTCCGGCGCCGGGTGAACTCCGGATCACCGCCGTCCCGCCGTGCCGGTTCATTCGCTCAATGATTGAACGCGAGATCCCCTGGCGGTCGTCGGGCACGCTCTTCATGTCGAACCCGCGGCCTTGGTCGCGGATGAACATCGATACTTGGCCGGGCTCGGCCTCGATGTAGAGGGAGACGTCCTTCGCGCCCGACCACTTGGCGGCGTTGAGCGTGGCTTCGCGTCCGGCGGCGAGGAGCGCGGAAACGGACTCATCGAGCGCGATGTCGGCGACCACGACCACATCGACCCCGACCCCGTAGTTGTCTTCAATCTCACGCTCGATCTCGAGGGCGGACTGGGCGAGTGAAGTGGGGGGATTCGTTGACGTTCCGAATGCTTCGGGGTTGGCGAGCCAGATCCGAAGATCCCTCTCCTGAATTCGAGCGAGGCGCGTGACTTCTGCGGGGTTGTCGGCCGCGCGCTGGATGAGCGAGAGGGTCTGCATCACCGAGTCGTGAACGTGCGCGGCCATGTCCGCGCGGTCTTGGGCCCGAAGGCGGGCCCGACGTTCGTACGAAAGGTCACGGACTGTGCGTATCCACCAGGGAGCGAAGAGGACGAACAGACCCAGCACCAGAGCAGCGACTCCGACGAGGACGTACGCGGCGGCCCCTTGCTCGTAGCCAACCCGTGAGAGCAACGAGATTCCCCAAAGGGCGAGGACAACGCCGACGCCGGTCCGTATCGCAATCCCCTGCCAACCGTCACTGTTCGTCGTGGTCTTAAGCACCGATGAATTCGCCAGATCGCGCAAATGTTCGCGCTCGTCGTTCGAACAGCCCCGCCACGCCACCAACCCTTCCAACGCGCTCAACGTGAGGAGCCACAAGAACAGCCCGAGCGCGTGAAGCCCAAGCGTGCGCAGTGCGATGAGCAGCGTGATGACGGCTATCGAGACGACGAAGAGGATCTCCTTCTCGCGCTTGTCCGAACTGGTCCTAGCGAAGATGGACTCGTCTTCGCCCCGGCGGGTGACGCCAATCCACAGCGCCACGTACAAGGCGAGGCCCACGCCGAGAAAGAGTGCACTGATGACGGTAAAAACGCGCACGGTCTTCGCCGGGACGCCGAATCGCCTGGCAATGCCGCTGCACACGCCGCCGAGGACCGCGCCCTCGGCACTCCGACGAAATGGACGCTCGGGACGACCGGCAACGCGCTTAGGGGCAACTGTCTTCGTGGCGGAGGTCCTTTTGCTGATGGCCAAAGTTTGTCACGACTGCCGCAGAGTCACAATCAGGGGAAACCCTTACGAAGAGTGCCCTTCTGAGGGTTTATCCCTATATCGTACGCAGCGACGAGGTTCTTAATATCGAGTTCATGATCTCAGCCGAAGAACACCCCGAAGTGGCAGTCGCAGATGAAGCGCCCGAGGGGCTTCGTCGAAGCGTCACGAATCGAAAGATTGCCGGCGTCGCCGGCGGCATCGCCGAGCGCTTCGATATCGACGCCAATGTCGTGCGCGTGATCTTCGTCGTGCTCACGTGCCTCTGGGGCCTCGGCGCCGCGGTGTATCTCGCGATGTGGGCCCTGGTTCCCCAGTCCGGGACTTCGTACGCATCCGACAGCGACGAATCCGCACCCGCCGAGCGGAAGGGATTCGGCTTACGAAGTGCCGTTCTTCTAGCGGCTGCGCTATGTCTCGGCCTTCTCTTCACGTCGGTCGCCCTCGGTGGCGCCCAATTCGCCAAGGGCCTGAGTCTGGTCTGGCTGGTCTTCCTCGTCGCGCTGGCCGTCCTTGCACTTCGTCGGCCGGTGCGTCGTTTTTCGCTGGCTCGTTTCGTCGCGGGCCTGTTCATCGCCGCCCTGAGCGTGGCCATCATCGGCTCGGGAATGGTGCTGGCGTACGTCTCGCTCGCCGGTGTTCCCGTCACCGGAGGAGCAGGTGCGGCGTCCTATCAGCCGGCGTCGTTCGTCCAGGTGCAACGAACATACCGGATGGCCTTTGGTGACATGACGCTCGATCTTCGTGCCGTCGACTTCGAAGGAAAGACCGTCGACCTCACCGCGACCGTGGCCATAGGGAGCTTGAACATCGAGGTTCCACCCAACGTGGCGGTGAATCTCACAGCGGAGAGTGGCACGAGCAACATCAACTACCCGAACGGACAACGCAACTTCTACGCGGCGGCCGCCACGGGCAAGAAGGCATCGCATCTTGACCTCACCGTCAAGGTTGGAATTGGAGACATCAATCTGTACAGGGCTTCACCGGGCGCGGTTGCCGGGATGCAGTGACGTCGGCGGCGCGAACCGTCGGAGACGCCAGGTGCAAGGGTTGAGACCGTCCACCAGCCGTTGAGCCTCCACCGGCAGCGTTGGATGGTTCACTGGGGCCTGCTGGCAACCTTCGGGCCGTCGCTTCTGGTGCTGGTCCTAGGCACATCGCTCTTGGTCCATGAATTCGTGGGCGTCCTCTTCGCCGCCTGCGTGGTGATGGCCATGAGACAACGCCGACGAATCAGTGAGATCCTGATCCGGCATCTGAAGAGTCCACGTCAATGGCTCGTTCGTTTCGGTCGCCTTGCCTGGGCCGACGTGGCGCTCGCGTTGACAACCGCCAACGTCATCGTTTCGGGTTTCGTCGACATCGTTGCCGGTCGACCAGTATTCCTTTCGCTGCTCGGTCCGCGGGCGCGCATTCGGTGGCACTCATTGAGCGTGGTAATCCTTCTGGTGTTTCTCACCGTTCACGTGGTGAGGCGTTGCAAGAGCATGCGCGTCTCTCAGATCCGCTCGTCCGATGCTTGCGTGGGTTTCCTCGCCGCTGCAACTGTGAAATAGCTCCAAGGTTTGGGTCCATGGGCGTAGCGCTGTTCGTTCCACAACGGTTCAAACCCGGCTGCAGTGACGAGAGCGAGCGGGCCTCGTGTGAGATGGCATCCATCCGCCAGGCGTCGCTCAAGCCCGTCAAGGCGGCGTTGCCACTTCGCGATCGAGGCGTCGGGGGCGATACCGTGCTCGAGGAAGTGGAGTTGACCACCTGGCTTCAGAATCCGATACACCTCGCGCAGGGCTTTGACAGGGTCGGGAATCGTGCAGAGGGTGAATGTGCAGAGGGCGCTGTCGCAACTTGAGTTCATCAGCGGTATTGCCTGTCCGTCAAGGCCAACATGGGTGATCGGAATCGACGAGGCTTCGATTCTCTTGCGCGCCAGTCTTCTGGAGAGTGCGGCTGGCTCTACGGCGTAGAGATGTCGAACCGACGATGGATAGTGCTCGATATTCGTCCCTGAGCCAAAGCCGATTTCGAGCACCGAGCCGGTGAGGCCGGCGCAGACTCTGTCGCGCCACGGCTTCAGACCGGACGAACTGCAGGTCCAGTCGACGAGACGAGGGAGAATGTAGTTCCGATAGAAGCCCACGCCTAGAACCTATTCCCAACAGACAAGTGGTCGAAGTGAAGCGGCTTCGAAGTGAGGCCGAAGTTCCGGAGCGTCCAAATTACACTCAGCCCATGGGCAGCCGCGCGTCGAGATACGCCACCTTGAGTCAGATCTCGCTCGCCGCCTTTTCGGCACTGTGCGTGGCGATGCATCCTGGTCTTGTCCTCAAGTGGAACGAGGGCGGATTCAGCAACTACGGAATTCATATCAAGACCGTGATCCCCTACAGCCTGGCTTTCGGACTGTGCGCCTTCTTTGCGTTCAGGGCCGCGAGTTCACTCTCGAAGGAGGACCCGTCAGTTCGAGCCCTTCGGCATCTGCTCGGCGCCTACGGGGTCCTCATGCTGTTCACGTTGGCCAGCACCTACCCCTACAAGCTGAACACGCCGCTGAAGGATATTCACACGGCCGTGGGAATCGTCACGTTGCTCTTCGAGCCGATCTCGTCCGCATGGATGTACGCGAGTCGACGGGGGCTCAAGTGGGACGGGTTCCTGCTCGCCACGGCGTTGGTCGGGCTGATTCTTGCGGTGGTTGATCTCGCGGGGATCCTGCACGTCTTGTTCTTGGCGCAAGTGTTCACGGGCGTCGGGTTCGGGTTTCTGTTGGTTCGCACGGTGAGTGGTGTGAGCACTTCGAAGGCATCCAAAGCGAAATCCACTCCGTGGTGAAGAGTGACTCCTTGGTCGTGATGAATGCTCCTGCATGATCGGGAGAGCTGGTGTTCGGCGGTGTTAGTTTCTCGCAATGAAGCGGATCGGCTTGATAGGCGGGATTTCGTGGGAGTCGACTCGTTCGTACTACACGCAGCTCAATGAGCTGACGGCGCAGCGTCTCGGTGCGTGGCACCAGCCGAGGGTTCTCATCGACTCGCTTGACTTCAGCGAGATCGTCGCGCTTCAGAACGATGGTGATTGGCAAGGCTCGGCCGAAATCCTGCGCGACTCGGCTCGCCGCCTCGAGCGCGCCGGAGCGACGGTGCTGGCGATTTCGGCGAACACGATGCACGTGAACTACGAGGAGGTCGCCGGTTCTGTCGACATTCCGGTGCTGGACATCCGAGACGCAATCGTGTGGGAGCTTCGCGCGATGGGAGCTGACTCTCTTTCGCTCCTCGGGACCAAGTACCTGATGGAGAATGATTTCTACTCGTCGCACCTCGAACGCGCGCAGATCCGTGTGGTGAAGCCAACCAGATCTCAAGGCGAAGAATTACAGGCGATGATCTTCGAGGAGTTGACCCAAGGAATCGTCACCGAGACTTCAAGGGCAACCTTCCTGGAGATCGCCGAGGACTGTCGAAGCCGAGGTGGCGAAGTGGTCGGACTGTGTTGCACGGAGTTCGGAATGTTCTTCGGCGACGAAGAGGCGCCGTGGCGATTCGTTGATTCCACCGAGGCGCACGTGAAGGCCCTGTTGAACAACTAAGTAAACGCTCAGAGCCGCGCCAGGGTGACCTGACGCGGATCTCCGCCAGGTGGAGGTTCGGCTGATGGCGACTACCTCGGACGTCTTTGGAACCTTGAACACGGTGGCGACCCGGGTCAGGGCACCGTTGCTCGCGATGGCGTAGCAGTCGATGGTCCAGGCGCCGCCCTCAACGAACAGGGACTTGTTGTCGGGCGAGACCACCGAGTCGGAGGTTCCGTCGTGCGCCGTAGCCGCAACCGGCGTCACGATCGGGGGCGCTCGACTGGCGGTCTCCTCGCGCGAGCCGAATCAAACAGACGATGACGCAGTTTGGACGCGATCCAGTCGACGGTAGTGCCAGTGGCTACCGGCCACCGTCACGGCCACTCCACCAACGACGTAGAGAGCTACCACCAGCAAGTGGCCGCCAATGCCATCGGCGCCGAAGTAGACGATGCGCCGAACGGCGTCGGTACCGGCGCCGTTCGGCAGGGCCCCCGAAAGCGCCCGCCAGAAAGGCGGGAGCAGCGGGGGTTGAAAGGCGCCACCAGCCGAGGGGTTGCCGAGAATGACGAAGAGAAGGACGGTGATCCCGATTCCGAAGACTCCGAAGAGAACCTGGAACGCCATGGTGACTGTCGCCGAAGCGGCCACGATCATGGCTCCGAGAAGCCACAGCGCGACGAAGTGACCGGTCAAAGCGCCCAGCAGCTGGTCGATGACCAGCGCGCCGCCGAGCCCGGAGAGAAGGGCGTAAGGGACGATCGCCCCGAGGCGAAAGATCGCTCGTCGTGAGTTGGCGGGACGTGAACCTCGCGCGACGCCGAGCAGCGACGCGACTAAGTAGCCCCCGACGATCCAGCCAATGACGAGGTAGAAGCCGGCGAGACCGCTGCCGTCACCGGACTGTGCGGGAACCAGGTCAATGACGCTGACGGTCCGGTTGCTGCTGGCTTCAACTTGCTGGAACACCGTGGTCACCGCGGTTACGACCGATTCGCCGCCCGCGCTCGACACCAGGAGCTTGTCGACGCTACCCGCGGCGTCGAGGACGTACACCGCCGAAGTCTGGTCTGAGCGGAGTTGCTTCTCGCCATCGGCCAGACTGGCGACCGCGGTGGCCCTCAGCGGGTCAGTGCGAACGTTGTTGAGATCGGACACGATTTTGGCGCTGTACGGCGCGGGCGCTACGACCGCGACGGGAATCTCGTGGGGTTTCGGGGCATGAAAAGCACCGACGTAGGAGAGGATGAACCCGAGTTGCAGGAACAGCACTCCAACGATGAGCGCGACGGTCCTGGGCTCGACGGCGTCGCGCCATTCCGACCAGAAGCGCTCCGTCACGTTCCCATATCCGCTTGGTTGGTTCTTCGGTTCGTTCGCGGTCACCGGACCCCTCGCTAGTTGAAAGACTGCGCCGGCAATAGCCAGATGCTACGCCGATGCTTCTCGAGGAGGACCGGTCGTCAGACGGGCGTGGTGAGCCGCGTGCCAGCGGGCAGTTCCTCGCGTCCGTTTCTGGTGAGGAGCCAAACCGACCGTTGACCCTGCACCGTCCAGTCGACGGGTCCGCCGACGAGCGCGGTGTCCTCATCGATTCCCACCACGGTCACCAGCGGATCATGGGGAAGGAGAAAGCGAGTCACCAGGTCCGGCATTCTCGCCGCGAAGGCATCGAAGTGGGGGATAACCCGCATGTGGGGAAGCAGGGCCAAGCCGTCGGTCCCTCCCTTTTGAGGGTGTCGAAGCGAAGGCACCCATGACGTCATCGCCATCGCCCCGGCGCTGCAGCCCGCAAGGGCGGCGCCAGCGCGCCAGGCATCGACGATTGCTCGCCACACGGCTGTCCCGCGCAGCGTGTCCGCGAGGTAGCCCGGGTTGCCTCCGGACAGGTAGATCAGTCCTGCTCCCGCGACCTGCGCGGCGAACACCTCGTCGTCGGCGTCGGATCGGTCGTTCACCGCGAGTATCACCGGCACCACGCCGAGTCGCTTCGCTTGGGCGGTGCCCAAGTCGTGCCAGTACTCGACGACCGAGGGTCCGTCTGGAACCGCCGCGGTGGCGAGCTGAACGTAGCGGGGCGGGCGTCCTTCGAGAAGACCCGCCTCGAGGTCAGCCATCTGGGGCAGGTACTCGCCCGAACCGACCAGCGCGAGTGGGCCGGGGCCAGAAGTTGCAGTCATCGCGTCCTCCGCCTGATTGGACGCCGTACGAAGTCCAATCAAAGATTAATGAGTCCGGAATCATTTCGTGCTGCTCGATCCGGTCTGCCCGGGCAAAGCAACGGACGGTCTCATCACCTTTAATCGAGAGGGTTTCTTTCGCGACGGGACTCGCCTACGAGCCCGGCCGCTACAGCGATGGCGAGGATGTCAATGCCCTCGCGGGCGTTGTCGCCCGCCACGGAGGGATCTACGCGTCGCACATGCGCAACGAGGCCGGCCAACTGCTCGAGAGCGTGCGCGAGACTATCGACGTCGGCAGAGCCACCGGAGTGAGGGTTCGGATCTCGCACTTGAAGGCCATGGGTCGAGATAACTGGGGCAAGGTCACGGCCGCGCTTGCGCTCATTGACGAGGCGCGCGGCGAAGGCATTGACGTGCGTGCCGATCAGTATCCCTACACGCGAGGGAGCACCATCCTCGAGCAGCTCCTGAGCGGTGGGGCCCTAAGCGGCACCGGTCCTTACGGCGCGATGAGCGCCGAGGACCTGTTGGTCGCGGGAGCGGGACCGCGCGTGGAGTGGGTGGGCAAGACCGTGGCGGAGCTCGCGACCCTCTGGAGAACCGACACGATCGATGCCTGCACCCGGATGGTCGCAGAAGTTGGTCGCGATTGCATCATCATCCAGAACACGCTCAGCGAGGATGACCTGCGAACCGTGATGGGCCACTCCGACGTGCTGATCGGTTCGGACGGCGTGCCGCTGGGCGAGCGACCACATCCACGCCTCCATCACACGTTCCCGCGCGTGCTGGGCGAGTACGTGCGAACGCAGGGAACGCTTTCGCTGTCCGACGCGGTTCACCGCTTGACCGGACTGTCGGCGCGTCACTTCGGGCTCAAGGGGCGAGGAGTGGTCACAGCGGGATCGAGCGCCGATATCGTGGTGTTCGACCCCGCCACAATCGCGGACACTGGAACCTACGAGGATCCGACGTCCGCGCCGCGCGGAGTAACCCACGTGCTTGTAAACGGAAGGTTCGTGGTTCGAAGCGCCAGCCCCACGTCCGAACGACCGGGCGAAGTGATTCGCCGGGGCCGGGCGTCTAACTCTCGAGGGCGACCTTCGCGCCAATGATCGGCATGCTGAGCATCCGCTTCACGTTCGGTAACGAGTCCACCAGCTGGACAACGAGCTGCACGATCAACGCGACGCCGAGCGCCGCGAGGAATGCGGTCCAGACGTTGCCAGTGCGAAGGAACTCGGTGAACGCGAAGATCGAAGCCACGTAGGAGAACGATCCTTTCGCCACGCCCTGGAGGAAGCGTGACGAGGCATCGGCACCGAGCTCCTGGTGGGTCACGAAAGCCATGACCATGCTCATGACGGGAAACGCCGCCGCGAGGCCCGCGAGTCCGGGGCCGATCCTGCCCGCCGATGAGATCAAGAGAAAAGTGAAGCCCGCCGACAGCACGACACGTAGCACGAGACGATGGCGACCATTCTGCGTTGGCTCGGGCCTGGAGCGTGGCCAGTAGCGAAGGGCGACGGCGAAACCGGCCATCGCGAGCAGGCCACCGAAGAGGGTCGAGAAGGCGAAGAGATGGATGACGGCGGCGGTGACAACGAATGCTCCGAGGGCGCCAAACAACGTGAGCGACGGCGAGAGTCTCGTCGCCAGTTGGACATACACGAGCATGACGGTCACCTCGGCGAGTGATCCAATGAGGTCAGCGTTGGACATTGATGTCGCGAACGAAGTGCCGTGTTGGAGCGTGACCAGGACGAGCATGGGAAGGCTCGTGAGGGGAAGGCCGATAATAAGGCCGCTGATCGCGTGTCCAAAGCGGCGTTGCGCGAGGGTTCCGGCGATGACAGCGAGCGGGGCAATGATGAGGCGTAGTAATAAGAAAAGCATGCATCCATAATATTTGTCAATGAGCCTCAAATGACTCGGAACAGTCTCTATACTAACGCGAATGACCGTATAATTGATGTATTAACTATGTTGAGCCTCGTTTTCAGAGGCTTCATCGGAGGGAGGAGGAAAAATGGACGACATTGACCGTCAATTACTGGAAGCCCTGATTGATGACGGCCGTTTGAGCTACCAGCAACTCGCCGCTCGGGTGCACCTGAGCTCCAACAGCACCGCGGACCGCGTCCGTCGGCTACGCCAAACCGGGGTGCTCGAAGGGTTCCACGCCGAGCTCAATCTGGCCGCGCTCGGGCGCACGCTCCACTCGCTCACGGACATCAAGCTGAAGGAGTCGATTGACCGGCACGAGTTCGAGCGCGACCTGAACGGCGTGCCTCAGGTCCTGAGCGCAATCCACACCACCGGCGAATTGGACTACCAGCTCTGGATCGTGAGTCGAAGCACCGACGAGCTGCAGTCGGTTGTCGATACCCTTCGTCAACTGGGCGCCCGGGACGTGCAGAGCCGGATCGTGCTCGGAGAGATCAAGTACAACCCGGCGCGGCTCCTGTAGCGAATCTTCCCTCTGCACTTTTCACCGGGTTGAACGAGGCGTATGGTGGAAGCGAAAGGGGTATTCATGACAACCTCCCAAGGCCCAGCAAGCCTCAACAATCATCACCGTGACACGCTTTTGAAGATCTTCCAGCACCCGACGAGCCACAACATTGAATGGCGCAACGTTGTCTCGCTTCTTGAAGTCGCCGGCACCGTCGAAGAGGGCCGTGAAGGCAAGTTTCGAGTTCAACTCGGAAGCGAAATCGAGTTCTTCGATCGTCCGAAGCACAAGGACATCGACACCCAGCAAGTCGTCGACCTCCGACGAATGTTGCTCGGGGCCGGCTACGGCCCGATTGTCGAGGAGCTCGAGGCCAAGGGCACCGAGGATTAGTCCCAGAACCACCCGCTGACCCCTTGGGTCCCGTGGTGCCGGCGTTGCCTTCAGAGTCCCCGTTCACGAATGTGCGGTAGCGCAACCTCACGATTGATGACCGTGCGGGGATCGGGGTGGTGCTGCCCGAAAAGAAATTGGGATTGGGGAGTGGGTTTGAAGCAGCCGACCTCGTAGTATCCACTCCATTGACCGCGTGAGCCGAAGGGTGGGGAAGTGACCGAAAAGCCGCAGAGGATTAGTTACTTTCCGCTCTCCGAGATGGACGACCAGATGTTGGCGGTCATGAATCGATGCGCCTCGGAAGGAACGCCACGACCCGAGAGTTCCGCCGTGCGGGCTCACTCCAAGGCGGCATTCTGGGCGTTTGATGACGCGTGGGAGAAGCTTTTCCGCAACGGCGAGGTGGATCACTCGATCAAGGAACTCTGCCGGGTCTACGTGTCGCGTTCGGTGAAGTGCGAATACTGCGGCAACCAACGAAGCGAGGCGGCGCACGAAGCCGGTCTCTCGGAGGGGAAGCTCGACGAACTCATCAACTTTGAATCCTCGGATTCGTATTCCGACCGCGAGAAGGCGGCTCTTTCTTACGCCGAGGCCATCACGTGGCGGATCGATCCCGACGACCGGTTCTGGGATCGCCTGCATTCGCGCTTCAACGAAGAGGAATTGGTCGAGCTGGCGTGCTTCATTGCGTTGACCATGGGCCAGCAAAGTTGGATCCGGATGCTCAACATCGATCACCATCAGGTGATGGCGGGTGGCGCGGCCTCGCTCGCTCCAGGCTTCGAAAGTGAAGAGGCTCTCGCTCAATCCAAGCGAAGCCCCGGGTACTGGGCGTCAACGACGCCCCCGCCGACCAACCGCTAGCGAATCCACGGTTCACCGATCCGGGCGAAGCCTCAGATCACCAACGCTGGCGAGCTTCTTC
Source organism: Acidimicrobiaceae bacterium (assembly GCA_003132205.1). Classification (GTDB taxonomy): domain Bacteria; phylum Actinomycetota; class Acidimicrobiia; order Acidimicrobiales; family RAAP-2; genus RAAP-2. The sequence goes on from PKWY01000045.1 coordinate 73,439, forward strand.
AGCGAAACCCTGAAGACCACTGAACTCGAGCGCCAAGCCTTCGTCGGAAACGAGATGGCCGGCCCACGTGCCAAAGACCTGATGGGTTTCGCTGCCGAGTTCGGTGCTCACGTCCATCCTGGAGTGCTTGTCGAACCGCGGTGTCAGGGTCGCATCGAGTTGGCCGTTCGGGTCGGTTACGCGCCAAGGCCCCATCGGGCTCTCCCAGTCGTAGTTCCAGTCGAGTTCCGACCCCAACTTGCTGAGCCGGCCGTCGACGATCAGACCGTTCTCCGTGAAGCCCGTTCCTTCGGTCCACTTCGCGCCTATCTGCAGTCCAATCACGTGCCCGTCGCAGCGCCCTGCTCCTCCACCCCAGTTCCAATTGATTTGAGCGGGCCATCTTCCTCGGCCAACGTCCAGCACTCCCCATGATTCACTGGCGCCAGGTCCGCCAATATGCCAGCGCCGATCACCAACGATCAACTCTCCGGCTGCCGGGCGGGCCTGATGCTTGGACGTGAAATTGAAGAGCTCGTCGCTCCACGGGATGACCACGTTGAGAGACTCATAACGATCAGGCATCGCGACGACTACGTCGAGCCTTCCGGGGTTCCCGTCCAGCTCAACCCAACTGGCGAGCAGGTGGGTTCCTTCGACGCCGTCGCTTATGCGAAGGTTCAAGGAGTCGCGGTCGATCTCCAAGGGCGTGGTGCCCGGCTCTTCTGGAAGCGCTATCCCCTCACCAGCGCCCACGACAATCGACTGGCCTCCGGTCTCTGACGTCGCAAGGTCCGCCCAGTAGACGTCGGCGAGGCCTAGATGGTCGACGTCGGCGTAGGTCGTGGACACGATGAGATCCCCAGCCAGGATCGCCCAATAGTCCCACCGCTTGTTGAAGCCGAAGCGGCCCTGCAGGTTCGCTCGATGAAGGGGTCGACGCGACCAACCGCGCGCGGCGGGATTGAGAAGAAGACCGTCCGGGCTGCAGAGGTCAACAGGTTCGGTCAGTTCGCGTTCGTGCGTCGTCATTTGTTCTTTCTACCCCAAACTCAGAAGTTCCAGCATTTGAGTTCACGTGGGAGGCAATTCGACGGCGGTTCCTGCAAGGTTGTTAGGTTCGCCTGCGACCATGCGGGTCTCGCCGCCGCAAGTTCATCTCTGGATCGCGCCCCTTGCTTTCGCAACGGGGCTCATGAAGCATGGGTCGATGAAGATTCCATCACGCATCAGAGATTCTCGCGACGGCCCGGCGGATGCGATGCCTGGGTGAAAGTCTCGCTATCGAAGGTCCGCGTGGCTGGGCGAGCAGTTCTTGCTTACGTTGTCGTCCGTACAGGTCTCGCAGAGCAGGATGAGCTTGCGGCACGCGAGGTTTGCGCAGTTGTAGAACTTGCTGGTCGGTTCCCCGCATCTTTCGCACACGCCGATCACCTTGGCCTCGTCGCTGAACTCGTGATTCATGCGGGAGTCGAAGATGTAGAGCGATCCTTCCCACAGGCCCTTGTCGCCGAAGGCCTCTCCGTAGCGGACGATGCCACCTTCGATCTGGTAGACCTCGTTGAAGCCTCGATTCTTCATCACCGACGACAGCACCTCGCACCGGATCCCGCCCGTGCAGTACGTGACGATTGGCTTGTCCTTCAAGTGGTCGTACTTGCCGCTCTCCAGCTCATGCACGAAGTCCTTCGTCGTCGTCACGTCGGGAACGACGGCGTTCTTGAACTTCCCGATCTTCGCCTCGAAGGCGTTGCGGCCATCGAAGAACACGACCTCGTCGCCGCGCTCTTCGACTAACTGGTTCACTTCCTCGGGCCTCAAGTGCACGCCGCCCCCGACCACCCCATGCTGGTCGACAACGAGCTCTCCTGGCGCGCCGAACGACACCACTTCGTCGCGAACGCGAACCCTCAGCCGCGGGAAGTCATCGCCTGTTCCCTCGGACCATTTGAAGTCGATGTGCTTGAAACCTGGATACTGCTTCGTCTGCTTCACGTACTTCTTGAGAGCCGACATGTCGCCGCCGAGGGTGCCGTTGATCCCTTGGGTGGAGATGAGGATGCGGCCCTTCAGGCCGAGGCTCTCGCACAGGGTCCGCTGCCATAGATGCACGGCCTCGGGATCTGAGAGCGGCGTGAACCCGTAGTACAGGATGACCTTTTGGAGTTCCACATCGCCATTTTATCGGCTCGAAAGTTGGCTCCCAGAAGACGAACCTTCAACTGCACGGCCCTCACGCACGGCCAGCCGGGCGAACGAACTCATCTATCCTCTCCTCCATGAGACTTGAGCTGGTAACGATTGTCGTGCGCGACTACGACGTGGCCATTGACTTCTTCGTCGAAGCCCTGGGCTTGGAACTTGTCGAGGACTCTCCTTCCCTCGCCGGCAGCGGGCAAGCGAAGCGTTGGGTCGTCGTGCGGCCTCCGAAGGCCGTGACTGGGATTCTCCTGGCCCGTGCCGACGGCGAGGAACAAGACGCGAGGGTGGGCGATCAAACGGGCGATCGCGTCGGATTCTTTCTGAGGGTCGATGATTTCGATCAGACTTATGCGCGACTGGAATCGGCGGGAATTGAGTTCCTCACGGCGCCTCGCGAGGAGCCGTACGGGAAGGTCGTCGTCTTTCGCGACATCTTCGGCAACCGGTGGGATCTGCTCGGCTAGTTGCGTCACCGTCGGCTACACGAACGTTCTGGCCCGTCGCGAAATCGCGGACTCTGTACGTTGGTGGTAATGAAAAGCACAACTTCCCTTCGCAGGCCCCTCGCCGTGGCCGTGTCGACGATGCTTTCGGGCGTTCTCGCTGCGGGCATCGTCGCCGGTACGGCCGTCGACGGCGCGTCGGCGGCGAGCAAGAGCCCAGCCGTCACCTGGGTTGATGAGCCGGTTTCGTTCACCGCGGGCGGCTTGAAGATCTACGCGACGTACCGCCACCCCGTAGGTAAGGCCTCGTTGGTTCCTGCGGTCCTGCTCATCGGCGGAAGCGGGCCCACCGATCGAGACGGCAACAGCCCCCTGGAGAATGGTTTGGTCAACACGCTCAAGACCCTCGCGCACTGGCTGAGCGACGACGGAGTGGCGAGTCTGCGCTACGACAAGCTTGGGAGTGGACAGACCAGGCTCGGCGCCTTCGCCAGCAACGTCGGCTCGATCGGAATTCTCCCCTACGAACAAGAGTCGGTCGCGGCGTTGAGATTTCTCGCCGCGCAAAAGGGGATTGATGACCAGCGACTCGGGGTCTTTGGTCACAGCGAAGGCGCCCTCTACGCGTTACTGATGGCGACGGGGCACGAAGGCGCGGTCCCGCGAATACACGCACTCGGGCTCTTCGAGCCGCTGAGCATCCGCTATCTGGACCTGATCTCCGTGCAGGTCGACGCCCAGGTGGCCGTCGAGGCGAAGGCCGGCCAAGTCACAAAGAAGCTCGAATCGACCATCAAGTCCACCCTGACGAAAGCCATCGCCCGCCTTCGCTCCACCGGAGCAGTCGCCCAGAACCTCCCCTACGGACTTGACAGCCTTCTGAACCCTTCGGACGCCAAGTACCTCTACGAGGCCGACAAGTTCGACCCGGCCACGCTGGCCGTCTCGCTCGCGGCCACTACCCCGGTGATCGTCTCGTGCAGCACAGCCGATACGCAGGTGTCGTGCGCCCAGACCGATCTCATCGTCAAAGGACTCTCGAAAGCGGGGGCCACCACCGACTACGTGCAACTGAAGGGCGTCGATCACGTTCTCAAGGTTGACGCATCGGGCTCGGCGAACAACTACACGAAGGCTCTCCCGTTCTCTCCCGTGCTCAAAAAGGCCATCGGGAAATTCGTGCGCCAGAGTCTTTGAGCATCGTGGGACCTGCGTGGTGCAGCGCCCTTCTCACCGAGCCGCCCGACGCCAGACCAATCGCAGCGCGGTCCATGTCTCGTCGATGGCGCACACCTTGTTGTCGACCAAGCCGAGGGCGAGGGCGAGGTTGCGCGCGGCGTGATCAGTGAGATCGGTGGCGACCCCTGACGACTTCTTGGGCCACGCGACCCAGAGGCCCCCGGCGGGGAAGATGAGCCTCTCGAGCGTCTCGATCTGGCGTTCGAGCTCCGAGGCCGTTGTCAAGAAGGCGACGACCACGTCGGAGGTGCCCCTCGCCTGGCGTCGAACCTTGACGCTCGCCGGCAGACTGAAAGCGAGGTGCCCGGGGGTGTGAAGCATGGTCACCTTCGAGCCCTCGCGGATACCGAGCTTCGTCGCCAAGGGAGTGCTGGAGTCTTTGGCCACGGTTCTCAATACCGCATAGGGCGAAGTGGACAAGTCGCACATCGTGGCGGTTCCGCTGAATGCGTGGAGAGCCCGCCGAGCACGTCGTAGGGTTGAATTCGCAACTCATTGAAAGGTCACTTTGAAGATCACCTTGCTCGGCACCGGCTCTCCGATTCCTCATCCAGATCGGGCAGGACCGGCGACGCTGGTGGCGACGAGGTCGGCCAACATCCTCTTCGATTGTGGCCGAGGAGTCGTTCTGCGTCTGGCCGGCGCGGGACTGCTCCCCATCATGGTGTCGGGCGTCGTCCTCACCCATCTGCACAGCGACCACGTGTGTGACCTCAATGACTTGATCACGACTCACTGGGTCATGAGCACCACGCCGACAGCCCTCAGAATCGTCGGCCCGGTCGGAACGAAGGCGTTCGTGCAAGCCACCCTGGCGGCGATGGCGACGGATATTGGCTACCGGATCGGCCATCACGATGACCTCCGCGAAGGGCCCCTGCTCGACGTCGTCGAAGTCCACCCGGGTGAGACGTTCGCGATTGGAGTCCAGGAGATTCTCGCCGGGGCCACCGACCATCGGCCGGTCGAGCCGACGCTGGCGTACCGAGTGGGCGAGGACGAACAGAGTGTGGTCATCGCGGGGGACGGAGTGCCCTGCGCATCGCTCGATGAACTCGTGAGAGGAGCGAGCGCGTACGTCCAGACCGTCATACGCGAGGACCTCGTCAAACTCGTGCCCAGCGCCCGATTGCAGGACATCCTGGACTACCACTCGACGGTGGGTCAGGCGGCCGCGACGGCTCAGCGGGCTGGCGTGAAGGCGCTGGTTCTGACCCACTACGTTCCGGCCCCGGTGCCCGGGAGCGAGCAGGAATGGCGGGACTTGGCGAGCGGATTCGACGGAATCGTGGTCGTGGGGAGCGACCTCACCTCGCTCGACCTCGCCACCATGGCGGTGGGTTGAGGACTGGTCGAAGGCGCACCGGTGTAAAGGAAGGACAGCGGCCAGCAGAGGGAATCGAACGAACGTTACGAAGACGTCGGGCGACTGGCAGCGCTAACTCTGACGCGCCGTCGCGACCAGGAGGCATCCTGGGTCGGCGGCCAACGGGTTCCCGGTGGCGGCGTACGCTCTCGCGCGCGAGCCGCCGCAGAGTTGGGCGTAGGGACATGAGCCGCACGGCTCCTCGAAGGTCGCGGCTCGGATGGCGCGAAGAACCGGGTTGTCGCGGTAAACGTCGACCAGGTGCTCGGTTCGCACGTTGCCGAGGCGATAGGGCATGAACCCGGACGGGTAGATGTCGCCGTTCGTCGCGACGAAGATGATCCCTTTGCCGTCACGGGTTGCGGCGCTCGGGGCACGCACCGGAGCCGTCGGCGGCCCGAGCTTCTCGAACAGGCGGTCACGAAGTTCACGGTAGAGGGGACCCGGCACCGGCGCGTCAGCGGGCGGCGGCTCTTGCTTTCGCGTCGCCGCGACCCGGCGGAAGAAGGGAGCCTCGACAGTTCGAACGGTGAAGCCGTATCTCGAGGCGTCGACAAGGAAGTTGCACACGTCCTCGTTCTCGAGCGCGCTCGATTCGAGGATCTCGGTGCCGCGGCCCATGGTGATGAGGAAGAAGACTTCCCACACGTCGACACCCAAATCGTGCATGGTGACGGCGATGTCGGCCAGCTCGTGGAGGTTGCTCGACATGACCGTCGTGTTTATCTGGGTGGTGAATCCGTGATCCTTCAAGAGCCTGATTGCGACGAGCGTCTCCTCGTAGTGACCGCGAATGCCGCGCAGGGTGTCGTGAGTCGCGGCGTTCGATCCATCGAGGCTGAGCGAAGCGCTGCGCACGCCGCACTCTCCGAGCTCGTCAAGGATGGAGCCCGTGAGTTGGGGAGTGACCGAGGGGGAAATCGCGACGGGCACGCCTTGACGCTGTGCGTAGCGGGCGATCTCGACGACGTCACTGCGCTGCAGGCAGTCGCCCCCAGTCAGGATGAGGATGGGTCGTGGTCGGCCGATGGCGGCCAGCTCGTCAATGAGCGCGAATCCCTCGCGCGTCGACAACTCGTCCGGGCCGGGCTCGTGCTGGGCGCACGCGCGACAGTGCGCGCAGGCGAGCGCGCAGGCCTTGGTCGTCTCCCAAAAGACGAGCAGCGGCCGAGTCTCGAACTGGCCCTTGGCAGGCGGTGCCGCAACCGTCATGACGTGGCGCGCCGTGAGACGGGCGTGAGCCGGCGCTCCTCAAGGGATGCTCTGGCACTGTCGATCATCGACGGGACGTGGCGGTGGGTCTTCTCGTCGCGATGATGCATTGAATCTGTCACGTTTCCTCGGTTCAATCATTCGCACGGAGACGGAGGAACTCCTCGAATCGCGTTTCATCAATGATTCTCCAATTCTGCGCGGGTCCGTTAGGGCACAAGGTCACTGGTCAACTTGGAAGCCACGCAGGAACTTGTTCGGGAGCTCGTGGGCGGGCGCATCTCCGGGCCTGGGAGGCGAAGGCCTTTAGGATTACGGGTAGTTGCCTGGAGAAGCGGCGAGTGACGCCGGGGAGAGGGTTGTTATTCCAAGGAAACGGACACTGGGCTTCGCATTCGTGGTGGTGATCGGGCTCGTTGTGTTTGGCGGCGCTCGTCAGTCTTTTGGCGCTTCGATGCCCGGTCAGGTCATCACCGTGCAGGCGACGTCGCCCCATTCGGTGGTCGCGGTCGTGAGGACGTGGGTACTCGAGAGCGATGGCAAGTACCGCCAGATGAACGGACCCTTCGTCGCCGACGTTGGCGTGCACGGGGTTGGTCATACGAAGGAGGGGCTCGGCCGGACGCCAATTGGCGTGTTCGCCCTGACCCAGGCTTTCGGCAACCAGGCGAACAACGGAACGAGGCTGCCCTACCTTCGCGCGGGCCTTGACGACTGGTGGGACGAGAATCCGACCTCTGGTCAGTACAACGAGCACGTGAGGAGTCGATTCTCACCGGGAGCGCCTTCGGAGAACCTCTACGAGGCCGGCGCAGCGTACGCGCACGCCGTGGTGATCAACTACAACACCGACCCGGTGGTGAAGGGCGCTGGTTCCGGCTTCTTCCTCCACGTTGCCATGGGCGCACCGACGGAGGGGTGCGTGGCGATACCCGCGGCAGATTTGAACTGGGTCATGCGGTGGCTCGATCCGGCCCTCGATCCGATCATCTCCATCGGGGTGGGTCGCGCCGCGCGTGCAGTTGTGACCACGTCGCAGTAACGAAGCGGCCCGGCGAGACGGGCTGACGGTCGCCCGGGCGCCTCAAATGGACTGGGGCCGACGAAGGCTGCAAGGATGGAACCGTGCGTCTTCGCGATTGGCTTTCGGGACTGGCCGCCACACTCTTGCTGGTCGGCCCGATGATTCCGGCAACGGCTGGTGGAGCTTCCAATCCGATCGCGGCGGCGTCGCCCTGCGGCGTGGGAGGTGCCGTCCACTACGACCACGTGGTCTGGATCGTGCTCGAGAACCAGGGTTATTCAGTGATCGGCTCGCCGAGCGCCCCTTATCTGAACTCACTGGCCTCGCGTTGCGGCCTCGCCACGAATTACTTCGCGGTCGCGCACCCGAGCCTGCCCAACTACATCGCGCTTACGTCGGGTTCGACACGGGGGATCACCGATGACGGCGAGCCGTCCGTGCACCCTCTCACGTCCGCAAGCATCTTTTCGCAACTGGGAACGAACTGGCGAGCGCTCGTCGAGTCGATGCCGTCGCGATGTGACCTGGTCACGAGCGGTACCTACGCCGCCCGGCACAATCCGGCCGTGTACTACCGCTCGATCAGCGCCACGTGCCAGCGCAACGATGTTCCCTTCGCCCTTCCGCTATCGCTCGGGGCACGGTTCACTTTCATCGTCCCCAATATCTGCGATGACATGCACAGTTGTCCTGTCGCCACGGGCGACGCGTGGCTCCGCCGGGTGGTCCCCTTGATCCTTGCGAGTTCGCAGTACCAGTCGCGATCGCTGGCCCTGTTCATCACCTTTGACGAGAACGACGTTCAGTCCTCGAATCACGTGCCGACGCTGGTGATCGCGCCCTCGGTGCCGCGCGGAGACCGGGTGGGCGCCAGCTTCAACCACTACTCGCTGCTTCGAACGACCGAGTCGTTGCTGCACGTCGCGCCGCTCGGGAACTCGCGGACCGCGCGCTCATTGGTCGGCCCGTTCCATCTGTAAGGGGATTGGCGTCTCTACGCGCTGCGCGAGACATCCCAGAGGTGGTGGATCGGGTCGTGCAGCGCCAGGGCACCCAATGACGTGATGGTGTAGGCACTGCCGTCGGAACGGACGCCCGGTCGAAGCCATTCGGTTCCGCTGACCGTTTGGAACTTGTCGGCCAGGCTCGACGCCGCGCGTACGAGCTCGTCGCTCACGGTCGAAGGATCCTGCAGGTCGTAGCGCTCGGCGACCGCGGTCTCGTCTTGGTCCCAGTTCTGGAACGAAGGATTGTCTTCGCTCAGCATCAGTACCAGTCGCTCGAGGAAGAGTCGATAGACGCCACGAACGTGGCACGCGTACTCGAGGTCCGACCACCGGTCATCGCTCGGCCGGATGGCGACGTCGTCGCGTTGGAGAATGGGGACCCACGCCGCCGCGTTCTTGCGAATCGTCGGGGGCACGTCTTGATTTGAGAAACCGCGGGGGTCGAAGCCGCACTCCTCGCAGCGCCGCTCTACCGCCCACGTCCAGTTCTTGGTGTCCGGGGTGATTGGCATATGGCGAATCTAGTGCTGGGCGCCCTCGACGGTCCAGCTGGTCCGCACGTGCTGGCAGCGGGCGCTTCGCTCGAGTCAGCGAGGCGTCCGTCACCGGTAATCGAACGCCGCGAATGAACCTTGGTGGTGGCGAGAGCAGGTGGCGGGCCTCGACCATCTGGTCCGACCGCATCCGTCACTCGGCCTGAAGCGTTTCGACCGCATGGGTCGAGGCTCTTGGGAACCAGGGGACGAGGGCGGAGGTGCTTCGCTGGTAGTGCTCGTACTCGGAGTAGCGAGAGAGGGTGATCTTCTCCGTGAACGAGGTCGAGCCAACGAACAGCACGCTCAGCAGGAACGCGCCGACGACGGTCCACTGCAACAGCGTGCCCGCCGCGACCGCTCCCATGAGAAAGACAACCCACCACTGCGCGAGTTCAAAGAAGTAGTTCGGATGACGCGAGAATCGAAAGAGGCCGGACTGGAGGAACTGTGGGTTCGGCGCGCGGCCAGTTTCCACCTCGCCGCGTTTCAACGTCTGGAAGTTCCACTGCTGCTGGTCGGCCACCGTCTCCAGGAGCGTGCACGCGAGAAAGAGGGCGGCGAGAAGGAGATCAAAGGTGCCAAACGGTGTGGTTCGGTTCTCGTAGGCACTCCAGGCTGGAAGCGTGATGAGCACGAGCAGGATGTTCTGGTAGATGACTATGAAGAAGAGGTTGAAGATTTGAAACTGCCACGAGGTCATTGAAGCTCGCAGGACGGGCCACCGATAGTCTTCGACCCCCGAGTAGCCGCCTTTGCGGGCGAAGTTGAACGTCAAACGAGCGCCCCAGACGGTGACGAGCCCGGCGATGACGTCGAGGCGCGCGTTGCTGAACCCCGCGGACCCTGCGAACACCCACGTATAGATCGGGGGAACGATCGACCATATCCGGTCGACCCACGACGTATCGCCGGTCACGAGCGACGCAACCCACGCGCAGGCGCAGGCCCCCGCGCAGATGAGGATGACGACCAGAAGAGGCTTCATCTCGATGAGCCTATCCCTGGTAAATGCTTGATGAGACGCTGGAAACCACCCGAGATCATTCCACGAAGCCGGCCGGATCGTGGTCCCGGCGGTCGATGGAATCTAGGGAACTAGATTTCCTTCATGCTCTCCCATTACCACACGGCCATCGATCCCGAGGCCGAGAACGATTCGCACGCCCACATGCTTCGCATGGTTGGTTTCAACAAGCGCGTCCTCGAAGCGGGGTGTGCCTCGGGCCACATGAGCGAAATGCTGAACGCCCAAGCGTGCAGCGTGGTGGGCATCGAGATCGATCCGTTGGTCGCCCGATCGGCGGAACCGTGGGTCGATCGGGTAGTTGTCGGAAACTTCGACGATGACGTTCTGTGGAACGAACTGAAGGACGAGTATTTCGACGCAGTGCTCTTCGGTGACGTCCTCGAGCACCTGCATGATCCCCTGAAGACGCTGCGAGAATCAGTGAAGCATCTCCTTCCTTCGGGGATGGTCGTCATTTCAGTGCCGAATATCGCGCACGCCGACGTGAAGATCGCGCTTATGAAGGGATCGTTCCCCTACCGCGACAGCGGCCTCCTTGATCGGACGCATTTTCATTTCTTCACCAAGGAGAGCCTCTTCAAACTGGTGAGGGAAGCGGGGTTGGTGGTCACCGAGTTCTCGAGGGTGAGCGTCCCCGTATTTTCAACCGAGATCGGAGTCGAGCGAAGCGATGTGGACGACCAGGTGCTGGACGCGGTGCTGGAGGATCCCGAAGCGGAGACGTACCAGTTCGTCGTGAAGGCGGTCCGCGACGATGGCACGAACTCGCTCGAAAACCTTTCAGATGAACTCGTAAGGCTTACCGACAAGCTGCACGACGAATCAAGGCGCCTCGCCGAACTTCGCGCGAAGTTCGAGGAACTTCAAGAGAAGTACGAGACCGATCTGCGCGAACTCCCGCGGCTGCGCCATCAGTTGGACACGGTGAAGCGTTTCCTGCCCATGCCCCTGGTCAGACTGGCGCGAAGGGTTTTCGGCCAGCACCAGATACAAAAGGGGCCCGACGTCTCCGTCGATCGAACGCGCTAGGCACTGGTATTGAGTTCGTCCACCACCATGTCGACGAGACGTCTGACGTCGTCCTTGGTGGAGAGGGGGTTCATGAAGGTGAACTTCAGGGCGGCGCGTCCCTTGATCTCAGTACGTCCAAGCACCATCTCTCCCCGGGCGAGCAGGCGCTGCTGGACATCTCGCAGGTCGTTGGCGCTGGCGCCGGGGGCGTCGAAGACGCACATTACCGACGCCGTGGGCGCGACGAGCTCGAGTTGCGGATGGGCCTCGACGACCGTGCCCGCGTAGTGCGCGAGATCAACGAGGTGCTCGAGCATCTCGCTGAGCGCGTGGCGGCCCAGGGTCTGAAGCGTCGCGACGACCTTCGCCGCGTCGAAGCGACGCGACGTGTCGAGCGAGCGTCCGACCAGATTCACCATTCCTTTCAGCTCGTCGCCGCGGTCGAGGTAGTTCGATCTCACCCGGAGCAGATCGAATCGGTCGACGTCTCGAACGACGAGGGCGCTGGCGGTGAAAGGCTGCCACCAGAGTTTGTGGAAGTCAATGGTCACCGAGTCGGCGAGTTCAATCCCCGCCAGGCTCGGGCGAAGACGGTCGGAGAGCATGAGGGCCCCAGCGACCGCTGCGTCAACGTGAAACCACGCGTCGTGGCGACTGGCGCGCTCGGCGATCTCACCGAGGGGATCGATCACGCCCAGGTCCGTCGTTCCAGCGGTGGCGACGATGGCAATTGGCACTCTACCGTCGCGAAGCAGTCGGGACAGCGTCTCGTCGAGCGCGGCGACGTTCATCGAACCCGATGGATCCGTCGCCACCGCGACAACGGCGTCGCGACCGAGACCGAGCTGCGCCGAAGCGCGTTGGACCGAGAAATGGGCCTGGTCGGAACAGAGGATGCGCCAGCTCGACGCCTCCGGGGGCAGGCCGGTCTTCAAGACGTCGACGCCCAACTTCGCCGCCGCCCACGACCGGGCGAGCGTGATGGCGAGGACGTTCGACGCGGTTCCGCCCGATGTCATGATGCCCGAACCGGTCTCGGGCATTCCCAGAAGGCTGGCCAGCCAAGCCATGAGACGCAGTTCGACCTCGGTCGCCGCGGGCGATTGGTCCCACGAATCCATTGACTGATTCGACGCTGCGATGGCGAGCTCGGTCACGACGGCGGGCACGAGTACCGGGGGGTGCAGGTGCGCCACGCAGGCGGGGTCGCTGGGCACCACGCTGTGGGCCCACACCAGGGAACCGAGATCCCTCAGGACGTCGGGGAGTCCTACGCCGTCGTCGGGACAGATCTCGAGCGTCCCGATGAGTTGATGCAGGGCGATCGGGGAGAGGTCCGATCGTGGTCCAGCCGGGCGCTGCAGGCTCTCGATCGCCTCGACAGCCGCGCGTGAGAGGACGTCGAGCCCGTGATCGTCAATGGTGACGACGAGGTCGCGCCACTCCGGTGCGTCGTTCAACGTGCCGAGTGGGCCTGAGCGACAGCGTCACCGAGCCTCGCGAGTCCATTGGCCAGTTCGTCCTCGTCGATCACGATCGGCGGCAGCAGCTTCACGGTGGTGTCGCCCGCGCCGCAGGTCTCGACGATCAGTCGACGCTCGAAAGCGGCCTGGGCGATGTCCGCGGCGAGCTGAGTGTCGCCCACGTCGAGGCCGCACAAGAGGCCGTTTCCACGCACGACGAATCGGCCGTTGCCGAACTGGTTGGAGATCTCATCGAGGGCGGATCGCACGGTGCGGCCGCGGTGCTCGGTGTTCTTTTCGAGGTCCGAGTCGGCCCAGTACGTCTCGAGCATGGCCGCTGAGGTCGCGAACGCCAGGTTGTTGCCGCGGAACGTGCCTGAGAACTCACCGGGGTCCCACGTGTCGAGGCTTCGCCGCACGAGGTTGAGCGCCATCGGCAGGCCGAGGCCGCTGATTGACTTCGATACGCAGATGATGTCCGGGTCGAGCGCCGAGCCTTCGAAGGAGAAGAACGGGCCGGTCCGTCCCACGCCCGCCTGCACCTCGTCGGCGATGACGAGGATGCCGAGTTCGCTGCAGCGCTCGCGGATCGCACGCAGGTACAAGGGGTCGAAGGGGCGCGCACCGCCCTCGCCTTGGGTCGGCTCGATGATGACGGCACCGATTGGCTCGCCGTCGATCGTCGATAGAAGGGTCTGGTGGAGCAGTTCGAGGTCCGCTTCGCTGACGTGGTCGACGAAGGGTAACGCCACGAACTCCTTCAGGTGCGCGCTGGTCTTTCGTCCGGCCATCGACGCCGAGATCGATGCGGCCCGGTAGGTCATCCCGTGATAGCTCCCGGCGAAGCCAACGACGGCCCGATTGCCGGTGATGCGCTGAGCCAGCTGCAGCGCGGCCTCGACCGCGGTGGCGCCCGTTGGCCCGACCGTCTGGACAACCATGTCCAGTTGGCGGGGGGCGAGGATGTGGCGCTGCATCGCTTCGAGGAACCGGCGCTTCTCGACGGTGAAGGTGTCGAGGCTGTGCAGCAACTTGCCCGCGCGCAGGTGCTCTATGGCGACCTCGATCAGGGCGGGATTGTTGTGCCCGTACGAGAGGGCTCCGGCGCCCGCGAAGAAGTCCAGGTACTCCGTGCCGTACTCGTCCACGAGCGTTGATCCGAGTGCCGAGGAGAAGACGGCGGGCCAACGGCGGCAGTAGTAGCGAACGTTTGATTCAATTTCCTCGAATGGGTTCATCGCGGATTCCTCTCAGCTGGGGAGCGTTCGCTGCAGGCAGTGTTGCTCGAAATATTGGAGTTGTGAAGTATAGCCACCGGGGGGGCCGGTGAATCCCGAGTCAGCACCGTAACGACGCGACGTCACCCACCCGCGACCATGGCGCGACCCTCGTGCGACGGCGAGGGGACAGCGCCGGGACCGTGCGCACCTCTTGGTCGTCGACCCTTGGCGCCTGCGAGCCGCGGCGGGTCGATAAGGACCCGGAAATTCACAAGCGTGCCCCTCCTAGTCTTGGTGGATGAACGATCCCCACCCAACGAGCGCTGCGCTCGCGTTCCTCTCCGCCGAGGAGACCCTGGCGCTCCTTGATGCGGGCGACGTCACCTCGGTTCAACTGGTTGACGTGCTCCTCCAGCGCATCACGGCGATCGACGCCGCCGGAACCGACATCGCGCTCAACGCAATCGCCGCGATGGCGCCGGATGCGCGCGAGGTGGCCGAAGAACGCGACCGGGAGCGCGCGTCGGGAATATCGCGCGGGGCTCTTCACGGAATCCCGGTCTTGATCAAGGACAACATCGAAGCGATTGGACTTCCGTGCCTGGCGGGCTCAACGGCGCTCATCGGCCGACCGAGCCGCGACGCTCCGTTGGTGACGCGGCTTCGCGACGCGGGCGCGATCATCCTCGCCAGCACCAATCTCAGCCAGTGGGCGAATATCCGCTCCCCGCGTTCCACCAGCGGGTACTCCGCGAGCGCCGGCCTCGTCTCCAACCCATGGGCACTCGACCGCTCGGCGGGCGGGTCCTCGTCGGGCTCCGGTGCGGCGCTCGCCGCCGGACTCGCCCCTCTCGCGGTCGGCACTGAAACCGACGGCTCGATCATCTGCCCCTCGTCGATCAACGGCGTAGTCGGGCTGAAGCCGACCGTGGGCAGGGTGCCCGCCAAATACGTGGTCCCGATCAGCGCGAGCCAGGACAGCCCCGGACCGATGGGCCGGACCGTCGATGACGTGGCGCTCCTGTACAGCGTGCTGGCGCAAGACCCAGCGCCCAAGGTGAGCCTGACGCCGTCGATGGTGGTCGCATCGAACTGGCGCACCGGACACCCCCAAACGGATCAGCTCTTCGACGAAGTCGTCGGTGCGCTGCGCGCGGGCGGCCTCACCATCCCCGAACGCGAACTCGCGCTACCCGGCGCGGGGGAAGGCAATGACGAGGGGGTCGTTCTTTTCGCCGAGCTGCTCGACGACCTCGGCGCGTACCTCGAAGACCGACCCGGAAGCGGCGTGCGTTCGTTGGCCGACGTCATTGCCTACGAGGACGAGCATCGTGAACGCGAGCAGTTCTACTTCGGACACGAGTACTTCATTGACGCCGTCGAGACGGGTGGGCGCAGCGGGCCGGTCTACGCCGACGCTCGGGCGCGCAATGTCGCGTGGGCGATCGACACCTGCCTCACGCCCGGCCTGGAAGGAGTGGATGTCGTCATCGCTCCCGCGTACGGACCAAGTTGGAAGAGCGACCTCGTCGTGGGCGTGCACCCCGGGCCCGCCAGCCCCGTGACACAGGCGCCCGCCATCGCGGGCTGGCCGATCATGTGCCTTCCCGTGGGCCTCATTCATGGGCTTCCAATCGGGCTGGCGATTGTCGGGCGGCCCAACAGCGAGTGGACGATCATCGAAGCGGCTCGCCGGATCGAGAAGATCGTCCAGGACCACAGCCCTCTGCCTCAGCCCCTGTGGAAGCAACCGTCGAGGGGTTAACCGGGACCACCCTCAACCCACACGACACCTCACGAGATTTCCCAGTCCGGATCCCCGCCCGGTTCGCTTGGTTACAGCAGCGAGAGATTGTCTCGAATGTCGCCGAGATGGTGCTCACACTCGTGAAGGGCCTGCGCGCCGGCCCACAGGATCGTCACCTTGGCCGGCGTGACTGGACTGTAGACGAATTCACGCGTTTCGTAGCCTGCCGGGAGCGCCTGGAACGTCCTCACGAAGAGGGCTGAAAGTGCCGCGAGCTCGCTCGCGACATCCCCGGGCGAATCGAGTTTGTAGAACCCGAGGGATACCCGCTCCTCACGGTGGATCGCGTCACCCGTGGGCTCGTCCTCGATCGAGGCCGTGACTATGCGTTCGCGTATCGAGATGAGCACGTCACGCAAGTGGGCCCCGTACTCGAGGATCGACCATCTCTCGGGCGCCGGCCGCGTGTCAACCTTGGGACCGGCTGCCAGGACCACGTCGATGAACGAGTCGGTCGCGGTCTTCACACGTTGAGGAATCTCCGAGGCGGAGATGGCGCTCCATTGGAAGCCGCATACTGCGCATGTTGCCTCTGACGACATGGTGTCAATCTACATTGGCTGGCTCGTCCAAGGGTTAGAGTTTGAATCCACCTTCTGGAGGAGTCTCGGGCTCCTCGCCGGTGCCGGCGTCCCGCTCAGCGGAGTCGGACGCGCCGAGCGGACCGTGCTCGCTCTCGTACGTCGACAGTTCGGACACCAAACGCTCGATCTCGGCGGCGGTGTCGTCGGTGGCTTTTCCGGTGCGCTGTGCGAAGAAGGCCGCCCCGAGCTCGCGAAGCAGGCCGTCGGCGCGACGACGCGCCTGCACATCCTCCAACTTTGATTGACCGGCCTTACCGGCTTCCTGGGTTTTTTGGGCGAGTTGGGCCGCCTGCGCCTTTACCTTGTCCATGAGGGCCATGATTCTCCTTCTTTCTCTCTACAGTCGACCGAGGAGCCCTTGGCGAAGTGGATTTGCGACACTGTCGTCCTGGTGCTCGTCAGATTCGAACTCGCGGTGCAACGTTGACTGAAGTATGACAGGTCCATCGCCGGTGAGCGTGATGAGATTGATGCCTGAACCACCGAAGACCGCGGTCATCGCGGTCTTCGCGTTCAAGGCGCCGACGCGCTCGATACTGAATGAGACCGAATCAGCGAAAGCCACGACGGCCCCCGCGTGAACCTGGAGCTTCCCGCCGTAGGCGGCGGGGTTCAACTCGACGAGGCTGCCGCCACCGCCGAGGACGAGGGTGCCTCGTCCGGTGAAATGCTCGAAGATGAGGCCTTCCTTCGAACGGCGACCGAGGCTGAAACCCGTGAAGTCGATGTCGTAGACGACACTCGCCTCCGCACAGATGAACGCGCGGCTCTCGGCGCGCCAGCCAATAGTCTCGTCAAGTTCGATGACTCGAACCTGACCGGGGATTTCGCCGGCGAACGCGACGAGGCCCGAACCGCCGCTTGGAGTGAACCACTGAAAGGCGAGACTCTGGCCGGCGAGCGCGCGCTTTCCCACCTCAGTGGCAGTGGCGACCGCAGCCTTCAAGAAGCCCCCACCGCTCTGCTTGGCGTCCTTGTTTGCGGCGTCGGCGCGCCCACCCGGGACCGAGAGTCGGGTCTCGATTGCCACGTTGGTGGTCTTCCAGCGGAATTTCGTCGCGTCGGCGAACATCGACTGGTCGGCGTCGAGCTGGCAGGTGATGCTCTGCGCAAACTCCCCGGTCACTTTGCAAGCAATGGTCATATATCACCTCACACGCGAAGAATAGCCCTACGGACGATTCGCCGACCAGCGAAGTTGCTGGGCGCCGGTTGGGGCACTCCACATCATCAGGACGGCCCCGATGGCAGTCCTACGCGAGGCACGGATTGACCAAGGAAGGTTCGGCGTTTGGTGGACATTTCGGTTGATTCAGTTCGATTTGATCCGAAATGGGCCAATCTAGTTCGCGAAAACGACACGAGCGAGGCGGCGACGAGCTGATTTCGTGCCTCAGGCCCAGTGTGAAATCCCAACGTTAATCACCGCCCCCCATCACCCACAGAGTTTGTCGAAGGTGGGTAAGTTGATTCGGTGCTGCTGGTGACCTGATTACCGCTAGGAGCCTGGTTGCCTGAAAGGTCACCGCTGGCACTGTCGCTGGCATCACCTGTGGCCTAGGAAGGACCCGGACGCAGCGGACACGAATGGGGAGGACCCTTTATGCGCAGCGCGCACCGACCATGATGGGCCCCTCTCGTAAACGGTTCGCCGCCGGCGTCCTCGCCTCGTGCCTCACGACCCTTGCAGTCCCCGGATCGGTCGCGGTCGCGTCCACCGTCTCACACTTCAACCACCCCTTCGGCATCGCCGTCGGTGGTGACCGGGTGTGGGTTGCCAACCGCTTCGGCAACTCGGTCACCGAGCTGAACGCCTCCACCGGCGCGGTCATCCGCGTTCTCGACTCAGGCGACTACGGCTTCAGCGAACCTTGGGCCCTCGCGATCGGCGACGGTCACGTCTGGGTGGCCAACGCGCAAGGCAACTCGGTCACCGAACTGAGCACCTCGAACGGTCACCTGGTCCAGGTCATCCGTTCTCCATCGGATGGATTCGACAGTCCGAACGCCATCGCCGTGGGGGGACGTCACGTGTGGATCACCAACGGCCCCCTCGTCCCCACGACCACCCCCGAAGGCAACACCGGAAACTCGGTCACCGAGTTGAACACGTCGAATGGTTCGCTCGTGCGCATCATCGACGATCCGCGGGATAAGTTCTCCGTACCCGATGCCGTGCTCGTCGTCGGCCGCCACGTGTGGGTGGCTAATTCGGAGGGCAGCCCGCTGACCGAGTTGAACACGTCGAACGGCTCGCTGGTACGCGTGGTCCACGGAAAGGGCGCCGCGTACTACATGCCCAGCGCTCTCGCGTCGAGTGGGGCCGATCTCTGGGTCGCGCCCATAGGGAATGTGGTCACCGAGTTGAATACTTCCGACGGTTCGCTGGCACGCGTGGTCCACAGCATCGCCAAGGGGATCAGTGGGGTCAGCGCCATCGCCACGGGCGACAGCCAGGTCTGGGTCGCCAACATCGTTGCGAACTCGGTCACCGAGCTCAACGCGACCAATGGTTCGCGAGTTCGGGTGGTCGCTTCGGCGCCCGACGAGTTGAAAAACCCGGCGGGAGTTGCGCTGTCAGCCGGGGTGGTGTGGGTGGCCGATTCCGGGAACAATGCGGTTACCGAACTCAACGCGACCAATGGTTCGCTTATTCGAGTCATCAAGTAGTCGAGCCCTCGAGGGCGGGAACGACGCGCCGGATCGCCGAGGTGTAGGCCGCCACATTGATGACCGCGTCGTCTTGTTTAGCTGAATCAGCCCATTCGGAGCCTAACTGGTTAAATCATCCAGAATGTCTGCCAAACGCGGAACCGTGACCAAGGAAAGTCCGATTCCGCCCAGGAAGATGACCGGCGGGAACATCCGCTTGACGTCGCAGCCGACGCAAGCAATGGGTCGAGCGTCGTGATGCTTGGCCCGCAGGATTGTCTGCATTATGCAGTCGCGTCCTGCGGCTCGATCCAACCAGGCGAAGATCAAGTGTGCTCGTGAATTTCGGCTGATGAAAGTACCTTGGAAGGATGACGATAATCACCGTGTTCCGCAGCCGGCTCCGAGGGGGCGTGGAGCGCGAGTATCAGCCACTGGCCGGCGTGATGAGCGTGGTCGCCTCGTCGATGGAAGGATTCATTGACCAGAAGCACTACGTCGCTCCTGACGGGGAACGGGTCACCGTTGTTCGCTTCATGGACTTCGAAAGCCAGCGAAGGTGGGCGAAGCACCCCGATCATCTCGAAGCGCAGCAAAGGGGACGAGACGAGTTCTACTCGTGGTATGACATCTCGGTGAGCGAGGAATCGTACAGCCATACGTTCGACAACTCCCAGATTTGAGGAACGCAAGAAGATAAGTCGAGTCCTCGTCACGAAGGTGGGTAGCAGCTGTTTGCCTTCCCGTTCCACGCCGCGAAGACGGCCACCGGGATGGCGATGGGACAGGTTGAATCCTGGGCCGCGCCCAGGCCATCGTCGTAGGCCGTCCAAGCGCTGGTTCCCGCTGCCCTCGAGAACAAGTTGTACGCGCCGTCGTCCTGAGTCCCGATTTGGGCCTGCAAGGAGTTGGGACTGGCATCAAGACCGGCCGCCGCGTAGAAGCGTTCCGTTGATGGATCGAACGCGTAGTACGTGGTGCCGGCATCGAGGCCGAGGTAGTCAGACGCCGGGAGATGATGATACGCGGCCGCGGCGTCGAGGGGCTGTCGCGTACCGACGGTGTGATGATGAGATCTTGCGTGACGCCGCTGGTCGTAGTTGATGGCGATGATGCCGCCGCCGCTGATGATGTGGTGGTCGTTGCGGATGGTGGCGATGAGCCACAGGCGGCGAGCGGCAGCGCACCCCCGATCAGGATGGGAACAAATCCGAATCCTCGCCTCATTCGGGTACCTTGATTCTTCCGTCAAGAACTCTGTGCGAGTCCGGGTTCAACAAGAGCACCACTCTTTCCCCTTGCAAATCCCTGAAGAACCTTTGCAACGGTTTACCTGAGTCCCCCAGGCGATGCGCGCTCGTGTTCCACCGAGCACATGACATCCGCCCCAGGCGAGGGGCCGCTGCAGCGATCCAGATCCGTTACTTCCTCGAGGCCGCTTCTCAGATGGCGTGAGGTTGGCTTTGCTCTTCGCGAGGATGCATCGGGCGAGGATTGATCGTAGGCAACTCGTTGGCTCAAGGTCTTTCGCCGTCCACACTTCGTCAGCTGATAGTGAAACTGCCGACCGCAACGCCGGCGCTGCAGTTCACGGATACGTGGGCAGTTCCGGCTCCGGTAGTGGGTCCGATCTCCCACGACCACGTTGCGTCGCCGCTCGCGTTGGCGGTCGTCTCACCGAGGCCGCTTTCGGTGCTCTGGCGTCCGCTGGGCAGTGTCACGTCAAGTGAGCATGAATCCCCGGGCCTGTTCGAATGAGCGGTCAGCGACTCATGGCCACCGGGCGCGACCGAGCCGATAAGCGCGGTGATCTTGACTCCGCCGGGTTTGGCGGTGGACGAGGATCCGCCCGTCGTCGTGACGTTCGAGGACGAGGTGGTGGTTGTCGATAAGGCCGCGTTGGCGTTCGGCCACGTGCCGATGAATCGGCGATACGCCGAGACCCAATTGGTTGCGATGAAGTTCTGCGCGGTCTTGAGGCCCACCTTGCGGGCGCAGATGAGCTCGTGCAGGTGATTCTCAAGGATGTCCTTGCTGTTCAAATACCCGTGAGGGTGATCATTCAGCTCGGGCCAGAGGTTGGTTATGGCGTTGCTCCCACCGAGTTCGAGCGAGATTAGATGATCAATCTCGTACTCATTTGTCGTGTGATGCGCGATGCCGTACTCGGCGTAGACGCTTTCTTTTTCGGACTTGGGCACGTCACGAACACTCGTCGCGTATCCGGGGCGACAGATGGTGGCGACCGTCACATTGAAAGTGGCTCCTGGTGTCACGCGAAGGTCGTTGAGCGGCTGGCCGTGGCTGTGTCGAAACAATCCAACTCCCGCCGAGGCCGCAGTGGGGAGCGAGAGACCGAGGCCAAACAGGGCAGTCGTGACCCACACGCCGACTGAGATGGTTCGGCGTGACCTCATGCCTTCACCGTAGCCGGAGCCCTCACTTTTCGGAGTTCAAGACTGGCAATACGATCGCCTAGGAGTTCACCGGCATCCACGTCAATCGGGTCGTCAGCTTGCACGTAGAGTCCACTCGACGGCTTGATCTATGTGATGCACTTGGCTGCCAGAGTTGACGTTCGCGGGTTTGAAATTCAAATGGTGGTTGGCGCCATCATGTACTGGGCGGTGACGGCACGGAATTCGAGTGTCGTTCAGAATCATTGATTCAAACTGTCCGCCGTCGGAGTCACGCTCATGGTCGCTGGTGTCGCGGGATTTGTTGTTTCGCCGGACGTCTACCTGACATCTCGCTGTTCACCCTCGACACCGGGACGCACGCTCGATTGAGAGGCCACCGACGAGGCGGTCGCGCACGAACACCCCCCGCGACTCGAGGCAACTTCCATCGGTGACAAAGAGCGGTGTGGCTGGTTCGAACTTGGCATGACAGGGTCCGAAGTGAGCAAGGGCGTCCAACCACCAGCGTTTCCAAGGGCTTTGGTCCACGAAAGGTGTGCACGGGAGAGGACCGCTTTTTCGAGGGATGAGGGACCTTGGGCCCTTGCTTAAGGTCCAGACTTCGGCGATGATCAAGTTGTTGTTCGTTGGCATGGAGGAGGACCCGTGTCCGGCGAGTTGATAACTGATCGATCGAGATGAGTTCCCATGCCACCCGACTATGACACCAGCAGGCCCCTCGCTACCCACCCTTCTGTGCTGGAACTCATGAAGCAGTTGGAGTCGCTTCGTAGCGAGATGCGGAGGCGTCATGGAGAGTACGCGTCAGTCTTTGAGCGTGTCCGCCTCGGGCATCGCCAGAGTGCGGCAAACCTCATTGACTACCTGACCCTGCGTCAGTACGACCTGCGTGACATCCAGGACTCGCTCGCGGAGCTGGGCCTTTCATCACTTGGTCGGACTGAAGAACACGTCATAACCACGCTCGAACGAGTTATCGACAACTTGCACATGATGACCGGTGATGGAGATCCGCGCCGAACCGAGTCGGCGGTCAGTTTCTGGCAAGGCCGAGCGATTCTGCAAGCCAACACGCTGGCCCTCCTGGGCCCGCTGCGCTCTGGGCGTTCCACGCGAATCTTGGTCACCATGCCGAGTGAAGCTGCCGACGACTATCAGCTGGTCGCGAATCTCATCGAGAAGGGCATGGATTGCGCTCGAATCAACTGCGCCCATGACGGTCCTGAGCAATGGGAACGAATGGCGAGCAACATTCGACGGGCGGCGCAAGAAATGGGGCGGCCCTGTCCGATCCTTATGGATCTTCCAGGGCCGAAACTGCGAACTGGTCCCGTCGAACCGGGACCGAGAGTTGTACGGCTTCGTCCGCTACGCGATGCGTTGGGTCGAACGCGGTCACCCGCGAGCGTCCTGCTTGTCGACGCGGACAAGACGAGTCCAGATGCGGGCCTTCGAGTTAGTGGAACCATTGAGATCCCAGTTCCTGCTGAGTGGCTCGCTGGTCTGGCAGTAGGCGACCAGATTCGATTGAGAGACACCCGGGACTCTCCCAGAACCCTGGAGGTGGCACGGATCGACGACGCCGGAGTCTGGATCGAGGTAGCCGACACCACGTATCTCGGTACCGGGACCACCTTGACCACGGCGAACCATCGAGCAGCAACGGTTGGATCGCTGCCCGCGCTCGAGCAGGCAATAGTCATTCGCGTCGATGACACTCTGACACTCACCGCAGATCTTACGCCCGCAGCGTCGAACGAGTATGGGGGTACCGGATTCAGCCCCGGGACCGCCGAGCAGGGACGGTCGCCGACCATCTTGAGAATTGGCTGCACGATGCCTCAAGTGTTTGGTTCATTGCAAGTCGATGACCGGGTCTTCTTCGACGACGGGAAGATCGGAGGGGTGGTCATTGCGGCACGGCCTACCGAGGCCGACATTCGGATCACGATGGCTTCGCCTCGAGGCTCCAAGCTTCGGGCTGAGAAGGGGATCAACGTGCCCGACAGCGGTCTTCGTCTTCCTGCGATTGGGCCCGATGACGAGCGGATCCTTCCCTTCGTGGTTGGCCACGCCGATCTCGTTGAACTCTCCTTCGCCCAGAGTTCGTCTGACGTAGCCTCGCTGCAATCCCACCTGGGAGAGCTCGGCGGCGACGGGATTGGCATCGTGCTCAAGATCGAGACGGTTCGGGGTTTCGTTGCGCTACCGGAGATGCTGCTTGCGGCGATGGCCTCAGAACGCATTGGAGTCATGGTGGCTCGAGGTGACTTGGCAGTCGAGTGCGGTTTCGAGCGCCTCGCCGAAGTGCAAGAGGAGATGTTGTGGCTGTGCGACGCAGCTCACGTCCCGGTCATCTGGGCGACCCAGGTACTCGATCAAATGGCCAAGACCGGTCAGCCCTCGCGCGCGGAAGTTTCGGACGCGGCGATGGCGGGTCGCGCTGAATGCGTCATGTTGAACAAGGGCCCGTTTATCGCTGAGGCGGTCGGGGCATTGGACGACATCATCAGCCGGATGAGTAGCCATCAGTTGAAGAAGATGAATCTGCTGCGCCGACTCGCGAGTTGGAAACTTGCGCCGAGCGGAGAGAGAATCGAAGGCTCCCCTTCGGAGAATCCTCAGGTGGAGCAATTTCACTAGGAACTGTGTCGTTCTGGTCTTCGCTACCTGAAGCGATTGCTGTGCAAACACCGATCCGGGGGTGAGCGCAGCGACTTGATGAGGCGGCTTCATGTCATGACGACACCTCTTGACTTCTTGGGACTCCCTTTACTGGAAGATTCGAACTCGGGGGTCAGAGGGCTGCAGAGAGTTCTTGATCGATGTGGATTGCCGATAGCCGCCGTCGAACTTGCGACAGAAGGAGAGGCCGCTGCATCAAACGTCGTTGATCCAGCGCGACCGTTCCAGCTGCTTATGGAAGACGACGCCGCTCCAGAACTTCTGACCCAGCGCGTTTTCGTCGAGGACGACGGCGCCAATTCTGCGAGCACCTGGTTCTCGCAATCGAATGGTCGCCTTGGAGAGGAGCTCGCGTCCCACCCCTTGACCCCTGAAGTCAGGATGAACGGCGAGTCGGTATATCGAGGCACGCCATCCATCCCGGCCAGCGATAACCGAGCCGATGATCGCCCCATTGTCAAGAGCCAGCATCAGTGACGAGGGGTCGGTGTTGATGAGAAGATTCAGGGAGACCGCGTCGTCGGCTGGTCGCGCGTTGTGCTCGGCGTGTGCATCCCAGAACTCCAGGAGTGGTTCGATGTCACCGAACTTTGCGAGTCGATAGGTGATTTGATCCATCAACGAACCCTCATTGCCGGTAATTGCGATACTCAAGCCGGTGGCGAAGCTGGACACTCGCCATCCCCTCAGCCATGGTTCCTCGGTAAAGAGTGCGAGTATACGGACGAGACAAGTGATGGGGGAATCATGAAGGTTGGGATTGGTGCGGGGTACTGGGGTTCTGGACCGCCAGTGGGAGTCGAGCAGCAACTTCAAGAGGCGGAGGCGCTGGGTGTGGACAGCTTCTGGACCGCGGAGGCGTACGGCTCGGACGCGTTGACCCCGCTGGCGTGGTGGGGGGCAAGAACCACCTCGATCAAGCTCGGAACGTCCATCTGCCAGATGGCGGCGCGGACCCCAACGGCCTTGGCGATGGCCGCCATGACCCTCGACCACCTCTCCAGTGGACGGGTGTTACTCGGCATCGGCGCTTCGGGACCTCAGGTTGTCGAAGGTTGGTACGGTCAGCCCTATCCCCGGCCGCTCGAACGGACTCGCGAATACGTGGACATCATGCGCCAGACCATGGCTCGAAACGAACCTGTCACCTACAACGGACGCCACTACCAGTTGCCGCTCGATGGTGGGGAGCACCTTGGGAAGCCACTCAAGTCAACGATTCATCCGTATCGACCTTCAATTCCGATCCTGCTCGCCGCCGAAGGGCCCAAGAACGTGGCGCTCGCCGCCGAGATCGGTGACGGGTGGTTGCCGCTGTGGTTCTCCCCCAAATCCGACGGTTTCTATCGCGAGGCGTTGGCTGAGGGGTTTGCTCGTGATGGTGCGCACACGACTGGGCGTGCCTTCGAGGTCGCCTGCACCGTCTCGATGGTGGAGCATGATGACGTCGAGATCGCGGCTTCATTCTTGAAGCCCGTCCTGGCGCTCTACATCGGTGGAATGGGCGCCAAGGGTGCGAACTTTCACCATGATGTCTTCGTGCGGATGGGCTGGGGCGAGGAGTGCGAAGCGATCCAGGACGCCTACCTCGAGGGAGACCGAGCCGGCGCGATCGCAATGGTGCCGACAGAAATGGTTGAAGACGTTGCCCTCATCGGTCCTGCCGACAAGATCACCGAAGAGATCGAGCGAAAATGGCGCTCGACTTGCCTGACAACGATGATTCTCGGAGGATGGCCCCGGGAAGAGACGAGAGAGCGCATCATCGACGCAGTTCGTGGCTAACTCAACATTCGCGCTATCCAGCATCGTCTAGTTCAGCCAACGTGGCAGGTCTGACCAATTGGTGAACTCATCAAGCTCAGACTCGTCTCTGGGAAGGCGGTTCTCTAAGGCAGACGTTCGCAGTACTAGTCAAATTACTGGTCGGGAACTTCGATGCACTGACAAACGTCTCCTGTTCCCGGATTGATGCGCCGCTTAGATACCCTCGTGAAGCGGCCTTTCTTGCCCTGGCCGACGCCGAGGTTATTCGGACTGCTCCATGTTCATCGTAACCGTATCATTAACCCATATTTTCATATGTGTTAATGATATTGTCTTGACAAGCCTTTAGTTCGGGCCGCATGTGTCAAAAGGGGACCCATGGCGGAGGTGGTTCGTGTGGAAGAGGTCTTCGGCGATCCCATTGAGAAAGGACTGCGCAAGGGCGTGAGTGAATCATTTGACATTGTCAAGAGCGGATCAGGCCGCCGGGCCGGACGACGCAAGTTCGAGGCGCTGGAAGCGGCGGCGAGGGTCATTGCGGAACGCGGCACGGACGCGACGCGGTTCGTGGACGTCGCTGACGAATGCGGGATTCCTGTGAGTTCGTTGCAGTACTACTTCGGGTCGCGCGAGGATCTTCTCGTCGCGGCCTTTCGCCACGCCTCCGATGCGGAGCTGACGGCCGTCGTTGGAGAGGTCGAAGCCCGCAGCGATCCATGGGAGCAGATCACCTTTATTTCCGAGGATGCCCTCTTCGGGTACCGCCCGGGAGACGACTTGGCGGGGAGGCTATGGATCGAGGCGTGGAGGTTCGGGCTGCGCGACGCGGAGATGCGTAGTGACGTGCACCGCGAATACTCCGTCTGGCATCGACTCATTGCCCAGTCAACGGCCGAAGGGATTCGAAGCGGCCGGTTCACGACAACTCTCTCTCCTGATCAGATGGCCGTCGTGACGCTCGCCTTGCTTGACGGGGTTGGGCTGCGACTGGCTGGAGGCGATCCGCTAGTCACGTTCGCCGGGGCCGTTGAAGTTGTGCTCGCCGCTCTACACAGTCTGCTGGGCGTAGATGCATCGTGAGGGCGGTTGGCCGTTGGCGATCGAAATCGGAAACCTGAGGTTACCGTTCTCGCGCGGTTAGTCAGAGTGCGGCCTCTCGGTCTGGGCCTCGTGTGGCGCGCGAGGTTTCCAAATCACCGGTCGCCAAGCCGCGTTTGAGAAGCCAGCAGTTGATCTTGGTTGAACGAAGCTCGAGCGCTTCGAACTACGTGAGAGCGGATTGGCTCAGTTGAGTTGTTGTTAAAGGAGAGACCAATGCCTTCCGCCATCGACGTATTGGTATCGTGCTTTCTGGCCGGTTCCTTCGTACGAAATGATGCTGCTTGTCACGGAAGTCAGCGTGACCCGTGGGGCGTACTCAGGGATCGATGAGTACGCCAGGATTCAACATCGCGCCAGGATCCACCACCCTCTTCGCGGCACGAAGTTGTGCCGCGAAGAGCGAAGGACGCTCAAGATCGTATCCGGGGCGGTGGTCGCGCCCGACTGCATGGTGATGCGTGACCGTGCCACCGCCCGCGACGATGGCCGCCATGACCTCGGCCTTTACCTCCTGCCATTGCGCCAGTCGCCCCGAGCTTCGCCCGGGAGCGAGGATGGTGAAGTATGGCGCCGCGCCGTCGGGATAGACGTGCGTCAATCGACAGCTGACGAGTGCCGGCCACGCGCCTACAGCTCGCAGCGCGTTCTCGGCTGAGGCCCTGATGTCGTCGATGAAAGTATCGAATCGATCCCAGGTGATCGCGGTCTCGAACGTCTCGCTGATGAGGCCCAGGCAGACGAGGCTGTCGCGGATGTAGGGCGCGCGTAGGAATGACGAGCGCCACTGGTCCGAGGCGTCGAGGTGCTCTTCCCCATCGTCGCTGTCGCGACGAATCTCAACGATCCCGCCATGATCGCGGGCAAGCTCCGCTGCTCTCGCCATGGCCTGGTCCACCGGGTGATCGGCGGACTCGAAGCCGATCAGCAGCAGATGCGCCTCTCCGGAAGCAGCTCCCGTCATCATTGCTTCGCCGGCGTCAAGCAGCCGACAGTTCGATGGCCAGAGTCCCGACTGGGCCAAGGCTCGCGCCGATCGGGCGCCTTCTGCGAAGGTGGCGAACCTCGCGACGCCAGAGGCTCGGAACCGCGGGCGGTCCTGCAGCCGCACCCACGCTTCGGTGATCACGCCCAGAATCCCCTCCGAGCCAAGCAGCAGTCGATCGGGCGACGGGCCGGCACCGGAGCCTGGCAACCGGCGGGACTCCCAGAGCCCTGCGGGGGTTACCGCGCGGACCGACTCGACGAAATCATCGATGTGGGTGTGCAGCGTCGCGTAGTGGCCGCCCGCGCGGGTCGCGATCCAGCCCCCAAGTGAAGAGACCTCGAAGCTTTGCGGATAGTGACGCAACGTGAGTCCGTGCGGCCGGAGCTGCGCTTCGAGCGAGGGTCCATACACTCCCGCTTGGATGAGCGCTGCTCGTGAAACGGAGTCGACCTCGAGTACACGGTCCAATCGACCGAGATCGCAACTGATCACGGTTCGGTCGTCGTTGGCCGGGGCTTCGACACCGCCAACGACCGAAGAACCCCCTCCGTAGGGGATGACCACGGCATCGATCCGTGACGCCCAATCAAGAACTGCGACGACCCCGTCCTCATCTGGCGGCGACACGACGACGTCCGGAGGCAGCTCCCAACGACGTTCCAGTGCCCGGACTACGTCGCGGAATGACTTGCCGTAGGTGTGGCCCGCTCGAGCAACGTCATCCGACTGGCACCACGGGGCGAGTGCATCGGGTGGCGTGATTCGAGGAGTTGAGAGGTGCAACTCGTCACGCGTAGGCGGGACGATCGGGTGGGACGCAATATCGATGAACGGCTGGATCCGCTTCGCAAGCGCGCGCTCTTCAGCGGGAGTGAGGCCCGCGCCCTCAAAGCCCCATCCCCAGAAACGACGAATCTGTTCCACCTGCACGCACGCTACATCGAGATAGCGCGCGACGGGTGAGTGCCTGTCGCGGTACCTCGCCGGGTCACTGATCGGCGGGAGTGCGGTCTCGAACGACCCCGTACCTGATCATCGAATCCGCCGTCGACAACGTCATCTCCTTCACGTCACGTGGGGAAAGGCCGAGCTCGCGGCGAATCTTGCTCGAATCGATCAGAAAGGGCTGGCCGATCTCGCTCACGACAAGACGCAGGTCATGGTCGAAGAGCGCAGCGAGACGGAGCAGGAACTTCGGGAGCCGTCTGGTTGGAATCTTGTAGCCCAAGGGGCCGTAGTGACGGGCAAGGATCAGGGCGATCTCGCGAAGGGGCACTGCGTCGAGTGCGCAGATGTAACGCTGGCCCGCGGCCGACCGCGTCGTCATCGCGGCGAGGTGGGCCGCCGCCACATCGCGCACGTCGATAAGGGGAAAGACGAGGTCGGGTATGCCGGGAACCTTCCGGTCCAAGATCTTCTTGATTGCTTCGCCCGACGAGCTCCACTCGCCCGCGAGCAGCGGGCCCAGGACGAGGCCGGGATTGATGACGACGAGGTCCATCCGCGACGAAGGGCCCAGGGAGCGCATGAACTCCCACGCCGCGCGTTCGGCGAGGGTCTTCGATTTGGCGTAGGCGTCGATGCTGGGGCTATCGACGTTCGACCAGTCCTCTTCCGTGAACAAGTGGTCGCGTTCGCGTCCGTATCCGATAGCGGCGATTGATGACGTGAGTACGACGCGTTGGACACCTGCACGCTGCGACGCCTCCAAGACGCGTAGCGAGCCGTCTCGCGCCGGTACGATCAGGTCGCTCTCGTCCTTCGGCATTGCCAATGGGAGCGGGCTTGCAACGTGCAGGACGAACCGGCATCCCGCGACGGCTTCATCCCAACCGGCGTCGGACGTGAGGTCGGCCTCGACGACCACCAATCGCCGGTCGATCTGCGAACGCACCGATTCGCCGACGTGAGGGGCGAGTAGGGCGGTCAAGCCGGTGGCTCGGGCCACGGACCTCACGGTCGTGCGCACGTCGTAACCGGCGTCGAGAAGCTGGATCATGCAGTGCTGGGCGATGAACCCGGTGCCTCCGGTAACGAGTACGGTCTCTGGCATAACGTTTCGAGGTTAGTGATCGCTCCCGACCCGCCCTCGCCACCCTTCGATCATCGGGTTGATGGGCGTTCTGACGTGCAGTCAGTTGGCGTCACAGAGGTTCGTCGATGAAAACGGTCCTGGGCGATGGCTGCACCGGCGAGGATGAGCACGCCTCCGACAGGTTCATTCCATGTCACGGCCTCCTTCAGAAACGCGGCACCGACAATGACGGCGAAGAGCGGGGTGAGGTAGGTGACGCTGCTAGCGATAGTTGCCGGGGTGTGGCCCATGACATGGAAGTTCAAGATGTAAGCGACGCCCGATCCGAGTATGCCGAGCGCCGCCAGGGCGAGCAGTGACGAATCCGAGGGGTGGTGGATGTGGCCGGTGGCAACGGCGAAGGGAAGGAGCTGGAGAGCACCACAGAGAACCTGGCCGGAGGCGAGGGAAACGGGCCGGTCATCCAGGCCAGTGAGATGACGGCGAGCATAGGGAAAGGCAATGGCGTAACAGGCGACTGCCGCGAGGCAGGCGCTGATCCCGAGAAGTTGGTTCTTCCCCGGGCCGTGCCAGGCGCCAATGGTGACGAGCACTCCCGCGAAGCCAACCACGAGTCCACCGCCAATCATGAGATTGAGTCGCTCTTGGCGAAAGACCGCAATGGATGCGACAACCGTGGCGAGCGGGGTGAGTGCGTTAATGAGCCCGGCAAGTACTGCTGAAATGTGGGTTTCACCATAGGCAAACAGTGTGAACGGAGCGCTGTTCATGAAGATTGCCAGGACGAACAAATGGCCCCACGTTCGAACCTGGTGGGGTAACCGTGAATGGGTGAATGCAGCGATGACCAAGAGTGAGCCAGCACCAGCGGCGAGGCGGAAGAAGGCCACGTCGACCGGTGTCACCGCACGCAATCCGAGCTTGATCCACCAAAACGAGCAGCCCCAGATGGCACCTAGGACGAAGAAGGACACTTGCCAAGGGATCACGCGTTTGTGGTGCGCATCCCGGCCCGAATCTGCAGGAGCCATTCGCGTCACGATGTTCGGTGCGCGGCCTCAACCGAGATCAACGCCTCCTTGGCGGGAGTTCCCCATCGGTAGCCCCCCAGTGAACCGTCTTGACGTACGACACGGTGGCACGGGACGGCGAGCGCCACGGTGTTGGCGGCGCATGCCGATGCGACGGCCCTGACTGCCTTTGGCGCTCCGATCTCGGCGGCCACCTCGGAATACGTTCGGGTATGACCCGCCGGGATGCTCCGCAACGCCTCCCACACCCGTATCTGAAATGCGGTGCCTTCCAGGTCCACCGCCAGGTCTGTCGGATCCCTTTCGCCCCGCACCGCGCCCGCGAGCACGAGAGCCACCTCGACCAGCCCGTCGTCGTCACGTTCGATGATCGCGTGTGGGAACTCGGCGGCGAGCTTCGTCGTCAGGACGGCCTCATCGGGTCCCAACTGAACCGAGCACACGCCCAGGGCTGTACTGGCGGCTACCACGATCCCGATCGGCGTGACGATCGACGTGTAGCCAATTCGCTCACCACGTCCGCCCGCCCGATATCGGCCGGGAGTCATGCCTAACCGGGTGGCGCCGTGCTCGTAGAACGCCCGGCTCGACCCATATCCCGCCTCGAAGACGGCGTCAGTCACCCGCATGCCCGTTCGCAGTGCCGCGCGAATTCGTTCGGCTTGCTGAGCTCGCCGATAGCCTCCGATCGGCACCCCGACAATCTCAGAGAATCGTCGGCGCAAGTGACGTTCGCTATATCCCAGTCGCGCAGCCATCGTTGCCATGCTCTGGTCATTGTCGGGCTGCTCGAGCCACCGGCACACGGCAGTCACCGCGGCCACCGTCGGGTCCTTGACATGGTCCTGATTGGGAGAACAGCGTCGACAAGCTCGGTAGTCGGCGGCTACCGCATCTAATGGTGTCGCGAAGAACTCGACATTACGCCGTAACGGTCTGCGAGAACCGCACCCGGGCCGGCAGTACACGCGAGTTGTTCTCACGGCGTAGACGAACACTCCAGCCAACCGTCCGTCTCGGTCTTCGACCGCCCGCCACCTCGTCTCATCAAGATTGTCCACAGGTCGTAATCTACGGACGCGAGGAGTTCAATGCTTCCCGTTCCCGGACTTCGAATCCTGATCAGCTCCAGTTGAGTTTCGTAAATGGCTTCCCGCCACCCCCCTGGCGGGAAGCCAGAACTCCGGGATTTGGTCGCCCACCAAGATCTCTCCATGACGAGAAGGGCGTGCGCGACTTAGGATGAGAAGGTCTTGACGGGCTGCGAGAGGAGCGGTCTTGCCGCGAGTTACTCCGAGTTTCTTGTTCAACACCGAAAGCAAGGAGGCTGCAGAGTTCTACGCGTCTGTCTTCCCGAATTCCAAGGTAACCAGTGTCAGTTACTACAGCGAAGCCGGCCCCATGCCCTCAGGCACGGTCCTGGCAGTGGATTTTATTCTCGACGGTCAGGATTACACCGCCATCAACTCGGGGGCGACATTTGAGTTCAATGAGTCGCTTTCGTTTCGGGTGAACTGCGCTAGCCAAGAAGAAGTCGACCATTACTGGGACCATCTCTCTGCGGGGGGCGAAGAAGGCCAGTGCGGTTGGTTGAAGGATCGCTTTGGAGTGTCCTGGCAGATAGTCCCCACCGACATGGGTAGGTATCTGGGGGACCCTGACCCAGAAAGAGCGCAGCGTGCGATGAAGGCAATGCTGGGCATGCGCAAGCTCGACCTCGCGCTATTCCAAGCCGCCGTCGAGGCGGAGTCGTAAGGATACATACCTCTTGTTTCAGAAGGCCTGAACGCCTGGATTCTGCGGCTGACCACGGTGTGCGTATGAGTCGGGGGAGTTCCGATTGGTTGGGTAGCGCGTAAGTGCGAAATAGGAATCTGAAGTCCTGCTCAAGTTCCTGGATGGCCAACGTGAGCATGTCTTCGGCACAACTGCGGGTCTCAGCGAACACCAGTTGAGGCAAACGGTCTTGCCCTCAAAATGGAGTGCAATTGGCATGATCATGCACCCCACCTCTTCGGAGCACTACTGGTTTCAATGCATGTCTGCAGGGAAGCAGGCTGACTTTAACGGGCACACAACGGATGAACTCGACTTGTAGGAAGTCAAGCCGACCGAAAGTTTTGAGGACGTCTTGAAACTTTATCGAGATGAAATTGGAGCCACCAACGAAATTATTCGAACTACCTCGCTCCTAACTCCTCTAAGGAGGCGCGATGAGGCATGGGGTGACTGGGATGTCTCAAATCTTAGATTCGTGAGTCTGCTGGCGATTGACCACACTGCTACCCATGCGGGCCATCTCGACACTGTTCGCGAAATACTCGATGGCCGTCAGTGGATCGTCTTGTAGGAAGAGACATGCTGCTGGCTGCGGGCACCCCACAGCGGTTGTAGCTCAAACTCCTGTGATCGAGTGGGTGCGGTGGCTTGATGCCCTGGCAGAGTTCATAAAGAGGTGTGACAAGCACTGAAAAACACTGGGAATCTTCGCCCTATCTAACCTCCCACAGGGGATTAGAACCCCGTTCATCGCGGGTTGTGTTGGGCCCGTGCGGCGCCAGGTCACATCTCCTACGATTCAGTCATCGAAACCCTGACATTCCTCTTCAGTGATATTGAAGGTTCCACGACCATCCTGCGCCTCATCGGTGATCCCACCTACGCATCCGTCTTGGCCGAGCACCACCGGATTGTTCCCGAAAGTGATATGCGGTTTTCCCAGGTTTCACATGTGAAGCCTTTGGGCCTTGTCTACGCTCATATTCAACTTTCAGTGGGTTTCGTTACGCGAAATTGGGCAGATCTGAACATGTGGCATCGGATGAAGGAGCGGCTCCCATGTCGCCTCTGATCCTGCCGCGACGCCAAGTTCTGGGCGGTGCGGGTGTAGTGGCAGGCGCCATTGCCCTGGGCGATCTTCGGGCAAAAAGTTCATTCGCGGCGACGAAACCAGAAGGAATGACGGAAAGGGAACTCTCCGCCAATTTGTCCAACCCTACCAACGCGATGTACATCGTGGCCCACCCGGACGACTCCCTAATATTTCAGAGCCCCTCGCTACTGCAGAACATCCAAAACGGACTCAATGTTCTCACAGTCCATCTCACCGCGGGCGACGACGGGATGGGCGAGGGTTACTGGGGGGACCGTGAGTTAGGCATCGAAGCGGCGTACGCCCTGATGGCTGGCGTGGACAATAATTGGACGACCTCTGCGCTCACGGTAGGCAGTCATCAGATCGTGCTCGACACGCTCACCACGAAGTCCAACATCACGGTAGCGTTCATGCGCCTTCCGGACGGCGGCTATCCCGATGGCGAAGGTACGGCTCTGTATAACTATCAGAGTCTCATGCAACTCTGGCAAGGCTCGGAATCTTCAATCACCGCAGTGGATGACTCGACCTCGTACCTCTTCCAGGACCTGATCAGCACGTTGGCCTCCATGATGAGTTCGTTTCAACCCCAACTGATAGTCGTGCAGGACTACGTCAATACCTTCGGTGATGGCGATCACATGGATCACTACGCCGCCGCGCAATTTGCGCAGTCAGCGCACAATCTGTATGCAACGACGCACAGTTTTGTCGGTTATATGGGCTACCCGATTACGGCGCTCGCGGCCAACGTCAGTGGCACCCTTCTAAGCACCAAGCAGTCGGCCTTCTACACCTACGGTTCCTACGACTCGCTGACCTGCTCGAGCCAAGCGTCGTGCGCGTCGACGGCGTACGGACCCTGGTTACTACGCCAGTACATAGTTGGATCCGTGCCGGCGATCGATATGCCCATCGCCTCAGCCGGGTCGAACCAAGTCGTTGGCTTGGGATCATTGGTCGAACTAGACGGCTCGACGAGCTCGGACCCGAACGATCTGTCACTAACTTATTCGTGGACCCAGACGGCTGGCCCGACGGTGACGCTGTCCAGCCCCAGCGCGGTGCAACCGACTTTCACCGCCCCGGCGTCATCGCAAACACTGATCTTCTCTTTAGTGGTGGCTAACGGTACCGAGGTAAGTGCTCCCTCGTTGGTGACGATTTCAATCGGGACGCCGAGCAACGTCGCGCTCGTCGCGGGCTCGACCTCGTCGACGAAAGTGGGGACCACCGGGGCCATCACCGTCACCGGTCCACAGAACGTCGCCTCCAGTGCCAACGTGCTGCTCGCGATGGTGCAGGTCTTCACGCCCAACTCCGTCTTGGTTGGCACCATCTCTGACACCAAAACCGGCACGTGGACCGCGCTCGGCCAGACCACCGTCTCGGGTAATGGGCAGTTCATCCTCTGGCAGTGCACCAACCCCCAAGCCGGAGTCGAGCACGCGGTCACCTGGACACCGGGCGCCGCCGACACGTGGGGCGGTCTCGTCGTCATGGCCGAGTGGGCCGGCGGACCGTTCACGCTCGACAAGATGTCGTCGGTCCTGACTTCGAGTGGTGCGACCGGTGCCACGCCGAGCGTGACCCCTTCGACCCCGGGCGAACTCATCCTCGCATTCGCCTCGGACGAAACTGGAAGGAGCGCCTGGACCAGTTCAACGAACGGTTTCACTTCCTTAACCACTTCCGACAGTGCCAATGTGACGGCCTACCTCGTGGACTCGGCCACCTCGCCAATCAGCACCTCATGGAAGGTAAGCCCGTCAGACCCGGGAGCCACGGCCATCTTCGCGCTGTATTAAAAGGGGAGTACCGCGACTCCCTTTACTATCACCTTCAGCGCGATTGGTGGCTCGCGCACGATGGCCAACGAGAGCAACAGAGTGCCAGTCGCCCTCGCCAGAACGAGATCGCGTCTCGCGTAGCCGTAAGAGAGGTGTGCTCGGGTACCCTCAACGGGATTCCAACCCGTGCCGCCATCTTGAAAGGGTGGCGGCACGGCACCTGGGAGGCTCACATGGACGGAGGAATTCCCGTTCGGTCGGTCGGACAGGTAGCCCCTGATCAAAGGTATTACCTGGGCGGCACTAATCGAACCACTGTCATTGGCGCAGTAGGGTCGTCAACACTTCTTCAGGCAACAGAGCTCGTCTTGTGATGAGCCTCCTGGGACCTCTCGACACGTCCCGGCATCGCAGGAGTTATGGAAACCCACGCGACCAACTCTCGGGGCTGGCACGCGATCTCGACGCTGAATCGTTCGATCAGGAGTTGGTGATTGGAGTAGCGGAAACCATGTCGAGCCCGAGATCCAGCGCAACGACCGAATGGGTGAGTGAACCCACAGCTATGTAGTCAACACCCGCACGAGCGACCGCGACCGCGTTTTCAAGTGTCATTCCTCCGCTCGCCTCGACGCGTACTCCCGGTAGCCGACGGGCGATCTCAACGGCAGACTTGATCTCTTCAATGTCCATGTTGTCGAGAAGTAGTAGAGAGCACTGGGCGTCGATCGCTTCGAGGACTTGCTCAAGTGTGTCGCACTCGACCTCGAGACTGATGTCAGGGTTGGCCGAGCGAATTGCGTCGATAGCGTGGGTGACGCTTCCGGCCGCGGCGATGTGATTGTCCTTGATGAGGGCCGCGTCGCCCAAGCCCATTCGATGGTTTGTCCCGCCGCCGCATCTCACGGAATACTTTTCCAATTGTCGAAGTCCGGGTGTCGTCTTTCTGGTGTCACGCACCTCGCAACCGGTACCTTCCAGGGCCCGAACCCAAGCGTTCGTCGCCGTGGCGACTCCCGACATGTGGGTCATGAAGTTCAACAGGGTTCGTTCAGCGAGGAGCAGCGGACGAAGAGGCCCCGAAAAGTGAAGTACGGCGTCTTTGGATTCGACCGCGTCGCCGTCCGGGTGAATGATCGTGACTCCGGAAAGCGGGAACTGCGCGGCTTCAAGGACGGCGAGCGCCACCGTGACGCCGCACACGATGCCGGGTTGGCGGGCGACTACTTCGGCTTCGGCCTTTTGATCGATGGGAATCGTCGCTTCGCTGGTCACGTCGGGTCCAAAGCGAAAGTCCTCATCGAGAGAGATATCCACCAAGCGTTGGAGCTCCACGGAATTGACGCCCGCCCCCTCCAGCAACTCTTGGAGTTTCTTGTTCATGCACCGACCACTGCTTCGACTTGAGCGACAATCTCGCCTTCGAATACCTGAAGGGGGATGGAGCGAGCCCATCGGTCGGAGGCCGCCGGGAAGTCGCTTCGACGATGGCACCCACGGCTCTCTTCGCGAAGTGATGCTGCGTAAGCCGCCATGAGCGACACCGTGTGAAGGTTGGTCGCTTCGAGGGTGGCGAGGTCGAGCGCCGCCGCGGGACTGTTGGGTGCGCTCTCCAACGTGTCAAGAATGCTTTCGAGGCCGGACCTTTCGCGGACTACTCCGACGTGCGTCGACATCTTGGTCGCCAACGTCTCTCGGGCTGACGCATCGACGCCGCGTCCAGAAGCGGGATCGACGAAGTCCGCAGGTGCTAAAGGACCGGAACGAGAAGAGAGCGCAACGTCGAGTTGCCGGGCCAGTCGACGTCCACTGATAAGAGCTTCGGTAAGCGAGTTGGAAGCCAGGCGATTGGCGCCGTGCACTCCGGTGGACGCCGCCTCACCGATCGCGTAGAGACCGCGGATCGATGAGTTGCCGTCAAGGTCGGCGCGAACCCCTCCGCACGCGTAGTGGGCTGAAGGCGCAATGGGGATGAGTTCGCTGGCCGGATCAACCCCAGCCAGGCGACAGAGTCCGACGGTCGTGGGGAACTCCTTCTCCAGTCGGAGTTCCCCAATAGCTCGCGCATCAAGCCAGAGATGCGTGAGCGAATCGCTCGGCGAATGCATGCGCTGAAACATGGCGCAGGAGACGACGTCACGCGGAGCGAGGTCCCCGCGCGGGTGACGTCCCTCCATGACCGGGGTCCCCTCCGTGTCAACAATCCGGGCGCCCGCGCCTCGGATGGCTTCGGTGATGAGGGGGGACCGGCCGCGCTGACCAGGAATATAGAGGACGGTCGGATGGAACTGGACGAACTCGACGTTCGTGATCTCGGCTCCTGCGCGGGCAGCGAGCGCGAGGCCGTCGCCGGTGGCTTCGGCGGGATTCGTTGACGAGGAGAAGGCTTGACCGAATCCCCCGGTCGCGATGACGACGGCGCGCGCGGCAATGACGCCCACGTCCAACGCCGGGTCATTCGTATGGCTGATCCTTCCCGCGATGATTCCCACCACGTCGCCACTGCTGTTCGTAAGAGCATCGATCGCGGCGGTGTTCTCCATTATCTCGACGTCAGAGTTCAGTACCGCCTCACGAAGAACCCGGTGCAACTCTGTCCCGATGGCATCGCCGCCAGCGTGGACAATCCGGCGGTGTGAGTGGCCCCCCTCGAGGCCGAGCGGACCATTGTCAAAGCGAGCGCCCAGCTCGACAAGATACCGAACCGCGCCGGGGGCGGCCGCAACCAACTCGCGCACCGCAACTTCATCCGCGAGGCCGGCAGCGGCGATCAGTGTGTCGTATGCATGTGAGTCCTGCGAATCTCCATTGTCCATAACGGCTGCGAGGCCGCCTTGGGCAAGGAGAGTGGATCCTCCCCGTAGGCTTCCCTTGCTCAGCACGATCACTCGATGGCCTCGCCTCGAAACATCCAGGGCCGCGCTTAGCCCGGCCGCTCCCGCGCCGATGATGACGATGTCCGTCTCACGCTGCCACGCATGCTCCGTCGAGGGCAAGTATCTCAGAGAGCCGACTTTCATTCGCCCACCGGTGATGACGTGCCGACCGAAATCATGGCTTCGACGGCTCGGCGAGCTCGGCTCGCGATCTCGGGATCAACCTCGACTTCGGTCGTCCCCTCGCGCAGACAGTTGAGCAGGACCTTGGGCGTCGTCATCTTCATGTACACGCACTCGGCCTTCGCATTCACGGGTTCCCACTTGATTGAAGGATTGGCCCTGCGCAGTTGATGCAGCATTCCCGTCTCAGTGGCGACGAGTACCGAACGAGCGTGAGTGGTTCGTGCTCGATCGAGCATCCCACCGGTGGAGAGCACGTGCGTTCGCTCAGCGGGAAGGTCGCCGGTGCCGGTAAGCCACAGCGCCGGTGTTGCGCACCCGCATTCGGGGTGGATGAAGAGTTCCGACTCAGGTGCGGCCTCAGCCTTTGCGCGAAGTTCCTGGGGGCTGATGCCGGCGTGTACGTGACACTCACCCATCCAGATGTGCATATTCTTCCTCTTGGTCGTTCGCTGCACGTGCGCGCCCAGGAACTGGTCGGGCAGGAAGAGGACCTCCTTGTCGCTCGGTATGCCCGCAACAATCTCGACGGCGTTGGCCGATGTGCAGCACAGGTCCGTCTCGGCCTTCACCTGCGCACTTGTATTCACGTACGCAACGACAACGGCACCCGGGTGCTCTGACTTCCACTTGCGGAGTTGATCAGCA
The DNA here is from genome assembly GCA_003132205.1 of Acidimicrobiaceae bacterium. Taxonomy (GTDB): domain Bacteria; phylum Actinomycetota; class Acidimicrobiia; order Acidimicrobiales; family RAAP-2; genus RAAP-2. The sequence goes on from PKWY01000045.1 coordinate 112,607, forward strand.
TCGATGCTGTCGGCGAGCGAACAGCCAGCCCGCGGTTCGGGAATCAACACGGTCTTCTCGGGCGCCAAGATCTTCGCGGTCTCGGCCATGAAGTAGACGCCCGCGAACACGATGGTTGCCGCCGAACTGGCGGCTGCGATCCGAGAGAGGGCGAGCGAGTCACCGACGTGATCTGCAACGTCCTGGATCTCTGGGAGCTGGTAGTTGTGAGCCAGGATGACGGCGTCGCGCTCGACAGCGAGTCGCCGGACCTCATCGGACCACTTACGAAGGTCCTCGTCTCCTCTGATCCCTGTGGTTACCAATGGTCGACCTTGCTAGTTGGGGGTGGATCGAAACGAACAATCAGTTCGTGTTCAGCGGAAAGAGAGTTTCTCTCCAGAGTTTTCGCCTGATAGGCGAAAACTCCTTCCTTACGTTACTATTGGTTGTGTCGTCACGTCAAAACGCCGGGGTTCCCTTCGTCTCGCAACCAGACGACGCCGAAGCAGTCGGCGAATCCGCGAGCCGGTTCGAGCACGAGGCTCTAGCGGTGGTGCTTCAGGTTCGAGGCAGGAAACTTCATTCCCTGTTGTGGCAACGGGCGCAAGAACCCTTCGCCCAGCACTGGGCGTTGCCCGGTGGTGCGCTCAGCAGTACGGAGCGACTCGGTTCTTCGCTCGGCCGCCATCTCGCAACGAAGGTGGACCTCACCGATATTGGTTTTCTCGAGCAGTTGGAGACCCGCAGCGACGTCGGCCGGGATCCGCGAGGAAGGGTCATCGCGACGGCCTACATCGCCTTGGTCTCGACGGATCTGAATCCGACGATACCTCGCGATACCGCGTGGTTCCCCGTAGATGATCTTCCTCCCACGGCCTTCGACCACGCGTCGATCATCCGATCCGGACGTGAGCGACTCCGCGCGAAACTGACCTACACCAACGTGGCGTACGCACTCGTGCCGGTGACCTTCACTATCGCGGAGTTGAGGGTCGTGTACGAGGCTTGTCTCGGCCACGCAATCTCATCCACCAATCTCCAGAGGGTCTTGCTCCGTCGAAAGATCATCGAGTCCACCGAATCCGTCGCGTTACCCTCTTCATCCGGGGGCCGCCCGGCTACGCTTTATCGATTCAGCGAGCGGACGTTGCGGGTAACCGATCCCTTCGCCGCATTTCGCCCGCCCGCTGGTGACGTTGATCAAAGGCATGAGGCGAGGAGCTAACGGACGTAACTCGTTTTCGGTGGCTACGAGTCCTTGCGAGGCTAAGTCAGGCAACATTGAATACGGGAAGCTGCTCAGTGTCTTCGCCGGGCGAGTAAGTGTCGAAGAACCGTGAAGGCGGCTCGAAGGCGCCAGGGAATCTTGAGTGATGCAGCTCTCCTCTACGAGCGATGTTCAAGTTCTCGGGTTGGATCGTGCGGCAGCCCGATGCCGACCATAGGGTCGTAAGCTTGCGGCGGGTTAGTTTGGGTTACGGTCAATGTGACCTATTTCGCCTCGATTGCGGGGCAGATCGGGGGCTCTTATGGGAGACCAGGCAGACAATGAGAGTGCCGCACCCTTAGCCAACTCCGAGCAAGGAGATGTGCCAGTGGCTGTTGAAGTACCAGCAGTCGCTACTTCGGAGGCAATTCCCTCGACGCGAACATCTAGGGCGTGGATAAGGATACTTCCTGCCTTGCTCATCCTGGCCGTCATCTTGGTCTTTGTGCTCCAGAATCCCAAGGATGTGAAGGTCAGCCTCTTCACTTTTTCTGGCACACTTCCGCTCTCGGTGGCACTACTTGGCGCGGTGGTGCTGGGTGCGCTTATGGTGCTGGCGCTGGGATCGGTGCGCATCTTCCAGCTTCGTCGGCAGGTCCATCGCAAAGCGGTGAGGTCAGAGCGGGACGAGCCCAAGTAATGGATCGGGCAGTACTTTGCCGGTCGGTATCTCCAAGGTTCAGCAAAGTCGTGACGTATCAACTTGCCGGGTTACCCGCCAAAGTAGTTTAAGTTGCATACCGATCTCATCAGGGTCAGACTTCATGCCGAAAGGCACAACCCACCATTGCGGGCCAGAGTCACACGTTTTGACCCGCAAAGCGCTGGCTGAATTACGAATTCGGCTTCAGAACGTCACGTCGATGCCGGTATTCATCCTCGTCGATCTCTCCGCTCGCGAAGCGCCTATCGAGGATCCTCATTGGATCGTCATCATGACCCGGACCGGGACCGTGACCCTCGTGGGGATCGTGACCCTCGTGGGGATCGTGACCCTCGTGGGCACCGTGACTCTCGTGGGCACCGTGACCCTCATGGGCACCGTGACCACAACACCCCTTGCAATGTCCTTTGCAATGCCGATCGTGGCCCTCATGATGCTTCAAACAACTACCGAATGCAGCAACCGCCCCGAAAAATGCAATGAGCGGAATCAGGATCGGGAGTCTGAAGCTTCCTTGTCCTTTGTTTTCTCCACAGCCCATAGTCAACCTGCCTCAATGTTGATTACAACTACCATCATCATCGTCGTGTCGCACAATCTTCGGACAGGGTCGAAGGTCATTATCAGTCCGACGACCACGATCGCCGCGCCGGAACCGGAAGTAGGGTCTGGCGAAGCGGCAGTGAGGGTAAATGACGTGGCAAGAGTTAGCGCCGAGTCATCCCGTCAGCGCCAAGATCCCCTGGGATCGAGCAACGAATCAGCTCCGGGAAGTTCTGTGCAGAATCCCCGAGGGGATTAGCGCAAATCAGGAAACTCCGTACTCGCAGGAGCGACGTGACCAAAGAAGGTAGTGATGTCGAGCGCAGAGCGCAGAGCGCAGAGCGCAGATCGCCGAATCCGAGTCGATCGACCAGTTTCCGAGATGTGTATGTTGGCGTTACCCGGGAAGAAGCTGTTCTCCCTGGGCGTGAACGCGCAACCTTGCACCCTTCGTGTCAAGATGTCAGAACTCCCGAATGGAGTGGCTCGCCACGAATTCTGCACTTGTTAGGCAGAGTCGTCCCTTGTAATTAAGCAGAATGGGTGTCCAACTGGGTCTAGAAAGACTCTGTATGTTTCACCCGGTTGATAATCGGCTTTCCTCGCTCCGACACTGAGTGCATGCTTCTCACCCTCGTCTAAGTGATCGACCTCAAAGTCGAGGTGGAATTGTTTAGGGAAAGTTCCTTCAGGCCACGTGGGAGGAATGAAGTTTTCAACCCTCTGAAAACTCAAAGTTGTTTGGCTCACATGGGCTAGATCAATGCCGTCCATCTCTTCTGGTGCAAAGCCGGGCCAAGTTTCCACTTCGATTCCAGTGAGTGCCGAATAGAACTGAGCAAGTTCAAATGGTTCGGGACAGTCCAGCGCAACTAGATGCAATCGTGGAAAATTCATGACGCCAATTTAGCGAGCACCCCTCTGTCAAAAAGTCAGAACTCCCGACTGGAGTGGTTGGCGGGGATTTCGGCCATGGTGAGAGTTGCGAGGGCGGTTTAGTGATTCTTTAACTGCGGTGGATGAGACCGAGTATGTTACCACCAGCATCGGTCAAAGTGGCGGTGCGAGTGCCGCCACCTACGTCCTGGGGTCCACTAAGAAGACTGGCACCGGCCCTTTGGACCTCTGCGATAGCGGCCTCGAGGTCGGATACATGAACAAATGCGACAGGCGCATTGCTACTTTCATTGTCTCTTTGGGGGACAAGTGCAATCTCGAAACCTCCCACGTTGTACCCGATGTAGTAGGGCTGGTCGGTGTGTGGTTCGACGCCAAGAAGTGCAGTGTGGACAGCCTTGGCTGCTTCAAGGTCATTGACGGTATACACGATTGAGGCAAGAGTGTTCATGCCCCTTATCGTACCGAGCACCCCCAACGGTGTGTGAGCACCCCCAACGGTGTCCGACTTCAAT
>PKWY01000013.1:0-45054 GCA_003132205.1 Acidimicrobiaceae bacterium
AACATGACGATGAGCGGGAAGACGCCGAGCAGCCTCGGACCGATCGAGTCGAACGCGCCTGGATCGTTGACGAGGCTCCACGCCAGGAGACCGGTCAGCGCCGACGGGACCAGCACCAGCAGGCCAATGGTGCGCGGATCGTGGCGCAGTTGCTGGAGGATTCGCCGCGTGGTCAGCAGTGCTCGGCGGAGGTTCACTTGGACCCCTCGATCAGACGCTCGAACGCCTCGTCGTAGCTGGGGGCGCCGGCGGCCACCAGCAACTGCGCTGGCGAGTCGTCGAAGAGCAGCGAGCCGTTTCGCAGCAGCAGCAACCGCGCGCAGTGCGCCGCCTCGTCCATCACGTGACTTGATACCAGCACCGTGGTGCCCGCGGCGGCCAACGTCTCGAACGTGAGCCAGAGGTCGCGCCGCAGTATCGGGTCGAGACCAACGGTGGGCTCGTCCAGGAGCAGCGCGGGCGGAGATCCGAGCATGGCCGTCGCGAGCGAGAGCCTGGTCTGCTCACCCCCAGAGAGCGATGAGGCGAGTCGATTCCTGAACGAGCTGAGCGAGACCACCGCCAGGACACGGTCGACCTCGGCCGAGCCCAGACCGAGCACTCCGGCGAAGTACTCGAGGTTCTCCTTGACCGTGAGGTCGAGGTAGATGGCCGAACCCTGGGCCATGTAGCCGATCCGTCCCCGTAGTGAGGCCGAGCCCACCTCTAACTGCAGGACCCTCACCGATCCGCTGGTGAGGGTCTGGACACCGAGCAGCGACCTCATCAGGGTCGTCTTGCCGCTGCCGNNTGCCGCTGGGACCGAGCAGACCTATGAGCTCTCCGGGAGAGGCACGGAAGGAGATCGACTTCAGGATCTCGTTTCCTTGGCGCTCGACGTGGAGTTCGTCCACTTCGAAGGTGGACCGCGAGGAAACTTCCATTGAGGCCGATGCTACCGTCGGCCGTCGGCCCTCGTGATTGCCAAGGACAGGTTCGAGGTGGTCCTCGTCACCCAAGTGATTCGTCGCGCGCTGCGCGTCACTGCGTTGCCCAGATCACGACGCCCTTTCGAGTGGCGATCGTGATGGTTCCCTTGTTGGTCACCGATACGAAGTCGTCGCTGTGACGAGGCGTCGAGGAAGTCCACACGGGCCCGCCCGCGGTGTTGACGGTGACCAGGCTCCCCGAGCGCTGCAGCGTGGTGCGAGAACCCGGCGAACGCGTCACGTTGGACCACAGGACTTGGCCGTCGCTCGACGTGAGTCGCAGGCCGCCCGATGCCGTGGCGAGAAGCCGGCAACGTGAATCGGGTGACGAGACGTACCAGCCGGGCAGTAGGTACTGCCCGGCATGCAGCGCGGTGAGGGTGCGTCGGCTGCTCCAGAGCACGCGGGCGTTGCTGTCCAGCGACAAGTTCCCGTTGGAGTCGAGTTGGAGGTCGGCACTGGCGGCGCTGGGAGGAGTCGTCCACAATGTCACGCCCGCTGCCGAGTCGATCGCAAGCGCGCCGCCGTCGACGGTAGCGACCGCACCAGGGTTGCCGTTGGTTGGCGATGCCCACAGCGTCGGTCCGCCGCGCTCGGAGTAGGTGAGTTGTCCGTCTGCCCTCATTGACAAGATGAACTGTCCACCCGGGCTCGTGCGCGTGTCGCCGCTCGCGAGCTTGGTGCCGCTGTCGAGCGAGGAGTACGTGGGTCGGCGCGGATTCGAAGACACTCCGCACGTGCCGGGAGGACCCGAGCGTCCGAGCAGGTCGACGAAGGTGTAGCCGCGGCTCTTAAATGAACGGATGATCGTGGGCAAGGCGGCCACCGTCGCCGGCATCGGGATCATCTGGTTGTGCAGCAGCACCACCGGATGGTCCTGTGCCCGCGATTGGTCGATGACCGAACTCTCGATGTAGTGAACCCAGTGCGCCGAACCGGAGCCTTTGGCCTTCCAGTCGCCGCCGCCGTCGCTCCACATCCACACGGACATGCTTTGGCGGTGGGCGACGTTGATTGTCGTGGCGCTGTAGTCGCCGTAGGGCGGGCGAAAGACGCACGGCACGGTCGCGGTGATTTGGCGCTGGCGAGAACTGACCTCGGCGATCTCGTCGGTCTGCGCCTTCGCCGACAGCGTGGTCATGACGGGGTGGCTGTTGGTGTGATCGCCCAGGAGGAAGCCGTCGCCGGCTTCTTCCTTCACGAGCGAGGGGTACGCGGCGATGCTGAGCCCGATGTTGAAGAAGGTCGCGCGCACGTGGAACGACTTCAGGATGTTGATGATGGCCTGCGTGCTTCGGCCTGGCCCGTCGTCGAAGGTCAAGGCGACCGTCTTGGGTGTTCCAGCTGCCAATGGCGCCGCGTTGAGCACGCCGTCTCGTGCGGCTGGACAGGACGACGAGGTCGCAGAGGCTCTCGGCGTCGCCGCCGCGACCCGTGCGCACGGCACGGGCGTGAGGCCGAGGAGTGTCACCACGGTCGCGAGGATGACGGGCAGGGTTCTTGCGGTGGACACCTCCTCAGCCTGACCTCGAGAGGCTGGGCAATCAAATCAGGTGACTCCAGGTGCCCTAGCTTTCCGCTGTTCGTTGAGGGCAGCCTCGAGTGGCGTCCACCGCACGGACGCCACGACGGAATCGACCCTCCACCTCAGGGTCGGTCCGATGGCCCGGGTCAGGAGAGGTTGCGCTCGGAGGCCCAATTCGTGAGCTGATGACGATTCGCGAGCTGCAGCTTCCTCAGCACCGATGAGACGTGGCTCTCGACGGTCTTGGAGGAAATGCGAAGCTCGGTGGCGATGTCCTTGTAGGTGTAGCCGCGAGCGATGAGTCGCAGCACCTGGCGCTCCCTGGGCGTGAGCTGGTCGAGTTCGACGTCCACGAGCGCCATGAGGGGCGCCCCCGGCTCGCTCGCGAAGGCGTCGAGCACGAAGCCGGCCAAGCGCGGCGAGAATACGACGTCGCCGGCCGCGATGCGGTAGATGGCGTCGGTCAGATCCGGTCCGGAGATGTTCTTGGTGACGTAGCCGCGAGCGCCGGCCCGGATGATGGCGATGACGTCTTCGGCGGCGTCCGATACCGACAGCGCGAGGAAGCGCACCTTGCACTGCGCCTGGGTCAGCGCCTTCAGCACCGCCAGGCCGCCTCCATCGGGCATGTGAACGTCGAGCAGCACGACGTCCGGCGTGCGCTCGAGGATCATCTCGATGGCGGCGTCGACCTCGTCGGCCTCGCCGACGATCTCAACCGACCCTGAGAGTTCGGCTCGTATTCCTGAACGGATCAGTTCGTGGTCGTCGACGAGGAAGACCCGGGGCTGGCTCATGGGCGCGCGACGCTCCGAGCCAGTCGCAGCTGGACCTCGGTGCCGGTGCCGATCGTGGTGTTGATCGTCGCCTCGCCTCCGTGCTGGCTCATGCGCTGCCTGATCGAGAGAGCGATCCCCTGGCGGTCGCTGGCCACGCTGGCGAGGTCGAAGCCCGAGCCGGTGTCCCTGACGAAGAGGGAAAGTGCCGCTGGCTCCACTTCGCCAAAGATGGAGATGATCGACGCTCCCGACCACTTGGCGGCGTTGATCGCGGCCTCACGTCCCGCCGCGACGAGCGCTCGCACATTCTCGTCGGCGCTGCAGTCACCGACGACGACCAACTCGACCTTGACGCCGTAATCGTTCTCCACGTCACGCTCGATGGTCGCAAGAAGCGCCGCGAAGGATTCGGGAGCCTTCTTGGAGTCTCTGTCGAAGTTCGGATCGAAGAGCCACTGGCGCAGTTCGCGCTCCTGGGCTCGCGCCAGGCGCACGACGTCGACCTCGCTGCCCGCTGCACGCTCGATCAACGTCAGGGTCTGGAGGACCGAGTCGTGGATGTGCGCAACCATCGAAGCGCGCTCCTCGATGCGAACGCGCTCGCGCCGCTCGCTCGAGAGGTCTCGAACCATCTGGAGCCACCAAGGGGCCAGCAGGACGAAGACGCCGAAGAGCAGCACCATCGCGCCGATCAGCGCCGGCACGGCCGCGCCCCAGACCCCGCCGATCCGGTTCATTATTCGAAGCCCCACCACCACGAGGATGACGCCTGGGATGACCCTCAGCGCCACTGCCTTCCAGCCTCGCGATGAGGCCTTGCCAACGACGGGCGCCGCGTTCACCAGTCCTTGAAGGTGGACCCGTTCCTCGGACGAGGTGCCCCTCCAGATCGCGAGGATGGCGACGGCGCTCAAGAGGATCGCCCAGACGAATGAACTGTTGCCCTGGAAGAACCAGCCGTGTCGCAACGGCCCGCCGTGATGGAATGCGATGGAGTGGACCGACAGCGCGATGCCCAGGACGACGATCACCGCGAGCAGGAGGATCTCGGTTTCGCGGCGCTGGTGTGAGATGCGCTGCCCGATCGACTGATGCTCGCCCGAGCGCGCCATGAAGAGCCACAGCGCCATGTAGAGCAGCAGTCCGAGGCCGAATACGAAGGCGCTGATCGAGAAAACGATGCGGATGGTCCGCTCTCGCACCCCCATTCGCACGGCGATGCCCGCGCAGATCCCTCCGAGGATGCCGTCGGTGCTCGAACGGCGCAGCGGTCGTAGTGGAACCCCGAGCTTCGGCTTGGGCGAAATGGTGACTGGCATCGCGGTGTCCTGTCGCTGTCGCGGGTGTGTACTTGTCCTCAAGAAGTCTTGCACGATGGGCGGCCGTCGTCACTAGGGGTAAACCCCGAGGTGCCGTCGGCTCATCAGGGTTTCTCCCAATACCAAGGTCAACGCCTCCGTCCTACATTGGCTGGCATGGACGAAATCCCCGAAAACGTGAGTGATGTGAGCGAGCCGAGCGAGCCGAGTGAGCCGCGAGAGCCGGGACTACACCGCAGCACGAAGAGGCGCATGATCGGTGGCGTGGCCGGTGGCCTCGGCGAGAGGTTCGACGTCGACCCCAACATATTTCGAGTGATCTTCGTCGTGCTCACCGTCCTTTGGGGCTTGGGCGCTGCGATCTATCTCGTCATGTGGGTGCTGATCCCGCGCTCCTCGGTGGAGGGCGATTCCACGATCCCCGACGACGTCCTGGCGGCGTCGAAGTCGCCGTGGCTCTATTACGCCGTGCTCGCGGGTGTAGCGGGCCTGGCCGTGGTCCTCGTCACCGCGGTGGGAGGGGTACCGCAGTTCGGCAATGGTTTCGCCGCACTGTGGCTGATCTTCTTGGTGGTCTTGGCAATACTCGCGCTTCGAGCGCCGGCTCGCCAGTTCTCGTTTCGAAGGTTCGTGGCCGCGCTGTTCTTGCTCTTCGTGAGCCTGCTGATCGTTCTCACGGGAAGCTTCCTCGGCTTCCTCGAGTCGACCGGTGTGCCAATCTCGGGAGGCAACGGCGTACGGAATTGGCAGCCGACGACCCTGTCGCAGGTGCAGCCGGCCTACCGGACGGAGTTCGGCTCGTCGAGGGTCGACCTCAGCAACGTGTCGTTCCCCGCGAGCGGATTCACGGTGACCTCCACGGTGAGCGTCGGCAACCTGATCGTGGACTTGCCGGCCAACGCGGTCGTCGACCTCAAGACCCACGTGGGCATCGGCTCGGTCTCCTACCAACTCAGGGTGGGTTCAGAGATCCTGGGGGGTGGGTTCCAGGCGGTCCCGTCGTCGCTGAAGACCGCAAGGAACCAGCAGAAGGCACCGCACCTGACAGTTGACGCGGAAGTCGGGATCGGGCGCATCGTGATCGTCAGGACCGCGACGAATCCGGGATGAGGTTTGCGGTCGTAGCAGTTGCCCTAGGGCACGAGGATCTGGCGGAAGCGCTTGGCGGCGAACCAAAGTCCGACCATGGCGAGGGCGAGGAGATACGCCACGCGCATCACCATGATCCATTGGAACTGTCCCAGGGCCAAACCGCGCAGCAGGGCCGCCGACTGGTACAGCGGTGAGAACGAGATGATGGCGCCCAGCCAGTGCGGATAGAGCGAGATGGGAAAGAAGGTCGCCGAGAACAGGAACAACGGGAGCTGGATCAGGGTGATCAGGTCGAAGTCCTGCCAGGAGCGCATGAAAGTGCAGGCCGCCAGGCCCACGCAGCTGAAGGTGAGGCTCGTGAGGATGGCCGCCGGCCAGCACAGCACGACCCAGGCACTACTCGCGTCGCCCAGCAGCGCCATGCAGACAATGAAGGACGCCGCGTAGATGCTCGCGCGCGCCAGCGCCCACCAGACCTCACCTAGCGCCACGTCGGTGACGTCGAGGGGGGTCGCGAGCACGGCGTCGTAGGCGTGGGAGATCTTCAGCCGGAAGAACGTGTTGAACATCGAGTCGATCACGGCGCCGTTCATCGCCGAGGTGGCGAGCATTCCCGGCGCGACGAAGGTGGCGTAGCTGACGACTTGACCGCCGACGTGCAGGTTCCCGACGAGATGGTTGAGGCCTATCCCGATGCTGAGCAGGTAGAAGAGCGGCTCGAAGAAGCCCGAGACCAGCATCAGCCACTGGGAGCGGTAGACCATGAAGTTGCGTTCGAAGATCCGTAGAGATCGTCGAGAGCCGAAACTTGGGAGCGTTCGGGTCAGCATCAGTCCACCAGCCGGCGCCGCAGCGTCCGGCGCCCCCACAGGATTCCCCCGAGCGCCATCGCCACGAGCACTCCGAGGTGAGCGAGCACCGCAGCGGAGGACCCCTCGCCGAAGGCGGCCGCGCGCGCGAGCGCGACGCCGTGGTAGAGCGGGATGAACTGCACCACGGGACGCAGGGACGCCGGGTAGGCGGAGACCGGGTAGAAGGTCGCCGAGAAGAGGAACATCGGCACGAAGGCGAATCGGTAGATCAGGGCGAAGGATGCGTCGGATTGGACGGTTGCGGCGAAGGCAACGAGGGGGGCGGCGAAGGCCAGGGTGATCAACGCGCCGATGAGGGGCAGCGTCAGGCTCCACCAGGAGTGCAGCGCACCGAAACACCCGATGACGATCGTGTAGACGACTCCCGTGGCGAGCGCTCGGGTCACGACCCACGCCAGCTTCCCGGTGAGGATGTCCTTGGGTTCGAGCGGCGTCGCGACGGCCGCGTGGTAGGAGCGGATCCACTTCACCGCGGCCAGCACGGGCCACAGGGACTCGCCCTCACCGAGTTGCATCGTGGTGGTGGCGAGCAGGCTCGGCGCGATGAAGTGCAGGTAGGTCTGGCCCCCGACCAGGCCGGTGTGGGCGCTGACCAGGTGACCCACTCCGACACCGATGGCGGCCAGATAGAAGATGGGGAAGAGCACGGTGCTCGCCACCGACCCACGCCACGTCTGGGCGTAGTACGTCGCGTGGTACGACCAGCTGCGCCGCCAACGGGGCCAGCCGAGCCGTTCGTCGCTCGAGGTGGACACTCAATCCACCAGTGTCCGGCCGGTGAGGTGCAAGAAGACGTCTTCGAGAGAGCTGCGCCGCACCAGCGCGCTCGTCGGAGTCACGCCAGCTGCGTGGAGTGCTTGCAGCGTCTCGTCGCCTTCGTCGACGTAGAGCAGGACCCGATCGGGCAGCACTTCGACCCGTTGGGCGAACGGGGCGAGGCGGTAGTGGAGCTCCTCGTGGGAGTCGGTGCCGAAACGCAGCTCGACGACCTCTCGGGTCGAGTGGCGCGAGATGAGGTCGCGCGGCGCGCCTTCGGCCACGATGTCGCCGTGGTCCATCACCACCAGCCGGTCGCAGAGCTGCTCGGCCTCGTCCATGTAGTGGGTCGTGATGATCAGAGTGACGCCCTCGCGCTTGAGCCGGTAGAGACGCTCCCACAGCAGGTGGCGCGCCTGGGGGTCGAGCCCGGTCGTGGGCTCGTCGAGGATCAGGAGCTCGGGCTTGTTGATCAGCGCCCTCGCGATCGTGAGGCGCCGCTTCATTCCCCCAGAGAGGTTGTCGACCTTGTCGTCGGCTCGCTCGGACAGCTGCGCGAACTCCAAGAGCTCGGCCGTGCGCTCGCGCAGCAGCCGACGCGGGAGGTCGAAGTAGCGGCCGTACATCTCGAGGTTCAGCCGGACCGATAGCTCGAGCTCGAGGGTGTCTTCCTGGGGCACGACACCTAAGCGTCCTCGGATCTCCGGCCCGTGCGTGCTGGGATCCAGGCCGAAAATGGAGAGCGCACCCGAGGTGGGCTGCGAGACGGCGGAGATCATGCGCATCGTGCTGGTCTTGCCAGCGCCGTTTGGACCGAGGAAACCGAAGCTCTCGCCGCGCTCGATTTCGAAGCTGACCGCATTGACTGCCGTGAAGTCGCCGAAGCGCTTCACCAGCTCGTGAGCCTCGAGTATATGGTCGCTCGTCACGACGCACCCGCTCGACTCGTGGCCAAGCGTCTCGTACGAAGTGATGTTCTCTCAGCCATGATTCCAATTCCCCCGTTGCCAATGTGATCGCGCCGTCGTGGATTGCTACCCGACGAGGTCTTGCGTGCCAGCTCCGCCGGAGCGTCACCTTGGTGGGCGAGGGGGGACTTGAACCCCCACATCCTTTCGGATACAGGCACCTGAAGCCTGCGCGTCTGCCAATTTCGCCACCCGCCCTAAGAACCTGCAACAATACTCCAACTCCCGAACCCTTATGTTCTCGACCCCATGGCGTTCTCTAGCGACCGGTACAGTAAGAGATGTCATGGTTCTGAAGAAAGTTGAAAATCGCCTGGAGCGACTCTTCGAGCGCGGCTTCTCGCGGACTTTCAAGAATTCGCTGCAGCCCATAGAGATTGGTTCGCGGATAATTCGCGAGGTCGACCTCACTCGCCGGCTCTCGACGCAAGGTCCCATCTCGCCGAACCAGATTCGGGTGTGGCTCGGTCCCGAGGATGCGCAACGCTTCGACGGTTTCCAGAAAGCCCTGATCGCCGAGCTGGAAGAGACGGTGCGTCAGCACGGCATCAGCGAGGGCTACAACTTCGTCGGACCCGTGCACGTGGAGGTCTTCATCGATGACGATCTCAAGACAGGCGACATGGCGGTCACCGCGGAATTCCTGGGCGGCGAGAGCCAGCCACGACTGGTCGCCGACGATGGCCGCTCATTTGACGTTGGCGACCGGCCTCTCGTAATCGGGCGTAATCCCGACGTCGACGTGGTGATCAACGATTCCAACGTTTCGCGGCGCCACGCTGAAGTCTGGCGCACGAGCGAGGGCGTGGCGATTCGCGACCTCCAGTCGACGAACGGGACCTTCGTCAACGGGCACCGCATAAGTGCCGTGTCGCTTTCGCCTCGCGATGACATCACGGTCGCCGCGGTGCACTTCCGGATCGAGCTCGCTTGACCCCTCTCGTCGCGTCGTCGAACTACGCGGCGGTCGTGCGTCCGCTGCAGGTCCTGGTAATGGTCGTTGCCGTCCTGTTCTTCCTACGCGTCCTGCGCGTTGCCTCGGTCCAGGCTCGTCCCGTCGAGGAGCACACGTCCGAGCGTCGTCGCCGCCGAAGCGCAGCACTGGCCCTTGAGTACATTGAGCCGCTCGACCTGGCGGGCGAGCGAATCGACATCGACCGGGCGGTGACCATCGGACGTAGCTCGGAGTGCGAGGTGCAACTCCAGGACACCTATCTCTCGTCGCGTCACGCCCGGGTCGCCAACGACGACGGCGAACTCTCCATCGAAGACCTGGGATCGACCAACGGGACCTACGTCAACGAGGAGCTCGTAAAGGGCCGCGTGCTCATCGAGCGCGGGGACATCGTTCAGGTTGGCGGCGTGTTGTTCGAGGTGGTTCGTTGACGCACTGGCGTTACGCCTCGGCAACCGACACCGGACTGGTCCGCGAGACGAACCAGGATGCGATCTACGTCGACTCGACGCTCGCGGTGGTCGCTGACGGGATGGGCGGCCACGCGGCCGGAGAGGTCGCGTCGGCGCTCACGATCGATCTCGTATGCCAGAATTTCCGTGAGAAGTCTACCTGGGAAGGTCTATTCCGAGCCATCGAGGCCGCGAACCGGGCCATCATCGCCGACGCGCGCGAAAATCCCGAACGCTTCGGAATGGGAACGACGGTCATCGCCGTCGGTCTGACCAAGGACGCCGCGGGCGTCGTCTCTCCGACGTTGTTCAACGTGGGCGACTCGAGGGCCTACCAGCTCCGAGACGGCGCGCTGCGCCAGCTGAGCGAGGATCACAGCGTCGCCGAGGAGTGGGTCCGGATGGGCCGCCTGACGAGCGAGGAGGCGCAGGTTCACCCCCGGCGCCACCAGCTCACGAGGGCCTTAGGGGTCGAGGACGAACTGCAGGTCGACGTTTCGTCGATCGACGCCGAGGCGGGTGACCGGATCCTGCTCTGCAGCGACGGCCTCTCCAACGAGCTCTCCGGTGAGGAACTGGTCCGCCTGGCGAGCGCGCCCATGCCGCTCGAGGATGCGGTGAACCAACTGGTCGAGGCAGCGAGACAGGCGGGCGGCCGCGACAACATCTCGGCGATCCTGCTGGAGTTCGACGACGTCACGTTAGCCGCGACGCCGATCAAGAAGACCATGAAGGCGATGCCCGCGCCCGAGGAGTCGAACCCCAAGCCCAACGCCAGCTTCGCGACTCGTCGCCGTCGACGCTTCACCTGGCGGGTGGGGCTCAGCGTGGTGGTGTTCCTTATGGTGCTGGGTGGCTGCGTGCTCGTGGTGCACTGGTACGCATATTCGACGTATTACCTGGGCGACGACGCCGGCACCGTCGCGCTCTACCAGGGTCAACCGAACGGTGTTCTTTGGTACAAGCCGGTGAAGGTGCTCGACACCAAGTACAAGGCGGCGCAGCTTCGACCGGCCGACCGCCAGGAACTGATCGCGACGATCGAGGAACCGACGCGGTTCGCCGCGAGGCGAGAAGCCGGCGCGCTGTACGGCGCGTGGCTGCTCGGACAGACGCCTTCGAGCGCCACCACCACGACCACGCTGAAGAAAGCCGCCGGGTAGCACGTGTCACGACGACTCAGCATCCTCGCATCGGCCATCCTTGTCCTCTTCGTGCTGGCGGCCGGGATGTCGGCCTGGATCCAGTTCTTCCACGCCCCGGCGCTGGACGCGTCCTCATTGAATCCTCGAGTGACCAACGCCTCGTCGCTCTACTCTCGTGGCGACATCGCCGCCGCCGACGGCACGATCCTCGCCCGTTCGGTACCGACCCACGGCGGACTTTACCCTTACCAACGGATCTATCCGCTCGGTTCGCTCACCTCGGGCGTGGTCGGCTTCTCCGGGCCCGCCTACGGGACATGGGGCCTAGAGGCGCAGTACGACAGCGTGCTCACCTCGCACGCTCAGCCGCCCCAGAGCCTCGAACAGCTGCTCGCGCCGACGAGCGCACCGGACTCGGTGACCCTGACCCTCGAGCCGGCGCTCCAGAGGATCGCGCGCGCCGCCATGAAGGGCCAGGACGGGGGGGCGGTGGTGCTCGACCCGCGCACCGGCGCGGTGCTCGCGATGTACTCGAATCCGAACTACAACCCCGCGCCGCTCGCCTCATCGAACTTCACCGTTGCCAAGAAGGCGTGGGCGGCCGACCTCAAGGGTGACGGCCACGGCTTCGCACCGCTCGTACCCGTGGCCACCCAGCAGACCTTCCCACCCGGCTCGACGTTCAAGGTCGTCACGACCGCGGCGGCCGTTCTCGGCAAGCCCGCACTCTTGACGAAGTACTACCCGTCGAACGCCTGCATCTCTTTGCCCAATTCGAACAAGCAGCTCTGCAATGACGGCGGCCTCCCGTGCGGCGGCACGGTCGCGGTGATGCTGCCCCAGTCGTGCGACCCCGGCTACGCGCTGCTGGGCATGGATATCGGGGGGCCCTTGATGTCCTCGACCGCGAACGCGTTCGGCTACAACGAGACCCCGCCGCTGGACCTGCCTGGCGTGGTGAAGAGCTACTTCCCTCCGGCCTCGGTCTTCACCAATGACATCCCCCAGCTGGCGTACTCCTCGATCGGCCAGCAGAACGTCCGCACGACCGCCCTCCAGGACGCCCTGGTCGCGGCGGCGATAGCCCACGGCGGTGCCGAGATGACCCCGCACCTGATGTCCTACGTCACCTCGCCCGACGGCCAGGTGATCTCGCGCTACAAGGACTCGGTCTGGAAGCAGCCGCTGAAGTCTTCCCAGGCCGCCCAGATCGTGCCACTGATGGTGAACGTGGTGAAGGAGGGGACGGCCTACGGCATCTTCCGACCTCAGGATGACGTCGCCGCGAAGACGGGAACCGCCCAGACGGGCAACAGCCTGAAGAACACCGACGACTGGATGATCGCCTTCGCGCCGGCGAACGATCCCACGGTGGCCGTGGCGGTGGTGATGCCGTTCCAGGCAATCTCCGCCTACGGCGCGACGGTGGCGGGTCCGATCGTGAAGTGTCTCGTCGAGGGAGCGCTCGCCATCCAGCGGGGCCTTCGTCCACCCTCGGTCGTGGGCGGCACGTGCCCGAGCTGACGAGCCCTTCAACAAATGCCGAGAGCGTAGGCTGTTAGAGGTATGGAGCCCGTCAGCGACCCCCGGATCTACTCGAACCGGTACCAGGTCACGCACCTGATCGCACGCGGCGGAATGGCGACCGTCTACCGCGCCCAGGACCTCCTGCTCAACCGCGCGGTCGCCCTCAAGATCCTCTATCCCGAGCTCAGCGCCGACCCGGCTTTCGTCGAGCGGTTCCGGCGCGAGGCCCAGGCCGCGGCGAACCTCTCGCACCCGAACATCGTTCCGGTCTTCGACTGGGGCGAGGACGACGACACCTACTTCATCGTGATGGAGCTCGTGGACGGAACGTCGCTCGCCGAGGTGCTTCGCGGCTCTCGGATACTGACGCCCTCGAGGTCGGCGACCATCGTGGCCCAGGTCGCCGCGGCGCTCGGTTATGCGCACCGCAGCGGCGTCGTGCACCGCGACGTGAAGCCGGGGAACATTCTGATCACGAGCGACGGCCAGGTGAAGGTGACCGACTTCGGCATCGCCCAGGCGGTGTCGAGCGAGGACCACCTCGCCGAAGAGGGCTCGGTCATGGGCACCGCCACGTATTTCTCTCCGGAGCAGGCCTCGGGTGAGGCCGTTGACGGGCGAAGCGACGTCTACTCACTCGGCGTCGTGCTCTTCGAGATGCTCGTCGGACGCCCGCCGTTCATCGGCGACACGCCCCTGGCGGTCTCGACCCAGCACGTCCACGGGGCGGTTCCCTTCCCATCGCAGTTCAACGACACCGTCCCGCGCGACCTCGAGGCCATCGTCATGGAGTCCCTGGCGAAGTCGCCGGACCAGCGATACCAGACAGCGGACGAGTTCCGGGCCGACCTGATCCGCTTCAGCGAAGGTCAACCCGTTCGAGCTGCCGGCCTGGGAGGCGCGTTCTTCGGCGCCGATGCGACGCGTGCAGTGAGCGCCGTGGCGGCCGGTGAGCGCACGCAGGCGGTGCCTATGATGCGCGGACCGCGCACCGACGTCCGTCGTCGAAGGAGCAGCCACGCCGGGGTGATTGTGACCGTGATCATCGTGCTGCTGGCGCTGGGTGGCCTGGCGTACTTCTTCCTGGCCAGGGCTCACGCGGTGACCAAGATGCCCAACGTAGTCAACCAACCGTACGCCACGGCGAAGCAGACACTCATCTCTGACGGTTTGGTGATCGCGGGGGACGTCCCGGTCTTCTCCCAGAAGCCCAGCGGCACCGTGGTCTCGACCGATCCCAAGCCCGGCGCCAAGATCACCAAGGGCGAGTCGGTGACCCTCAGGACGAGTCTCGGCAAGAAGGTGATACCGGTGACGATTCCCAACGTGCAGAATGAGAATGTGAGCGTCGCCGAAAGCACGCTGCACAACTTGGGGTTGTTCTACAGAGTGGCCTGGACGTCGACGGCCACCGCCGGGCAGAGTCCCGACACCGTCCTCTCCCAGACCCCAAAGCCCAAGACCAAGTCCCAGACCGGCAAGATGGTGACGCTGGTCGTCCTGTCTCCGGGTTCCTCGTTCCCGATGCGGAAGCTCATCGGGGACACGACAACGGCGGCGTTAGTGGCCATTGGCCAGGCGGGGCTCAACGTGAGTAGTGCGACGCCCGCGGTGACGTGCTCGAACAGCGTGGCGTCGGGACTGGTCGTCAATACGGTTCCCGCGGCGGGCCAGCCCGTGAAGAGCGGTTCGACGGTACAGCTGATCACTTCGTCGGGACCCTGCCCGGTCGTCGTTCCCACCGTCATCGACGATTCCCAGCAAGCCGCAACCTCAAAGCTCAATGCCCAGCACTTCGTAGTCGGGATCTCCGACGCGCCTGCGGGTTCGTGCCTGCCCACGGCCGCCGTCGGATCCGTGTTCTCCCAGAGCGTCGCCGGAGGATCGTCGGCGCCCTACGGCTCCACCATCAAACTGCAGCTATGTCCGGTGGCTGAAGCGACGACGACCACGACCACGACCACGTATTAGCGGTTCGCTCTGGCGCCGGCAGTAACCTTGGGACCTATGGCAAAGACCGGACCGAATCGCCGCAAGAGCAAGACAATGGGGCGTTACGTCTCGGCGGAGGGTCGCGGCCGCTACACCGCACCCCGGCCCGCGAGCGACGACCACAGTCCGCACTGGTACGGGTGGCTGCTGATAGACCTGCTCGCCTTCGGAGTGCTGATCATCACGCTCAACTACCTCCAGGTTCTGCCCGGATCGGTCTCGTCGTGGTACCTGGTGCTGGGCCTGGTCTCGATGTTCTCGGCCTTCTTCCTCGCCACGCGCTACCGCTGAGGTCTTAGCCCAGACGCTCGATGATGGTCGCGTTGGCGAGTCCTCCGCCTTCGCACATCGTGAGCAGCCCGTAGCGGCCGCCGGTGCGCTCGAGCTCGTTGAGCAGCGTGGCGCACAGCTTCGCGCCCGAGGCGCCGAGCGGGTGGCCCAGCGCGATGGCGCCACCGTTCACGTTCACCTTCGATAGGTCGGCGTGGTGCTCCTTCTGCCAGGCGAGCACGACCGAGGCGAAGGCCTCGTTGATCTCGACGAGGTCGATGTCGCCCATGGTGAGACCCGCGCGTTCGAGCACCTTGGTGGTCGCGGGGATTGGACCGGTCAGCATCGTCACCGGGTCGACGCCCGCCAGGGCGAAGGTGTGGAACCTCGCGCGAGGGGTGTAGCCGAGCTCGCGGGCCCTGTCCTCGTTCATGATCAGCACCGCCGACGCGCCGTCGGTGATCTGGGAGGAGTTGCCGGCGGTGACCTTCCCGCCCTCCTTGAACGCGGGCTTGAGGGCCCCGAGCGTGGCGACGCTCGAGTCGGGCCGGATGCCCTCGTCGGCGCTCATCAGCTCGTCGGTGTTCTGGCCGTCGGCGTCGCGCACGAATACCCGCACGATCTCGCGCTCGAATCGTCCCTCGGCGGTGGCCTGGGCGGCGCGGCGGTGGCTTTCGGCGGAGAACGCGTCGAGGTCCTCGCGCGAGATGTCCCAGCGGTCGGCGATCATCTCGGCTCCGATTCCCTGGTTCTTCAGGCCGCCCTGGGGTTCGTAGCGCGCCATGACCCGCGGCCCGAAGGGGAAGCCCACGTCGTTGCCGATGGAGGTGCCCATGCCAACGCGCGACATGACCTCCACGCCGGCCGCGACGACCACGTCGTAGGCGCCCGCCATGACGCCCTGGGCGGCGAAGTGAAGCGCCTGCTGGGACGATCCGCACTGGCGGTCGATCGTGGTCGCGGGGACCGATTCGGGCCACCCGGCCGCCAGGACGGCGTTGCGCCCGACGTTGAAGGCCTGCTCGCCGACCTGGGAGACGCATCCCATGATGACGTCCTCGACCAGGGCGGGGTCGAGGTCGTTGCGGCTCGCTATGGCGCGAAGGGCTTCTGAGGCCAGGTCAACGGAGTGCCAGTTCTTCAGTTTTCCGTTTCGCTTGCCCCCGGGGGTGCGTACGGCGTCGACAATGACCGCGCTCGGCATTGGTGTCCCTTCTCTCGACAGTGGGATTGTTCCACCCGCGCGAAGCCTAGACCCGCGCCAGGAGTATCGTCACGGTCGTGGACGAACAGCCAAAGAGCATGGAGCGTTGGCTCGGCGACGGCGGCATGGCCATCATCGGTGCCCTCGGGGGCTCCTTCGAGGCCTACGGAGTCGACGGCGAGGACCTGGGCTGGGTGAGCGGATCGTTCGATCCCGCCGAGCTCGCCTGCAACCCTCACGGCTCGGTCCAGGCGGGCGTGCACGCGGTGCTGCTCGACGCGGCGATGAACTTCGCCATCAACGCGGCGCTGCGCGGACGCGACCGCACCAAGGCGACGATCGAGTTCAGCGTGGAACTGATGCGCCCGGCCTCGAGCGGCGAGCGATACGCGCTGCGCGGCGACGTGGTTCGCCTGGCTCGCCAGATCGCCCACGCCGAGGCGTCGCTGCTGAACGAGAGCGGCGCGCTGGTGAGCAGGTCCACGGGAACCTTCCTGGTGCACCGAGCCCAGGGCGACTAGATGTGGTCGGCCGGAATCTGGCCGAGCCGGCCCGCCTCGTAGTCCTCGAACGCCTGCTGCAGTTCGGCGCGCGTGTTCATCACGAAGGGGCCGTAGGTGGCGACCGGCTCGCCAATGGGCTCGCCACCAAGGACGAGGACTTCAAACGCCTCGGTGCGCGAGTCCTGGGACTCGTTGGCTGACAGCACCAGGTAGTCGCCGTCGACGTGCACGGCCATCTGGCCCTCCGCGAGCGCGGTCCTCTCGAGTCCCACGGTGCCCTGGCCGGCGAGCACGTAGGTGAGGGCGTTGTAGCGCGGGTCCCACGGCAGGGCGAGATGTCCGCCCGGGAGCAGCGACACGTGCAGCACCGTGATCGGAGTGTGCGTGACGCCCGGGCCGCCGACGTCGCCGAGAGCGCCCGCGATGACGCGGATGATCGCGTCGCCGTTCTCGTTGGTGAGCAGCGCCACCGCGCTGGCGCCGATGTCCTGGTAGCGCGGGTTCGTCATCTTCAGCCGGGCCGGCAGGTTCACCCAGAGCTGGACGCCGTGGAAGAGTCCGCCCGTGTCGATGAGGGCATCGGGCGGACGCTCGATGTGCAAGATCCCCGCACCCGCGGTCATCCACTGCGTGGCCCCGTTCTCGATGACGCCCCCGCCGCCGATCGAGTCCTGATGCAGGAACGTGCCCTCGATCATGTAGGTGACGGTCTCGAAACCGCGGTGGGGATGCCACGGCGTGCCCTTGGGCTCGCCGGGTCCGTAGTCGACCTCACCCATCTGGTCCATGTGGACGAAGGGGTCGAGGTCGGTGATCTCAATCCCGGCGAATGCCCGGCGCACGGGGAAGCCTTCGCCTTCGAGTCCGCGCGGCGCGGTGGTGATCGACTTCACACGACGTGCTCGGTCTTCGGTCTTTGGCGCAACGACTTTGGGAAGTTCTAACGGATTATCTACGGTGACGGCAGGCATGCAAACACGCTAATGGCGTCGGCGAAATCTAAGGTCGGTTCTCCTGGTAGCGAAGTGCACCGACGACGAGGGCGATGGCCGCGCTAAGGAGCATCGCGACGTTGCCTGGCCCCCAATTGAGACCACCGCGCAGGTGCGAGACGCCCATCCAGTCGGCGAACGATGCGCCGAGCGGGCGAGTCAGGATGTACGCCGTCCAGAACGTGCCGATGGCGCTCGCCCTCAGGAACCGGTACGCCGCCGCAGGCAGGAGAATGAGGAGGACGAAGAGCAAGCCGGAGCTGAAATAGCCCAGGTGCAGGGTGACCGCGGTCATGTCGCCCGTCGCCGTGCCCAGGGCGAAGGTCGTCGTGACCGTGGCCCAGTAGAAGAGCTCGCGCCGCGTTGACGTGATGCTGTGGATGGAGAGCGTGTGCTCGAATCGGTGCCACACGACAAAGACAATCGTGAGCGCTATCGCGAACCCCACGGCCGAGATGATGTAGGGGACGCCGAAGCCCACGTGCACGACATCGGCGCACATCGTGCCAAAGACACTCACCATCACCACGGCCGACCAGTAGCTCACCACGAGGAAGCGGGGGCTTCGTAGTTGCCAGTACAGGACCGCGGCAAAGACCAGGCCACTCCCCAGAACCGCCGCGGCCGGGGGGAACCTATGAACAAAGAAGTCCGACGTGGCCTCTCCCATCGCGGTCGTGAGAATCTTCAGGAACCAGAAGGTCGCGCCGATGTCGGGGACTTTGCTGGAGCGGAATCTGCGCTGCAGAGAGAGAGACATAGTGGAGGCGCCGGTTTACTGGTTGGGGGGTGACAGGTCTTCGAGGAACTTCTTCGGATCAACAGAGATGAAGAGCGCCGTCGCTTTCGCAATAAGCCCCCCACCCGCTTCGACGTTCGCTTCGATGGAGATCTTTCGTCCGTTCTGCTCCCGGAGCCACGCTCGCGCGGTGAGCGGCACGTTGATCGGGGTAGGCGCGACGAAGGTGATGTCCAATTGGGCGGTGAAGGCGAGTTGGCTGTTTATCGCGAGGACGAGTCCCATGGTCTCGTCGATGAGCGCGGCGACGATCCCGCCGTGCGCGCGTCCCGGAGCTCCTTCGAAGGCCTTGCCCAGGGTGACTTCCAGCACGGCCACGTCGCCCTCGCGCCAGAGATAGCCGCCTAGACCCATCGGGTTCGCGGCGCCCGTCACAATCGAGTCCGAGAACAGCTGGTGCCTCTCGTCCTTGCCGACCTCGGGAATGGCCATCTTGAAGCTGGCGAGGGAGTCGGACGGGGCGGCCCGTACGCGAGGTGTCCCCGAGCGCACTATGAGAAGCAGTTTGCCCAGCCGACTGCTCATCTCTTCAAGTCGATCATCGCTTATGTCGCGGGCGACGAACTCGTGACCCAACTCTCGAAGCTGCGAGGCTAGCTCGACGCGACGCGTTTCGTTGGTCACTACAATTTGCCGACGTAGTACTTGTCGGCCACACCAAGAGCCCGATCGAGACGGGCCAGACCTTCGCGAGACTCGTCGTCGGTGATGATGCATGGTGGGACCGCGTGCCAACGGTGAAAGTTGGAGAAGATCAAGAGATCCTCGGCCCGCCAGGCACCAACAAGCTTGTTCATGGCCGGGGAACTCGCGCCGTAGGGTTGAGAGGCTCTTTTGCGTCCCGGTCGGTGACGAGGTCGAGGGCGAAGAACACGCCGGCCCCGCGCTCGTCACCGGTGAGGCAGACGCCGTGGGCGTCTCTCACCATGAGCGGATCAATGGTTGATTGTGCCGACGACGACTGACCAACTGAAGCTTTTTCGCGTTCGAGGCTCGTCAATGGAGAGCGGTCGTTTGCCATGTCACGTCCTTTAGCTTCCTACTAGAGACGGTAATGCACCAGCGCCGGGGCCTGATGTCCGTGAGTGGTGGGGCTAGTAAGAATCGAACTTACGACCTCGTCATTATCAGTGACGCGCTCTAACCGACTGAGCTATAGCCCCTAAGGGGTACCAATCTACACCAGACGAACCGAGCCCCTAGAGGGTCTCTATGTCCCAAAGCTTTGCGGCAATCGACTGACTAGCGGTGGCGAGCAGTGTGCCCGTGCGGCTCCAGAGGAATGCGGTCCCTTGCGCGAAGCCCTGAGCAAGTGCGTGCATGTGGATTTCGCAGAGCACCCACTCAGTGGGCTCGAGGGTGGCGATTCGAATGGTGTTGTCGAGGCTTCTGCCCATGGTGTGTCGACCCATGGGCTGGCTAACCCCGCCCGACACGTAGTCGCCGAAGATCGCGAGGGTCGCGCCAGACGTCTCGAAATGGCCCGGAACCCTCGACCACAAGGCCATGACGGGGGACCCGGGCGTGCCGTCGATCTCCGTGAACGTTCGGCCGAGGGCCAATCGAGTCTCGACGTGATCGAAGATCGAGTTGTCAAAGCGCCTGTGCAATGTCCGAGGCGGACAGTCCTCGGGGTCGGGAACGTCGGGCATGGTCACCCAGGGCGTCGGTGAGGAGAGCTCGCCCGTCCCGAGCGCGGCGTTGACGGTGACAATCTCTCGGTCTTCGAAGTACATCGTCGAGCGGGCTTGGGTGACGTGACCGCCAACCACGCAGAGATCGGCCTTCACCGTGACCTTCGCGCCGAGCGGGGCGTACGACAAGTATTGAGCGGTCGCCCAGATCGTCGGTCGTCCGCTCGCCTCTTCGAGCGCGACGAGTCCCGAAGCGAGACCGCAGCCGCCGAAGAGGAAATGGCCGGGCGTGATGAGCCGCTCGGTCACCTCGAACCCCCAGGTGTCCTCGGAGGTACGTGTCATCCCCATAAAAGTCTTCGCATCCACAAACGCCGAGGCTACTGGAATAGGGAAATAACAAGGTAACGCCAGGAGATCTGCGCCGACCAGCGCGAAACAGGCAGACTTGACGGGTGATTGATCCACGTTTCGTGTTCCTGGCGGCCTTCTTGTCGCTCATGGGCGCCTACGGCTACGTACGTGACACCGTGCGCGGGGTCACGTCGCCGAATCGGGTCACGTGGGGCCTTTGGGGAGTCGAGGGAATCCTCGGCTTCGCGGTGGAGATTCAACAGCACGTAGGGCTTGCGTCGGTGATGACGCTGATGCTGGGCTTCGTGCCGTGCGTCGTCGTCGCGGTTTCGTTCAAGAACCCGCACAGTGTGTGGAGGATCGGCAAGTTCGACGTCTTCTGCGGGCTGGTGTCCCTGGCGGGGCTCGTCTTCTGGTTCTTCATCAACGAGCCGACCGTTGCGCTGATCTCTTTCGTGGCGGCCGATCAGATCGCCGCCCTGCCGACGTTGCGCAAATCGTGGATAGCTCCCCAGACGGAATCGCCCCGGGTCTTCTTCATGGGATTCTTGAACTGCGGGATCACGCTCTTGACGTTGAAGCACCTGACCACCGGGGGCGTGCTGTTCCCCGGCTGCATCCTCGTCACTGACCTCATTCTCGGCATCCTGATAGTCACCAGGCTTGGCCGGCGACTGGGTTCCGAGCATCTTCTTCCTCCGTCACCGAGCGTCGTGTGAAGGCGCGTGACGTCTCCGCGCTCGAAGTGAGGCGTGGGTACGGTCGCTCGTTGCGATCCGCGACCCCGCGGTTGTCGCTCGCGGTGCTCAGCGAACGCCCCGACGACTACGACCCGATCGCTCGAATGCGCGAGCAGGGTGCGACCCGGGTGCAAGCCCTTCTGCCGCTTCGCTACCAGAGAATGCTGGAGAGCCCCTTGGCGTTCTTTCGCGGAGCGGCTCGGTTGATGGCCGACGACCTCGCACGCGGCGCGAGCACCTCGCTCGAGGTCCAACTGTGCGGCGATGCGCACCTATCGAACTTCGGGGTCTTTTCGTCGCCCGAGCGACAGATGGTGTTCGACGTCAATGATTTCGACGAGACCGAAGCCGGGCCCTTCGAATGGGATGTCAAACGGCTGACGGCGTCGCTCGCCATCGCGTCTCAGCAACTCGCGCACAACGCCCGTCAGCAAGAGGCCATCGCCCTCGCGGCTGCGCAAGAGTATCGAAGCGCGATGGCCCGGTTCGCGCTTCAGACGCGACTCGAGGTCTGGTACGCCGCGCTCGACCTCGATTCGGTCATGATCGACCTTGAAGGCTTCTTCTCCGGCGGCGCTAGGCGCAAGATCGATGATGTCGTGCAGGACGCCATGGGCAGGGTCACCGTCGATGCCTTCTCGAAGGTTCTGGTCTACGACGACCACGGGCCGACCATCGCGGTCGATCCTCCGCACTTCACGCGGCTGGCTGAAGGGGAGGACGGGGCGCTCGGGGCCTCGGACGTCTTCGAGATTGTCGCGGGCTACGGAGAGACTCTGAGCAGCGACCGCCAGGTGCTGTTGAAGCAGTTCAGTGTTCGAGAGGCCGCCCGCCACGTCGTGGGCGTCGGATCGGTGGGCACCGAGTGCTTCGCCGTGCTGCTGGTCGGGCGCGACGACCGCGACCCGTTCCTCCTGCAGATCAAAGAGGCGCAGGAGTCGGTGTTGGCGCTGGCGCGCGGCCTGGGCGAAACATTCGAACCGGGGGAGCGGGTGGTGCGCGGACAGAAGCTGATGCAGGCGACGCCCGACGTCTTCCTCGGATGGCACACGACGCAGTTCGCGGGCCGGCGTCGGAGCTTCTACATCCGCCAGCTCTATGACAACCGGGCGTCGGTGGACGTCGAACGGCTCGACGAGTCGCTACTCGTCGCGTACGGGCGGCTCTGCGCCTGGACGCTCGCCCGGGCACACGCCCGTTCGGGCCGGGGCGCGGAAATCGCGGGCTATCTGGGCAAGGGCGACCGCTTCGACGAGTCGATGGCCGCCTTCGCGCTCGCCTACCGCGACCGCAACCAGAGCGACTACGAGGCGCTGAAGAGCGAAGTCGGACGAGGTGGTATTACCGTGGCGACGTGAACTCGTTGCTTCCGTTCCACCTGCATCTGATTGAACTCTTGGCAATCGTCGCGGCCGGCGTCGCGCACCACTTCGTCGTGGCCTCGACGCCTCGACGACGCCAGGCGTTCTTCGCGCTGCTCGCCTTGGCGGCGGTGGTCATGTGGCCAATAGGCGACTTGGCGGCGTCGGTGTCGCTGACGGTGGCGACCGCGCAACGTCTGGTAATCATGGTCTTCGTCGCGCCGATGCTCCTGAAGGCCACGCCCACCACCGTGCTCTCGAAACTCACGCGTCCGAGGCCGGTTGACTTCGTGGTCCGCATCCTTTCGCATCCCGGTGTCGCCATCGTGCTGGTGACGATCCTGGGGACCACCACGCTGATAACGCCGGTCGTCGGCTGGGGCGCGCGTTCGAGCGTCGGACGCGACCTCATCCTCCTCGCGGTGCTGTCGATCGGATTCCTGTTGTGGGTTCCCGCCCTCGCGGTCATGCCCGGCGCCAAGCGGCTCTCGCCCGCCGCGACGGCGGGATACATCTTTGGATCGGCGATCGTCGTGACGAGTTTGTCGTTCGTGTGGATCTTCTCCCAGCACTCGCTGTATCCGGCACTGCACAATCAGTACGCGCTGCTGCACATGACGCCGCTGTTCGACCAGCAGCTGGCCGGGTTCGTCGCCAAGCTCGGTTGCTACGTTCCGATGTGGGCCATCGCGTTCACGATGTTCTTCCACGCCGAGGACCAGGGAGTCTCGGTTGACGAGTCGCCGTTGCACTGGGCCGACGTCGAGCGTCAGTTGCTGCGCATCGACCGCCAGCGCGCGAAGGCCCTACGGCGTCACCGCCCCGAATAGCGAATCGTTTGGTAGGATGGAGTCCCTTTGGGGACGTAGCTCAGTTGGTAGAGCGCGGGCTTTGCAAGCCTGAGGTCGTGGGTTCGATCCCCATCGTCTCCACCAGAAAAGAACCCCCGTCGGGTACTCCGACGGGGGTTCTTTGCGTCTTCTTGACGGCGCCAGGGGCGTGCGCGAGGTTGTCCTAGCCCTCAGTGATCGTTCCGCCGGGCACCATGGCCAGTTCCGCGTGCGCCATGTGCACCTCGCCGTCGGGAGCTTCCTTTGAGTGGGGAATGAAGAGCGCCGCGATGATGGCGAACAACGTCACGATTGCGACGAAAAGGAAGCCGTTGGTGTAACCCGACTCGGCGGGTAGACCGTTGTGCAGCAGCTTGGAGGTCACGATGCTCGACATCACGGCCGCCCCCACCGCTCCGCCAATGGTGCGGATGTTCGCGTTCATGCCGCTCGCGACCCCGGTCTGCGAGGCGGGGACCGCCTGAACTATGAGGTTGGACATCGCGGAGAAGGCGAGGCCCATTCCCACTCCGAGCAGGCTCCCCACCACGTAGATCTCCCACCGGTGCGAATGGGCGAGGGCCAGCATGGCGTATCCCGAACAGGAAATCACCGAGCCGATGAGTACCGCGAACTTCGAGCCGATGCGCGCGGCGACGCGGCCGGTGAGCAGACCCAAGATGAACATCATGGCGGTCTGGGGGAGAAGGAACACCCCGGACTGGACCATGGACGCGCCGAATCCGTATCCGGCGCTCGACGGCGTCTGAAGGAACTCGGGCAGGAAGGCAAAGACCGAGTACATGCCGACGCCGAAGAGGAACGCCACCAGGTTGTTGGTCCACACCGCGGGCACGCGCATCATCTTCATGTCGATGAGCGGCTGACTGGACTTGCTCTCGACTCGAATCCATGCCGCAATCAAGACCAGCGCCGCGGCGATCAACCCGAGGACCTTGCTGGACCCCCAACCCCACGCCGGGCCTTCGCTGACGCCGAGCAGCAGCGCCACGAGCCACGCCGACAAGAGCGCGGCGGCCTTCAGATCGACCCTTCCCTTGGTTCGAACTGGTGACTCGGGCACGAGGAGGTGGGCGCAGACGGCGGCGATGACGATGATGACGAGCGGGATCCAAAAGAGCCAGTGGTAGTCAAGATGACTCACGATGGGCCCCGCGATGACGAGGCCAATGCCGCTTCCGACCGCGGTCATCGCCGCGATGTTGCCCACGCCGCCCGCCACTTTCCCGGGTGGAAACTCATCACGAATGATGCCGAATGACAGCGGCAGCACGCCGCCACCGACGCCCTGGACCGCGCGACCGATGATCAGAACCAGTATCGAATGCGAGAGTCCCGCGACCAGTGTGCCGACCGCGAGGGCGGCCAAAGTGAGAACCAGCATGCGTTCCTTGCCCACAATGTCGCCGATGCGCCCCATGATCGGAGTGAAGATCGACGCCGAGAGGAGATAGGCCGTGACGACCCACGTCACCGTGTTCTGCGACGTGTGCATGCTCGCCTGGATCGTCGGAAGGGCGGGGATGACCAAGGACTGCAGCAGCGCGAAGGAGGACACTCCGAGCAGGAGTACGAAGAACGTCAAGCGGTAGTTCGCCCGTTCGAGTGGTCTGGTCATTGTTGCATCCTTGGATCGGAATTGACGGAGGCCCGCGAGGTTGAAAAGAATCAAGACGTCGGTGGGTTGTGCGTTACGGTGGCGCTCGCACTCCAGCAATTGACGGCCAGTCTAGGGAGTCGGATTAGATCTGACGCATGAGCAATAGGCCCATCGCCGACCTAATCCCCGCCCTTGACGCCGTCATCATGGTGCGATCCGGGCACCGGACCCGTACATCGTTATTCCGCCATGGGGATGCGCCCAAGAAAGCAAACGACCCCTCTTCGACGCGGGCCACGAAGGATCCGCATCGAAGAGGGGTCGTTTGACTGAGCCTATTTACTGTCCTGGTAGTGCTCGCGCCAGATGAGACGGTAGATCTTGAGCTTGCGCGGAATCGAGCGAAGACCCGGAATGAACGGCACGAAGAGGAGCAGGAGCGAGAGAACTCCCATCGTCGCAAACACCAACGCGTCGCCGCTGGCGCTCGTATTGAACGGCGGAATCTGGTACCAGAAGGTGTAGAGCCAGAGCCACGCCTGACCGGGGTAGCTTCCGGTCTCGTTCATCATGCCCCACTGGTCGCCCGTCAAGTGCTGGTTGGAGGCGAGGTTGGACAGGTACCCGCTGTCGGCGAGGAACAGCAACGGCTTGGTGTAGTCCGTCGTGTAGAACCCGTGTCCGGTAACGAGGGCCTGATCAAGGGCGCCCGAGCGGGCCATCTGCGTCAGGTCATTGATCATGACCGGGAGCGGACCGGCGCTCGTGGTGTTCACGACAATCTGGCCCTTCACGACCTTCATCTTCGCCGCGGCCTTGCCGTAACTCGAGAGCCACGAGTTCTGCGTCGTTGTCGATGCCGTCGACCACGTCTTCAGGTTCTGATCGAGGATGGGCTGGTCGGGTAGCGACTTCAGCGGGCTGATGACGAAGTCTTTGCCGGCGTTGATCGGGATTCGAACGCCGACCCACTGCTCAAGCTTGAGCGGCCCCATTGCCTGGCCCGACCCGGGGACGTTGTTGTACGGCGCGCCGTAAGCGGCACTCGTCGACGTTCCGTTCAGTTCGCTGAGCGCGGTCGTCGCGAAGTCGATCGGATCAGCGTTCGACCAGGTCCTGACCGTGATGGCCTTCTCGTCTGGCGATCCGAAGACGATCGCGAAGATTAACGTGAGCACGAGTATCACCACGAGGGCGATGGTGCCTTCCTTGATGATGTCGTACGGGCTGTAGCCGCCCTTCCACTTGGGGGCGTCAACGTCGGGGCGAAATGACTTTTTACTCATTCGGCCACCTCCGCGCCCTCTTCAAACGGCGGAACAACACCCTTGATTCGAACCATCAACACGTGCATTCCCGTCAGGACAATTGCGCCGAGCGGCAGCAGGACAATGTGCCACATCAGCATCTGGCCGAGGTTCAGCACGTTGAAGTAGGCGCCGGCGCCCGTGGCGTTGATGCCGTCCTTCGCCTGGGTGGAGATCCACTGCGAGTCGAAGTTGCTCTGGCTCACGTAACCCGTGAAGCCCGCGCCGATCGAGACGAGGAACGTCACGACGCCGGTCATCCAGGTGAGCGCGCGTCCTCCGCGCCACGCCGCCATCGCGAACTTGCCCCAGAGGTGCACCACCATGGCGAAGAAGAAGATCTCGACGGACCAGAGGTGCATGGAGTTGATGAAGTGGCCATAGGCCGAGCCGTGCCACCACTGCGGTCCGCGCAGCGCGAGGATGCAGCCGGTGCCGATGACGACGCCGAGTGACGACAGCGTGGCGATGCCAAAGACGTAGATCCATGAGGAGACGTAGGTCGGCTGGGTGTCCGGAAGCAACTTCTCCGGCGGCAGCTTGCCCTCGACGCGCCGGCGAAGCCGGGTCGTCCATTGACGATCGATCTCGGAGGTGCTCATCGGTTTTCCTTCCTGCGGCTACGGCCAGGAAACGGCGCCACGAGCGCGACGATGAACGTGACCACCATCAAAATCATGACTATCAAGTTGGCAATGCTGATTTCTATGAAATGCCACTGGATGTAATGCCCCAGATTGTCAAGTGGAATCAGCGCTGCGAATGACAATAGGAATGCCATGCTCTCCGCCCCTTCTTTTCCATCAGTATGTCACCTGATGTCGGACAAGATGTAGGGCCTTTAGACCCTGACTGGCTTTAATTGGCTTTTTTGGTCCCAGGCTCGCGATCGTGGGCCGTTTGGCGCAGGGTGAACTGGGTCATTCCAATGGTGAGCGACACCGCTCCTGCGACGTGGAGCTCGACGAGGGCCGCTGGCACGTGCGTGAGGTACTGAGCCGCCCCGATGGCGCCTTGGAGAAGGGCAATCACCACGAGTCGGCGA
Organism: Acidimicrobiaceae bacterium; assembly: GCA_003132205.1. Lineage (GTDB taxonomy): Bacteria > Actinomycetota > Acidimicrobiia > Acidimicrobiales > RAAP-2 > RAAP-2. The sequence continues at coordinate 27,011 of PKWY01000013.1, forward strand.
ACCCCGTGTTGGAGGGGCTCGGGCGCGCCGGTGTTCCAAATCGAGAGTAGGAGCCCGCCCACGAGCCCGATGAAGAGCAGCGCGGCGAGGGAGTGGACCCACGCCGCCGAGGAGAAGGCGAAGGGGAGCCGCCTGGCGGTGAGTTGACCTTGCGACGAGCCCGCGTGCGGTCCCGATCCCGTGGTCATCGTTCCCGTGATCAAGAGGACCACGAACGGAACCCAGAGGAGCCGGGCCACCGCACGGAAGTGCGGGTCTCGCACGTTGGCGCGCGCCCCTCTCCCGTAGACGTACTTGGAGCGGTGGTAGAGGATGGCGCTGATCACCACCATCGAGAGCGAGAGCAGCATGTGCAGGGAAACCAGCCACGGATTCAACTTGCTGTAGACGACGAACGCGCCGAGCACCGCGTCGGCTACGACACCCAAGATGAGCAACGCCGACAACTGGACGAGGTCGCGCCGGCGCGGACTGCGAAGCAAAGCCGCCACGAACGTGACGCCGGTGAGGATCACCAGCGTGACCGTGACCATGCGGTTGGTGTACTCGATCAGCGGGTGAATGCTCAATGAGCCAGCGAGCCGGTGGCGAAAGCACGTGGGCCAGTCGGGGCATCCGAGGCCCGATCCGGTGAGGCGCACGGCCGCGCCCGAGAGGACGATGATGATCATGGAAAGGAAGGAAGCGAAGGCAAACCAACGAAATACCGGAGCCGGGATCGTGCGGCGCTGCTGGGAAGTCACCTTCGTAGCCTAGGTAATGTCGGGGCTCGTAGAATAACCGCTGTGACAATTACGGCCCATACACCGCGCTCGACCGCGGAGATCCTCAAGGGCTACGTCGCTCTGACCAAGCCCCGCATCATCGAGTTGTTGCTCGTGACGACCATCCCGACGATGGTGGTCGCCGCCAACGGCATTCCCGGCCTCTGGCTCATCGTGGCGACCCTCGTGGGCGGCACGCTCGCCGCCGGCGGGGCCAACGCGTTCAACATGGTGATCGACCGCGACATCGACGCCATCATGGAGCGCACCAAGAGGCGACCGTTGGTGATCGGCGTCATGAGCCCGCGCGCCGCGACCATCTTCGCCGCGGGGTTGGAGATCGTCGCCTTCGCGGTGCTCGCGATCTGGGTCAATCAGTTGTCGGCGTGGCTCGCCATGTCAGCCACTGCTTTCTACGTCGTGGTCTACACGATCTGGCTGAAGCGGCGCAGCAAGCAGAACATCGTCATCGGAGGAGCCGCGGGCGCGGTGCCGGTGCTTATCGGCTGGTCCGCGGTGACCAACTCGCTGGCGTGGACGCCGGTGCTGCTGTTCTTGGTGATCTTCATATGGACCCCGCCGCATTTCTGGGCGCTGGCCGTGCGCTACCGTGACGACTACGAGGCCGCCCACGTGCCCATGATGCCCGTCGTGGCGTCCCTGCGACGTACGACGCTCGAGATTCTGGTGTACTCGATCCTGATGTGGGCGCTCACGATGCTCATCGGGCCGGTGGCGCATTTAGGCTGGGTCTACGCGCTTTCGGCGACCGTGCTCGGCGGGCTCTTCACGTTCTATTCGTTTCGCCTCTATCGCCACGCCCATCAGGACAAGGCTGACGTTGGAGAGGCGATGCGACTGTTCCACTTCTCGATCACGTACCTGACGGCGCTCTTTGTCTTGATGGCGGTTGACGTTCTTGTCAGAAACCACTAAGCCGCAGCGGGGCCACCCTTCGCCCATGATGTTCGTGTCGCTCGGCATCGGCACCGTGGTGGCCGTGGCGCTGATCGTGGTGATGTCGATCCTGACCGGTGGTTCGGTGAAGTCCCCCAACGGTCTTCCCACCAGCGCTCTCGTCGGGACCAAGGTCGCCGCCTTCTCCTTGAAAGGGCTGAACGGCGGAACCGAAAGGGCGCCCTGGGCGAGCGGCCACCCTTCGGCCTTGATCTTCTTCGCGAGCTGGTGCGTGCCGTGTCGAGGTGAGATACCCAAGGTCGCGAAGTACCTCTCGGCCCACCACGAAGGAAACGTCGTGGTCATGGGAATCGACGCGGGCGACGAGAACTCGGCCGCGAAGGCGTTCACCAAGAAAGACCACGTCAAATTCCCGGTGGCCTTTGATCCCAACGACGACGTGACCGCGGGATTTTTCAAATTCGGCCAGCTCCCCGAGACCGTGTTCCTCAACGCGAAGGGCGTGGTGGAGTACGTAAAGTTCGGCGCGATCTCGACCGCCGAGTTGGCGCAGCGGATCGCGACCCTGAAGTCCGCCTAGTCGAAACGGAACGTGCGCGCCGCGAAGAGCGGCGCCAGCACGGCCCACACGCCGAGCGAGAGCCAATCGGCTTTCGAAGGCCCCACACCTTGGCCCAGGACCCGGTGCAGGCCGTCGGCGAGGGCTCCCGATGGCAGGCCCACGACGATCTTCTGCACGAACGACGGCAGCGACGTCACCGGCACGACAATTCCGGAAACCAGCAGCAGGATCAGGTAGAGCCCGTTGCTCGCGGCGAGGTTGACTTCGGCGCGCAGTCGTCCAGCGAGCAGCAGGCCGATTCCGGCGCATCCGGCGGAGCCGAGGACGAGCAGCGCGACGACCGCGAGCGCGCCCGTGGGGCCGCCGCGGGGGTGCCACTTCAGCGCGAGCGCGACGAGTGACAGGACCGCCACCTGGAGGGCCTCAGTCACGAGCACGCCGGCGATCTTCGCTCCGATGAGTCGGCGCTGGCCGAGCGGCGTGACGTGGAGCCGGCGAAGAACGCCAAAGGATCGCTCGAAGCCGGTGGAGATCGAAAGCGCAACCAATGACGTGGAGAGGACGCAGAGCGCCAGGATGCCCGGCGCGACGAAGTTGATCCGGTGCGGCGCCGGCGACGTGGTGACGTGCGACAACGAGAAGAAGACCAGGAGCAGCACGGGAATCCCGATGGTGAGCAGCAGGGTCTCGCCACGTCGCACGTTCATGCGCACCTCGGCCCGGGTCTGGGCCCACCACGCCCTCATTGACGAAGTCCGCTTCGCTCGTCGGCGATCAACTCGAGGTAGCGCTCCTCGAGCGAGGCGCGGGTGCGCAGCGATATCATGGCCACCCGCACGCTCGTGAGATACGTGGTGACGGCGGTGATCCTTTCGGGCGTCGAGCCGACCGCGCACCTGACGCGAAGCGGGCCGTCGGGCACGACCGCGCAGTCCAAGACCGCCGCGAGCCCCGCGGGATCGATCGGACCCGAGAGCTCGATGATCATCTCCGGGCTGCCCGCGAGCTCGTCGAGGGTCCCCTGGGCGACGACGTGGCCCCGATTCATGATGACGAGATAGTCGGCGAGGCGTTCGGCTTCATCGAGCTCGTGGGTCGTGATGAGCAGCGCGCAGCCCCGGTCCCGTTCGGAGCGGATGATGTCGCGGATCACCTGGCGGCCCTCGGGGTCGACCGCCGTCGTCGGCTCGTCAAGGACCAGCACCCGCGGTCTGCCGAGCAGCGCCAACGCCAGTAGCGTGCGTTGCTGCTCGCCGCCGCTCAGTCGCCTCCAGGGGGTGCGCGCGCACCGTTCGAGGTCGAGCAGACCGAGGAGTTCCGAGGGGCTGCGGGGTGCCTCGTAGTAGGTGGCGGTGAGCTCGAGCACCTGGACGGGAGTCATCGGGAACCACACGCCGCCGCGCTGGAGTAACGCCCCGGTTCGCGCGACGACGTCCGCGTGGTCGCGCACGGGATCGAGTCCATGGAGACGGACGGATCCGCTCGTCGGGGGGCGAAACCCCAGCAGGGTCTCGACGACGGTGGTCTTCCCGGCCCCGTTTGGTCCGAGCAGGCTCGCGACCTCGCCGTAAGCAACGTGAAGCGAGACGTCGTCGACGGCGCGCAAATCACCGAAGGAGACCTTCAGATTCGTCACCTCGATTGCGTTGCTCACGACATCTGAACCTAGACGCTCCCACGAGGTCGTCGGGCTCACCTCGGTAGGCTTGCGGGCATGATTGATCTTGCCCAGCTCCGTCGTGAACCAGAATTCGTCAAGTCTGCCCTGGCTCGCCGCGGGGTCTCGTCAGCGACGATGGACGAGATCCTGGAGCTCGACGTCGAGCATCGTCGCCTGCTCCAGGAGGCGGAAGGACTTCGCGCCGAGGTGAAGGAGCTCTCTCGCGGGGTTGGCGAGGCGCGTCGAAACAAGGACGCCGGCGCGGACGATTTGGCCGCGAGGAGTCGTGAACTCGGCGACCGCGAGCGCGTGGCGAGCCAAGCCACCGATGCCGTTGGCGCCATCCTTCGCGAGCAGCTGCTGTTGGTTCCCAATCTTCCAGCCCCCGAAGCCCCCGATGGGGTCGACGAGAACGACAACGTCGAGGTGCGTCGATGGTGGGTCGGCATGGAAGAAGGAGTGCCGTTTCCCGCGTACGCGGAGCATCAGCGCGTGGCCCACTGGGACATCGGTACCGAGCTCGGGATCCTCGACATGGCGGCCGGAGTGAAACTGGCCGGCTCGATGTTCCCCCTTTACCGCGGGGCCGGGGCCCGGCTCCTTCGCTCCCTGGGATTCTTCGCCCTCAATAGCCACATGGCCGACTACGAGGAGATTCGACCCCCGAGCTTCGCGCTCACGGAAACGATGATGTCGACTGGCCACCTGCCCAAGTCGGCCGATGATATGTACGCGATCGAACGAGACGGCCTTTGGGCGATTCCGACGGCCGAGGTGCCGCTCACCTCGATGCACCGTGGAGAGATCCTCGAGGAGTCCAGGCTGCCCATCCGCCTCACCGCCCAAACCGCCTGCTTTCGTCGCGAGGCCGGGGCCGCGGGCAAGGACACCCGAGGACTGCTGCGGGTGCACGAGTTCGACAAGGTCGNNCGCGTGCACGAGTTCGACAAGGTCGAACTCTTTGCGTACTGCAGCCCCGACCAGGCCGAAGCCGCCCACGCCGACATCCTGGCCCGGGCCGAGGGGCTGCTGCAGTCGCTCGGGCTGACCTACCGCCTCCTCGACCTCTGCGCGGGTGACCTCGGTACGTCGGCGGCGCGGACGATGGACCTCGAGGTATTCAGTCCGGGCGTCGACCGTTGGCTGGAAGTGTCGTCCGTGAGCTGGTTCCGCGATTTCCAGGCCCGCCGCGCCAACGTGCGCTACCGCACCGCCGAGGGGACGACGGCGTTCGTGCACACGGTGAACGGCTCGGCTCTGGCGTGGGCCCGGATCTGGGCCGCGCTCGTCGAGACGTACCGCCAGGCGGATGGTTCGATCCAGCTGCCCCAGGTGCTGGCGCCCTACATGGGCAACCAGACGAGGATCGTCGCTAGGGCTTCGTGAGCTCGAAGCGGTAGCCGACGCCTCGGACCGTGGTGACGTGCTTGGGTGACTTCGGGTCGTCTTCGATGAGGCTGCGCAGGCGCTTGATGTGAACGTCGAGGGTCTTGGTGTCGCCGACGTAGTCGTTGCCCCAGACGCGGTCGATGAGCACCTCGCGGGTGAGGACGCGGCCGGGATTCTCGAGCAAGAGGCGCAGCAGCGCGAACTCCTTCTTTCGAAGCTTCACCTCCTCGCCGTTCACGAAGCAACGTCGGGCGTCGACGTCCATGCGGATGGGACCTTGTTCGATCACCTCGTCGGAAAGGTCGACGTGTTCATGGACCTCGCGGCGTCGAAGCACGGCGCGAATGCGCGCCACCAGCTCGCGCAGGCGGTAGGGCTTGGTGACGTAGTCGTCCGCGCCGATCTCGAGCATCAGGACCATATCGACCTCCTCGCCCTTCGCGCTGACGATGATGATGGGAACATCGCTGATCGACCGGATGGACCGGCAGACATCGAGGCCGGACAACTTGGGCAGCATGAGATCGAGCAGGATGAGGTCGAAGGCGTTGCGTGCGAAGAGGGTCAGCGCCTCCTGTCCGTCGCGGGCGATGGTCACGTCGAATCCCTCGCGGTTGAGCCCAATCGTGAGCGCGTCGACGAAGGACTCCTCATCCTCGACAACGAGGATGTGGATTCGCTTCTCGGAGTTGGGTTTCTTGCTCACTGGTGGTTCACTGGAAGCACGAGGGTGAATGTCGATCCCTCGCCCTCGCGCGATTCGACGACAACCGTGCCGCCGTGGTTCTGCGCGACGTGGCGGACGATGCTGAGGCCGAGTCCGGTCCCGCCGGTCTCGCGGGCCCTCCCCGGATCGACGCGGTAGAAACGCTCGAAGATGCGCTCGAGGTCCTTCGCCGGAATCCCGACGCCTTGGTCCTTGATCGCGATTCGCACGAGGGGCCCGACGACCTCGCCGTCGTCATCGGTGGTCGCGTCGGTCCGCTCGATCGAAATGGTCACCTCGCCCCCGACGGGCGAGTACACGACGGCGTTTTCCAGGAGCGCATGGACCGCGGAAACCAGTTGGCGACGGTCACCGACGACCACGTAGTTCGACGCGGGCTCGACGAAGTTCAGCGTCACCTCGTGCTGCTCCGCTGACGTGCGGATGCGCTCGATCGCGTCGGCGACGACGAGCGAGACCGGAAGGGGCTCGCGCGACGGGGAGCCTTCGCCCTCGATGCGCGACAGGTCCAGCAGGTCCTCGATGATCCGATTGACGCGAAACGCCTCGGAGTTGATGCGCTCGGCGAGGCGATTGGCGACCGCCGGGTCGCGTTCGAACTGCAGCGTCTCGGCGAGCAGGCCCAAGGCGCCCATCGGGGTCTTCAGCTCGTGCGAGACGTTGGCGATGAAGTCACGCCGGATGTCCTCAAGTCGGCGTCGCTCCGACACGTCCTCGATGATGGCGATGACCCCGAGAGGGCGGCGACCGTCATCAATGACGGTCGCGCGAATCGTGAGAGTCCTTCGCGGCGGCCCGTAGATGTCAATGGACCGCTCGGCGACGCCGTTGGACCAACCTTCGGCGAGAACGTCCGTGACGGCCTGAGCCGCGATGGCGTCGCCGTAACGGCTCGCCATGAGGTTCTCGGCCTGGGTATTTCGAAAGATCACCCCGCCGGCTTCGTCGCAAAGGACCAGACCGAGCGGAACGGCGTCGAGCGAGCGGCGCAGGCGGACCGACTCCGCGCTCGACTCCGAGACGGCGGTCGTGGCTGCGCCCGTCACCTCTTCGAGGTAGCTGAGCGCTGATTCGACTTTCCCGTTGTCATCGTGGGCATCGACGCCCAGTCGGCCGCCCAGAGCGGTGAGCCTTTGGGCGATCGCGACGTGGCCTCGACGGCGGTTGACGAGGATACCGATCAGGATGCCCAGGACCAGCACGCCGAACGTTGCGAAGTAGAGCGAGACGGCGGGCCAGTGGGAAACCACGTTGGGGGTTGTAACTGTAAGCACGGATTCATTCTCGCAGAAGAACGCAGAACGGACGAGACAGCGACCATTGGGCATTCCTCAACCGAAAGCGAGTCCGCCATGCTGTTCGCCGATGTGACCCTCACCCCTTCGACCACGGCCCTGCCCGGCGGCGCCGCATTGCAGCAGATCGCCGACGGAATCGCCGCGTGGGCGCTCATCGGCGCGCTCATCGCGTTGCTCATAGGAGCGGCGCTCTGGGCCGTGGGGAGCCATACGCAGAACATGCACCAATCGGCTTCCGGACGCAGAGCGGTGGGGACCTCGCTCGTGGCGGCGGTGCTGATAGGCGCCGCCCCGAGCCTGGTCAACTTCTTCTTCCACACGGGGCTCAGCGTTCACTGATGAGCGTCCTGCTCTGCGTACTGCACCCCGCCAGTTGTGTCGCCACCTCGGTTGCCAAATCCACCTTCGCTGATCTCTTCGACGGCCTGACCGGTTGGATCCTCAACAGCGTCCAGTGGCTCTTGAGCGCGGCGGGAACGGTGCTGACGTCGGCGAGCGAGCCCACGACCGTCGTGAGTTCCGCGAACCAAGAGTTCAACGTGCTGCTGGTCCTCTCGCCGATCCTCATGATGATCGGGCTCCTCGCCAGTACGCTGCAGTCGCTTCGCCACGGCGACACGGCATCGCTCTGGCGGACCTATTTCGGTGTTGCGCCGGCGTGCGTGCTGGCGATCGCGCTCGCCCGGCCCCTGACCACGCTCGTACTGCGCGCGGTGAACGAACTGTCCAGCACCGCGGCGAGCACCGTAGCCCAGCACGAGGCGGCGATCACGTCCGCCTTCACGAACCTGGAGTCGACCACGCCAGGTTTCGGACTCTTCCTGCTCGCGCTCGGGATCGTTATCGGAACGTGGCTGCTCTGGTGCGAATTGATCGTGCGCACCGTGGTGTTGACGTTACTGCTCGTCCTGGTCCCGGTGATGGTCCCGCTTTCCACGTTCCCCGCGCTTCGTCGACTCGGCTGGCGACTTGCTGAAACCTTCGTGGCGATCGCGTCGAGCAAGCTCTTGATTGTCATCGCCCTTTCGCTCGGTTTCGACGAGTTGACGGGCTCCTCGGCCACCCAGATAATCACCGGAGCCGTGACGTTGGTGCTGGCGACGTGCTCACCCTTCATCCTGCTCCGACTCATCCCGTTCGTGGAGCAATCGGCGCTGCACAACCTCGAAGGACTTCGGCAACGATTCACGCACGCCGTCACGAGCGCTCCCTCGTCACCGGCCGCGATGGCCGCGCGCTCGTTGCTGCCCGACGCTCCGATCCCGGGACCGACGCCGCGCCCCGACGACATGGGCCTCGGGATGTGGGAGTCGGGTCCCGACTTCGAGCCCCCCGCCTACACCGGCGAGAAGCTGCCGGCGCCGGTCGGCGAACCGAGGCTGCGCGGAGGCCACGTGGCCTACCAGCAGGATGACATGGGTCCGGTGGTCGGGTGGCACTTTGATGAGTGATCGCATTGAACTGGGTGCGTGCGACGCCGACGCGCGTTGGATTGGGATCCGACGCCATCAAGCGATGCTGACGATAGCGGGACTCGGCCTCCTCGGCGACTGGATAGTGAGGTCGAAGAGCTCGCCGGTTGAGTTGGTGGCGGCCGCGATCATGCTCGCCGGCGCGGTGCCGGTGCGCGGCGGCCTGACGGGCGGGGAGCTTCTCGTAATCGCCGCGACGTACGGGACGAGGTCGCACTGGCTGACCGTGGCGATGGATCCTCGAGGCTCGGCGTGGGAACTGCGCGCTCGAGGCGACGTGACCATTCGCGGCTATGAGCTCCAGCATCGGGGTCGCCTCGATCTCTCGGGGGCCGACCTCGACAACGCGCAGCGGCTCAGCGAGATGGCCGTCGGTCTCTCGATGCGGGGCGAGACGAGCCATGTCTCGCTGCACGTGAACTCGACGCTGGAAGGGGCCAGCACGCTGATGACGCTTGAGGCGGATGCATTGGCGTGCGAGGGATGGAGGGAGAGCCCGCAACTGGTACGCGAGGTGGTGGGCGTCGAGGCAAGTGAGTCGTCCATTCGCCTGCTGGAGCGCTGGGCCTACCTTCGAACGAGCGCCGGACCGCTGCGCGTGCTGCGCGTCAGGGATTTCAGCGCTGCGTCGAGCGGCCGCGCGTTGCTGGAGGAGCTCCAGCAGAGTTCGAAGGGCGCGAGCATCGCGCTTCATCTTGATGTGGTCGAAGGCGAGAAGGCCCAGCGAATTGCCGCACGGGCGGTGCATCGAATGGGAAGCGACGGCGCCGCGTCGCGGGCAGCGGGGTTTCGCCGCACGGCCCGATCCGTTCGAGCCCTCGAGCGGGTTGGCCAGCACGAGGAGCTGGTGGCGTCCGGAGAGGCGTTGCTGCGCATTGGCGTGTTCGTGACGGTTCGCGCCGACACGATCGACGAGTTGCGGGCATGCACGAAGGAAGTCATTCGAAAGGGCGAGCAGTCGGGGCTTCGAATCGAGCGCGGGGTTGGCCGCCAATCGGCCTGGTACTGCTTTCAACTCCCGGGCGGACCCGGCTGGTGACGCGGCCCTGGACCCACTGGGCGACCACCGACGACCTTCGCAGTCTTCGACTTCCGGCGCACGACGCCGGATCGGGCCTTCAGGGGCGTCCGCTCGGTCGCACGCTTCGAGGTTTCAACTTCGTCTTCGATCCGTTCGACGGGTACGAAGCCGGACTTGTCTCCAATCCCAACATGATCGTGGCGGGGTCCATTGGCGCGGGAAAGAGCACCGTCGTGAAAATGCTCCTGGATCGGGCCTTGGCTCGCGGACGTCGGGTCGTGGTCATCGATCCCAAGGGAGAGTATGGAGAGCTCGCACGGTCCTACGACGTCAGTCCCGTGGCGCTCGGAAAGGATGGCTGGTGCGACCCGTTCCCGGCGGATGAGCGGGAGAGGCGAGAGTTCGTGAGAGCGCTCATCGCGACCGCCCAGGGATCGTTGCTCACGAGCGAGCAGCATTACGCGATCGATGAGGTGTTCCAGCGTCTTCCGATCCCTCGTCCCCCGCGATTGCTCCGCGCGCTCTACGAGGAGCTGCGCCCCGCAATTGCCACGGGGGAGATGTCGGGCGAGCGCAGCCTCGCCATGACGTTGTACCGATTCGTCCACGGGGATCTGGCGGGGCTCTTTGATGGTGAAGGCGCCCCCATGGCATTTTCCGGCGATCTCGTCGTGCTCGACCTTTCCGCGCAGTGGTCGTCGCACTCGCTGTCGATCGCGGCCCTCAGCGCCGTTAGCGCGGCCCGGCAGGTGGTGGCGCGCGAAGGTGAGCTTGGCTACCTGGTGCTCGATGAGGCGTGGGCCCTACTCTCCGACAGCCACGCCCTTCGCTGGCTGCAGGGTTCCTGGAAACTCGCGAGATCGCGCGGGCTCAGTCACGTTCTCGTGCTTCACCGGTGGAGCGACGTCAGTGCCGCGGGCGACGCGGGAAGCGCTCAGCGAGAGAGGGCCCAGGGGCTGCTTCGCGAGTGCGAGACGGCGTGGCTCTTTCGCCAGCCGCCCGACGAAGCTCACGACATGGGGGTGGCGCTCGGGCTGCACCCCCGAGAAGAGCGCTACCTGACCGTCTTGCCCAAAGGGGTGGCGCTCGTTCGCTACGGGGCTCAGCGCTCCGTTGTCCAGTTCAGGCCCGATGCCCGCGACCTGCACTTCATCGATACTGATGGGGCAATGCGTTCGAAGGCCAATGCCTAGCGATCGCCCGCTCCTCGGAAGGCGAACGTGGCACGGCGTCGCTTACGGGCGAAACCTGCAGCTGGAGCCCAGGAACTCCCTGTTCATCGTCGGGCCAACGCAGGCCGGCAAGACCTCGTCGCTCGTCGTGCCGTCGCTGCTCAACTGGACCGGAGCGGCGGTCGTGACGAGCGTGAAGGGCGACGTCGTACGCGCGACGATGGAGTGGCGCAAGTCATTGGGCGAGGTTCAGGCACTCCAACCCGGCCTCGACGACGGCCTGACCTGGAATCCCCTCGAGGGGGTCCGGTCGCTGCGCCACGCGCTTCGAGTGGCGCGCGACTTCACGGTGGGCGCGTCGGGCCGGGGCGACAACGACTTCTGGAACTCGCTCGCCTCCAAACTGGTGGCGGCTCTCCTGATGCTCGCCCTCGACCACTCGGCCGACATCTTCGACGTGGCGATGACCATCGAAAGGCGGAGTTTCGAGAAGTGGTTGCACGATGGACCGTCGAGCGACGCGGCTCACGTGCTTCGAACCTTTCTCGAGCACGACGCCAAGACCCTCGACGGGGTTCTCACGACCGCGGAGACCATGATGCTGCCGTGGCGATTCCGCCAGCCCCTCGCTCGGGTGCGCGACGTCGTGGCGGGACCGAACACCCTGTACCTGTGCAGTCCGCGCGGCGAGCAGGTGCACTACGAGCCGCTCTTTCGAGGCGCGCTTCGCATGGTCCTCGAGGAACAGCAGCGTCTGGTCGATCAGCGATGCCAACGCCCCCTCCTGATGGTGCTCGACGAGGCGGCGACGGTTGCGTCGCTGGAGGAACTTGATCAACTGGCGGCGACCGTGAGCGGACTCGACGTGACGCTGGTCACGGTCGTCCAGGATTTCGCCCAGTTGGTGGCGCGGTGGGGGCCACGGGCCGCCACCATCGTGAACAACCACACGACGCGGATCGTTCTCGGCGGTCTGGCCGATCCGACGGTATCCAAGTACCTTCCGGAGTTGAGCGACTTCAAGGAGGGAAAGCGGGTCGAACCGATTCGAGAGCGAGCGAGCGGCACGGCGCTGGTGGTCGCCGGCAGGAGGCCCGTCTTCGTCGTGCGCCTGAGGCCGTGGTGGCGTCAGCGACGGTTGCGTGTCCGAGGGACGCGCTGACGCTCACTACGATTTAGCAATGACGCCCGTCGATGATTCGTTGTATGGACGGATCCTTGCGATTGACATCGGGGCGACCAACATCAAGTTCTGCCAGGTCGACTATCAGGGTGCGCTGCTCGGGTCGATCCGTCGCAAGCCCACGCCCTATCCGTGCTCGCCGGAACGGCTCGTCGAGTTGCTGGCCGATCGCATCAATCAAATTGGCGCCAAATCCGTGGGCGTTGGCTTTCCGGGCGAGTTCGACGATGGCATCGTGATTCGACCGGGCAACCTGTCTCGACCCGGCGGCGTCACGACCGAGAAGGATCCCGACCTCGACGCCCAGTGGCGTGGTTTTACCCTCCAGGACGCCCTTCGCGTCGCGACGAAGTGCGACGTCCGCGTCGTCAACGACGCGAAGATGGCGGCCCTTGGATGCTGCGACGCCGAGGGCGTCGAACTGGTTCTCACCGTGGGCACCGGTCTCGGCCTCGCGCTGAGCATTGACGGGGTCCTGCAGAAGGCCCGTGACGTCGGAGCGGAGATCTTCGAAGATGGCCTCACCTACGACCAGTTGCTTGGCGAGCACGCCCGCTCACTCGGTGAGGCCAATTGGTCACGCAAGTTGGTCAAGGCCGTGCGGAACTTCTCCGAGGAGTTCGGGGCATCGACGGTTCACCTGGCCGGCGGCAACGCGCGTCGCGTCGCACCGGGGATCTTCGCGCCGCTCGCGTGCCGCGTGAAGATAGACGGGAACCAGGCGCCGCTGCACGGCGCCGCGAAACTCTTCTACAGCTGAGCGAGGTCGACGGCGCTGGCGGCGAGCATCCCGGCGACGGCCCGGCACGCCGCGTCGTCAACGCTGAAGTCGGGGCTGTGGTGCATGCCGCTCGAACCGTCGGGCATCGCGCCGCCGATGAACATGTAGCAGCCGGGAACCCGATTGAGGAATTCGGAGACGTCGTCGCTCGGGGAGGCCGGCGGAAGTTCCATGACGTTGGCGCCGCCGACGACCTGGGCGGCGCTCGCCAAGATGCGCTTGGCGACCTCGGGGTTGTTGTTCACCGCCGGCGTGCCTTCGCCGAGCTGGAGTGAGCATTCGACGCCGAACGTCGACTCCACCTCGTGGAGCAGCGTCTCCAGCCGGCGAAACGCCTCGAGCTGCTGCTCAGGCGTGAAGGTGCGCAAGGTGCCGCGGAGCAGCGCGTGGCGCGGGACCACGTTGTTCGCGGTGCCGGCGTGAATCACGCCCGCCGAGCACGCGCAGTTGGTCCCTTCGTAGTTGAGCCCCGTGACGATCTCGCCGAGTCGGGGAGCGAGATGGCTGAGCGCCAGCACGACATTGCCCTCGACGGTCGCCATGGCCCCGTGCCCGCCCTGGCCCTTGATCTGGACGGCGAGGGCCCTCGCCTCGCTCATCAGGATTCCCGGCCGGGTGGCGACGAAGCCGACCGGAGCGAGCGAGGTCACGTGGGCCCCGATGATGACGTCAACCGGATGGTCCTTCAGCACGCCGCCGTCGATCATCGCCCGAGCTCCCCCGAGCCCCTCCTCGGCGGGTTGAAAGAGCAGCGTGTATTCGCCGGCGAGGTCCTCGCGGCGCTGGGCGAGCAGGTCCGCAACTCCAAGCAGGGCGGCGGTGTGCACGTCATGGCCGCACGCGTGCATGACGCCTTCGTTCAGTGAAACGTAGGACAGCAGACTTTCCTCCAGGACCGGAAGGCCATCGATATCGGCCCGGACCATCACGCGTTTGCCCGGCTTCGCACCCCTCATCACGGCGACTGCTCCGGTGTCGGTGGGGCACGGACTGAGTTGCCAACCGAGGGCGATCAATCGGTCGCGAACGACTCGCGTGGTGCGATGCTCCTCGAAGGCGAGCTCGGGATGGGCGTGAAGGTCGTGTCGGATATCCACCATGGGGTCGTTGGCCTGGTCGAGCAGCCGGGAAAGGTCATCGATGAAGGTGCGGGTCATTCCCGCATGGTACTTAGGACCGCTTGGCCGCCAGGAACATGGGTCGGCTAGGATAGACCTCCAGTAACAATGCGGCTGTAGCTCAGCGGATTAGAGCATCGGTCTACGGAACCGAGGGTCGGGGGTTCGAATCCCTCCAGCCGCACCACGAGAAATAGGGAGAGAGGGGCCCCGACCGCGAAACGAGCGAGAACCCCCGCGCACCGAACACAGGGCCCCCCGTCGCGCCGCCGCCGCGCACCGCCCACCGGAACCAGGGAGGGCGGGGGGGGGCACCTTTGCCGAACCAAAGAAGTCGGCCAACCTCCGAAGTCTGATTGCTCCTACTTGGACTTCTTCTTGCCCGTTCGTGTCACTCATCGCTTTTCGGTTTGCACCGTGGCACGATCGCAACTTCCGACTAGTTCTCGAACGTCACCCCAATACTCCAATTGCACTCGGATATCACTTGAATGCTGAAGGTACCCGTGTTGTCGTAGGTATCGATTCCCGAACCGCCCATACCGAGTTGGTCCTCACCCGGATTGTAGATTCCTGCGGCATTCCCGTAGCCAGTGATGTCAGTGATGAAGTTTCCAGACATGCCGTGGTTGCTGCAGTCATAAGTCCAGCCAACCTTCCAGTTGTTCGCCGACGGCGGAACTGTGAACTGTGGAATTTTCGCCGTTCCTGAGCCGCTTGTCGGAGCAAGCAGCACTGTGACAATCCCAGTTGTCGTCGTGGTTGTTGGCGGAACAGTTGTTGTAGTCGTCGTGGTTGTGTAGACAGGAACGACCCACCGTCCAAGAGCGAAGACATTTAGATACCAAAAGCCTACGGTACCAACGTTGATGCTGAACGCACCGGTGTCGTTGTAGATGCTAACTCCTGACTCAACTCCTCCAGCTGAACCGAGTTGACTGGCGCCAACGTCGGCGGTGGTCAAGGTCTTCCCATAACCCTGGATATCAGTGCCGAAGGAGCAGGTGGTCTGAACGTTGGAACAACTGAAGTTGTACTTCACTTCCCATTTTGTTGCTGATTCTGGGATGGTGAATCGAGGTTCGGATCCATTGCCTGTACCGCTGTATTCGGCGACCTGAACTGAGGTGACAATCCTCGTGCTCAACCACGGGATCACCTGGTTAGACCGGGTTGAACCTGGTCCCTGCCCAACTTCGCTTATTGCAACAACGGTAAAGGTGTACGCTCGCCCGATCGTAAGACCTTGAACTGTGCAGGTCGTTGCCCCGGTTCTGCACGTCCTATTAGATGGGTGCGATGTTGCAATGTAAGCGGTAATGGGTGCACCGCCGGTCGCTGCTGGCTTCTTCCAGGACACGGTTGCGGAGGCTTTCCCAGCAACAGCATGCACGGAACTTGGCGCGCTGGGACGTGAACCCGTTGTCCCGGAGACAGTTGCTGGTACAACAAGAAACAAGAACAGTGCGAAAAGACCCAACACCTTGACCGCTGCATTCGTTCTACTTCTTGCGCTCATGATTCGACAGCGCTTTCCGCATGTTTACCTTGGGGCCAGGGGCGGTTCTTCCCACAGATTTCTACGGGGCTGGAGAGAATCGAGACGGAGTCTGCACTGAATAGTCCTAGAGTGCGTCTCATCTTCACGACCTCTCGATCAGTCCCTGTCTACACCCATTGGCGATGCTTTGGAGAGGCCAAAAGACCCTACTGTTACTACCTTTCCCAGTGTGCTCGACAGTGAATTTGATGATGCTTCATACGTTCCAACTGCAATAGATGATTCGTTCGAGTTATAGCCCCCATTTTGCCCACCCGTCGTTCCGTGGGTCGTGAGTTTGGTGGCTGGGAGTGTGGTGGATTGTGCGGCTCGGGGCGGACCCTCTTCGCTCACCTACGGTAAGGCGGGGGGAGAGAGGCCGCCGGCCGAATCACCGCGCCACCGGGAACCAGGGAGGGAGAAGGGGGGAACGGAAAAGGACTTCGGCCCAATATCGGCTCATCAATTGTTACGAACCCAGAATCCGTTTCTTCTCTGCTTGAAACTCCCCCTCTGTTAGGAAGCCCTTCTCTTTCAGATCTGCAGCCTTGGCGAGCTCGTCAAGTCGATTTGGCTCTGACGCTCCAACGTCAGCCGCTGCCTTGTCATGTGCAACCTCTTGAATGGTCGGCAAGATGGTTGTCACTTCGTCAAGGAACTTCTTGGACAACGCAGCCTTCTCACCCCACGCAATTTGCTGCCCACCTGCCAGACCGCCTCTGCGCGCAATTGTTCCGCCCACCACAACTCGGGAGTTTGTGGCCCCGGCCACGACGGTGGCCTGAAGATCCTGTCCTGCCCAAGACTTCATTGAGCGGCCCGTGTTGAAGGAAATCATCTTCCCCGATTCGTCAGAGGCGATGACTGTGTAGCCGAGCTGAGCGACTGCCTGCCTGCAGGCAGCGAACACTCTGCCAGGACTTGCATTGAATTCTCGATCCTCAGTTTTTGCCATTGTGCTCCAGATCACTTTCTTGCTCGCAGCCGTTGCGAAGACGATCCCAAGAGTAGAACTCCCGATCTGAGTCAAGCGATTACATGTCCAGACACGCTCATTCCTCAAATCCAGCGCCCTTTATAGTTGCCTCCGCCCTCCGCCCTCCGCCGCAACGCCGCCGCGTAGACCGCTCCACCGGACAACGGGGGAAGGAGAAGGAGGGGCAAGAGCTAGAGACTCCATTCTGAATCGCTCTCCGCTGCAACCGCATGCACAAGGAGAGGATCGTTGTAGATCTCTTGCCATCGCGCGTGAAGTTCCCGAGCGATTGCGTTATGTTCTGGACTTGGCACTGACGAGAGCGCGCTTATCGTCAGGTAGTCGAAGCACATTATGGCCAGTTGGAGCCAAGCGTAACGACGGCCAGTACTGGCCCACACCACCGTTACACCTAGACCACTCGATTCCAGCAGGAAGTCAGACGCCAACATATGGACGGCAACAGAACTCGAAGAATGGAAGATCTCCAATCGCTTCAAATCCGGAGCCTTTGCCATCTTCTCGAGTGTTCGATTGACGTCCTTGTAAGTTCGACGTTTCGGCTCACCTTTGCCGTGATTAGCGTTCCATAGTTCCTTGATGGTTTCGCGATGACGCCTCGTGATCTCGTCGTAATCAATCTCTGGACGAATCTTCTTCTCCACACTTGCCCATTCGCTGAGGACTCCCGCTTCAAAGCGAATTGCGCGAAGGGCGGGCGTGCCGGCTTCAGACTCATCCGCAATGAAGTAGAGATGTGTCCAAGCTTCGATCAATCCTCGAAGGAGCGAATAACCACCCAGAGATGAAAAACGGGATCGTAGGCACTGGATTATTCCGAAGAAAGTTGAGGTTGCTCCCAGATGCAAGCGCCAGACCGCAATCTGAGGCATTGAATCGCGGCGCACATCTGAAAGGAGAGCCTCTTGCAGTGCTAGGTTCGCGCGCCCGACGGCTTCTTGCGCGGCGGCTAAGAGTTGCGAGAGTCGATATTCAAAGTCGTAGGTTTCACTCCCCGGGTCACCTGTCATATGCTTTCCCTCGATCGTCAATCTCTTAGGCCATTACTCTGCCAGCGGCCAAGCCTAGGAGGGTCAAAGTCCGTCTAAGGATTTGAGGTTCCCCAGAAATAGTGGACACCCAATAAGCCGACTGAAAGGTCGGGTGAAAGGATGTCTCCATGGGAGCCACCAGAAGAAGATTTACCTTGGAGTTTCGTATTGAGGCGGCACACCGCGTCATCGACACCGGAAGGTCGGTGCGCGACGTGGCGAACGAACTCTCGGTGCTCGAGAACTCGCTCAGCCGCTGGGTGCGCGACGAACGTCGGCGCATGGATGCCATCGCCGGTTCCAGCGACGAGCCCCTCAGCCCCGCCGAGCGCGCCGAACTCATTCGGCTGCGCCGCCAGGTGGCCGAGCAGGAGAAGGATCTCGCCTTCCTGGGAAAAGCTGCCGCGTACT
>PKWY01000013.1:45093-45233 GCA_003132205.1 Acidimicrobiaceae bacterium
AGCAGCGCCGCGCCAACTTAGAAGTGAAGATCTCCGCCTATCACCAGTCGAGCCACGGCACCTACGGGTCACCGCGCATCACGCTGGACCTCGTCGAGGGCGGCGAGCAGGTCAGTGAGAACACCGTGGCCGCGCGCATG
>PKWY01000050.1 GCA_003132205.1 Acidimicrobiaceae bacterium
AAGGGCGTCAAGTGACCCACGGGAACCCGAGGAGTCCCCGATTTTAGGCCTCATATTTCTGCAACACCACGAGACGAGACCGACACAGGACAACACGATTCTTTCAAAACAAACGACATGCACGACAAGACCGACACGCAACGACCATCAGCAAGCTTCTTTTAATCCTCAGGCGCTGGGATCGAGACCCAGGCGGCCCACCAGGAGTTTTTGAGCATAAACGGCCGGTATTTGCTGCCAAAGCCTGAACATTATCCCCAGGTGACGAAAATCAGTCACGTGTGCGCAACGTCGTCAGTGACGCCGACAGGCCTCGTTTCAGGCCTCACATTTTCATAACCTCATTTGATCAGACCAACGAGCGACAACACCGTCTTGGGGATGATTGGGCCTCCAGCAAACCCGTCACGATTCACTGTGGGAAGCACGACGTCATTCTTCTATGACCTAAGACTGACGGCTTGCGCGTGAGCACGGTTCGCCACAGCGCGCTCTTGACACGGTCTCCGTCATGCGATTGAAGTAACCAATGCCGTCCGTGACCAAGGCATAACAGACGTCGACTATATCGAGCGCATTGCGGCTCGTTCGTAGACGTCAAGAACGGCTTCAGTCAGTTCAGCTAGAGACTCTGGGCTACTAGCACCGATGTTCGTCAAGAGTAACTCGGCAGTTAGCTCGGGAGACTTCAGTTCCGCCGCAAGCACATATTCGACGTAGAGGAGTGCCACACCCCGGGGAATGGAATCGACGTGCTCATGTATTGGCCTCCACGGCATTGGAGTCCGATTCCAGATATCTGCAAACCTCCGAATCAAGTCACCCTTTGATTGGATGACCATCTGAAGATCAGCAATAGAGTTCAAACCGAGCTTCTGAAGTTCAATTGCGTGCTTCTCGGGGAACCAAACGGCGTCGTACAAAGAGCCACCGAGAAGGCGAGCTATCTCGTCATCCATTTTCTTCACGAGATCATTGCTTTGAATGATCTCAGCGATTGAGTCCTTGTCGATTCCAACGGAGTCTGCGGACATCGTAATTGCTCCTGGAAGTTCACGAATATACTCAAGCGAATCATTCCGCAGTTGGAGAAACTGTTCGTCGGCGACCTCGAGCAATCCCGCGAGGCGAGAAAACCTTCTTCGCATCTCGCGAGGAATCATTGCCTTTGACTTGTAGCCGAGGTCATGCTCAATTTCTGCCCATGCGTGCTGAAGAAGAGATCTGATCTGTATCTCGAAACACCGGTCGTGGAATTCTGCGAACTCGGTCAATGAGCTTCGCTCGTTTGTCAGTGTGACCGAATACTTGACTGTGGCGTATCCGAATCTATCTGGATCATCCGGAATGCGCCGGTCGTTGGAATGGCTGGGATCTACGCTGAACTCTCTCTCAATCATCTCAGCAATTGGATCGACTTCGTCAGAGAATAGGGTGATAATACGCAATCCAAGAAGGTCTCGGACGTCTGCGGCGGACGAAAATTCGCCGTTTGAACTCTGAATCTTCTTCACCGTGCTTTCGAATGACTTTATTCGGTGATTGACGGTGTGAGCTATGAGACCGTTTGCCGCGAGTAGTTCTTGGAGCAAAGTCTCAACCTTTCGACCGAGGCGTACAAGAGGCTCAATTGTTTCGTTGTAGGTCCGAATATCTTCAGATTCATCGGTCATAGCGTGCAAGTGTAATCATTGGCAACACCTTGGACTGGCGGCTTGACTTAGGTGCGTACTGATTGGTGTCGAAGGCCCGACGTGAACCCGCACTCGGACCGCAGGGATTCTGTAAACGCCGTACTGATACTCGCTTGCGTTATGCCCGCGACGCACAGTTTCGACATCATGGGGCTGGTCATTTTGCTGGCCGTCGCACTATCTTTCTTGGCTGTCGACGTGTGGCACTACGCCGACAACAAGAAGCGCCAATCAGACTCAACGCGTCGTCGTCACCGCGACGCGCAGTCCAACGCCGACGAACTCTGCACCGCGGGACGGATAACCCCGAGCGCCACGCGATGCCTCAGGGCCGCTGGACGTAGCGAACCTGGCAGGTCGTCCCGTTCGCCAGCGAGATAATGAAGGTGAAGATGCCATTTCGCGACCGGGGCTTCACCGAGACCCTCAGCGTGAGCAACCGGCCGGAGTCTTTCGTGACCAGCGCACTCGTGCCGGCGTGACTGGTCACCCGCGGGCGCCCGAAGAATCCCAACCCGGTGATCTCGAGCGGCACCGTCGAGCCCGCGACGGCGTGACCTATCGCTCGATACGCCACCGGCTGCGCAATGCTTGGCACGGTCGTCGTTGTAGTACTGGTCGTGGTCGTGGTCGTGGTCGTGGTCGTGGTCGTGGTCGTGGCGGAAACACTCACTCGGAGATTGAAGAAGAACGTGCCGCGATCACCGCTCGAGTCAAGCATTGTGCCGCGCACGACGTAGGAGCCGGCCACCAAGGCACTACTCACGCTCACGAGTCCGGTGGTCGAGACCAGCATGGTCGGCGTGCCGGTGGTCTGAGTGAAAGTAACCGGACCAACGCCACCCGTGACGACGAGTCGATGCGTGAAAGCGGCGGTATTGTCCGCCGTGATGTTTGCGAACTGCGGCGGACTCTGGTTGAGCAGACCGACCGAGAGTTTGAAGGTGAATGCACCGTTATCGCCGCTCGTGTCAAGCATCGTTCCGCTAATCGTGTAGTTCCCGGCCGACAGCGTGCCAATCGTCGACACGAGCCCAGTGGGCGAGACCACCACCGACGGCGAGCCGGTGGTCTTCGTGAACGTCGGTGACCCGTTACTCCCGGCGACGACGAGTTGGCTCGTGAACGTCGGCGTGGTCGCTACCGACACCGACGCGCTGGTGGGAGTGTTCTGGGTGATGATGCCGACGACCAGTGAGAAGGTAAAGACACCGTTGTTGCCCGTCGTGTCGCTGGTGGTGCCAGCTGCGGTGTAGGTACCCGGCGGCAACGTCCCGCTCGTCGACACGAGTCCGGTCGGTGACACTAGGAGCGAAGGTGCCCCGGCGGTCTGCACGTACGAAACCGTCGCGGTGTCACCGAACACGGTGAGTTGGCTCGTGAACGTTGGCGTGGTCGCTACCGACACCGATGTGGTCGCTGGCGAGCTCAACAGTCCACAGCTGTAGTCGCCGTCGAGTCCGTTGAGTGGGTACTGGATCATGGCCACTCGCCCACCGAGGAACGAGGGGCCGACGCAGGCTGCCTGCGCTTCGGCGATGGTGGCATAGCCCGGCATCCACGCAGGCGTCGAAGCGAAGGCATTACCGGTGCTGCCCATGATGACCCCCCATTGATGCCCCGTCGCGTAGATGCCCACCGAGGTGACGCCGACGCTCGCGAAGTACGCCAGTTCACCTCGTATGACCGCCTGATCGTTCGCGAATGACGTGGCCGTAGGCCCATAAATGGTCTCAATGGACTGCCAAGCGTTGCCGGTCTCGACGTCAAGCCACCAGTGCGCTGCGGTCGCCGTTGCGATGGGGCTCTGGGAACCAGTGGCGGTCTCCGCCGTGATCGCGTTGTTGAACGCGCCCTGCGCAGAGTTCCAGCCGTAGTCGTACGCGCACACCGAGGTGTTCCCTCCGTTACAGACCTGGGGCGTCTGCTGAGAGGTGGGCCACGCCCCATTACCCGCTGGACCGGGATTGTCGGTATTGGTGTAGAAGTTGATCTGACCGCTCAGGGTGGCCTGGTCCCACTGCAACTCGGTGTTGAGACAAGGATTCGTGGACAGTGGGTGCCCGTAGTTCACTCCCACGATGCCAAAGCCCACGCCGGTGGGCAGGCTGCCACCACATTGGGGGAAGCTGATGTCATAGCCGTACGACGTCGAGGGTACCGTCGAAGTCGCGGTCGCCAAGTTCACCGAGACAATAAGGCTCGACGCGACCAAGGCGGTTGCGGCAGCAACCTTCGCCAATTGAGTGAACACGATTAATAATTCTACGCCTCGACATCGCCATCGCCTTGCACGAATCGACAACTAAGCCATTTCTAAATCTTCAACGACACGGTCACCAGCGAATATGACGATTACGAGAACATTGCGGATCGAATGTCAGCGCGATTCAAGACGGGCGACAACAATGATGTCGCGACACTTCCAGGTCCAATCAGGCCTCATTGTAGGCCTCATATTTCTCCAACACCACGAGACGAGACCGACACAGGACAACGCGATTCCTTTGAAACAAACGACCTGCACGACGAGACCGACACGTCGCAACCATCCGTAAGCTTCCTTTAATCCCAAGGTGCCGGGATCGAGACCCGGGCGGCCCACCAGTACAACAAAGGGCTTTCGAGTTTAGTCGTACTCCAACGCCATTGAATAGGCCTCAAATGGGTCCCCCGGTCTATCCCGTGCTCGCCGTGAAAAGCGAGTCATCCCACACTGGCATGAAGCACTTCGATCTGGCTGAGCGACCGCCACTTGTAATCATCACGAATTCCATCTTCCTTGGACCTCCTCGTGGTCCCCAACGGTCGCAACGTGAGAGAACTGCACGAAGATTCTGATAGGAGCCAACCGATTTCAATGGTGGCGATCATCGAATGTCACTGGTGCCATTGCCTCCGATGAATCAAAGTCAAGAAGTTGTAGCAGGATGGCCAGGCAGTTCACTTCTTCCTCAACTCGGCTCTAACATTTTGGTGTGGCGGCGATCTCCGACCTCGATCTCACTCTCGTTCGGAAGTACTGCGCTGAACGGATCCCCGGCGAGTTCCAAGACCGTATCCGCTTGGAAGTCACCGTCCGAGGAGCAACGATCACCATCGCCGAATGTCGTCCGCCGTGGCGGGCTGATTTGGGGCCAGATTGGACTCGACACAACGTCGCGCAGTTGCGTTATGAAAGCGCGGACAATCAATGGACTCTCCATTGGGCCGATCGCAACGGACGGTGGCATCTCTTCGATCACGTCGGGCCGGGTCCGATTGGCAAGCTTCTCAACGAGATCGAGCTCGACAGCCACGGCGTCTTCTGGGGCTGACAACTCTCCTGCTGGACGTCCTCACACGCTAGGTGTCAACTAAACCATCAGCAGTCCCAACGACTCGGCCATCGCGTTGTCACACCCCCGTGTAGCCCATCAAGCGGGTGAGTCCGTTCTCGTTGGCGAACTTGTGATCTGGTCCGACGCGTATTGCGTGTCCTCTGACTGTCCGTGGGGACACCACTTTCTCGGGCAACTCGCCTCGTAGCGTGACCATCATGTGCAAGGCGTCCTCGACGAGGTCGGCGCGCATTTGCTCGTCGATCGCCCAGCAACTGACGCGCCGCAAATGCGCGTCGATGACCGCTGGAATCCCAGGTTCGCAGGTACGTTATGTCGCCTACCCAAATCTGGTTGAGCGCGCCGACGTCCCACCTTCGTTGCACGACGTCAACGGGGTAGCCGTCGGCACCATCAATGATCGTCGTGGTCTTCAATCTTCTCGGGCACACACCGACGAGACCGAGCTTGCGCATGGTCTTCGCGGCACTCTTGCCCGAGATGGTCGGCGCGACCCCCGTGGGAAGGTGACTCACGAACGCGCTCGAAGTGGTTGAACCCGTCTCCGCAAGGTTCCTCAAAATTCCTATTGATTTAAACCGCGTAGAGTCAAACGTCGGAATGTCAAAGCATCATTGGTACTGCCCGTACTCTCAACACGTGGAGAATACGCGCGAACGCTGGCGCGCACGGCGTGCCGGAGCGTCATTCCTTCTCCGGAGCGCCCAATTCCTTCCTGAGATTCTCCAATGTCGGTTCGGGCAGGGTATGACGGATCACGCTAGCGGGATGATGCTCTTCGAAGGCTCTCACCATCTCGTCAGCATCGCCACTGGCACCAATGAGGAACACTGCCGAGGTGCCCGGGGTCAATTCGGACTTAACCTGGTCAACGAGTTTCTCGTCAATGCCCGATCTCTTCATCGCTTCGCCAATAAGAGCGCCTCCGCCGAGGCCACCCAGCCAGCCACCGAAGAACCACGCTGGTGGGAACCACCAGAAGAGGAGAAGTCCAATCAGACTGCCGAAGAAAGCGCCACGAACAGCCGAACCGTGCGGTGTATGAAGCGCCACGAAACCACCCTTGTGCTTTTCGACTATCGCAACATCGTCCATCCACGCGTAGTGCAACTCCTCGAGCGCGCGCACTTCCGACAGGGCGCCTTGTGCGCCGTAGGGACTGTCAAATCTCAGCATTATGAGTTCAGCCATTAGTACCCTCTTCTATCTCTAGCAAGACAACTTCGTTGCCCCCGTAAGACCATCTCACGCGGGCACTGTGGTCTGCACGCATGGGTCGCTTGATCCGAGCAATTGAGAAATCGCGAATTGAAATTCCCTTTGACGAGAACGAATAGCCAACGAAATCGACAGAATTCTTTGACTGTGAATCCTCAGGCGCTGGGATCGAGACCCAGGGGGCCCACCAGGAGTTTTGGAGCATAGATGGCCAGTATTTGCTGCCAAAGCATGAACACTATCCCCAGGTGACGAAACTCAGGGGCCTGCTGAAGGTTTAGTTGACATCTCAACTAAGCCTTCAGCAGACCCATTTGTACTGATTGATCACTCTTGATGGTCATCCGTCATAATTGAAATATGGGGCTGCTGTCGTTAAGGGTCTCAGGTTGGGTTTATAGGTTTAGGCGGCTTTCAACGCCAGGTCAAGTGCTTCAAATTCAATCGGCGTCATCTTCCCGAGGGCGCGCTGGCGACGTCGACGGTGATAGGTCCTTTCGATCCAAGTCACAATGGCAAGTTGCAAGTCCTCTCTCGTTTCCCAGCGTCGGGTGTCGAGCACGTTGTTCTGCAACAGCGAGTTGAACGACTCCATGGCCGCGTTATCGCCGGCTGAGGCCACGCGTCCCATCGAGCCGACGAGGCCATTGTTGCGCAGCACGCGGGCGAACGCTTTGGACCGAAAATGCGACCCCCTGTCGCTGTGAACGATTGTTCCTTGGGGGTCACGAAGTCGGATTGCGTTGCGTAAAGCGCGGACCGCGAGTGACGCCTTCATCCGTTCGTCGAGGGCGTAGCCGACGATGCGATTGGAGTAGAGGTCCTTGATGGCACAGAGGTAGAGGCGACCTTCTTTCGTTCGGTGTTCCGTGATGTCGGTCAGCCACGCCTCGTTGGGGCGCGTGGCCGAGAAGTCGCGCTGCACGTGATCGTCGTGAACGGCCGGACCAGGTCGCTTCGAGGTTCGCGATCGCTTGGAGAACGAGCAGAAGATCTGCTGTTCGGAACAGATCCTCCAGACTCTGCGCTCACTCGCCGTGAAGCCCGCGTCCTCGAGCTCGTCGGCGATGAACCGGTAACCAAACACCGGGTCGTCGTGGTGCGCGTCGATCGCGGCGTTGGTCAGGTAGGCGTTCTCGAAGTCGCGTCGGGTGACCGGGTTTCGCAGCCATCGGTAGTAGTTCTTGGTGGAGAACTTGAGAACCCGACACGCCACCGTGACAGAGAATCCGTCAGCGGCCAACTCGCGGACGAGCGGGTATTTCATTTTGGGCTGAGGTCCTTGGCGAAGTAGATGTCGGCTCGACGCAGGATCTCGTTCTCCTGCTCGAGCAGCCGCGTGCGCTTCCTCAACGCTCGCAACTCGGCGCGTTCGGCCTCGTTGAGACCGGGTCGCGCGCCGTCTTCGATGTCAGCCTTCTTCAACCAATTGTGCAGGGTGGCTTCGGAGATGCCGAAGTCCTTGGCAATCTAGTTGATCGGGGCTTCGTGTTTTCGAGCGACGCGAACAACGTCATCTCGAAACTCGGGTGGGTAGGCCTTAGCCATGGGTATCATCCTTCTGCGAGGGCAATCCTCACAAGTTAGATGAGACCTAAAGCGACATCAGCCCCAGACGAGTTCTCGAGATGAATGGCTTTTCACTTATTGAGGCGCGGAATTGTTACCGAGGTCGGGAGCCCTCGGAGATCTTTGTATCGACTTTCGTCAGCGTCTTAACCTGATCTGGTGTCGGAGACCCGACGTGACAACACTGATAGCAAGCACTTGCACTTGCACTTACACTTGAGGCTTTGCTGTAGCGCGGTCCAGTTATGGCCGGATTTCGTTGGACTGACGGGATTTCAAGAGACTTAGAAAGAAGGCTGATATGGAATCTGCATCGCTACGTCGCATCTGCGTGACGGGAGCAAGTGGGAAAGCCGGACGAGCCGTAGTGCGAGAACTTCTCCAACACGGCTACGAGGTCGCTGCTACTGATATTGAGGTTTCTAGAGAGGATGCGGAAAAAGGACTCCTTCGGGCAGACCTGACTGATTACGGTCAGGCGCTCGAGGTGCTCAAGGGCGTCGACGCCATTATCCATCTCGCCAACATTCCAGCCCCCGGCCTACAGACGCCCTCCGTCACGTTCCACACCAATATGGCGATGAACTTCAACATCTTTTACGCTGCGATGAACAATGGCCTGAGTCGGGTCGTGTGGGCATCAAGCGAGACGACACTCGGCCTCTTTTTTGGAGTTACCCGTCAGCAATTTCCTTCCATGGAAGTTGATGGACGGCCCCCTCGATACGCCCCGGTTGACGAAGACCACTACCCATTTCCGACCGTCACGTACGCACTTTCCAAGATTGCGAGTGAGACCATCGCCGGACAGATATCCGAGTGGTCAGGAGTACCGTTCGTGGCGCTTCGGTTCTCCAACATCATGTATCCCGAGGATTACCAGAAGTTCCCCTCGTACTGGTCAAATCCCCATCTGCGCAAATGGAATCTGTGGGGCTACGTTGACGTAAGAGACGTCGCCACTGCGTGTCTCCAGGCACTGACCGCACCTTCCGAGGCTGTCGCAGGGAGCCCTGGCTTGATCATTGCCGCAGCGGACACCGTGATGAATCGACCATCGGCCGGACTTATGACCGAAGTATTCCCCGGGGTGCCGTTGACTCGCGACATCGGCGAATATGAGACGTTGCTCGCAATCAACCGCGCCCGAGAGACTATTGGCTACGAACCGCACCATTCCTGGCGAGACCATATTCCTGAGTCATGACTATGAGCTAGACGCTCAATGATGAAATACCCCAACGTACGACTGACGCACGCCTCTTCGATCGAAACACATTCAGTACTGTGTCGAGCCGTACTCATGAATTCTCGACGGAGAAACGCTCCTACGTGACAGTGGCGAAACGTCAAGAGTGATGCCAACGTGACTCCATCTTTGGTGTCGGAGGCCCGACGTGAACCCGCGCTCAGAATCCAGGCATTCGCTCTCGAGGATGAAGGCTTGAATCTCGGGCCAACAGGTCGAACAGCCCCTCGCTTGATATTGGATTTCTCATGTTTAGACGAACGTCACTCGAGATGCGTTGAAGTCGGCGTTTCTGAGTTCGTACTAATGGTCAAAGTATGATTCCATTCGGATCTGGCGAAAGGAAGCGAGGATGGCAAAGTACTACTACACGGCGAACTTTGAAGATCCGGCCGTGTACCACTGCCAGCAGTGTGAAGAGGGCCAGAAGATCGAACCAAAGAGTCGAGCCAACACCGACTACGTTCCTTCTGACCGGCGACCGTGCGACGGGTGCTAGTCAGTGAATCATTGCGTCGGCAGCCACCAACTTGACCGGATGGCGCCAACGACAATCACAGTACCTCGCTGTTTCAAAGTCGAGTAATGGCCCTCACGCCGCAGCGGCAACAGAAGTGCTGTATCTGGCTGCGATTCGGCTAGCGGTCGACGCGATCAACTGACCGCTGCGTATTCCGGAGTTTTCGCCTGTACGAAAACCCTCGGAATCCGCACATCACAGATTGGCCCTAGTTCTGAACCCCAAACGAGCATCTCAGTCCTGTGAGTCCGCCCCGATACACCGACTCCTAGACGAACACCTAGTTGTTCTCACCGCAGAGGTATGTAGCTCACCAACAATTCTGAGCACCGCGGAAACCTGCAGCGCCCATCAGTTAGTCACGACTCACTCGTCGCCAAGACCTCGACAGATCGGCTTGGGGCCCGCATTGATGTTGCCGTAGCGATGACAAGTTATCGCTACGCTCTGCTCTGCCAGCCAGCGAGGACCTTCAACAGCCCCTGACTGAGCGAGAAGCCGCCGGTCAGTCGAGACCCCTTGATCTAGCAACGCTGCAACCGGAGCAATTTCGCTACTGAGCCAACGCACCCTGCCAATAGTGGCACTGCGCTGGACGAGTTCGTCCACGCTCTCTCTCGTAACGTGCGCCACGCTTGTCATGTCGCTGATCGCGCTAAAGGAAATCATCGCACCGGTAATGGCAGCAACGTTCTCCACGAAGTTGGCTTGACATGAATCAAACGAAGAATCAATTCGAACGACAATCGGAGCCAGTGTGTGGCGATAACGCTGGACATTCACTTCGACACTCAGACCCGCTTCATCGCGAGTCTGTGATCCGAGGTTCTGCCACCACGCCTTCAACTCGTCCGCAGCTTCACTCGCGTCACGGAGTTCAGGCCAACGTCGCAGACAGTTGACGTAGTTCCGGCCCCCAGCCTTGGCGGTAGGGCCAACGCTGCTGCGCTTCCAGCCACCGAAGGGTTGACGATTAACCACGGCACCCGTGACACCACGATTGACGTAAAGGTTTCCAGCTTCAACATGATCAATCCAGAACTGACACTCGGCTTCATCGAGCGAGTGCAGTCCCGCCGTGAGACCATAGGGGACCATGTTCTGCCACGCGATGGCGGTCAGAAAATCTGGCGCGGGCATCACCGCCAACACCGGACCGAACCACTCGTTCTGGTGGCTCCACGAGCCTGGCTTCACGCCGATCTTCACGCCGGGTCGCCACGACAGGCCCGCCTCGTCGAGGAGCTCGGGCGTCACCAGCCACGTCTCGCCGGGGTCAAGCTGGGTAAGTGCTCGTAGCAGTGTTGGCTCGGCTTGACGGATAATCGGTCCGACCGTGGTTCCCAATTCGTAGCCCTTGCCAACCCGCAGGCTCTCCACCGCGTCGCTCAACTGTCGAAAGAAGACGGGATTCTCGTAGATCGACTGATCGACGATTGCGAGGCTGGCGGCACTGCACTTTTGACCAGCGTGGCCAAAGGCCGACTGCACTACATCCTTCACCGCGAGGTCGATGTCCGCGTAGGACGTTATGACCATCGCGTTCTTACCACTGGTCTCCGCCAAGAGGTTGATCTCGGGTTTCCAGGACGTAAATAGCGCCGCTGTGTCGTACGAGCCCGTGAGAATGACGCCGTCAAGGCCATCGTGGGTCACCAGATGCCGTCCACTCTCGTCATCGCGCGTGGGCACGAACTGGAGAACGTCACGAGGCACTCCCCCCTCCCAGAGATGCTGCACCAGTTCCCAGGCGGTGGCGACAGCCTCTGGCGCCGGCTTCAAGATGACAGCGTTTCCCGCCGCGAGCGCAGCACACACCCCGCCGCCCGGGATGGCGTAAGGAAAGTTCCACGGTGGCACGACGAGAATGACTCCGAGCGGCGAGGAGTCGCCAAAGTCTTGGGCCTGCGCGGCGTAGTAGCGTGCGAAGTCAATCGCTTCACTGACCTCGGGGTCAGCTTCGCCCACGGTCTTTCCGGCGTCGCGGGCCATTACCGCGATGGTTGAAGCACGGCAGCGCTCCATAACGTCAGCCGCCCGGTCAAGAATCACACGACGCTCCTGGCAACTGAACCGAGCCCAGCCTGGTGCGACGACTCGCGCGTTTCCGACGGCGATATCGATCTGCTCTTTGGAAGCGACACCGTAGCGATACCACGCAGCCCCGTTAGCACTGGGGTCACGACCTTCTTCGAACTGCACACTGGCATTCTCAGCCCGATTGATAACCAACGGAATCTGGTGATCAGCGACCGCGCTCACCTCCGCCAGTGCTGTCGTGACGTCCTGAACGTACGTCGGGTCGGTGGGGTCACCATCGGAGCTGTTCTCGAAGTACTCGTCGCAACGAGTCTTTACTAGTGCGTGACGTCGCGGAGCGGTGCTGACGCTATGGCGCTGCTGGATCGAATCAAGGAAACGTCGCTGCTGGTCCTCAAAGACCTTTTGGTCATGGGCGATGTAGAAAGCAGCTTTTAGATAGTTCTCGTCGGAGGTGTTCTCATCGAGGCGACGAACGAGGTAGGCCACCGCCGCAGCAAAGTCATTTTGTTGAGTCACCGGTGCGTACAACAAAACAGTCCGACCCCCCTTCACAATCGCGAGCGCCTCGGCGTTCGCCATACCCTCGAGCATCTCAATATCGAGTTGATCCAGGACGCCTCTTTCACTTGCCACGTCGAGCGCCCACGATAGATCAAAGAGATTGTGACTCGCCACGCCGATGCGGACTGCGTCGCCGTACCCTGGGCGCAGACTCACGTCCAAGAGTCGCGCGTAACTGGCGTCGACGTCAGCCTTCGAGCCATAGGGCGCTGGCGTCCAACCGTGAAGTTGCGCTTCAGCATGCTCCATCGCGAGATTTGCGCCTTTGACGAGTCGTATCTTGATCTGTCCGCCACTGCGTGCGTGGCGGCTCTTCGCCCAAATCACTAACCCATCAAGAGCTTCGTGGGAGTCAGGCAGGTAAGCCTGAAGCACAATTCCTGCGTCCAAGCTTTCAAACTCTGCCTCGGACAAGATTGCACGAAAAGCGTCGACAGTGAGACGAAGGTCGCGATACTCCTCCATGTCGAGGTTGACAAAGACTCCGTCGTCTTGCGCTGCGCGGTATAGAAGACGAAGCTTCTCTCCAACTCGCAGCAGCGACCCTTCATGATCGATTGTGGTTATTTGGCTCACGAGAGAAGAGAGCTTCACTGAGATGTAGTTCACTTCCTCGCGATGCATCATCTCAAGGACTCGATCAAGTCTCTCGTTGGCTTCTCGCTCGCCGAGCACGGCCTCGCCGAGCACGTTGATATTGAGACGAATCCCTTCGTGCTCGCGAATCTTCAGGTGCCGTCGAAGCGGGGCCTTCTCGCCGGCCAAGATCAGATCTTTCGAGAGCCCGCGGATTCTGGCGTGAACCACCTTTACTGCCAGTGACGGCGTCAAGCGCGACACCAGCGCAATCATGCGAAGACCCAGCGCGTTAAGTGCTCCAAATCCAGCCAACGAAGAACGCCTCGACGCTCCGCGAAGAACGCTCGCGGCGCTTTGCACTGCCGTAACGCGCATTACTTCATCGGTCAAGGTCATCGTGACCTCTACAGCGCCACGGTCTCGTAAAAGACGGGCGAACCGTCGCCGATTAGCTCGCTCTCGATGCGTACGAAACTGCTCCGCATCAAGAATAAGTTGACGAACTCGTAAGCATGATGCCACAGCCAGCCCGTCAAGCGTTCGATCAGTCCTCTGACTCATACCTGAATCGCACCACTGAGCTCGTCCGACTTGAAATGATTTGGTACTTGGGCTCTCAAATTCATATCATTTCACTGCACCACTTTCCGATGGCGGAGAATTGCACCCCGCTGAATTCAGCCTAGGAGATTGCCACGCCACCATTTAGAGCCATTCAGGTGGACTCGGTTCAATCTCCGACTGGCGTGTCGTTCCCTGAGGGTTCGCACCCTTTCGCAATAGGGTTGAATTACATTGAGCGGGAATAGGGGTGTGCTGTATGAAGGTGGCCTACTGGATCGTCGCCGCATTGTTGGCGTTGCTCTACCTCTACTCGGGTGGGATGAAGGTCGTGCGGTCCAAAGATCAGCTGCGCCCGATGATGGGCTGGATCGACACTGTGCCGCTGAGGCTCGTACGAACCATCGGTGTGCTGGAGGTGTTCGGCGCGTTGGGACTGGTCCTGCCACCGCTGACCGGTATCGCGGCAGGCCTCGCCCTTGCGGCGGCTATCGGGCTCGTGCTGATCCAGGTTGGCGGGATCTCGCTGCACCTCAGCCGGGGCGAAGCCAAGATGATCGGGCTGAACATCGTCCTACTTGCCCTCGCCGGCGTCACGATATGGCTTTCAACCACCTGGCTGTAGAACGCTGCGCGGTCAGGCGGCCCGACGCCAACCCGCATGCGAACCGAAGTCATCCGAATTTGAAGAGGGCCGGAGTGATTGAGAACTACTGGGTCAGAACAACCCTCATCTTAGGCCTCATATTAGTGCAACACCACGAGACGAGACCGACACAGGACAACACGTTTCCTTGAAATCAAACGACATGCACGACGAGGCCGACGCCTCGCAACAATCCGCAAGCTTCTTTTAATCCCGAGGTGCCGGGATCGAGACCCGGGCGGCCCACCAGTAAAACAAAGGGTTGTGGAACTGTTTAGTGGTTCTGTATTGAAGGTAATCCCACGCATTATCCCATGCTCGACCTAAGAAATGAATTATCGCCCACGACGACGCTCATGGGCCAAGCGAAATGGTCTGCACACGTCGTTGCCACGAATCTCATCTTCTTTAAACCTCCTCGTGATCCCCAACGGTCGCAGCGATGGGAAATTGGACTGAGATTTCGAAGAGAACAACCCATTTCTTAGGTCACCACTGTCGCCACGCCTATCCGTCGCATCCAAATGCGGGGCATGTGACCATTACAGAAGTTCAGCAGCCCCCTGGAGAGTCGTCATCACGTCGGCCCAAGGAGGTGGCGTGCCTGGACCGATGAAGAGATCATTCATGGCACCTTCGTAGAAAAAACCAAGCCGATTGTTATCAACGAAGTCTGAGCGAAACGCGTCGCTCATCGCGTAGCCACCGGCGGGTCGAGGAGGAACTTCAATATTGAAGCACTCCCGGTTGATCACTTCGTGATCCGCTATCGCTGCCAAGAACTCTTCACGGTTCTCGAGCCATACACGCACGCTCGGCAGTTCCAGGTGGCGGTGAATGTCGTGGTAGTGCCGACCAATACGCGACGGGTCGTTCAGCGCTCCACCCTTACTCCACGTTCCACTCGTGACCTTCGAATGGAGCATCATCACTTTCTCCACCAGCGTCCTTCCGGGGTGCAGCACCGGCACCATGAAAGGAACGAGATCCTCGTACTCGTCCACTTCGAAGTTCGCTTCTCGAAGAAGACCCGTGATCAGTGGTTCGATCGGGAGGATCATGTGGGGGCTCGTCACTTCCGCGAATGCCCATCTCCAAGAGCACGTCGGGCGAAAGTGTGGCGGCTCCGGTCACCTGCCCGGGATAGCGAAGGGACTCGGTGAGATGCTCTCCCCTGCCGTGCGAATGCTTCGATGGGTCTAGCGTCAGTTCGAGTTCTTCGACCGCCCCATCAACGATCTTCTTCATCAACTTGTCGCGTGCTCCGCTCCCCAGTTCACGTCGCAGGATCAAGACGTCAATGTCCTCAGAAAAGCGTTGCGTGCATTTGTAAGCCTTGGAGAGGCTGGTGCCACCCTTGAAGACGAAGTCGGTCGGGTGCGAAGCACTGGCTGTGCGAAGAACCTGGCTGTTCCAGTAGTCCTTCTCCAGGATGTCGGCGCGGATGTTACTTCGTGGAGCGGCGGCACTCATCGTGGCCCAGGCGTCCGAACGCTTTCGCCAGAGAGTCACGCGGCTAGCTCTGACGTCGAGAAACCAGCCAGCGCAGTAGACCGGGTCCCTTCGTGGGCAGCCGGCGCCACGTCCGCGACCGCGTCCGTGCAACCAGCAGTTTGCAGCACCAGGCGAAGTCGTTCACGCACGCGGGCACTCTCCGTCGACGCCGCGGCCACCACTGCATCGGCACGGATACTCCGACCCACCAAAGAAGCAAGCCGCGCAATCGCGTCAGTCGAAGGCATGTCCACGACGCGTTCCCAGTCACCGAGCACTTCTAAGAGGGCTACCTCGTAGGCCGTCAGTCGATTGAGCGCTCGTCCCGTGCGTCGCGATCGACTCACGAGGCGCATCGCCAGGCCGTCAACTTCGTAGGGCACGGCGAAAGTGGGACACGCGCCAACCTGAGTCGTCAGGCCCAACAGATTTGCCGCGTCCAGGTGCGCCGGCCCGAACCCCGACGCCTTTCCGTAGACCGCTTCGAGGGTGGCCGTGGCGGATGGATACGACATGCCGAGGGGGGTCTTCATCCCCCGCCAGTAAAGTCCTCGGCGAACGCGAACCAGTTCTCCGTCGTTCAAAAGACGCGAGAGCGTTCGCGCCACCGCAGAGCGAGAACCACCGAAGTCACCAACCTTGAAGAAACGATTCCGCGCAGCGAACACCCTTCGAGTGACAACAGCGGCAGTACTGGATCCGGTTTCCTTCATGTCCACAAGTATAGAGGAGAAGTGGACAAGATCAAGCCCCCGTCAGGCTGCCTAGATACCAAGCCCTGACTTGCTAAGTGGATCTAGCAAGGCTAGACCTGGTATGTGCCTGAGGATCCAGATGTCAACGACGTTGCTGCAGCTCTTCAGATGAGCATCGGCCTGTGCTTGCGACAGCTGCGACAGATGAGGGTCGAAGGCGGGCTGAGGTTGCCGGAGGCCTCGGCCCTCAAGCGATTGGACCGAAGCGGTCCGACCTCGGTGACCGAGTTGGCCAAGGCCGAGCAGATCAGCGTGCAGTCGATGGGAACGACGCTGGGGGCGCTCGAGGCACGTGGCCTCGTCGAGCGACATCCCCATCCGAGCGACGGCCGGCGTTCCGTTCTTTCGATCACCAAGTCCGGCACACGGGTGCTGAGCGACAAGCACAACGGGCGCGCCGAGCAGCTGGCGAAGGCACTCTCGGCGGGTTTCACCCCTTCGGAACTTCGACAACTGATGATCGCCGCACCCCTGATCGAACGGCTGGCGCAAAGCCTATGACCTCGGTAACGGAACCGGAGAATACCGCCGGAACCGACCACCCGTATCGACCAGGGCTCCCCTCCCATCGAAGCAACGACGACCGGCACGCTGCCGTCCGGCATCGCGATCCCGCAGGGGAGCCCGGGCACAGCGACGACAGCGACGTGCCTGACCCAGGCCGACATCGCTGTGACCGACAACCAACGAACCCCCCTACACGAAAGAGGAAGACGATGGCACTGACGACTTTGGATCCCAATCCCGCGCTCATCGTGATCGACTTGCAGAAGGGAATCGCGACGCGACCACGGTCCATCCCACCGGAGAGATCGTCGAGCGGTCTGCCAGCCTGGCCCACGCGTTCCGCCGTCAGGCTCTCCCCGTCGTGCTGGTCAACGTGACCGCTGGAGCACCAGGGCGCACCGATCGGACCCGCCCGCCCGAGATCATCAACTCTCCCGACTGGGCCGACCTTGTCGACGAACTCGATGTGCAACCGGACAACCACCTCGTCACCAAGCAGCGGCGGAGCGCCTTCCACGACACTGGGCTCGACGCTCATCTGCGTGGCCTCGGCGTCACCCAGGTGGTGCTGACCGGCATCTCGACCTGCTCAGGCGTCGAGTCCACCGCCCGCTCCGCGTACGACCACGGCTATCACGTCGTCTTGGCAACCGACGCTATGACCGACACCGATCCCGATGCCCACACCAACAGCATCGAACGCATCTTTCCCAAGCTCGGCGAGACCACCACGACCGCTGAGATCCTCGACATGCTGGCGGAGACGAAATGACACTTCTTGGCACGCTCCTCAAGAACCGCAGAGCCCGAGACATCCATTCGGCGTGGAACCTTCCGAACCTGCAGGGACCAGAACTGCTCATCGTGACGAGCGAAGACTTCGAGGAAGGACAGTCGATCCCCCCGGAACACGCCGGCAAGCGGATCGGCGGGAAGAACCTCTCCCCTGATCTCACCTGGAGCCCGCCACCACCCGAGACGACAGAGCTACTGCTCGTGGTCGAGGACCTCGATGTCCCCACATCCAAGCCAGCCGTGCACTGCCTTGTGCTCATCGACCCGTCCCGGCTCGACTTCCCCAACCACCTACCCCCAGGCGCGCTGTCGGCGCACGAACCCGCCACCGGAGTGCGAATCCTGCGATCCACCATAAGTCGCGGATACCACGGCCCCGAACCGATCAAGGGCCACGGACCACATCGCTACACCTTCCAACTCTTCGCTCTCTCGCGCGAAACCAGCAGCACCGTTGACGGAACGAAACTGGATCGAGCACGACCCCGCGCTCTTCTCTCCTCTCTCACCGCACCGGTAACCGCCAGAGGCCGGCTCACCGGCATCTACGAACGTTGACCTGCACATGGACGCTGAACGGATTAGTCGGGCTAGTAACGCGGTGGCGCTCATTGAGATTCTTGGCGGACGATATAGCATCGCGCTCCTCCGCGAGCTGGGGCAAGCGAGGGAAGCGTTACCAGGACCTTCACGGGGCTCTCGACGGCATGTCACATGAGGTCCTCACCGACACGCTTCGCCGAGCCGAATGCGACGGTCTGATGACACGCCGGATCGATCCGGACCGCGTTGAGACTGCCACCCTGTACGAACTCACCGATCTCGACAAGTCCTTCGCCGATCCGCCCGGGCGTGGGTGTCCCACACGTGTTGTGATGCGGGTTCCACACCTCCAGAAGCGCCGGTGTGGGTCACCGTCCCGGCGTTGTGGGGCGGGGCGGCGACTGCAGGTGGTGCGCATTCCTTCTGGCGCTGCCGCTTGTGGCCAGGTCGTTCGGGGCGTTGGGTCGGGCCCGATGAACGCGGGCGATACAGGTCGGTCGGCCCATGTACCGCTGCACCTGTCCACATTGACCGTGAAGCTGGTCGAGTATCGAGTCGTTCACGGGGCTGAGGGACCAGCCGATGAATACGTCGAAGGTGCCTGATCCGATGGACGACAGTCTTGCCCAAGGACCTGGTTTCGTCCGGCGCACTCTGTCGTCGCTCCGGTGGCGGAACTTCCGCCTGTTCTTCATCGGCCAAACCATCTCCCAGAC